>DATBGS010000103.1:0-49016 GCA_036557885.1 Ktedonobacterales bacterium
ATCGGCATGTAGAACCGATCACTGTCGCTCCCTTCTCCCCTCGCGCCCGCGAGCGAGGCCTGGGGCCATTGTCAGTGATTTTGTTACGGCAGGCCAGGATGCTCTCCGGTCAGCTGATTGATCATGACTGGCGAGTCCAGCAGCGCCTCAGTGGTAGTTATTATGCCTTAGCTTGTAGGATGGCATCCCATCGTTACGATTCTGAGGTCCAGGCAATCCCTGATCTGCTGGAAGCACGCGCCTGCCATCAGCCTGATGGACGGCGACCACCTGGAGGGGTGACGGCGCAGGAAACCGGGTCAGAGTTAGATCGCTGGGCCGCGTTGGCAGGACAAAATCCGAACCCTGATCGCTTTGTGTACAGCGAACCCGCCCTGCTGCGTACCCCGCAACGGAACGTTGTGCTTGGAGATGCGCATCATCGATCGCTCGGTTTGGATGAAGCCTACGAGAATGCACCGAACTCCTTGCGAGAAGTGGAAGAGACTACTGGGTTCAAAATATCCTGAAGATGCTGGAGGAGGGGAAGGTAAGTCATGCCTGCACAATCTTTGCGCCGATCTCAATTTATCACGACTTTTGGCCCTGGTGCCATTCTGGAAGGTCCACAAGGTCCTCGTATCATTCCGGTTCTGAACGACTCCGGCCTATTTTATCAGCGAAGTCCGGACGCCTTCGAGATCACTGATTCGCGCCTTTCACGGGCGCTCCTGGACGGGGCAGGAATCCTGCGCCTACCTTCGAATGCTGAGTTAGGGATCGTTGATTATAATTTTATCTATACCACTTTCCCCTTCCCAGATTGGGCGCTGTGCATGAAGCATAAGATACTCTACCGCAAAATCACGAGCGATAACCGGGCCTGCCCAAAGTGCCTACCTCTCCCAAACCCTGGCAACGCCTGGATTCGTGTGCGGCAGGAGGCAATCCGCTTTGTGCGTGCCTGCCCTATCGGGCATCTGGATGACGTAGACTGGCCGCGCCTCATAGATCATGCAAAGCCGTTATGTAACCCAGACTATCTTCTGTGGATGGGGGGCGGTGGGGCACTGCGCCATATAGAGATCACCTGCCCCATTTGCCATGCCAGGATGAACCTGGGCACGGCATATTCCCGCGAATGGCCTTGCTCTGGTCGCTTCCCTGAATATCAGGGAAAAGGCAGGCCACGATGTGACCAACCAGCAAAAATCATGCAGCGCGGTGCGGCCAATTTACGCATGGCAGAGCTTCAGACGGCCCTGACTATCCCACCTCGCGAAACAGCCCTCCATCGTTTGCTGGAAATGAAGTCCATCCGGATCGTGCTGCTGACTCAGCAGATTAATAGCAAGCGGGTGTTAACAACTGCCCTGGAAGCTCTGTCGCAGCAGGGCCTGCTCCGCCGGGCTGTATTGACAGAGATTCAAAACTATCCTGAACCAACGATCTTGGCTGCGATTGCGGATACCGTCAAGGGTGAGTTGCCAGAGAATGTTCGCACCCTGCGTCTGCAAGAGTTTCAGGCTCTCTCACATGCGGCCACACGCGGCGCGCCCGCACAACCATCTCCGACGCCAGGGGCGCCACCTCAATTTGAGGTACTCCAGAACCAGGTACGAATCCTGGCTGGCCCACAGGGTCATCAATTGCGCATCACACCTGTTAACCGCCTTCGGGTGGTCATGGTGCAGACGGGCTACCGGAGATTGGACCCTCTCAACCCGGTCGTGGATCGCGCGTTTGATGATGGGCAACAGCTCTGGTATCCTGGCGTAGAACTGTTTGGGGAAGGAATCTTTCTTGATTTAAATCCTGATGCTCAAGCCAGCACTCAGACGCGCCACTTTCCCTTTTCTGGTGCTGCGGCTAATGCCTGGTTCGATGCCTGGCTCACTCCCGATAGCTTTGGAAGAGCCATGCACCCCGATGAGCAGTATCAGCTTCATCCGGTGTTTGTCTGGTGGCATACCCTGGCGCATCGGTTGATGAATGCCCTGGCGGTGGATTCTGGGTATTCGGCAGCAGCCGTACGCGAGCGCGTCTTTGTGGATGTCGATGAGCAGACAGGTGAGGCTGGAGGAGGCGTTTTACTCTACACCTCTCAGCCAGGCGGGGACGGTACATTAGGCGGATTGGTAGCCCTGGTACCGGAATTTGAGCGGGTGCTACAAAGAGCGATTGATACTCTTGATACCTGTTCCAATGATCCCTTATGTGGAGAAGAGCGGTTTGCTCCCGGAAAATATAATGGAGCTGCTTGCTATGCCTGCGCACTGGTCTCTGAGACCTCCTGTGAGCATCGGAATATGCAGCTGGATCGCACGCTCTTGCTGGAGAATTTACCATGAGCGATACCACCGTTCGAATAGTGGTTACTGGCACTGCCTGGATGGGCGGGGGGATTGGCTCTATCGAATCTGCTCTGGAGCAGCTTTTTCGGGAAGCAAAGCAGGAGATTTCGTTGACAGCTTACAGTCTGAGTACTGGGGCAGATTTGCTCTTTGATTGGATGGAGGCAGCATTAGCCAGAGGTGTACAAATAAGCCTTATTATCAATCATCTCAACGACCACCCATTCGAGGTAATTTCGAAACTCCGCAGATTTGCAGCAACCTATACCCATTTGCGCCTGTACGATTTTCTCTCAGAGGGCGAGGCTGACCTGCATGCTAAAGTGATTGTGGTTGATCACAATAAGGCTCTGATTGGCTCGTCTAATTTGTCCAGACGGGGACTGCTAGCCAACCATGAGATGGCTGTCATGATTCAAGGAACTGCTGTCGTCAATGTCGCCAACGCAATGGACCGTCTCATGCAAAGTCGGGATGTTGTACGCGTTCTGTTATAAAGTTGGTTTCTACATGCTTCTCTGCGGCTCTCCGAGAGACCTGGTATTACCGGAAGGCAAAACTGAGCGAACTCTTGGAGGCCGCAAGGGTATGCCGATTCACCAACAGTATGCACCCCTACCCTGAGGGTTGGGAATCTGAAGGAAGGCCCCAATCATCTTAATGATGGTTGGGGCCTTCACCTCTTGCTGCTCAAAGCTCAGCAGTGGCCCAATAATCGCCGAATAGCCCAATAAAAGGTGAATGGGGCCCAATAAACGGCGAAAATTACACAAGCTTCGATCTAGATGTCGAGATTTTTTACCTGCTTGGCATGCGTCTCGATGAAGCGGCGGCGGGGCACCACTTCGTCACCCATCAGCGTAGAGAAGATTTCGTCGGCTTTGATGGCATCCTCCACCGTCACTTGCAGGATGGTGCGCGTGGCCGGGTTCATGGTCGTTTCCCAGAGTTCCTCTGGGTCCATCTCGCCCAGACCTTTGTAGCGGTTGACCGTTGCGGTCTTGCCGTTGAGCGTAGCGAGATAGGCGTCGCGCTCGGCATCGCTGTAGACGTACTGGCGCGTCTTGCCGGACTGCACGCGATACAGCGGGGGCTGCGCGATATACAGCCGCCCCTGGTCAATCAGTTGGGGCAGATAGCGATAGAACAGCGTGAGCAGCAGCGTGCGGATATGGCTGCCGTCCACGTCGGCGTCAGTCATCAGCAGCACGCGGCCATAGCGCAGCTTGTCGGTGGAGAACATTTCGCCAATGCCGGTGCCCAGAGCAATCACCATGTTCTTGATCTCTTCGTTGCCCAACATCTTATCCAGCCGCGCCCGCTCCACGTTGAGAATCTTGCCGCGCAAGGGCAGGATGGCCTGGAAGTGACGGTCACGCGCTTGCTTTGCGCTGTTATGGACAAAGACGCCGCTTTCCAGCGCGAAATTATGCGTGCCAGGCACTTCAAGGTCATAGACATCCACACGCTCTGCAACGCGCTCGATCTTGACGATGCGGTGATTATAGGCGGCAGTTGCCACATTCAGGTACAGCGGCATCAGCGAATCATCCGGCGTCAGTTCTGCGGCGGGCTTGTAGCTGCCATCGCGCAGCATAAAGCGGTGGTCTGGCGTGCAGACAATCGCCTCGCCGTTATCCAGCGTCACACGGATAACCTCGGCATTGGCTTTGGTCATGCGCACATTGATGATGCGCTCTACGCCGATCTTCCCATCGTGCCGAATGGTATAGCAGAAGTGCTCTTTACCTTCGTTTTGCTCAGCAATCAATTCCTTGAAGCTGAGGGCGCGGCCATCTACCAGGGCAACTTTTGTGTCGCCAGAGAAGCAGCCGCCTGCCGAATCACCTTCCACGAGGAAGAGTTCGCAGCGTTCCGAGCGGCGCTCTGAGCAATCAGCGAGCTTGCCGGGGAGGGTGGTATCCAGAATGCCTTTGGGCTGGCGAATCAGATCGCGGGCTTTGCGGGCGGCTTCGCGAGCACGCGAGGCGGTCAGACACTTCTCGATGATTTTACGTGCCTCGCTGGGGTTCTCTTCCAGGTATTGCCCCAGCGTTTCGGCCAGCAGTGCTTCCACCTGATTGCGCACTTCGGCGTTGTTGAGCTTATTTTTCGTCTGGCTTTCAAACTGTGGGTTGGGCAGCTTGACGCTGATCACCGCCGTCAGACCCTCGCGCACATCGTCGCCGCTCAGGTTGGCGTCGTTTTCCTTGAGCAGATTGGCTTTGCGGCCATAGTCGTTGAGCGTGCGCGTCAGCGCGGCGCGGAAGCCAGTGAGGTGCGTGCCACCATCAACGGTATTGATGCCATTGGCAAAGGAGAACAGTGTCTCCGTGAAGCCGTCGTTATATTGCAGCGCAACCTCGATCCTGGTGCGCTCCACCTGCTTTTCCACATGCAGCGGGCGGGCCATAACACTCTGCCGCGCCTTATTGAGATGGCGGACAAAGGACATCAGGCCGCCCTCGAAATAGTAGGTTTGCTCGTGCTCTTGCCCAGGGCCGGGGCGCTCGTCCCGAATGCAGATGGTCAGCCCGCGATTAATGTAGGCGATCTCGCGGAAGCGCTGCGCCAAAAGATCAAAATTAAAGTCGCGCGTCTCCATGACAGTCAGGTCCGGGCGGAAGGAGGTCTTTGTGCCGGTGCCTTCGGCCTCGCCAATCACGCGCACCGGCTTGACCGGCTTGCCCTGGCGATATTCCTGCATATAGAGTTGCCCGTTGCGGCGCACCTCCACGCGGCACCACTCGCTGAGGGCATTTACGGCGGAGACGCCCACGCCATGCAGACCGCCGGACCCCTGTTTATACGCTTCGCCGCCAAACTTGCCGCCCGCGTGCAGGGTGGTCATGACGACTTCCAGTGTGGATTGCTTGGGGCGCTTGGGGTGCGGGTCCACTGGAATGCCGCGCCCGTTATCTTCGCCGGTCAGCGAGCCATCGGGGTGAATGGTGATGGTAATCGTATCGCAGATGCCAGCCATCGCCTCGTCTACGCTGTTATCTACGACCTCATAGACCAACTGATGCAGACCCCGGCTATCGGTGCTGCCAATGTACATGCCAGGGCGAATGCGAACCGGCTCTAACCCCTCCAGAATCTCGATCTGGTCGCCGCTGTAATCATTCACCCCGCCGTTTTTGCCGTTTCCATTTTTGCCGTTTTTGCCATTCCCATTCTGCCCATCGCCAAGCATCTGCTCCTGGCTCACCTCAAGCGCTTCAGGAGAAAGTGATTCGGATGTGTTTTCAGGAAGTGATTTTGCCTTTGCCATAAAAGTTAGTGCTGCCTCCTCAACAACGTTGGCGGAAACCAAGAAATAGATGATGACTCTGAGGGAGAAATCATGGATGGAATTCTTTTTGTATACATGAAAAACGGCTGTCGCCACTGCTGGCGCCCAGTCGCCATACACATCTTAATTATAGCACAATTACAAGGAAAAGGAAAGGCCCTCAGAGCAGATGTAATCTGCTCTGAGGGCCTCTTGATAACTTCGGGGAGGTAGCCTTTTTTCGTCGGCTGACGCTAGGTGGTTGGCGGGTAGGGGAAGCTCCAGGGAATACTTTGCTCGCCGGTTCTGCCGACAAAGGTGTAGCCTGCGATACAGGTAAACTCAGGGGCTTCGCTGCTCCATGACCCCTGGAACTGGCCGTCTCCATAGCTTCCTGAGACGCTCTGGAGCACATAATCGGTGGCGTTCAGCGCGCAGGTGACGCCTGCGGGCAGGGGGGTCACGAAGGTCAGGGTATCAGAGGTGACGGTTTCGGTATAGCTGAGATGGCCGCCTTCGTAGGTGCCGCTGCACGTCGTGGTCAGCGTCTCGGTGTAGGTAATCGTGCTGGCGGCGCTGGTCGGGTCGGTCAGGGTGCCGCTGCTGGTGATGGTGCGGGGCTGGCTGCCATCCCGATCATTCTGGCAGACGCTCCCCGACTCTGATTCCGGGTCGTTGGGCAAAGCCTGGCCCGTAATGGTCAGGGTATCGTTTGTCTGGCCGGTTGCCGCGTAGAGGGGGTCGCCGTTGAAGAGGATGGTAAAGCTGGCGTTATCGGGCGGCGCCCCATTGGGGCCGGGTGTGCCCGCTTTCCCCGGCGTGACGATGAACACCTGCCATTTGCTGGCGGTGGTGTAGCCCTGGTTATCGCTGGCCTCCAGGATATGCGTGCCTTTCGGCCAGCTTGGGGGAATGGTCAGGTCCGTTTTCAGGCCGCCGTCGGCGTCGCTGGTGGCTTTTGGAGTATCGGGGGGCGCGGGCTGCCCATCCAGCAAGAAGGTGATGGGCGCGTCGGCGGTAAAGTGCTTGCCTTCGATGTGCAGGCTGGTTCCCGTTGAGCCAGCGGAGACATTGCCCACGTGATACTTGCTGGAGAGGGTGGTGATGGACGGGTCTGGGATGACCGTCAGCGAGATGCCGCTTTGTGTGACATGGCCCTGAGCATCGCGGGCGGTGAAAGTGCGCGTGCCCTGCGGCCAGTTATCGGTAATCGTCACCTTTGCCTGCTTGAAGTTGCCCTGAGCATCGCTCGTGGCACGTTCGGCATCTGGCGCGGGCTGCCCGTCCAGCAGAAAAGTAATCGCTGAATTGGCCGCGAAATCCTGCCCGTCCACGTATAAGATTGTTCCTGCGGGCACAGCCAGCGGCGAACTGGTAGCCGGAATGGTGGTCACGGTAATTGCGGGCTGGGGCCGCGTGAACAGGTAAGCCAGGCCGCCGCCCGCGCCGAGCAGAGTGACCAGCACCAGCACCACTGCCACGATCTTTCCCCCGCGCCTGGAGCGGCGCGACTCTTCTAGCTGGCGCGTTCTCACGCCTGGCGGGGCTGCTGGCAGGCTCACCAACGTCTCGCGGACGGTCAGCGCCGATGAATCAACTGGAACCCCTGGCGGGGTAAAGAGCACCGATGGCGCGCCTGGTGGCTCAACGGATGGGGGCGTCCGCTCTGCCAGGACATAGCCCGGAGGCGTCTGTGAGGTCGGGTTGATCACCTCTGGCGGGGGCGTGAAACCAGCCGAGAGCAGTTCTGGCGGAAGCTCAACCGTTCTTCGGATGGGCTGCGGGATCAGGGCTGTGCTCACTGGCTCCGGCAATCCGGTCATGGCAGCCGCGCCAAAGGGCGACGAGCCATCCAGCAGCGGGACGGTGGGCATGGGCAGCGGCGGCAGGCTGATCTTGCTGGCCTGCTCCATCGCGTGCGCAAAGGCGCGCACACTGGCAAAACGCTCTTTGGGGTCTTTTGCCAGCGCAATCATCACCGCTTCTTCCACCTCTGGGGCCAGGGTGGGGAGTTTCTGGCGCAGCGGCACAGGGGCGGCTGTCACTTGCTGGGCGGCAATCTCGGTAAACGACCCACGAAAGGGGCGCTCGCCGCTCAGCCATTCGTAGACCACCACGCCCAGCGAGTAGAGGTCGCTGGCCGGGCGCGGATGGCCCTGGACCTGTTCGGGCGCCATATACGCCACCGTCCCGGCCATTTCGTACTTGCCCTGGAAGACGGAGGTTTGCGCAACGGTGGCGATGCCAAAATCAGAGAGCAGCACTTCATTGTGGCGCCCCAGCAGCATATTTTCCGGCTTGATGTCGCGGTGGATATATTTCAGCTTGTGCGCGTGCTGAAGCGCCTGGGCTACCTGCTGGACATAGGGCAGGATGGTTTGCAAGGGCAGGCTCGTCCCCCTGGGGTGGCGCTGGCGCAGCGTGCCGTTGGGCGCGTAGTCCATGACGAGAAAAGCTGTGCCTTCTGCGACGCCAAACTCCAGCACGCGCACGATATGCGGATGGGCCAGCCGCGCGATGGTGCGCGCCTCGCCCAGAAAGCTTTCCAGGTCTTCCGCCGCCAGGCGGGTATGCAGCACCTTGATGGCTGCCTCGGTTTTCAGGTAGATATGTTCGCCCAGATAGACTTCGGCAAAGCCGCCCACTGCCAGCAAGCGGAGCAACTGGTAGTTCCCCAGGCGCTGACCGATGCGATCAGCCATTGTGCTGTTCCTCCCTTGCCTTGCTATTCAGGACATAAATATTATAGCTGCTTTCTTCGTGGATAGGTAGCAAGTCCTGCTCCAAAGCAGGGCATCTCACAAGCCGCGCCCCCGCCCCGTCGCGTCTAAAGGTGCGATAGGGCGGGGGCGCGGCTGCTTCGATAAAGCAAGGCTCGCTGCTATTTGCTGCCGGTCCAGGTGCCCTGGGCAGTGTTGCGGAACAGCGAGGAAAAGTGGATACCTCGCTGGCAGGGCGCGTTGAACGCCGCGCGGCGGTAGGTGCCATTGATGTTAGAGGCATCCGTAAAGGTTCCGTCAAACTGCCCATAGACATAGAAGCCTCGCACTGTGCAGGTATCTCCATCGGAAAGAGTGAATTTATCGCTGACTGCCGTCTCGGTATAGGTGAGATGTCCGCTTTTGTAGGTGCCCTTGCAAGAAAACACCACCGTCTCGGTATATGTCACCCCGCTGCTTACCGAGCCAGTAAAAGTGTGCGGCTGCCCATCATCGTCTGGGCCGCACACGGTGCCTCCTGCCGGGTCGGGCTGACCGGTGATGTTCAGCCCCTGCGTGAAGCTGGCATCGTCGCCCTGCGAATCTTTAGCGCTGACGTTGACGATCAGGGTAAATGATTCATTATCGGCAGGCGCCCCTTTGGGGCCAGGCGTGCCCGCCACCCCCTGCGGCACGATCACCACCTGGGCGCCGCTTTTCGTTTGGTTGCCCTGGGCGTCTTTGGCGGTGAAGGTGTGCTGAGCCTGCGACCAATCTGTGCCTATGGTAATGTCCACCTGCACGCGCCCGTGATCGTCGCTGGTGATGGGCGCTTGCCCGGCCAGGGGGTTGCCATCCAGCAGCAGCGTGATCTGGGAGCTAAGCGCAAAGCGTTTGCCCATCAAGGTGAACGTGGTGCCTGCCGAGCCAGCAGGCGTATTGCCCTGCTGATACTGGCTCGTTATGGTGAGCATCGGGGCCGCCAGCACCACGACGGCGACGGCGTTTTTGGGGCCGTTATCTTTGCCATCTTTGGCCGATAACATGTGCTGGCCCAGCAGCCAATCATCGGTGATGGTGAGGTCAGCGGCAAAGCTGCCGTTGTCGTCGGTCTGGACGGTTGGCGTCCCTTGCAGGCTCTTGCCGTCCAGGAAAAAGGTGATGAGCGAGCGAGAGGTGTAGTTTGCCCCGCTGACATGCAGCTTGGTATCGGGCGCGCCCGCCGGATTGGAGCCGCTTTGTGTCGGCCCGGTGACGGAGAGCGTTGGAGTGGGGCGCGTCAGCAGAAAAGCAGCGGCACCACCGCCGCCCAGGATGATCAAAGCCACCAGGACTATCGCCGCGATGATGAAAGGACGACGCGAGCGCGGCGCTTGCGGTTTGCTGATGCCTGGCGGGGGCATGGTGTAGCGCGGGCCTGTCCCCGGAAATGGCGGCGCGCCTCCCGCCGGATAGGGGTTGCTGCCAGCCTGCCAGCCTGGGGGCGGCCCAGACATGGTTGGGAAGTTGCCCTGCGGGTCGGTCATGCCAGGTTGGTAGGGCGGCGGCCTCTGGACCCACTCCGGGGGCGGCGGTGGTGTGAGGATTTCTTCCTGATTCCACGCCTGCTCAGAGGCCGGATACGCGGGAGTGGCAGGCTGGTTCTGCCAGCGCGAGGGCGGTGGCGGCGTGGGCGTGGGCTGCGAATTGGTGGTTGACCGCCGTGTCGCCTGATCGCCAGTGGAGTTGAGCGGCAGCCCACAGTTCCGGCAATACGGGTCGGTGGATGCGGCGAGCGTCCCACAACGAGGACAGGGGGCAGCCCCAACGGTGCCCAGGTTGGACCCGGCCATTGTCGCCTGGTCAAACTCGGCCAGGGGCTGCATGCGCCCGCAGTTCTGACATACACGGTCCCCTGGAGCAAGGGGAGCCTGACAATAGACGCAATATTCCATTATCATCCGTCCTTTATGCAGAGGGTGTAGCGGTGGCCGTCCAGTTGTCTTGTTGGGCGTTTGTGCCCCGCAACTGGTAACCCTGCGTACAACTCAGCGTCAGCGCGTCAGCACTCCAGGTGCCGCTGATGTCGGTGGCGCTGCTGAACGTCCCGCTGAGCGATTGGATGGTCCTGGGCACATTTCCCTGGCAGGTGACACCGTTGGAAAGCGCAAAGGTATCGTTCACGGCTGTTTCCACATAGGTGAGCTTGCCACTTTTATAGGTGCCGGTGCAGCTAAACGTGATCGTTTCGTGGTAGGTGACGCCGTTGGGCTGGCCGGTGTTCGCGTCAATGATTGGCCCATCCTGCGACGACGTTCCGCCGGTATCGCGGTCCTGGCAGACCGTACCACCAGTGGCGTCAGACTTGCCGACGACCTTGAGGGTATCGGGAAAGTACCAGAATCCGGCGTTAGTGATGTCAACCGCAACGGTAAAGTTGGCATCATCGGGCGGGGCACCACCGGGGCCAGGCGTGTGCGCCGTGCCAGGGGCCACAATCACGATGGTGACGCCTTTTTGGGTGTTGTAGCCTTTGGCATCTTTCGCGTAGAGAGTATGGGGGCTGACGGTCCAGGCTTCGGTGATGTTTATCGCTTTGGTGAAGTTGCCATCGGCGTCGCTCTGAATCGTGGGTTGTTCTCCGGGCAGGGGCTTGTTATTATCAAGCGTCAGGGTGATGAGAGACGAGTGCGAAAAATCCTTGCCTGTGACCTGCAAGGTTGTTCCGGCGCTGCCTGCTGCTTTATCGGCCACATGGTACTTGCTGGCGACTTGAATGACGGGATTGGGGCGCGTCACCGCGTAGACGGTGGCCGCGCCGCTGACTACTACCGCTGTTGCGACGACTGCGCTGATGACTTTCGCCTGCACCGTGCCCCAGAGCTTGTAGCCCAGGCCACGCGCTGCCGTGTGGCCGACGCCTGTGATTGGCGGCGCACCTGTTGGGGGCGCTCCAGCGGGGGGCAGCGTGTATGGTGGCTGCGGCCAGCCTGGGAAATGGGGCGGCGCGGACTGTGGGAAACCGCCAGGGGGCGGCGCAGACATGCCCGGCGCGCCTACCTGTGCTCCTGGGGGCATGCCGGGCATACCGGGCATGCCAGGCGCGCCCATTTGCGGCCCGGCAGGAATCCCTGGTACCCCTGGCGCGCCCATCTGTGGTCCAGCGGGGATGCCTGGTACCCCTGGCGCACCTATCTGTGGTCCAGCGGGGATGCCAGGCATGCCCGGCGCGCCCTGCGCCCAGGCGGGAGCGGTGGACATCCCCGGTACGAGTGGCCCTGAAAACTGCATAGGCTCGGCGGGGCCAACCAGCGGAAGCGGCCCAAGCACGACCCCCGAACGGCGCTGTTCCTCTTCTGCTGGCGGAGGCTGGCTTGCCATCGGCAGCACTGGCGGGGGCTGGCTTGCTATCGGCTGCACAGGTGGAAGCTGATCTGCTTTTGGCAGCACTGTTGGGGGAAAGGTTTCCCCCAGGTCATCAATGGCGAGTGCTGGTGTCCCCATCTGCGCAGCAGGTGACTGAAGCGCTCCCGACGACACAGCAGGCAGCGGGGCTGCTACTGGCACAGCAGGCGACTGGGGCGTCGCGCCTTGCCCGGCGGCTGGCTGCGCTTCCATTGGCTGGCTGAAGGACTGGCCGCAGCGCCCACAAAAGCGCGCCCAGGCGGGTAATTCCAGGCCACAAGAAGGGCAGGGTTTATACAATATCTGGGTGGGCACATCGGGAATGGACCCACTTGTGGGCGCGCTCGCTGCCTTCTCCGGCTGCATCTGCCCGCATTGGCGGCAGAAACGCCCGGTGGCATCGAGTTCACCCTGGCAAAAAACACAGCGGTCCATGATTGCCTCTCTTGTTGCACACAGGTTCTTCTTACCTGGCTAAAGATACGTTTCTCTATCTCAGGCATTCATTGTAAGAGATTTCAGGTGGCAAGTAAAGGGATGTTCCCCCCTCTTCCTGGTCAGGGCAGGCAAGACGCTTGCCCGCTGCACGGCAGCGCCGCGTGTAGCTCCGACGTCTCGTCGGGCCGTTCCCCGGCACGGAGGCCGGGGCTACCCCACAGGGGCACGGCAAGCATTTAGACTCTGCCGCGTGGCTGTTGGCCTTCGGGCCAGGGCTGCTTGCGGTCAGCGGGCGGCTGCGCAGGGAGTTCGCCCGCTCGCCAGCGGCGAATCAATGGGACAAATGGTTCTGGCGGCGTGCCTTCGCGCTCCCCCGCTTGTTTGAGGATGCGCCAGAGTTCCGCTTCCTCGGCCAGGGTGATCGGCACTTCCTCAAACCACTCTTTGGCGGCTCTGGTGAAGGTGTCTTTGCCCAGAAAGGCTTCCCACCCAGAACGCAGCGCCCAGCGCAGACACAACAAGGCGAACCAGGAGGTGGTCAACCTGCGCAGCGCCACAAAGAGCGTTTGCATGTTGAGCAGAGCGATGCCCACCGCGAGGTGGCACGCCAGCCAGTAGCGCTCCAGGTGGTCTTCATAGGCGGCCTGCGCTTCTAAGGTCAGCCGAATCAGCCGGGGCATTTCTTGCTTCATCATCTGGCACAAGGGGGCGATCTGCCGAGGCAGCTTGTTGGCGTCCAGCGGTTGCACGGCAAAGTCGCGGCGGTGAAAGCGTTGGGGGTTTCCGGCGCCCGCCCAGCGCGCGTTTGCCCTGGCGCAGGCGCTTGTGAATGGTGGTGACGATGTAGGGCAGGTGATGGCTGAGCATGGCCGCGCCAGAGTGGTCGTCGTGGAAGTGGCGCGTGTCCAGGTGGACGCTCAGCACGCCCACCGCGTTGCCGATGGACGCGGGATCGGGCAGGTTGAGGGTGGGGTAGCGGTTGAGAAAATACGCCAGGGGATAACGCCAGTCAGGAGGCAGCAGGGGATGATGGGCAGCCATTGGGCAGCACCTTTCTCGTCCCTCTCAAGGGACGTCTGGGAACTGTCCCGCGAGCCACAGCCTGACTCCGATTCTGCTGTCTCTTCAGGAAGCAGCAGGGTGGGGGCAAAGCGGCAGAAGCAGCTACAATGCACCCACTTTCCGCGCTGGTTGGGCCAGGCGGGGAGTGCTGTGGCGCGGGGCGTGTTTACTACACACCTGCGTCAGCCGTTTCGTATTCAATTGAAGGTGATGAGGAAAACGCCAAACGAAGCGGATAACGAGATAGAGAGATTATAACCGAGAGGGCGCCGAAAGTCAAGCCTGTAGGACCGTATTCCCCCGGCAGGGTGGCGTATACCAAAGGAGGCTGGCGGTTAAAAGCCGCGCCTAAGGGCCTGCGGGCCACAAAGTCCGCCTGCGCGGACTCCCCACCCCAGGTATGCCAGCATTCGTCCTAACCCGCGCAGGCGGGTTTTGCGGCGGAACGCCCATAGGCGCGGCTTGCCCCCTCTGGGGGATCTTTAGTCGCCAGCCGCTTGACCATCCACCAGCCCAGGTGATATACTAGGAGCACCTAGCAACAACTTCATCCAACACAACCGATGAAGGGGACAAAGCGCACCAGACGCCAGACCAGCGAGCCAGGGGCAGTGGAAGCCTGGCAGGGCAGACGAGGCGCACGCCAACCTGGAGGTTGTACGGTTGCTCGCCGTTATCTGAGCGCCCGATGTCGCAGCAGCAGAGTCGGGACAGAGTGGGAGTTTTAGCAACTCCAAGCGAGGTGGTAACACGGGCTTTCCAGCCCGCCCTCAGAGAACATCTGAGGGCGGGCTTTTTGTTTGTGGTTAGCATGTAAGAAAGGAATAACCTATGACCGGAGAAGAATTAAGGCAATCATTTCTGAACTTCTTTGCGGAGCGCGGGCATGCCATCATCCCCTCAGCGCCGCTCGTCCCTGAAAACGACCCGACGGTGCTCTTTACCACCGCCGGAATGCACCCGCTGGTGCCCTATCTGCTGGGCGAGGCGCATCCCAAGGGCAGGCGGCTGGCGAACGTGCAAAAGTGCCTGCGCACCGACGACATCGAAGAGGTAGGCGACATCAGCCACAACACCTTTTTTGAGATGCTGGGCTTCTGGTCGCTGGGTGACTACTGGAAAGAGCATTCGCTGCGCTGGACGCTGGAATGGTTTACGCGCGTGCTGGGCCTGGAGCAAGAGCGCATCTCCGTGACGGTCTTTGCCGGGGACAGCGACGCGCCGCGCGACGATGAAGCGGTGCAGGTCTGGCTGGGGCTGGGCATCCCCCAGGAGCGCATTTATTACCTGCCCAAGAAAGATAACTGGTGGGGGCCAGCGGGCAAGACCGGACCCTGCGGGCCAGATTCCGAGCTGTTTTACGACACCGGGCGGCCCAAACACGGCCCGGAGTGCCAGCCGGGGTGCGGCTGCGGCAAATATATCGAGATTGGCAACAACGTCTTCATGCAGTACAACAAGACGGCAGAAGGCACGTATGAGCCGCTGACGCAGCGCAACATTGACGTGGGCCTGGGGCTGGAGCGCATCCTGTGCATGCTCAGCGGCACCGAGGATGTCTATACGACAGACCTGTTTTCGCCCAGCGTGGCGCGCATCCGCGAACTGCGCCAGAGCCAGCGCGGTAAGGCAATACTCTCGCCAGAGCAGGAGACACGCCAGACGCGCATCATTGCCGATCATCTGCGCGCAGCGACGTTTATCATTGCCGATGGCGTCGCGCCCAGCAACGTTGAGCAGGGCTACATCTGCCGCCGCCTGATACGTCGCGCAGTGCGCAGCGGGCACGAACTGGGCATCCAGGGCGTGTTTACGGCGCAGATCGCGCAGGTCGTCATTGAGCACTACAGCCAGAGCTATCCTGAACTCAAGCAGCTTCAGGAGCGCATCCTGGGCGAACTGAACCGCGAGGAGGAGCGCTTTAGCCAGACACTGGCGCGCGGCCTGCGCGAGTTCCAGAAGCTGGAGGAAGGCTTGCGCCAGAAGGGTGAGCAGGTCGTGCCGGGCGAGGCCGTCTTCCATCTCTTTGACACGTATGGCTTCCCGCCAACGCTGACGGCGGAACTGGCGCAGGAGCGCGACATGCGCGCCGATCTGGAGGGCTTCGAGCGGCTGTTTAAGGAGCACCAGGAGCGCTCGCGGGCGGCCAATCAAGAAAAGTTCAAGGGCGGGCTGGCTGACCACAGCGAGCGCACCACGCAGCTTCACACGGCCACGCACCTGCTTCAGCAGGCGCTGCGCGATGTGCTGGGGGCGCATGTGCATCAGATGGGCAGCAACATCACCCAGGAACGGCTGCGCTTTGACTTTTCGCACCCCAAAAAGCTCACCCCAGACGAGGTGCGGCAGGTGGAGGAAATCGTCAACCGGCAGATTCAGCGCGACCTTCAGACCGATATGCACATCATGCCGCTGCAACAGGCGCTGGACAAGGGCGCGCTGGCCTTCTTTGGCGAGCGCTACGCCGATACTGTGAAAGTCTACAAGATTGGTGATTACTCGATGGAGGTCTGCGGCGGCCCGCATGTCGCGCGCACTGGCGGCATGGGGCGCTTCAAGATCACCAAGGTTGAGTCCATCGGCCAGGGTACGCAGAGGGTACGGGCGGACTTGGTGGAGGGGTAGGTGCCTGGCATCACAAACACGAGAGGGATCACGCCTCGCTGGACATCAGCGAAGCTTGCCCTCTCTCGTGTTGCTGGATCAGAATAAGTGCATGCTTCTTGCGCCGAGAACTTCCGTCTGGCTGGGCAAGCACGCATACAGGCGCTACAGCCCCAGGCGGGCGCGGATTTGCTCCAGGGTATCGGTGCCCGCATGGATTGCCAGTGCTGCCAGCGTTTCGGCGTCAGTAGACTGGAGCGCCTGGAGCATATCCCCAGCCAATGTGCCAAATCGTCCTTCAAGCACAAGCCGGAGGGTTGACCTCCGTTCCTCAGCGACCAGCAATGGATACAAGGGAGAATCCTTCAACGAATCAATATTTGCCATATTGAAAAACCTCCCATAGATGGCGCTTGCCGTTTCTCGGTTATGCTTGCTTGTGATGAAATGCGTCAGCAAGAGCGCCAATGAACCAACGTCTTTCGGTGAGGCTTCTTCCTTCACGCGCCGCATTGCGTCTGCCATGATGCCCTCATCTGCACCCTTCATGAGCGGTACAAGCGGCATAAGACCCAGCCCCGCTGATCTCATAATAGCAGATGCGTCGAGTTTTCGCACTTCGATGTTGATGAAGTGCCAGGTAGCAAGCAGATACGGCCCCACGCGATCTTCGTAGGGTGATTTTGGTGGGTTGCCACGCTTATTAACCCACAGCACCACAGAGAACACCGGCAGATTATAGAGATGGCGGACGCGCGTGCCATACTCAAACATGCGTTGAGCCATTGTCTTGTCTATCGCTGACTGGATTTCGATATTGACGGCGCACTCTCTGCCATGAAAGCGTATCCGGTACAGCGTATCAAGGATGCGCTGCGGTTCTGCTGCCACATCGGTTGGCAGCGGCCCAAGCACCACCGCGCCCGGCAGTGCCTGCGCAATCAAATCGTCTCGCCTGGCATCTATCAGCCACTTTAGCCCCTGGTCCATCTCTGCCATTGCACAGCCTCACTCCTCTGCTTTACGCGCTCTATTGCCGCCATCTCATAATAGCCCCATCTCTCCCTGCAACCGGTGCATCTCCTCCCTGAACTGCTCCTCCAGTGCCCGCTTCTCTCCAGGCGGCAGAAAGCTGTGGCGCGCGCCGTTGAGCAGCAGGTTGTTGATGGTGGCGAGGTCGAAGCGGAACGGCTCGGCCAGCAGCGCTACTTCGTGATTAAGCGTCGTGTTAAAGAGCGGCGGGTCATCGGAGTTGATCGTCAGTGGCACGCCAGCGGCGTAGAGGCGCGGCAGGGGATGTTCCGCATACGACGGGGAGACGCCCAGGCGCAGATTGCTCGTGGGGCAGACCTCCAGCGGAATCTGCTGCTGGGCTAGATGCTGCACCAGCGCCGGGTCTTCAATGGAGCGCACGCCATGCCCGATGCGCTCCGCGCCCAGCGCTTGCAGCGCGCCCCAGACGCTTCCCGGTCCCACTGTCTCGCCCGCGTGGGGCGTGCTGTGCAGGCCCGCTTTGCGAGCCTGCGCAAACCAGGGGGCAAAGTCTTCTGGCGGGAAGCCTACCTCGCCGCCACCCAGCCCCAGCGCCACCACGCCCGCGCCCATGCTGGCGATGGCAACGTTGGTCGTGTAATCGGCCAGGTCGCGGCGCAGCGCCTCACCGGGAGTGCTGCGCACAATATCAAAGACCCAGCGCATCTCCACGTCAAAGTCGGCGCGTGCCCGCTCGCGCCCGCGCGTCAGTCCGCCAAAATACGTCTCATGCGACAGGCCCAGCATGTAGTAATGCGAGCTTGGGGAAAAGGTCACTTCGGCATAGCGCACATGTTGCCGCGCCATCTCCGCGCCAAACTCATAGGCGATCAGTTCGTAATCCTCGGCTGTCTTCAGGCAGTGGATGATGGCAAAATAAATCTCAATGAAGTGGTCAAAATCGCGGTAGGTGAACCACTGGCGCAGCCCGTCCACATCCTGCGCGGGCAAGGCTGCTCCGTTGCGCTCGGCCAGCTTGAGCAGCGTGGCGGGCTGGATCGAGCCTTCCAGATGGACGTGTAGCTCCGCCTTGGGCGCCGCGCGGAGATAGGCGGCAAGGTTTTCAGCACTCTTCATGGGATTTCCTTATATATAACCAGGATTTCTGGGCGCAGGCCCAACGTATTCAGGTGGTGGGCGTCTCCAGCAGCTTCTGCACCGGGCCGATGAGAGAGCCAAAGCGCAGCACCAACGAGCGCACGCGATTGACGCGCCAGCCCGCCACATGATACGTCTCGTTGTAGGCAATCGCTTCGGCCTCCGCCCGCGAGGGCGCCCGAATCACGATGATGCCGCCCGCCGGGGGCTTGTCCAGGTCCAGCGGCCCGCCCGCCAGCAGGATGCCGCGATCTTGCAAATCAAAGAGGTACACGTAATGGCGGCGCAGCATCTCGCGGCCTTCGGGCGTGTTCGCCCCCTGGTACTTGTCCGTCGTCTCCATAAACACCGCAAAGATCGGTTCGGTCTGCCCCAGACGGCTCTGCAACTCCTCAAGCGCCGGGCGTTCGTCGGTCATAGCGTTGCCTCGTTTTCTCTCGTCTTCAGACATCCTACTGCGCTGGTCTATCCGGCAGGCATTCATGCCAACGCGCCTGGGATTGAGCGGCTATGCTATAGTTGGGCTGCGAGAAACTGGCAGCAGCACAAAGAAAGGATGGCTTCTCCATGCCTACAGCACAACGCGCTTCTGGGGCGCTCTTTGGCATGGCCTTTGGCGACGCGCTGGGCGCGCGCACCGAATTTCTCACGGTTGAGCGTATCTTACAGCAATTTCCGCCTGCCGGTCCAGTCGCGCCAGAGGGCAGCCCCGCGCTCGTCACCGACGACACGCAGATGGCGCTGGCCGTTGGCGAAGCCTTGCTGGAAGCGCCGCGCCCCTATACTGCCGCCACGCTGGAGCCACCACTGCGCCGCGCCTTTCTTGCGTGGTACAACAGCCCGGACAACACCCGCGCCACAGGCAACACCTGCCTGAGCGCCTGCGAACGACTGGAGCGCGGCCTGCCCTGGCTAGAGGCCACCATTGCCAACAGCAAGGGCTGCGGCGCGAATATGCGCGTGGCAGCAGTTGGCCTGCTGCCCCCCACCCCTGGCGGGCAAGCTGCCCGCGCTACAAGCACCAACCATAGCGCCATTGCGCAGTTCCAGGCCGCGCTGACGCACGGCCACCCAACCGGCCTGGCTGCCGCCGACCTCACGGCCATGACTGTGCAGCATTTAGCTGCTGGCGGCGCACCTGGCGACCTCCCGCGCTGGCTGCGCCAGTATGCCCAGAGTCAGCGCAGCGTGTATCATGCCGACTGGCTGGGAACGCTCTGGCAGCGGCCTGGCGTGACCTCGCCAGAGGAATTTATTGGGCGCGGCTGGGATGAGTGCCTGGCTGTGCTGGACCGGCTGGACGCGGCGCTGGCTCAGCCAGACCGCGCCAGCGACCCCTGCCTGGCAACCGGCGCGGGCTGGGTCGCGGAGGAAGCCTTCGGGACTGGCCTGCTGTGCTTCCTGCTTTTTCCTAATGACCCGGTGGCCGCCATTCGCCGCGCCGCCGTCAGCAGCGGCGACTCCGATTCGATTGCCTGCCTGACCGGAGCTTTTGCAGGGGCGGCGCATGGTCTGGCCGCCTGGCCTGCGGAGTGGGTGCAGCGCATCGAATATCGTGAGCGGCTGGAACGCCTGGGCGCGGCCTGGGATGCAGCGTTCTGAGGAGCATTTTTCTTCCGAAAGCCTGCCCGCTGCAAAGAATACTTGAGCAGCACACACAGACCTGTAGGGAGGGCCACCTCTATGAACGACGCCGAACGCATTGAGCTATTCAGAAGCTATTGCCAGTTCTCGTACTATCCTCCTGCTCTGACAGAGGCCGCCTGCGACTACCTGGCCGGGCAAGGGTCGCTGGAGCAGGTGCGCCAGTACGCGCGGCCTGACTTGCCCAACATCTTTACGATCAAACCCTCACTGCTCAACGCCTGGCAGTTTGGCAAGCACGCTCCCATCAGCCAGGGATCGCTGCTTGACGCGCTGGATTGCCGTCTGATTGATGTGTGCCGCGCCACTGATCAGGTCTTGGCCTGCTTGCAAGGACAGGGCTACACCATTGCATTTCAGCACGCGCTCGGCCATTTGGTGAACCAGGGCATGACGCCCCAAGCCCTGCTGCAACAACTTACCGGGTTCCTGCAACAGGCATTTGGGCAATCCAGGCACATCCAAATGGTACAGTTACTCCTCGCAGCCAAGCCGCCCGCGCTTGAGCAAGCCTGGAGCCTGGTGGAGGAGTTTGCGTCAAAAGAGGAACCGGCCAACGTGAATGAGCTTGGGCAATGCGTCGGCCTGCTGTTCAAGGCTGCCCCAGAAGGCTTCACCGCCAGGGTTCGCCAGCTTGCCGAACCAGATTCTCATGCCAGCATGTCATCCCGCCTGCTGATGGTGGAGGCGCTGCTGGAACACAATCCCACAGCACACTATGACCTGGCAATGGGCGTGATGCGCGACACCATTCCATCACGAAGTTGGAGCGACATCACCCTGCGCCGCGAGATAGTAGAGAGGTTGTTTCTGTTTGACCCGCTCAGGACGCTTCCGCTGCTTACCGAGCTAGTGCTCGCGCTGGAATCCTGGGAAACCTGGCGCATGCTGCAACTGCTGGCCCAGGCGCCTTTTGACCAGGCACGCCCGCACTTGCAACGGTGTGTGGCAGAGGGCAGCATTGCCAGCGCATCGCAGGCGTTGAAAACCCTGCTCAGCCAGCAGTGGAATGGCTGCCAGGAATACGTCCCCTCATTGCTGGCGCATCATGCTAAACGCATTCGCCGCGAGGCCACCGCCTGGCTCGTACCGCAGGGCGAAGCGGTGCTAGATGGCATTATCCCTTTTCTCACGCACACAGATTCCGCGATACGTCTCTCGGCCATAGATGCGCTGGCGGCCATTGGTGGCGAGCGCGCGCTGGCAATTTTGGCGGCGCGGCTGCCCCAGGAAAAAAGGCCCAAAATCCGGCAGGCCATCTTTGATGTCGTGGGACTGCCAGCAAGCCAGCAATATCCTGACCCGCTGACTCAAACAACGCTCACTGCCAGGGCCGAGGCCACGCTTCAGTATGTTTACAAGCCCACGCCCAGGTGGTTTGTCGTCGCTGAGGTGCCCGCGCCGCTCTGGGCCAACAACGAGCCGGTGCCGCCAGCAGTGCTGCGCTATCTGTTGTATCGCCAGTCCTTTGTGCAAGCGCCGGGTACGCTGGATAACGAGGTCAGCCAGGCGCTCACGCTGCTCAATCGCAGCACCACTGGTAGCCTGGCAACGTATCTCGTTCAAGGGTGGATAGCGCGTGGCAACAACGCCAAAGAAGCCTGGTGCCTGCCGCTCATCTGCGCAATGGGCGATGACCTGCTGATCTACGCGCTCTCGCTGCGCGTGGAGGATTGGTACCGCGACAACCGCCGCAAACTCGCCATTCGCATCATCCAGGCCATGCCGCTCTTTGAGCGCCAGGCCGCCATTCAGGAACTGCGCGACCTGGCAAAACGCCTCCGGCGTGGCGTGGTCAAGACCGCCGCCAAAGAGACGCTGGCCGCTGTCGCGCCATAATCCGGCGCTCATCTCTTCTCTCAGGAGGCATCGCCTATGCCCACTGCAACAGAACGCCTGCACAGCATTGCTGAAATCTTGCAAAGCCAGCCCATCAATTCAGCCCTGGTCCAGAGCATCAACGCCTATCTTGCCGGGTTGGGGTCGATGGATGAGGTGCGCGCCGCCTGGGAAGCCGACCCAGGGCGGCTCCTGGCCTCTGCGCCTATCTATATGGCCTGGAATGAGGTGCATAAACTTCTGGCAATCGCGCAGGGAAGCGACCCGCTGGATGAGTTTGAGATGCGCTATGTGGCGGTAAGTGTGGTACTCTTCTCCTATACCTATATGCTCTATGGGCTGGGCACCACCGCCCGCATGCAGCAAGCGCTGGAGTTTCTGCGCCAGAGTGTCTCTGATCCGCGCATCCTCCTCATGTGCGCCGTTGACACCGCCTACTATGCCTTTCGCAGCCCGCGTTCTCCCCTGGGGCAGTGCCTGCTCTCCTTTGTGCCCGAAGTCATTGACGCCCTGGCTGCCCTGGAATCGGCCTGGAAATGGCCCCATCACTGGAATTACGCGGGCCTGGTGATCCTGCTGCTGGCGGCAGAGCCGCCCGATTTAGAGCATGCCTGGCTGCTGGTGCGGCTGGCCGATCAACACGGATACGCCAGCCGTCCTTTCATGGAAGAATGCTTGCGCCTGCTGCTTCAGGCCGACCCAGAGCGCGCAACGGAGTGGGCCAGGAGTCTTGTGCAGACTCACGAAGACGCCTGGATACGCACCACCGCTCTGAATCTTCTGATGCAGCGCGACCCTGCCCGCCATATAGACCTGGCCGCCGAGGTCGCGCGCAGCCCGGTTCCATCCAACGACTGGAACGAGGTTCGATTGCGCGAAGATGCGCTAAAAGCCACCTACTCTTTTGACCCGGTGGCCCATTTCCCGCTGATAGAGGCGGCGGCGCTGGGCCAGCATGCCAGTCTTGCATACAGGGCCTTGCAGATACTTTCCGAAAATAGAAACGAGCAGGCCCATCAACTTCTGCAACGCTGCGTCACCGACGGCGTTTTACTTGCTTCCCAGAGGGCGCTCAATATGCTCACGGGACAGCCCTGGGAAGGCCAGCAAGCGTTTATCCTTTCCTTGCTCGCTCACCGCTTTTCCGACATCCGCCAGAAAGCCTGGGCCTGGCTCGCGCGGCAAGGTGACGCCAGCCTGGAGCCGCTGACCGCTCTGCTCGCAGACCGCCGCGCTGCCATCCGTCATGCCGCCGCGCAAGCGCTGGGGCAAATTGGCACTGAGCGCGCCATCGCGCTGCTCGCCTCTCGCCTGGAGCACGAAACATCGGCCAGGGTCCGGCAAACCATTGCCGTCATCCTCGACGATCTTCGCTCAGCAGATCATCGCTCGCTCTCACGCGAGGCCGTCCTTGAACATGCTGAGTGGCTGCATCGCTACGCGCCCCAGCCAGCCTTGCCCTGGTTCAATCTGGAAGACGCCCCCGCGCTGCGCTGGACGAACGGCACGCCAGTGCCGCCCGTCGTCCTCGGCTACCTGCTGCATCGCCAGTCGCGCCAGAAACAATCTGCCACGCTGAATGACTACGCCCGCCGGGTACTCGCGCTCATAGATCGCAACACCTCTGGTGATCTGGCGCTGGCGCTGTTCAATGGCTGGCTCACCAACGGCGCCCATCTCAAGGATGCCTGGCTCATCCCGCTGGCCTGCGCCCTGGGCGATGATCGGCTGGTGCCGCTCCTGCAACACACGGTTGAAAACTGGCAAAAAGGCAAGGAATTTACACTCTCGCTCAACATCCTGCAAGCCATGCCGCTCAGCGAAGCGCCAACCCTGCCAGGCGCTCTGAAAGACCTCGCCAAGCGCCTGCGCCGCCTGAAACTCAAGCGGGCGGCCAAAGACGCGCTGGCAGCCGTACAGCCATAAAAGCCGCAGCTAATAGTTGTGTTTTGCCAACGCTGTGCTATAATCAGCCTGTGTTAAAGCGGCTTCCTGTATCAGAACTAGTGCAAAGGAAGTATGCGAATGAGCAGGGAATCACTGTTTAGGAAGGGAAATGTGGTATGGCGGTAGCAACCTGTTGGAATTGTCGTAATCCGGTTTCTGGGGCAGTGTGCCCGACCTGTGGCGCGCCGCAGACGACGAGCGCGTCACCGATGCCACCTTCTCCCCAAAATCCGCCCGCGCAGCCGTCGGTGAGCCAGGCCAGCATGTCTGTCCGTCAGGGGCCGCCCATGTATGTGCCAGGCGGCCAGCCCGGAGTGCGCGATTACGAGGCGCAAGACGCCATCAATGCCCGGTACGCGCAGCGCAGACAGCCGCCCGCTGGCAGCTATCCGATGGGCGGGCAAGAGCAACCCTATGGCGCTTCCGGGCCGCCGTATGGCGCGCCGGGGCAGCAGCCATATGGCGCGCCCTACGGCCCTGATGGGGCCGCTGGCGGCTGGCAGCCGCCGGTGGCGCTGATCGGGCAGCCAGCGGGCGCACAGCCAGAGATGGGAGCGCCTGCTTCGGCGGCGGCTGGATTTGGCATGCGGGTTGGGCTGGCCGCGCTCTTTGGCTTCATTGCAGCAGTGCTGGGCGCGCTGGTCTGGGCTTTTCTCCTCAATCTCACCAAAACAAACTTCTATATTCTGGGCGTGCTGCTCGGCTTTGTGGTGGCGATTGGGGTGCTGCTTGGGGCGCGCAACCAACGCCACATCGTGTTTGTGGCGCTGGCAGGCGTGCTGGGGCTGCTGTGCTTTGTCATGGCGCTCTATTTCCGCCTGAGCCTGGCCGTAGCCCCGTTGATTGGCGCCAGCTCAATCAACGTGTTTGCGCTGCCATTTGGCGATTTCTCGCCTATCCTGAAAGACTATCTCAGCGACAACCCCATCAACTATCTGAACTTTGTGGCTGTGCCACTGGTAGCGATCATCGCCACCTACAGAGGGTTTAATCAGCAGAGGGTCAGGCGGCGGCGCTAGGGCTGCTGTGAGTTTTAGTGGGCCGTGTCCGTAATACTAGCGAACGCTGCTGCTCAAAGCGGAGGAAGAGATGGACACGCATGTTGGCCGCCAGATTGGAAACTATCGGCTGATTCGCCTGCTTGGTCAGGGTGGCTTTGCCGATGTCTACCTGGGCGAGCATGTCTATCTCAAGACGTTTGCAGCCATCAAGCTGCTTGAAGCGCGGCTGGCTCAGGACGAGATGGACCGCTTTCTCTCTGAGGCGCAGACCATTGCCCGGCTGCGCCACCCGGCGATTGTGCGCATGCTGGAGTTTGGCGTCGAGGCCAGCATGCCCTATCTGGTGATGGAGTACGCGCCCAATGGCTCGCTGCGCCACTGGCACCCCAGGGGCACCGTGCTGGCGCCAGCGGCGCTGCTCGGCTATGTGCGCCAGGTAGCCGAGGCGCTGCAATACGCGCACGATGAACGATTGATTCACCGCGACGTGAAGCCAGAGAATATGCTGTTGGGGCCACGCGGCGAGGTGCTGCTCTCGGACTTTGGCATTGCGACAATGGCCCACAGTTCGCGCTCGCAGGCCATGCAAGACGTGGCGGGCACCATCGCGTATATGGCGCCAGAGCAGATTCAAGGGCACCCGCGCCCGGCCAGCGACCAATATTCGCTGGGCGTGGTGGTCTACGAGTGGCTGAGCGGGAGCCATCCCTTTGAGGGCACCTTTACCGAGGTCGTCAGCCAGCACATCATGAAGCAGCCACCGCCGCTCTTGCCAAAAGTACCCGGCCTCTCGCCCGCACTTGAAGAAGTCGTGTTGATTGCGCTGGCAAAAGACCCCAGAGAGCGTTTTGCTTCGGTGAGTGACTTTGCCCAGGCGCTGGAACTGGCGAGCAAACAGAAAAGCGCGCCACTGCCGCGAGCAGTGCTGGGTCCAATGCTCAGCCAGACGCCCCCAACGCGGATAACCGGCCCGCAGAGCGCCACACCGCCACCCCTTGTGGACCCCGGCGCGAAAACGGAGGTAGTGCACACGCCAGCCTTGCCAGCCCAACACCTGCCGGATATGTTCAAGACCGTGCCGCAGCCCCCTGAGCCTGCGCGCAGGCCGGGCTTCTGGCGGGCAAAAGTGCTGCTGATGGTCCTGGGGATTGTGCTGGTGGTGGGCGGGCTGGGCGGGCTGGGCTACACCATCTGCTGCGGCAAGCCCCATCCAACGCCCACCGCGCCCTACCCATATACCGTGCCCACGCACAAAGGCGGGACGCTCGCTCTGGCCGAGTTTGGCACGCTGGAGACGAGCAACCCCTGGTTTCTGCATTATTCCAACGAGGCAGCGCTGGCCGACGCGCTCTGGGGCGGTCCGCTGGTGATCAGCCCGGATGGAAAGGTGCTGCCCGAAGAACTGAGCGTGGTGCCCACGCTGGCGAATGGGGGCGTGAGCAAAGATGGCCTGACGATTACGCTCAAGCTGCGCCACGACCTGCGCTGGTCTGACGGGCAGCCGCTCACGGCAGACGATTTTGTCTTCTGGCTGGGGGTCTTGCTTGACCCAACCAGCAAAGCCTCTTCAACGGCGGGGTATGACCAGATTGTTGAGGCGCGGTCATTGGACCCGTATACGCTGGTCTTGCAGTACGCGCATCCGTTCGCGCCGTTTCTGAGCTATCTGCCGCTGGCCGCGCCCCAGCATGCCTGGGAGCGCATCCCACACAGCGAACTGACTACCACTCAGAACGTGTTTCTGGCGCCTACCGTGACGAGCGGGCCGTTTGTAGTGAGCGCGGTGGATACGAGCGACCCGGCCAATGGCCCCACCTTTACGCTGCTGCCCAACCCGTATTATGTCTCGACCACGCTGCATGCCAGCGTGCTTGATCGGCTGATCTTCAAAAGCTATTACGCCTTCAACCAGGAGCTTGCCGACTATCAGCAGGGGAAGATTGATCTGGTGGATGGGCTGCTGCCGGATAACCTGGCTCAGGCGCAGGGGCAGCGGGGCTTGCAGATTGCGCCGCAGATCGGCTATACCCATCTGGATTTCAACATGGCGAATCCAGCCTTGCAGCCCGTGACGGTGCGCAAGGCCATCGAGGAAGCGATTGATCGCTGCCAGATGATTAAGGTAGTGCTCCAGAGTTCTTCCTGTGAGACGCTGCGCGTAGACACGATTCTACCCAAACCCTCCCCGGACTTTGACCCCACCAACACCACCTACAACTACAACCTGAGCGCCGCCCGGCAGGATATGAGCGTGGCGGGCTGGGATTGCTCCAGTGGGGTCTGCCTCCAGAGCGGGCAGCCCTTTCCCCCGCTGACGCTGGTCACGTTGAGCGGGCCGTTAAATGAGATGGTGGCGGCGCTGATTCGGCAAGACATGGCCGCGCTGGGCGTGCTGGTCAACGTAGAGACGCATGGGCCAGAGTTGTTTACCGATTACAACGGGGGCGGCATTCTGGCAACCGGGCGATTTGACCTCTCATTGATTGATTATCTGTTTGGCATTGATGCCGATGGCAGCCTCTACCCCAATTTCCATAGCTCGCAAATTCCCAGCGCGACGAATCCAAGCGGACACAACTACGAGCGCGTCAATGATTCCGGGGTAGACGCGCTGCTGGATGAAGGGCGCTCCACACTTGACCCAGCCACGCGCTCGCTGCATTACAAGGATGTGCAGCGCATTCTGGTGCAGAAAGTCTACGTCGTGCCACTCTATCTGGTGCCGAACATCACGCTCACCAACCCCAGGGTAGGCAACTTCCTCGCCAGTCCGGTTGATATTGGCAATGAATGGAACATCGGGGACTGGTTCCTGAGATAGCTGGTCTGAGAGTTGCAGACCGTCTCTCCTACGAAAACAATACAAAAGCATCTGTTCAGCGAGGAGAACGTTCTATGAGCCAGGCCACCCATTCCGAACACCCCCATGTCCATAATGAGCAGTGCGGCCATACGCGCGTGCAGCACGAAGGCCATACCGACTATCTCCACGAGGGCCACCTGCACGCTGCCCAGGCGGGCGGCGCTTATGAGGAGCATGTCATTTCTGTCAGCGAAACGAATCCGGCAACCTGTGACCCGACGCCCTGCACTGGCGACCACTGGGGCCAGGAAGCCGTCCCACATGGCGACCATATGGATTTTCTGGTTGCCGGGCATCTCCATCACGTACACGGCGACCACTGCGACGATCATGGCCGGGTAACGACAGTGATGTAACGCTCGCTCACACCAGGAAGTTAAACAGGGACACCCGGCGCTCAGTGTACCACGAGCGCAGGCCATCGCTGCCGCTCTCGGTGACGCGGATGCTGGGCCAGCAGGAGGCATAGCGGCTTTTGAGCGGCGGCAAGACCAGTTCGCCCCGTTCCCAGGCAGCAATCAGATGCGCAAACGGCGCGGGCACTGCCAGCCCACGCGCCCGCTCGCCCAGCAGCCAGCGCGTCACGCGCCGCTCGGCCCAATCGGGCACGTCGCCCAACTGAAACAGCCACTCGCACATGCTGCCCACCGGGAAACGTTCACCAAATACTTCCTGCCAGAGTAAGAAAAGCTGCCAGCGCACGCACTGTTCCGCGTACCAACGGCTGCCGCGCTCGCGCAGCCGGGCGGATATATGCGCGATGTTGTACAGCGCCAGCACAGCGGCGCGATGCGTGTCGCGCCAGTCGGGTTGGCCGGGCAGGATTGGCAGATTCCTGGCAGCGCGCCAGTAGGCCCACTGCGAGACGCGCAGCAGGCGAACCAGGCGGCGCAGTTCTTGCCCCAGAAGCTGACACAACGCCAGGCTGCCCAGCCTGCGCAGCGCGCCAATCTCCAGCGGCACGTGGAGCAGATCAAGGGCGGTGTAGCGGTTGGGCGTGGCCCAGCCTCCGGCAGCCTGTTTGCGCGCCAGCCGACGCCGGGCGGACATCACCAGAAAGCCCAGCAGCGCCCAGCACAGCAGCGTGGAGACATAGCCTTCGCTGACGAACGGGGTGGCTGGCAGGCCCGCCAGCGGCAGAAACCCGGCGGGCAACCCGATGCCCTCTGGCGCGCCCAGCAGCAGATAGCGGCTGAGGAACGACAGAAGGGCGCGCAGCGTGGCGCGGCGGTCCTGCGGCAGATCAGGGGAAGCGACGGTTGGGAAAGGCGACATGACAGACATGGGCAACCTCCTGTCCCTGAAGGGACTCGCGGGAATGCCCTCGCGCCACTCGCTGCTTGCAGCGCCGCCTGCCCGTAGCCCCGGCCACCGTGCCGGGCCGTCCCCCGCCAGGGTCGGCGGGGCTACAAGCGGTTGGCATTACAAGCAGGCCCCCGCTGCCTGGTTCTGGCGCGGGGGCCGTTGCGCAATTTTGGCGTTGTCGCTAAAATTTGCGCGGCCTCACGCCTGGTAGGGTCCAGGCTTGGGGTAACGTGGCGCGGGGAGCGATTAGCTCAACACCGCGTCCGTCTTCCAAAAGCTGTATTCAGTTGTACGGACGCTCGAAAAAATAGTGATCGCCAGTAGTATAGCGTAAAAACAAGCGGGTGTCAAGAGGTTTTGGGTGCCTGTTTTCCAGTCACGAGCTACGCATCGAGTAAATGCCGCGCCACCCCTCAAAGCAGGGGCAGGGCAACCAGAAAAGTAGCCGAATCCTCGCTGCGCGTGCTATACTCTCTCTGGAGGCTTTGTGCCCTCACAGATATGGCTTACATTCTTTTTGGTAACTATAACCGACCTAAGGTAGCGATGTTCGGGCGACCGACTAGCGAAGCTCCCCAGGTCTCCCTGAGATGAGGGGCGCGCGTCCGCTGCCAGGCGCAAGCCTGGTGAGAACGTCGAGATGTCTCGCCATTTCAACTTGCGCGAAGCCTCCAACCCACTTCAGGCATCTCCCTCACCCTATTCTTCAGCATGTGAAATTTGCATGGTAAAAAAGCCGGGAGGGGCACGCAATGCCAGAGCATGCTGAATCAGCGTCACCACCGCCAGCAGCAAAGGGTTCGCGGAAGTTGATCGTTGCCGCGATACTGCTGGTTATTCTTCCGCCCCTGCTGCCTTGTCCACTCTACGCACTTGAACAACTGTGGATTGCCCCAATAGCAAGCGCAGCGGTGCAGCAGTGCAAAGCCTTTTATTGCCCGGCTGCGGTAGAGCCGGAACGCCTGGGGACACTCCTGGTCTTTGGGCCATCGGTCCTTATCGCTGTAGCATCTATTTTCTTTGGTTTTATCAATATCGAGCGCTCGAAGCGGCGCCCAACTTCGCAGAAAGAAGCAGTTTTGCTGGGAGCTACTGTGGTTCTTGGTCTTACCTGGGGTGTGTTCTTTGGATTTATGTTGTGGTTCTGGATGTATCTTGCAGGCGGGACTTTGTGACGTACTGACTCAACAATTAAAATCGGGAGGATGCAGCAATGCCTGAACTGGATGAGCAAGAATCAACGCCGCTTGTTGCGCCCAGGTCGCGTAAGCTGACTGTTGCCGCGATGCTGCTGGCTATCCTGCCGCCTCTGCTGCCATTTCCGCTGGGTGGCCTGGTACGGCTATGGATTGGGCCGCTGGACAGCGCGGCATGGCAGCAATGCCACGACTTCTATTGCCCGCAAGCGGCAGACGTGGAACACCTGGCTACGCTCCTGGTTCTGGGGCCATCGCTCCTCATTGCGGTGGTAGCCATCGTTTTTAGCTTCAAGAAAAGCAGGCTTGAACTCAGAAATCCCGGTTCAGAGGAAGTGGGAATGTTGCTCAGTCTTACATGTATGAGCATCATCTGGGCGGTGTTCCTTGGAATTATTATGTGGTTCTATTGGGAGCTTGCAGGCGGGACTCTGTGATGCGCAGACTTAGATACGAAAGGCTGGAGGATGCAACAGTGCCAGAAACAGCAGACGTGTTGATTATCGGGGCGGGCATCATCGGAGTATCGTGCGCGTTTCGCCTGGGCGGGCGCGGCGTCAAGACAACCGTGCTGGAGATGCAGCACGCCCCCGCGCTGGGGTCCACCGGCAAGAGCGCCGCAGGCGTGCGCGTGCAGTTTACCGAAGAGGTCAATATTCGCCTCTCCTGGGAGAGTATTCAGGAATACCGTCAGTTTCCCGCGCTCTACGGGGAGGACGCCGGATACCGGCCCATTGGCTATCTGCTGCTCGTACCGCCTGACCGCTGGGCGGCGCACCTGGAAAGCGTCGCCTTGCAGCAGCGGCTTGGCGTGCCCGTCAACGTGCTTTCGCTGGAGGAGGCGCAGCGTCTCGTCTCTTTTGAGACGGCGGGCCTGGGCGGGACCACACACGGCCCGGCAGATGGCGTCGTGGACCCGCACAGCGCGACGCTCACCTATTTGCGGCTGGCCCGCGAGCGCGGCGTGAGCATCCACCTCAATACGCCGCTGCTTGGCGTGCAGCGCGTCGGCCCGGTCTGGCGCGTGGAGACGCCCAAAGGGACGTTTGAGGCCGCGTATCTGGTGAACGCCACCGGCTCGTGGGCGGGCGCGGTGGCGCGGCTGGCCGGGCTGGACGTGCCGGTGCAGCCCGTGCGACGGCTGATCTATTCCACCGCGCCGACGCCCTGGCCGCACATCTATCCCCTGACGATTGACTTTACCAGCGGCTTTTATCTGCGCAGCGAGGGCCAGCGCGTCTTGTTTGGGCGCTCCAACCCGGACGAGCCGCCCGGCTTCACCGAGGGCATGGACTGGGACTGGTTTGAGCAGACGCTGAGCGTGGGGATGGAGCGCTTCCCCTGGCTGGGGGAAACGCAGCTTGACGTGCAGGCGTGCTGGTGGGGCTATTACGAGGTCACGCCCGACGACCATCCCATCCTTGGGCGCATGCCCGGCGTCGAGAACTGGGTGAACGTGGCCGGATTTTCCGGGCATGGCGTGCAGCAAGCCCCAGCTATCGGGAGGGTTATTGCCGAAGAAATTTTGGACGGAAAAGCGCACACCATTAACATTGATGCGCTGCGCATAGAGCGCTTTTCCGGCGCATCAGGCACGCCAAAAGAGCGCGAACACAATATCGTCTAGGTTGCGCCATATGTTACCATCTTTTTACCCAGAGCTACCGTTCCCGTTAGCTCAAGCGGTTAGAGTTATAGCCAAAGCACCCGATGAGCAATCCTAGAAAGCAAGAAACCGTCTATGGATGGTGAAGAATATGGCCGACCCTTGTGGCGTGCTGGCGATGTTGTCCCCGCAGGCAGCTATCTTCGCGTAGATGATCGTTCGTATCGCGTTGTCGTACTGGAGCAGGCTGGCCCACTTCCGGCAAGCTGTGATGGGCACGTGGCCTGGTATTGCCAGGCGCCGGTAGTGCACACGTCAGCACCCCTGGCAGGCATGTTTGTGAGCAAGGGCGAGGAGCCAGGCGAAAGCACCCTGTAAGCAGAGATTTCGCAGAGCAGCAGGCCAGGCATCTTCTGGATGCCTGGCCTGGTAGCATTGCCTTGACGAAAGCATATCTCTCAGGTATGCTGCTGATATGGTTATGCCCTGTATTGGGCGTGGGTAATTCTGTGGGTAAAACTATTACCCACGCCTTCTGACGGTTTTCATCCAGCAGCGATTTCTTCATCTGAAGAGGAAGGCATCGAGCGGGGACCGATGCTCACACCAGGAGGTGACGCTCATGGCACGCCATCCGATTGCGCGCGTAGTTGACAATCAACTCATCCCGCTTGATGCTTCTGGGAGCGAACTGCCTGGAATCACCCTGGGAACGGATGCCTGGTATACCTGGCTGAACGCTTGCGAGAGCCAGTCTTTCGCCTATCATACGGCTGCTGGCGCGCTGACTGCCCGGCGTGAGTTACGGCATGGCTGCTGGTACTGGTATGCCTATCGCGCGCAGCGTGGGAAGCTACGCAAGCTCTACCTTGGCAAAGCAGAGGAGCTTTCATCGCAGCGCCTGGCTGAAGCCCTCAAAAACCTCACCGCGCCCCACACCTTGCGAGCAGATAACCAGCACACCAGAGATGATGCCCCATCCCCGGAACAAGCGCTGGTCTTGCTCACCACGAAGCTAGAGATTCCATCCCCTCCCTTCCATTTGGTTACACGTCCGCGCCTGCTCCAGATGCTAGAACAAGGCGCCGCGAGGTCGCTCACGCTGCTCTCTGCCCCCGCTGGCTATGGCAAAACCACGCTCTTGAGTGAATGGGCCGCTGCTTGTGGGCGTGCAGTGGCCTGGCTCGCCCTGGAGGAGGCGGATAATGACCCGCGCCGTTTTCTGGCTTACCTGATCGGGGCGCTCCAGCGGGTGCATCCAGCCCTGGACAAGGCGCTGCTTCACCGAGGTGCCCTGACTGCGCCGGGTGCATTGACCCAGGCGATGCTAGAGGTGCTCAACGAACTCGCTGCTCTGCGCGCCCCGGTGACGATCATCCTTGATAATTATCAGGTCATCGAGCAGCAGATGATTCATGCCGCGCTCAAGGGGATGCTTGAGCATCTCCCCGCCCACGTCCATCTGCTGATCGCCAGCCGCCATGAGCCGCCCTTTCCCCTGGCGCGATTACGCGCCTCCGGCCAGCTTATTGAACTGCGCGCCCCCGCGCTCCGTTTTACCCATGAGGAGGTCGAGACATTCCTCACCACTCTGGTAGGGCAAGCCCTGAGGCCAGAAGAGATTGCTACCCTGGAACAGCGAACGGAAGGCTGGATTGCCGGCTTGCAACTGGCGATGTTTGCCTGGCAAGAGGAGCAGGAGAGTTCCCGTTGTGTGGCAAACTGTACCGGGAACCATCCACATATCCTGGCCTATCTGCTTGAAGAAGTCCTTGAACGCCAGCCCGACTACATTCAGTCCTTCCTGCTGCATACCTCCATCCTGGATGGCTTACATAGCTCGCTGTGCGGGGCGGTAGCTGACCGGGCGGACGCGCAAAGCCTGCTGGACTCCCTGGAGCGAGCGAACCTGTTCCTCTTCCCGCAGGCTGAGCAAGGCGGCTGGTATCGTTATCATCATCTGTTTGCCGAGGCGCTCCGTCATCATCTGGAGCGCACCCAGCCAGAACTGCTTCCCGTCCTCCACGCCCGCGCCAGCCAGTGGTTTGAGGCGCGCGGCTGTCTCAAAGACGCCATCAAGCATGCCCTGGTAGCACGCGATTTCGGGCGTGCCGCCGCGCTGATCGAGCAGGCAGCAGAGGGCTTTATCAAGAGTGGAGAGATCACCAGCTTGCAGCGCTGGCTGACCCTCTTGCCAGACGCGGTGGTCCGTTCCAGCCCGCGCCTCTGCATTACTGCGGCCTGGCTCTCGTTTATTACCTCCAATGTGGCGGTATTTCTCTGTTGGGTGGATGCCGCCGAGCAGGCCATGCTGGCGTTTCAGGAAACGCAGCCATCAACAGTCGTCGTCTCATTGCAAGGAGAGATCGCCGCGCTGCGTGCTATCCACACGCTTTCGAGCAATGACCCTGACAGCGCTATCGCCACCTGCTGGCAGGCCCTTCAACTGCTGCCAACAGAAAGCCTGTATCCTCGCGGCCTGCTCTTGCTCATCTTGGGGGTCGCTTATTGCCGGGGGCCAAGTGTAAGCGCCGGAGCATCGGTCATCTCAGAGGCCAGCACCCACCTCCAAATTACCGGCCACGCGCTGCTGTACCCCTACGTCCTGGCGCTCCAGGCCGAGCTATTTATGGCACAAGGCTCCCTCTCCCAGGCAGCAAGAATCTATCAACAGATACTTACCCTTGCTCAAGAGCAGGATGTATCCTCTCTTCTGGCGGCAGGGGCAGCGCATGTTGGCCTGGGTTGTCTGTTCTGGGAGTGGAACAATTTGGAGGCAGCCCGGCAGCATCTGCTGCAAGCCTGGGAGAAAGGGCTGCAAATACAGGGCGGAAACATCCTGAGCAACAGCGCGCTCCTCCTCACCCTGGTTTCGCAAGCACAAGGAAAGAGTGAAGCAGCCGATTTCTGGCTGCAACAAGCGGAGATCCTCTGCCAGAGAGCAGGACATCTTGAATCCCTTGCTGTTGTGGCCGCGTGCCGCGCCAGGCTCTCCCTGGCAGCGGGTCGTCTGGAAGAAGCGCTGCGCTGGATGCAAGGCTGTGCTGATTTCCTTGAAACCCCGAATAACAAGCGCAGCGAGTTTGAACAGTTGACGCAGGCGCGCGTGCTCATTGCGGAGGGGAGAGCCAGCTCAAGTGCATCTGATGTGCAGGACGCGCTGGCGCTGCTAGAGCGTTTGAGCGCGGCTGCCGAGGCAGCAGGAAAGGTGCGAGCGCTGCTTGAGGCGCTGGCGCTGCAAGCGCTGGCGCTGCAACTTCAGGGCGATCAAGCGGGCGCCCTCGCCGCGTTAGGTCGCGCGGTGGCTCTTGCCGAGCCAGGGCGATATATTCGCCTGTTTTTGGGCGAGGGAGAACCGATGTCCAGGCTGCTGCGGCGCCTGCTGGAGCAGCACCGCACACAGAAGACGACGGGACAGAAGATCACCCTGGCCTATCTCTCCAATTTACTCAAGGCGTTTGCGCACCCAGAGGTGTCTTCCCTGCCAACCTCGCCCACACAGGCACAACCCCTGTTCGATCCCTTGAGCTGGCGCGAGCGTGAAGTGCTGCACCTGCTGGCTTCCGGGCGCAAAAACCGCGAGATTGCCGACGAGTTGGTGATCGTGACAGGAACCGTCAAAGCCCATATCAACACCATTTACGCGAAGCTGGGCGTAACCAATCGGGTCCAGGCAGTGGCTCACGCGCGCACGCTTGGCCTCCTCTGATTCCCCATCGATGCTATCCATCACCCCTCATGAAGGTTTCTTTTTTAGCCCGCGCAGGCGGGCTTCGTGGCCGCAGGCCCTTAGCCGCGATCTTTAGTCGCCAGGCGGCGTGGCGGGTGGCCGCTTCATCAGGAGGGGCGTCTTCTTCTGCCTAAAAAGCCACCCCCAGGTTTATCTTTTGGTAGATGGTTCCCTCAGAAAGCTCAGGTACACTCTCACAAAAGAGCAGACACTCACTTTTCAGGAGGGAATCTATGAAAACGCGCTCAGCCTCGAGAGTGACAACAGGCACCCACCTGCAAGACCTGGAAGCGCAGATTCGCAAGGTGATAGACGAGTGGAAGGTGCCTGGCCTGGCGCTGCTGGTCCTTAAGGATGGCGAAGTGGTCCTTTCGCGGGGCTTTGGCAAGCGCAACGTGGCCGAGAACCTGGATGTCACCCCGCGCACCCTGTTTCCGATTGGCTCCTGCACCAAAGCCTTCACCGCCGCAGCAATTGGCATGCTGGTGGAAGAGGGCAAGTTGGAGTGGGAGAAACCCATCCGCCACTATCTGCCCAGCTTCAAGCTGCACGATCAGTTTGCCACCGAACGCATGACGCCGCGCGATCTCTTGTGCCATCGCTCCGGCCTGCCACGCCACGAGATCATGTGGTACAAGTCGCTTTTTACGCGCAAAGAGATGATCGAGCGCTTAGCGCATCTCGAACCGAACGCCGATTTTCGCACGCGCTACCAGTATAACAATCTGATGTACGCGACGGCGGGCTACCTGATTGAGTGCGTGACCGGCCAGACCTGGGAGCAGTTTCTTGCGGAGCGCATCTTCAAGCCGCTGGGCATGGTTAGCAGCAACACGGCTGTCGAGGACTCAGAGCAGACCGACGATTACGCGCTGCCTTATGCGGAGGAAGAGGAAGAGGTTAAAGAGGTTCCCTTCTATGATCGGTTCCAGGCGCTGGGTCCGGCGGGCAGCATCAGCGCCAATCTGGAAGATATAGTCCACTGGCTGCGCTTTCAGTTGAACGCAGGCAAACACGGCGAGACGCAACTGCTGGCTGCCGAACACCTGACGCAGACCCAGACCCCGCAGATGCTCGTCCCTGCATCGCCGGTCCTCAATTTTGCCGAGTTCTCCACGTCCAGCTATGGCATGGGCTGGGCGATAGGCGCCTTCCGGGGGCATCGCATGCTCCAGCACAGCGGCGGAATTGATGGCTTCTCAGCCGAGGTCGCGCTCTTGCCCGACGACCAGGCAGCAGTGGCCGTGTTCACCAACCTTGGCGGCACTGTTGCCCCCTTTGTCGCCGCCTTCTATGCCTGTGATTATCTGCTGGGGGCAGAAGCGACAGATTGGAACGTGCGCTGGAAAGAAGGGTTCGCCAAGGCGAAAGCGCTGGGGGAGGAGCAACTGGCGGCGCTCAGCAAGGTCGAGCGCGTGCCCGACGCCCCGCCCTCCCACCCATTGGAGGCGTATACCGGCGAATATACGCATCCTGGCTATGGCAGCGTAACGATTGCGCTCAATGATGGGCAGTTGCACGTCACCTATAACGATGTGACCGCCCCATTGACCCATATTCACTACGATCTCTTTGAGATGCTTATTAAGCTCGCTGAGTACAAGGCGAAGGTATCCTTCACCACCGGCGAAAATGGAGCCATCGAAAGCGTGGCGGCCAACCTGGAGCCAACGGTGAAAGCCATCGTCTTCACGCGCGTGGCAAGCAAAGAAGCACCAGCCGAGAACACACCAACAGAAAAGGAATAGTGATGAGTCAACAGGCACCAACCGCAACCAGCAGTATCCAACTGAAGGGCTTTGAGGACGATGTACGCGCCGCGCTGGAAGATGGGAAGGTTCCAGGGGCTGCCGTGCTGCTACTCAAAGACGGCGAGGTACTCTTCTCGCAGGGCTTTGGCAAACGCAACGTGGCCGAGAACCTGGACGTCACCCCGCGCACGCTGTTTCCGATTGGCTCCTCTGGCAAAGCCTTTACTGCGGCGGCCATCGCCATGCTGGTGGCAGATGGCAAACTGGAGTGGGAGAAACCCGTTCGGCACTACCTGCCCAGCTTCAAGCTGCACGATCCATTTGCAAGCGAGCGCCTGACAGTGCGCGATCTTTTGTGCCATCGCTGCGGGCTGCCACGCCACGAATTTATGTGGTACGGCTCAAACATCACGCGCAAAGGGGTCGTCGAGCGCTTAGCGCATCTCGAACCCAACGCCGATTTTCGGGCACGCTACCAGTATAACAATCTGATGTACGCGACGGCGGGCTATTTGATTGAATACGTGACCGGCCAAACCTGGGAAGAGTTTGTGGCCGCGCGCATCTTTACGCCGCTGGGCATGGTCAGCAGCAACACGGCTGTCGAGGACTCCGAGCAAACCGGCGATTACGCGCTGCCCTATAGCGAGAAAAAGGACGAGATTAAGGAAGTCCCTTTCTACCGTAAATTCCAGGCGATGGGGCCGGCGGGCGGCATCAACACCAATCTGGAAGATATAGTGCACTGGCTGCGCTTTCAGTTGAGCGAAGGCAAACACGGCGAGACGCAACTGCTGGCCGCCGAGCACCTGACGCAGAACCACACGCCCCATACCGTTGTCCCGGCGGGCGAATCTATCCCACTGAGCAAATATCCAGAGATTGCCAACTGGTGCTACGGGCAGGGCTGGTCTGTTGGCTCGTATCGCGGGCATCGCATGGTTCAGCATGGCGGCTCGATTGATGGCTTTATGGCCGAAGTCGCGCTGCTGCCCGATGACAACGCGGCGGTGGCCGTCTTCACCAATCGCGGCGGTACCGTTGTGCCCTATATCATTGCCTTCACTGCCTGTGATTATCTGCTCGGTGTGGAAAAGGCAGACTGGAACGGGCGCTTGCAGAAAGAGTTCGCAGACCTCAAAGCCAAAGGGGAGCAGCAACTGGCGGAGTTGAAGAAAGCCGAGCCAGCCGTTCCCGATACCCACCCCTCGCACGCGCTGGATGCCTATTGCGGCCAATACGAGCATCCCGGCTATGGCGTCGTGACCGTCAGCCAGGTCGAGGACCGCTTGCAGTTCACCTATAACGATATTCCCTCATCCCTGACCCACATTCACTACGACATCTTCGAGATGAACCTCGAACGCTTTGAATTCAAAGCAAAGACGTCGTTTGCCACGTCGGAGAAAGGAGGGGTAGAGAGCCTGGCCGTCAAGCTGGAGCCGACGGTGAAAGCCATCGTCTTCACCCGCGTACCAGACCCACCAACGAAATAAAACTCAGGGGTGTATTTCGTTGCGTAATCCGGTATAGTGATGTCATAACATTGTAAGGAGCTACACCTATGCGAGAACAGACACGTACTCGTCCAATCTCGTTTTCCATCTTGATGGGCCTGCTCGTCCTGGCGATGGTTGCTTGTGGCAATCCATCCTCTACCTCCCAGGGCAACGCTCCCGCTGCGCCTCCTGATAAACAGATACTACGCTACCCCATTGGAGCGCCGGATTTCTCGGCGCTCGATCCTGCGGTGAGCGATGCCACGACGGATTACACGCCTGTCAGCCTGATCTTTGCTGGCCTGGTGCGCCTCGACAGCAACAACAACGTGCAACTCGACCTGGCATCTTCTTATAAGGTGTCCTCGGATGGGATAACCTATACGTTTACGCTGCATCCCAACCTGACCTTCAGCGATGGCACATCCCTGACCGCGACTGATGTCGCCTACAGTATCAACCGGACTTTAACGCCAGCAACGGCCTCGCCTACGGCCTCGTTTCTGTCGGCAATCAAAGATTTTCTGCCCATGCTCACAGGGAAGATCACCACCCTGATTGGCGATAGTCTGATTGTGAACGATCCCCAGACCCTTAACATTGTTTTGAGCGCTCCTGCTCCTTACTTCATGCAAGAGTTGGCAGGACTCAATACGCATGTGGTCAATAAAGCGCTGATTGACAAATATGGCGCCACCTGGACGGATCACCTGGGAGAGGGCGCTGGCGCCGGGATTTTCAAGGTGGACAGCTACAGCCACAGCCAGGGCATGGTGCTGGTTCCCAATCCGAATTACTATGGAACCAAGGCTCGCTTGCAGAAGCTCGAATTCTTGCCATCAAGCGACCCCGACACCGTGTATAAAGAGTATCTGGCTGGTCAGCTTGATTATGCTTCGATTCCGCTTTCCGACCTTGCCAGCGACAAATCCCGCAAGGACTACCAGCATGCCGGTGTCCTGAATATTGATTTCCTGGAAATCAATTTCCTGGCGAAGCCGTTCGACAACGCCCATATTCGCCAGGCATTTGCTCTGGCGATCAACAAGGACATTATCGCCAGTAATGTCTTGCACGGCGCCTATGAGCCGACCAACCATCTCTTACCAGAGGGTATGCCAGGCTATAACAATAAATTAACGGGACCAGATGGGGTAAGCAGCACCGCAGGTGATAAGACAAAGGCGCAGCAACTGCTGCAACAGGGCATGCAAGAGGCGGGCTACAGCAGTGTCAGCGCGTTACCGGCCATCACCTTTACCTTCCCAAATCTTGGTCAGGACTTCCAGAATGCGGCAGAGGCGATTGTGCAACAATGGCAAACGGTTCTCGGCGTGACGGCGCAATTACAGGTTGAGGACATACCTACCTTCCTCTCGCGCGATCTGCCTGCTACCCAGGGCCACGCTGGCCCCTTACAAATCTGGTTCCTGGGGTATTCGTATCTCGCTGATCCTTTCTTCTGGCTGAACACCTTCTTCGGCACAGGGGCATCGCTCAACGACGCCAACTATGGGCAAACACCTGACCAACAGGCAGTTCAGCAACAGTTGGCGACGGCGGCGACCAATAGCAACGCTCAGCAGCGCACGCAGCAGTACAATGACGCCGAGCAGACAATCGTCAATGACGTGCCCTGGATTCCGCTGGTTCAGGGGAGCCTCAACGTGCTGATTAATCCGAAAGTGCAGAATTTCGCCGCGAATGGCCCGACCAAGACCTGGAGCGATGTCTACATCTCAGCGTAGAACAGGAAGAGTGCTTCAGGAAGCATTTCTGAACTCCTGAAGCGTCATGAGCAAATCGTCAGCCCGCAAACTGGCGGTTTGCTCAGAGGCTCCAGGGTGATGAAAAGAGAAAAGGGGCATTTTGTGGTCCAGGTGCTCGTAAAACGGCTGGTTGGCCTGATCTTCGTGGTTCTGGCAATCACCTTTGTCACCTTCATGTTGGGGTATATCGCTCCTGGCGACCCTATTCGCCTCCTCCTGGGGCAGCACTTTAACCCCACCGTGTACGCTCTGCTCAGGCATAAGTATGGCCTCGATCTGCCCTGGTACCAACAGTACGGAACCTTTCTCCTCAATCTCTTGCACTTCAACCTGGGCCTCTCGTTCACCCAGACAAACCGTCCTGTCTGGGATGTTCTCAAAGAGGGTGTGCCAATCTCAGTTGAACTGGGCTTCTGGGCGCTGGTGATCGAGTTTCTGGTTGGCATTCCGCTGGGCGTCTTGTCGGCAACCAGGGCGAACACCTGGGTTGATACCCTGAACACCGGCACGCTCCTGATCGTCTACACCATACCCTCGTTCATCACGTGCGTTTTTGTGCAGGTACTCCTGGTCTGGCTCGATCAGAAGTTCAATCTCGGCTGGCCGGTGGCCGGTTGGGGCGCACCCTGGCAATATGATTGGAGTGATTTAGAATACAAGATTGCCCCCATCCTGATTCTGTCTTTGGGTGGCATCGCTTACGTGGCCCGTTTTACCCGCTCTAATCTGCTGGAGGTGCTTCATCAGGATTATATTCGCACGGTTCGCTCCAAAGGGTTATCAGAACGGGTAGTCATTTATCGGCATGCCCTGCGCAATGCGTTGATCCCGCTGGTGACGCTCCTGGGCCTCTCTTTGGGCTTGCTGGTTACGGGGGCCTTCTTTATCGAGTTTATCTTTAACATCCCTGGCATTGCCAACATTACGATTCGCTCCGTTACGGCGTATGACTATCCGGTGATCCAGGCAACGGCTATCCTGCTCGCTCTTGGCGTGGTTTTGGGCAACCTGCTCTCGGATTTCCTCTATTCTCTGGTTGATCCACGTATTAGCTTTGCTTAGATGAGAGGATGAGATTTTCTTGAGCACAGAAATTACCAAGACAGCGGAGCAAGTTGCAACCGATTCCCCCACCCCACCAGCGCTTTCCGCCACGCGGGAGTCGCTGCGCCTGTTCCGCCGCGATAAACGCGCCATGACAAGTCTCTGTCTGCTGCTGTTCCTCGTTTTTGTCGCGCTGTTTGGCCCGCTCATCTATCAGCATATTGGGGCACCCTATGCAAGCGATCTGAATGGCGTGGTCCCCGCGACCATGTACCACAACCCCTATCACCAGGAACTGGAGAGACAGGATGAGTTTATCTCCGCGCAATACTGGCTGGGGACCGATGCCCTGGGCAGAGATTTGCTCGCGCGGTTGATGCAAGGGGTGCTGATCTCGCTGACCGTCGTGGTGATGGTCGAGGTGATCGTGCTGGGGTTGGGGGTCACTGTTGGGTTGCTGGCAGGTTATTATGGGGGCTGGGTGGACCAGATTCTGGCGCGTTTCATTGATTTTATCTTCGCTTTTCCGAGCTTTCTGTTTGTCATTCTGCTTGCCAGCATCTTCGGACCCTGGGCTGATACGCATCTGCGCAACATTCCGCTCCTTGGCTCCAATGGCGACGCGCGCCTGGTGATTGTCGCCCTGGCGTTGGCCGTTACCGGGTGGCCGTTGACGGCACGCTATATCAGAGGACAGACGTTCCAGGTCAGGGAACAGCCCTTTGTGGAAGCCGCTCGTGTCTGCGGAACCTCCAATCCCCGCATCATCAGACGCCACATCCTGCCCCATTTGCTCAACCTTATTGTGCTGACTGCCACGCTTGATCTAAGAGGGATCATCGTGGGAGAAGCCGGCATTAGCCTGCTAGGATTGGGGGTACAGCCGCCTGGTTCGAGTCTGGGCCTGATGATTGTGCAGGGCGCCAACGTGATTGACGCGCACCCCTGGGAGGTGTTGCTGCCTTCGCTGGTACTCACAAGTATCGTGCTGGCCCTCTCCTATGTGGGAGATGGCATACAAAAAGCCTTTGACCCTCGGATGCAAAACACCTGATAGAGTCTTTTGTATTTTTGCCATCTTCTCTCATTTTTCCTTCACAGGCACCCTTTTTTTCTGTCAAGAGTGCTGTTCTCAGCAGAACAGCACACACACAAGGAGACTACGATGTCTGAAGAAAAACGCGCGCTTACCCTGGAGGATTACTGGCAACTCAAGACGGTGGCTGATCCCCAGCCTTCGCCCGATGGCACGCAGGTTGCCTATGTGGTGAGTAGTTTTGACGAGGCGAAGAATCAGGCGCACTCAGCAATCTGGCTAGCCTCGTTGGAAGATGGTCAATGCCATCAATTGACCAGCGGCGAGACGCAGGACATGCAGCCGCGCTGGTCGCCCGATGGCAAACGGCTGGCCTTTGTCTCGGCGCGTCACGAGGGAAAGCCACAGCTCTTTCTGATCGAGGTGGCGGGCGGAGAGGCGCGCCGCCTGACCAGCGTGGCCGATGGCGCAGCTTCGCCGCTCTGGTCGCCCGATGGCAAGCAGCTCTGCTACACCTCAACGCCAGAATCGAATTGGCAGAAGGTTCCGCAGGAGACGGCCTGGCTTGAGGCGCACAGCGAAGTTGATAAAAGCACGCTGCGTCTGCGTCGCCAGACCGCGCTGCTCACTCGCTTCGACGCGCGCGGCTACATCGAGCGCCGCGCCCAGCTCTTTGTGCTCAACGTGGACGATGCAAAAGCCGAGCCGCGCCAGCTCACCGAGGGCGATTTCGACGCGGCGCAGGCGGCCTGGTCGCCCGATGGAGCGCTGATCGCGTTTGTGGCGAATCGCTCTGACGACGCCAATGCAAGCCTGGCGAGCGATATTTGGACGGTAGCCGTTGAGGGCGGCGAGTTGAAACGTCTTACGGATGGCAGTCTCAGTGCCTTGCTTCCGGCCTGGTCGCCCGACGGCGAACGCCTGGCGTTTTTCGCGGAACATTCCCTGGACACGCGCAAAGGCTACGAAGACGCGCACATCTGGCTGGTTTCGCGGGCTGGCGGCGATCAGCGCGACCTCATGAGCCACCTTGATCGCACGCTGGCCTCAATTCAACCCGACTATCACTTCGGGGGAGCCGCCGCTCCCATCTGGACCCCCGATGGGCAAACGCTCTATTTTGTGAGCGCCGAACATGGGTCAGGCGCGATCTTCGCGCTCTCGGTTGAGGCTGGCGATTGTCGGCGCGTTTCGTCCACCGACGCGGACATCGGTGCCCTGGAGAGCGTGGAAGCCCGCCAGATGTTCGTGGGTGTGGCGGCCACATCAGAGCGGCCCTTCGATCTTTTCACCCTCCCCTGGAGCGGTGGCGAGCTTCAGCCGCTGGTTGAAACCAATCAGGCTTTGCTCGCAGAAGTAAGCATCGCGCCAACTGAGCGCGTCGCCTTCACCGGTCCCGATGGCTGGGAGGTAGAGGGCTGGCTTGTCAAGCCGCTGCATGCTGAACGCCCCTATCCGCTGATTCTGCACGTTCACGGAGGGCCATACAGCGCGTGGGGGCACAGCTTCTACTTCCAGGCCCAGGCATTGGCAGGCGCCGGGTATGCCTCGCTCTATATCAATCCGCGTGGCAGCAAAGGCTATGGGCTGGCTTTTGCGCAGGCGGCAGATTGGGGCGATAAGGACTACCTCGATCTGATGGCGGGCGTAGACGCTGTGCTGGCGCAAGGTGAGGTTGACCGGGAGCGGCTTGGTATCACTGGCATCTCTTATGGTGGGTTTATGACCAACTGGGTGCTGGGACACACAGACAGATTTGCGGCTGGCGTTTCGGTGAACGGGGTCGCAAACTTTACCAGTTTTCATGGGACCAGCGACCTGGGAGTGCTGTGGTTTGGCAAGCAATATGGGCACCCCTGGGAAAGCGAAGAGTTCTACCGCAACCACTCGCCAATCACCTATGTGGATCGCATCTCCACGCCAATGCTCTTGCTCCAGTCGGAAAACGATTACCGCTGCCCCATCGAGCAGGGCGAGCAAATGTTTGCCTCGCTGCTCGCGCGCGGCCAGACCGTTGAAATGATTCGCTTCCCCAACGCCAGCCACGCTATCGCCGTTTCAGCCAGCCCGCACCATCGCTATTTCCAATGGAAACTAACCCTGGATTGGTTTGACCGCTACGTCAAGCGCGAGGAAAACGCCCCCGCGACGGTGCAAGAGGAGGCGCACGAGGAGGCGCACGCCGCAGCCAAGCCAGCATAGACAACTCAAACCTGTCGCTCTCTGTGAGCATCAGTCACAGAGAGCGACAGGTCAGGCATCGGCCAGAAAGAAAGGCAGGAGATGGAACCACAGCGCGCGTATGACCTGGTTCTGCTCAATGGACGAGTCATGGACCCAGAAACCAACCGAGATATGGTGGCGAACGTGGGAATCACGGATGGGAAGATCGTCGCTATCGAATCTGAGCGGCTGGCTGGCAAAGAGACTATTGATGCCGCCGGGTTGGTGATTGCCCCAGGATTCATTGATCTGCACACGCATGGGCAGACGACCCCCACGATGCGGATGCAAGCCTTTGATGGCGTGACCACTGCGCTCGAATTAGAAGCGGGCAATCTCCCAATTGACCTGGCCTACGAGGTGGTGGCCCTGGAGGGTCGCCCGCTTAACTATGGCTTCTCGGCAAGCTGGGCGCTGGCACGTATGAGCCTGCTTGACAACGTTCAGCTTGATGGCAGGTACAGCGTGGCGCTGGAAAATATAGGTGGGCCGCAGTGGGGCAAGCTGGCGACGCCAGAGCAATCTCAGCAGATTCTCGCGCTGGTCGAGCAAGGGTTGCAGGCGGGGGCGGTAGGTATCGGCATCCTGCTGGGCTATGGACCCCAGACCAACCGCGAAGAGTTTTACGCGCTGGCACAACTGGCGGCCCGCTATCGCGTCCCCACCTTTACACATGTGCGCTGGGGCAACTTTAGGGAACCGGGCAGTTCTTACGAAGGCATCTCCGAAATCGTAGCGGCGGCGGTAGCAACGGGCGCGCATATGCACGTCTGCCATGTCAACAGCACATCATTGCGGCATATGGATCAGGTCTTGGATGTCATTGGCCGCGCCCAACGGCATGGACTCAACATTACCACCGAAATGTATCCTTATGGCGCGGGCTGCACCGTCCTGGGCGCCCACTTTGCCGCCCCAGAGGCGCTCCTGCTGTTTGGGATTGAAGCAACCAACATTTTTCATGTGAGCACTGGTCGCTGGATTGGCAGCGCGGACGAGTTAGCACAGATTCGAGCGCAGCATCCAGCAGACCTGGGCGTCTTCCACTTCTTAGATGAGAATAAGCCAGAAGAGCGCGTGTTGCTGGAACATGCCCTGACCTTTCCCAACACAGCGATTGCCACCGATGCCCTTCCGTTTAGTGTTGATGGCAGGTCACTGGAGGGGGATGTCTGGCCTTTGCCCGAAAACGCGCTGGGACACCCGCGTGCCAGCGGAACTTATTCCCGTGTTCTGGGGAAATACGTCCGAGAGCAGGGCCTCCTCTCGTTGATGGAAGCCCTGCGCCGCGCCTCGCTCATTCCGGCACAGATTCTTGAAGAAGCGGTGCCCCAGATGAAATACAAAGGGCGATTGCAGGTGGGCGCGGACGCCGACATCATCGTGTTTGACCCACAAACCATACTGGACCGCGCCACCTACGAGCAGCCCTGTTTGACCTCGATTGGCATGCACTATGTGCTGGTCAATGGACAGTTCGTCATCAAACAGCAAGCGCTGGTGCGCGAAGCCTTGCCGGGGAAACCCGTTCGTGGTCCCAAACGGTCGCCCCAGCACGCATGAGAGGACGAATAACTCCACCAGTACAGCAATTGCTTTGCTGGCGCCTAGCGTCCGGCAGGCGTAATCTTGCTCACCTCTGGAATAATCTCTGTTGCCAGCAGATCAAAGAGCGCCGGGTCGTGGACATCGGGCGTGTTAAAGAGCGCGTGGTCAATGCCCAACCCGGCCAGTTCGCCAAAGCGATCAATGGCGGCCTGCGGGGTCAGGGTGCCGTTGCTGCCATCGCGCGAAAGCCGCAGCGTATCCAGCGAGGTCTTTTCAATCTCCGCATACGGGCGGCCCAGCCGCTCGCAGTGCTCTTGCAGCACCTCCAGCTTATGCTTCATGGTATCCTTGCCCAGGCGCGCAAAGAGGTTGCAGGCATCGGCATATTGCGCAACCATACGCAGCGTTTTCTGCTCGCCGCCGCCGCCAATCAAGATGGGCGGGTGGGGCCGCTGCACGGATTGCGGCGAATTGAGCGGACGCGCCAGCTTGACATGCTTGCCCTCAAAGGCTTTCTGGTCGCCGCTCCACATCTGCAACGCCAGTTGGAGCGTTTCCTCCAGCGCCTCAAAGCGCTCCTTGAGCGGCGGGAAGGGCACGCCCAGCCCGGTATGCTCCTCTTCGTTCCAGGCCGCGCCAATGCCAAAATACGCCCGGCCATGCGAGAGCACATCAAGGGTGGTCGCGGTCTTGATCAAGATGCCCGGATAGCGATAGGTGATGCCCGTCACCATCGTGCCCAGCTTGATGCGGTTGGTGCGGCCAGCGGCAAAGGCCAGCGCGCTCCAGCCCTCCAGCATTTCGTTTTCGGCGGGGCCAACGCCGCGAATCTGGAAGAAATGGTCCATCACCCACAGGCTATACAATCCGGCGCGCTCAGCGCGCTCAGCAATTTGTCCGAAAGTGTCGCCAAGGTTGGCCTGTCCACTCGGCCAGGTGAAATTGGGGACTTGCAATCCCACGCGCATGTGTCTGGTTTCTCCTCTGTTGTGATGCGGCTTTGCCAAAAAACGACAGTAGCCCTCCTATGGTAGCACAAAATGAGGGGTAGGTTGCGGAGTATACGATAAAAGAAAGCAACTATGTCAACATCATAACGCCAGACAAAGCGCTAACCCTGTGCTGCTTGTGATACAGTAGGGTGAAGCACAAGCGTTTGTTACCTTTGACCGTTCTGCTGCTGGGTTTACTGCCGACAAGGAGTTGTATTGTAAGGAACGCGATACAATAGAACCATTCTGAGAAAGCAAAGGAGCTTTTTTTCATGACGACTGCCACCCTTCCCCATTGGGATATGAGCGTGGTTTATCCCAGCCTGGAATCCCCCCAGTTTGCCGAGGGCTTTCGCGCCTTGCAGGAGCATATCGCGGCCCTGGGCACGCTCTTTGACGAGCACAGCATCGGGCAGCAGACGCCCGCGCCGCTCACCGACCAGACCCGCCAGACCTTTGAGCAGGTGCTGGGGCAGGTCAACGCCGTCAATGAGGAAGCGAGCACGATGCGAGCCTACATTAATGGATTTGTCAGCACCGACAGCCGCAACGCAACGGCGCTGGGGCGCCTCAGCGAGTTGCAGCAGCAGCAAAGCATCCTCGCGCAGTTGGAGACGCGCTTCACCGCCTGGATTGGCTCCCTGGATGTGGAGGCGTTGCTTGCAGGCTCGAAGCTGGCGGCGGACCACGCGCACGCCTTGCGCCAGGCCAAACAGCGCTCGGCGCATCTGATGTCGCCCGCTGAAGAGGCACTGACCGCCGAACTGCGCCTGACCGGAAGCAGCGCCTGGTCTACAATGCAAAGTACATTTAGCGCGCAGATCATGGTGCCGCTGGAGATTGAGGGCCAGCCCAAAGAAGCGCCCATGAGCGTGGTGCGCAACCTGGCCGGGCACCCGGAGCGCAGCGTGCGCCAGCGCGCCTATGAAGCCGAGCTAGCCGCCTGGCAGCGCCATGCCGTCCCGATTGCGGCGTCGCTGAACGCGATTAAGGGCGAGGTCAATACCCTGACGCGGCGGCGCGGCTGGGATTCGCCGCTGGATGAGGCGCTCTTTGGGGCGAGCATGGACCGCCAGACGCTGGACGCCATGCTGGGCGAGGCGCGCCAGGCGTTCCCGCATTTCCGGCGCTACCTGCACGCCAAAGCCAAAGCGATGAAGCTGCCCAAACTGGCCTTTTACGATCTGTTTGCGCCACTTAGCGCCGAGAGCAAAAGCTGGAGCTACGACGAGTCTAAAGACTTCATCCTGACACAGTTTGGCGGCTACGCGCCGCACCTGCGCGATTTCGCCGCCCGCGCCTTCCGCGAAGACTGGATTGATGCCGAGCCACGCCTGGGCAAAGCGGGCGGCGGCTTCTGCATGCGGCTGCGCAAGGATGAGTCCCGTATTCTGGTCAATTACGAAACCAACTATGGCGGCATGAGCACGCTGGCGCATGAGCTAGGGCATGGCTACCACAACACGCGGCTGGCGCAGCGCACGCAGCTCCAGCGCAGGACACCCATGACGCTGGCGGAAACGGCCAGCATCTTCTGCGAAACGCTCGTCAAACGGGCCGCCCTCAAGGATGCCACGCCTGCCGCCAGCGTGGAAATTCTGGAGGCGTCAATCCAGGGGCAGTGTCAGGTCGTCGTAGATATTACCAGCCGCTTCTTGTTTGAAAGCCAGGTGTTTGGGCGGCGGCAAGCCCGCAATCTTTCGGTGGAAGAGTTCTGCGAGATCATGCGCGAGGCGCAGCGCGACACCTACGGCGATGGGCTGGACGAGCAGGCGCTGCACCAGTACATGTGGGCCGCCAAGCCGCACTACTACAGCGGCGACCTGTCCTTCTACAACTTCCCCTATATGTTTGGCTTGCTCTTTGGGCTGGGGCTGTACGCGCGCTATCAGGCCGACCCCAACGCCTTCAAGGGCAGCTACGACGAACTGCTCTCCTCAACGGGCCTGGCCGATGCCGCGACGCTGGCCGCGCGCTTTGGCATTGATCTGCACGCGCCAGATTTCTGGCGGGCCAGCCTGGACGTGATCAAGCAAGATATTGATCGCTTTGAGCAGTTGGTTGGCTAAGCAAGAGAGAGTTGGGGGGGGGGGGGGGGG
>DATBGS010000104.1:0-55416 GCA_036557885.1 Ktedonobacterales bacterium
ACAGCGCAAGGCCAACCGGCACGCCTCCAGATGGGCTTTTGCTGAATTGCAAGGCTTCATCAGCTACAAAGCAGCGCTCGCTGGTTCGCTCAGTATCCAGGTAGATGCGGACTATACCAGCCAGATGTGCCCGCGCTGTGGCTTCACTAGCCCAAAGAACCGCCCCGACAAGGGGTTGCTCTTTGCCTGCCAGCAGTGTCAGTACATCCTCCATGCCGATTTGGTGGGAGCCAGGAATATCAGCCTGAGAACGCTTCTCATCCGGCAAGACTGGATGAGAACGGGCGTCCTGTCAGTACGCCCTGATGTGTCAGACCGCGAAGCCAAAGTCGCACGTCTTTCGAGATATGCGGAATTGCGGTGGAGTCTGGACACAAGCCCATCCCCTTGAGGGGATTTGGGTAACTGACTGGGGGATGAAATAACAGATGGAGAAAGGCAATGCTGTGCTACGTGTGGATGTGCTGCTGGCCCCGGCAGAACTGACCGGCGAGCAGGTGATTGGGCGGCAGACGGTGGCGATTGTGGTGGATGTGATTCGGGCAACAACGACGCTGGCGGTGATGTGTGATCGGGGCTGCGCGCGGGTGCTGGTGGCGGGCGATATTTCGGCGGCGCGCGCCTGCGCTGCTGAGCATGCTGACGAGGGCTTTTTGCTGGCGGGCGAGGTGGGCGGGGTGCGTCCGCCGGGCTTTGATTTTGGCAATTCGCCGGTGGAACTGGGGGCCGCCAATCTGACCGAAAAAACGCTGGTCTTTAGTACAACCAATGGCACGCGCGCCATCCATGCCTGCGCAGGCGCCCAAGCGATTCTGGCCGGGTCGCTGCGCAATGCCGACGCGGTTTGTCGTGTAGCCATTGAACGCGCAACTGCTCCAGCCACACCGCCTTTGTCTGGAGCATCCCAGGATGCGCCGGAGGGCCAGCCAGAGGCACAGCGCTCTGGGCGAGAAACGGCAAGCGAGATGTCCGTTGCTGCCGATGTGCGCGCGCCCGATGTGGTGATTGTGTGCTCTGGGCGTTCTGGGCGTCCATCGCTGGATGATACATGGTGCGCGGGGTTTCTGGTGGAGCGGCTGGAGGCGCTGGCGAGCGGGTCGGGGATGTCCGTCACACTGCGTGAGGGGGCGCAGATTGCCAGGCATGTTGCGGCCCACGCGGGAAGCGCCGTCGAGGTCTTTGCGCGCTCGGATGCGGGACGCTCTATCAGCAAGGTGGGGCTGGGGCATGATCTGGCGCTGTGCGCTGAGCGCAACGCTAGCCAGAGCGTTCCGCTGGTGGTGGGAACAGCCCCCGATGGCCTGCTCATTGTGGAGTGTGCGAGGTAGCAGGCGATATTCCCGGCGTCAGGCGTTATCCATGCCGGAGCCGCCATACTGCTCCAGAATGGCGCGCGCGCGCTGCAACTCGGAGGCGGGTCGGCCTCCGGTGAAACGCAGGCCAATGGCTGTTTCGTGGCGCAGCACTTTCACCTCGCGCCACCAGCATTTCCATTCCCACACGCCAACCCCGGCGCCCAATGCTGCGCCCAGCGCGCCGAGTGGTAGCATCCATATCCAGACCGGCCCGATCTCCGGGGCATGGACAAACAGGCTGACAATCCAACCAACAACGGCCCCGGCGATTGCTCCCACCGCGACTTCGGTGGTGATGATAACGACGATGGCAAGCTTACGATCAGCAGCCAGCCCTTCTGGAGAAACGCGCGCGCTCCCATCTACCGCGAACGGATCGGAAGAAGCGGGTGTACTTTCTGGCTCAAGCAGGATGGCTTGCTCTGGGGTGAATCCCGCGCTGCGCAGGGCCATCAGCGCTTCGCGGGCGCGGGCGTCCTCGGCAAACGTTACCATCAAGTCAAAGCGGCCCCTGCTTTCCTCCTTGTCAGACGTATCCTGTCGCGCATTGGGCATGAGGATGCTTGCCTCTCTGTGCTCTGATGGTGTTGGCGGTCAGTCTGCTGCGACTGTGAAGCCAGCAAGACTCAACAGCCGCAGCATTCTGATGGTGCTCTGCTGCGCTCCTTGCAGAAAGAGGACCAGGAAGCCGCAGGCCAGCAACGGGGGCGTGGCGCCCAATTATGCCGACAGGGGCGAGAGAGCGCGTAGCTGCTCCAGAATGCCGGGCAGCGCCTCGCAGATGGTATCTATGTCTTCCTGCGTGTTCTCTTTGCCCAGCGTCAGGCGCAGGCTGCCATGCGCCAATTCAACGGGAATGCCCATTGCTACCAGCACATGCGAGGGGTCCAGCGAGGCCGAGGTGCAGGCCGAGCCGCTGGAGGCGGCGATACCCAACATATCCAGGTTCAGCAGCACCGATTCGCCCTCGATACGCTCAAAGCAGAAGCTGGCGTTGTTGGGCAGGCGCTCGGTGGGGTGGCCGGTCAGATGGGCACCGGGAAGCGTCATCAGCCGCGCGATAAGCTGATCGCGCAGGTTGCAGAGGTGCGCGTTGGTCTGCTCCAGTTCGGCATAGGCCAGACGCAGCGCCTCCGCCATGCCGACGATGCCGGGGACGTTCTCGGTGCCTGCGCGCCGGTTGCGCTCCTGCGAGCCGCCCTGCAATTGGGGCAGGATGCGCGTGCCCTGGCGCACATAGAGCAGGCCAACGCCCTTGGGGCCGTAAAACTTATGCGCGGAGAGCGAAAGCAGGTCCACACCCAGCCGGTTGACGTTGAGATCAAGTGCGCCGCCTGCCTGAACCGCGTCGGTGTGGACCGGCACGCGCCGGGCGCGGCAAATTTGGGCAATCTCGCTGATGGGTTGAATCGTGCCAACCTCGTTATTGGCGTACATGATGGAAACGAGCACGGTCTGGCCGGTGATGGCCTGCTCTACATCGGCGGGGTTGACGCGCCCATACTGATCTACTGGCAGGTACGTGACCTGAGAGCCAAACTTTTCGAGATACTGGCAGGCATGCAGGACGGCGTGATGCTCGATAGACGAGGTGATACTGTGGTTGCCTTTTTTCTGGCTGGCCTGGGCCACGCCCTTGATTGCCAGGTTATCGCTTTCGGAGCCGCCGCCAGTGAAGATCAGTTCGGTGGGGCGGCAGCCCAGGATGGCGGCGATGGTTTCGCGCGCTTCGTCCAGCGCTTTGTGCGCGCTGCGCCCCAGGGTGTAGATGCTGCTGGCGTTGCCGTAGTGCTGCGAGAAATAGGGCAGCATGGCCTCCACGACGCGCGGGTCAGTCGCGGTGGTTGCGGCGTGGTCAAGATAGATGACGCGCTCTGCTGCGCTCATGCGGGCGCCTCCTGTCTTCTATGCAACGGCGCGCGATGCAAGAAAGCACTTAGTGTAAGAGATACACTTTCTACTATCAGAAGTATAGCATGCGGGGGCAAGAACGTCAAAAACACTGTGACATCAGGATTGCAAGCCCTGGAGATTAGAAGAGATATAATACGTTGCAAACGATAACCGCTCCCCGGCAGGGAGTTTGCAACGAAGCAGGAGGGCGCGATGCTTGAAGACGAAACGATTTCTATCCGCTCAGGCGAAGAGTTTGATGTGCCAAAGGTGGAGGCGTATCTGCGCAGCCAGTTGAGCGAGATTGGCGCGGGCACGCTGGCGGTGCGCCAGTTTCCCTCTGGCGCTTCCAACCTGACGTATCTGCTTCAGATTGGCGCGTGGGAAGGGGTCTTGCGCCGCCCACCGCTGGGTCCGGTGCCACCCAAAGCGCACGATATGGAGCGGGAATCGGGCCTCTTGCGCAAAATCCATCCCGTCTTTCCGCTGGCGCCCAGGCCGTATCTGTTCTGCAACGATCTGGATATGATTGGCGCGCCGTTTTATGTGATGGAACGGCGCCGGGGTTTTGTGCTCAATCAAGCGTTTCCGCCCGGCCTCACGCCCGATGAAGCGTTTTGCGCGCGGCTTTCCCGCACAGTGGTGGAGACGCTGGTAGGCATCCATACGATTGATTGGCAGGCGGCAGGTCTGGCCGAGTTTGGCTATCCTGAAGGCTTTACCGCGCGGCAGGTGAAGCGCTTTATTGAAGCCTACGCCCGCGCCCAGACGGATGAGATTCCGCAGGTGGAGCCGCTGACGCGCTGGCTGGCAGCGCATGTGCCAGAGAAGACCGGGGCGGCCCTGATTCACAACGACTTTAAGCTGAATAATATGCTGCTGGATGAGCATGATCTGAGCCGGGCGTCGGCGGTGCTGGATTGGGAGATGACGACGATTGGCGACCCGCTGCTTGATCTGGCGATTACGCTGGGCTATTGGGTGCAGCCCGATGACCCGGAAGACCTGCGCACGATCCTGCCCGTTGTGACGACGCTGCCAGGCTTTATCAGCCGGGCGCAGTTTATGGACATCTATGCCGAAAAGACCGGGCACGACCTTTCCGATATGCACTTTTATCTGACCTTTGCCTATTTTAAGCTGGCGGTGATCTTGCAGCAGATTTACGCGCGCTGGCGGCGGGGCCAGACGCAGGATGAGCGTTTTGGCTTCTTTGGCACCCGTATTGCCAGCCTGGTGAGCCACGCCGCCAGCCTTGTCGAGGCGGGCAAACTCTAGCGGGCAGGGGCAGTATACCTGGGAGCAGAAAGAAGCCCTCCTCTTCAGGCTGATGCCTGGGCAGGTGGCTCCCCAAAATCGTCAGCCGCTGGCAATGAAGCTGGTGCTTGTTGTTCCCTCTCTGTGCCTGCATCGGATGAAGCGTGCTCTGGCCTAGCTGCGGGCAGGCGTTTCTGGCGCGGCTGGGCGCCTGGGGGAAGCTGCTGCTGCTTGGGTCGTGCTTCGCCTGGTGGGGAGCTTCTCAGTGTGGTGGCTGGATGGAAGAGTTCGATCAGGCAGGCAAAGGTGGGCGCCAGCAGCAGCCCCTCAAACCACAGCGGCAGCAGCCGCACGGTCAATTGCCCCAGGTCGCTGAACAGCGCGGTATCTGCGCGCAGGTCGGTGATCTGATTGACCACCATATCCATCAGGAGCACCAGCCCCACCCATCCGGCCACCGCCAGGCCGCCCACGATGAACCAGCGCGTTCGCATGCCTTTTTTCCAATGTATCCAGAACCAGAGGGCCAGCCCCACGATCACGCCTGGCGGAGTCAGCAGCGCCAGCGCCAGCAGGAAGAATCCCAGCCAGGCCCAGCGCTCTATCCGCGATGTTTGCTCCATAGATCTCTCTCCAGAAAGCGAACAGGTGCCTTCCTGAATTTTGATGTTTTCACTGGATATACGTCTCTTCTCTAAAACGAGTGACAGTGCGAGCGGGTTGCGGTAATCGCTGCTGGCTTGATAATTCTGGCTGAACATCCCGCGCACTTCTCAGGCTTCGCCCCTCCTGCTATACTGGTTGAGGTAAGATTACGAGAAAGCGGGTGAGTGGTGGATATTCTTGTCACGGGTGGAACCGGATTTCTGGGCCAGCATCTGGTCAGGCGGCTTCTGGCTGATGGGTATACGGTTCGCGTGCTGGGCCGCGACTTTGCGGCGGCAGGCGCCCTGCTGTCTGCTGGCGTCAGCCCCATCAAGGCTGATCTGCGCGACCACGCGGCGGTGGCTGCTGCGTGCAAGGGCGTGGAGGCTGTGTTGCATGTAGGCGCGCTTTCGGCGCCCTGGGGCCGAAGCAGCGACTTCTATGACATCAACGTGGGTGGCACCGAGGCGATAGTTGCGGGCTGCCTGGCCTCTGGCGCGCGGCGGCTGATCTATGTTTCTTCGCCCAGTGTGACCTTCGATGGGCACGATATAGAAGATCAAACGGAGGCCGCGCCCTATCCCCGGCGCTTTACCTCGGTCTATTCACTCACCAAAAAACTTGGCGAAGATCGCGTGAACGCGGTGGCCGGAACGCTGGAGACGGTGATCCTACGCCCCAAGGCGATCTTTGGGCCGGGGGACCGCGCCCTGCTGCCGCGTATGATTACAGCGGCGAAACAGGGGCGGCTGCCTCAGATTGGGGCTGGCCGCAACCAGGTTGATCTGACCTATGTGGAGAATGTGGCGCACGCGCTGGTGCTGGCCCTGGAAGCGCCCGCTGCCGCTGGCAAGACCTACACGATTACCAACGATGAGCACCCGCTGCTCTGGGAGGTGATGCGCCAGGTGCTGGAGCGCCTGGGGCTTTCCACGCATCTGCGCCAGGTTTCTTTGCGGGCGGCGCTGGCTGCTGCCTGGCTGATGGAGCGGCGCGCGGCGCTGACGGGCAAAGAGCCGCTGCTCACGTCTTACTCCGCAACAATTCTGGCCCGCACCCAGACCTACGACATCAGCGCGGCGCGGCGTGACATTGGCTATCGCCCGCTCGTCTCGCTAGATGAAGGCATCGAGCGCACATTGGAAGCGCTCAGGGCAAGGGCATGAATCCATCTGCTCTCACTGTAACCTATCACGCGCTTGATACGGGCTACTGCCTGGCCTCGGAGCGTCATGTCATTCGGGGTGGGCAGCGCCGCCAGATCGAGTGTCATTCTCTGGTGGTGTTGATCGAACATCCCCGGCAAGGCTGGCTGCTCTGGGATGCGGGCTACGCACCGCGCATGCTGGAAGCAACGCAGCGCCTGCCGTTCTCGCTCTATCGGCGGATTACGCCGCTGCGCCTGCGGCCAGATTTAGCGGTTATTGCGCAATTGCCGCGCTTTGGGCTGACCCCGGCGGATATTCGCCGGGTGTTGATCTCGCATTTCCACGCCGATCATATCGCCGGACTGCGCGATTTCCCGCAGGCGGAGTTTATCGCCAGCCGCGCCGCCTATGACTACGTTGCCCCGCGCGAGGGGCTGGCTGCCCTGCGCTGCGGCTTTATCCCAGCACTCTTGCCGGAGGACTTCGACCAGCGGCTCACCTTACTGCCGGCGTTCAAGGATGCGCCGCTTCCGGCGCTTGGCCCGACCTATGATCTTTTTGGCGATGGGTCGCTGCGGCTGGTGGCGCTGCCCGGCCACGCGCGCGGGCAGATGGGCTTGCTGGCGCAGACCGAGCGCGGCCCGCGCCTTTTTGCCGCCGATAGCTGCTGGCTGAGCCGCTCGGTCTATGAGTGCCGCCCGCCGCATCGCGTAACACATCTGTTGATAGATGATGCGCGGGCGGTGCGCGCGACGATTGAGCGGCTGCACCAGTTTCTGGAAGCCTGCCCGGAGGTGGCGCTGGTGCCCAGCCATTGCCCGGAGGCGTTTGCGCGGGAGGTCCAGCAACTATGAATACCATTGCGAGCCTTGGGGTGATTGCCAGCCATTTTGTGCGGGCGCGCTGGCGCTGGCGAAACTTGCGGGGGACTTCCCTGGAACTCTACCAGGATTACCGGGCGCAGCAGACGGTGGCCTATGTCAATGAGCACGCGCCGTTTTATCGGGCGCACTGGGCGGGCCACGACCTGCGTGACTGGCGCGCGCTGCCTACCGTAGATAAACGCCTGATGATGGAACACTTCGATACCTTTAATACGCGCGGCATCAACCGCGAGGCGGCAATGGAGGTGGCGCTGCGCGCTGAGCAATCGCGCGACTTCCGCCCGACGCTCAACGGCTTTACTATCGGCCTCTCGTCGGGCACCTCCGGGCATCGCGGTTTGTTTGTGGCGAGCGATTGGGAGCAGGCGGGCTGGGCAGGCACGCTGCTGTCGCGGGCGCTGCATCGCTGGCCGGGACGGTTGCGCGTGGCTTTTTTCCTGCGCTCCAACAGCAATCTGTATGAGCAGCTTGGCGGTCTGGTGATTCAGTTTCGCTACTTTGATTTGATGACGCCGCTGGATGAAGCGATAGCCGCTCTCAATGACTTTCAGCCGCAGATCATTGTAGGGCCGCCGTCGCTGCTCGGTTTTCTGGCTGAAGCGCGCGCGCAGGGCAAACTCAAAGCGGCCCCAGAACGGCTGATTTCGGTGGCGGAAGTGCTGGAGCCGCAGGACCAGGAGCGCATTGCTTCAATATTTGCCGTGCCGGTGCATCAGATTTACCAATGCACCGAGGGCTTTCTGGCGATGAGCTGCGTGGAGGGTGCGCTGCATATTCAGGAAGATATTGTGGCGCTGCAATTTGAGCCGCTGTCTGATGCCTCAGTATCTACCCCTGGTACCGCAGATAGCGCACCGCCCGCAAGCGTCTCTCTTGAGAGCAGCGCATCCGAAAGTCCATCTGCTGAAGGCCAGAGCACAAACATTCCCACAGAGCGAGTGACTCCCATCATTACTGATCTGTGGCGCAAGACGCAGCCGATTATTCGCTATCGCCTGAATGATGTGCTTCAGCTAGACCCCCAGCCGTGTCGCTGTGGCTCGTCCTTTCGGGTGATTCGGGCTATCGAGGGGCGCGCTGATGATCTGTGTTATTTTGATACGCAAATGGGCGGAGAACGCCCGTTTTACCCAGATAGCATCAGGCGGATGGTGCTGCTGGCGAGCCAGGCCATCGCAGACTATCAGGTCTTTCAGGAAGGACGGGGGCACCTGCGCATCCATCTGGTGGTGACATCTGGCGCTGCCTTTGACACCGTTGCCGATGAGGTGCGCGCTAGTGTTGCCGCCACGCTCGCGCAGTATGATTGCCGCCCGGCTACCGTGCAGATTGAATCTGGGCTGGTTCCGGTTCCTCCTGGTGCCAAACGCCGCCGAGTCCGGCGACTGAGTTAAGTGGACAGGATGAAAGGATAAACCATGCTTCCGATAAAGATTGCCGGTCTGGGCTGCTATTTGCCTGAGCGCCGGGTGACGAATGCCGAACTTGAGGAGCGGCTGGGCATCCCGGCGCGCTGGATTGAGCGCGCTACTGGCGTGCGCGAGCGGCGCTACGCCACATGTGAAACCTCGGTGGGGATGGGCGCGGCAGCGGCGCGTATGGCGCTGAAGTCGGCGGGCCTGGACGTGGGCGACCTGGACGCCATCATTGGCGCCTCGACGGGCGCGCAGCAGGCGATTTCCTGCACAGCCGCCTTCCTACAACGCGAGCTTGGTGCTCCAGAAGGTGCCAGCGCGTGCTTCGATGTGAATGCCACCTGCCTGAGCTTTCTTTTTGCGCTCCAGACGGCGGCGCATCTCATCGCGGCGGGCGCTTACAAGACGGTCTTGATCGTGAGCAGCGAGATGGTTTCGCCTTCCCTGAATCCCAAGGAGCCAGAAAGCGCGGTGCTCTTTGGAGACGCGGCGGCGGCAGCCGTCCTGACGCGCAGCGCGCCGGGCGAGGCCAGCGCGATCTGCCACGCGCACTTCGAGACGTATAGCAGCGGAGCGCATCTGACGGAGATCATTGGCGGGGGCACGCTGCATCATCCCAATAACCCGGCCACGACGCCAGAGATGAATATGTTTCATATGGATGGCCCTGGCATCTTTCGTCAGGCCGCGCCGCTGGCCGATGGCTTTGTGGCGCGTTTTTTTGAGCAGCTTGGCTGGGAGCGCGGGCAGGTGGATGCGATTGTGCCGCATCAGGGCAGCCGCCATGTGGTTGAGCAGTTGACACGAAGGCTGGGCTTTTGCGCGGAGCAGGTGATCTGGGGGCTGGCTGAGCGCGGCAACTGCGTGGCCGCGTCCATTCCGCTGACGCTGGCGGAAACGGTGCATGCCGGGCGTATTCAGCGCGGGCAGCGGGTTTTATTGATCGGCACAGGTGCCGGGCTGACGATTGGAGCGGTTGCGCTGACGTTCTAAAATAGAGACAAAGCTGCAACATGGGCTAAGCCACATAGGTATATTCCCAAAAATGGCTATGCAAGAAAAACGCATTGCGCTGGTGACTGGCGGCGGCACCGGCATTGGGCGCGGCATCGCGCTGGCGCTGGCGCGGCGCGGGATGGATGTTGCCCTGGTGGGCAGGCGCGCTGCGCCGCTTGAGGCTGTGGCCCAGGAGGTGAGCGCGCTGGGCGCGCGCGGCGTTGCCCTGCCCACTGATGTCACCGTTGCCAGCGAGCGCGCTGCGCTTATTGAGCGGGTGCACGCCGCGCTGGGTCTGCTTGATCTGCTGGTGAATAATGCCGGGATGATGGCTGGTGGCGATCTTGTCACACTTTCCGCTGAAGAGATTGAGCAGGCCGTCGCGCTCAACCTGACGGCGCCAATGGATCTGACCCGGCTGGCGCTGCCCGATCTGGCGGCGAGCCGGGGCGCGGTGGTTCTGGTTGCCAGCGCGGTCAGCCATGTACCGCTGCCTTCGGGCAGCCTGTATACGGCGACAAAGACGGGGCTGCGCGCCTTTGGCGAAACGCTGCGCTATGAACTGGAGCCGCTGGGTGTGCATCTGCTCATCGCCTATCCGCCCGCCGTCAAGACCGCGATGACGGCAGGCATGGCGGCTGCGGCAGGCGTGCCCATCTTCCCGATGCTGGCCCCGGAAAAAGCTGGAGAGCGCATTGTGTCTGCGTTGTTTGCGCATAAGCGCGAACTGCAATTTGGCTTCTCTGAGCAGACGACAGCCCATCTCTACAAAATTGCTCCCTGGCTGGTCAAGCTGGGCTTGCGCAGCCAACGGCGGCGCTTTTCGCGTATGATGAAGGCGGTACGGCTGAACAGAAGGGAGCCAACAAATGGATGAGCCAACGCGCGTCCTGCTGCTGGAGCGCGACCTCTTTTTTAGCGTCAAGATTCGTGATACCCTGCGGCACTCCGGCTATGAAACGGTGACGGCGCGCAATGAAGACGATTTTGCGCGCAAACTGGCGACAAACACGCCCGCCCTGGCAATTGTCAATACCAGCCTGGCTGGGGTGGCCTGGGAGCGAGTGATTGCGGCAGCGAAAGCGGCAGGCGTGCCTACGCTGGCGTTTGGCGCGCATGTGGACCTGGAGGCGCAGCAGGCTGCGCGCCGCGCTGGGGCTGATCGCGTGATCTCCAACTCCAGGCTGGCAAAAGACCTGCCCGCGATTGTTGAGCGGCTGGTGCGGGGCAGCAAAGTCGGCGTCGAGAGTGCAGAAGCCGCGCAAGATGCAGACGATGCAGAAGATGATGATGTTGAGGGGTGAAAAAGACGAAGAAAGAAGAAAGCCAGTGGGCCGAGGTCATACGGGAAAGGGGCAGCTATGGCGCAGGTTGATGTGCTGGTGATTGGCGCTGGCGCGGCGGGGCTGGCAGCGGCGCGGGCGCTCTCTGAGCGAGGGTTTTCCATTGCGGTGCTGGAGGCGCGCAACCGCATTGGCGGGCGCATCTATACCAGTCGGCGCGCTGGGGTGCATCTGCCAGTGGAACTTGGCGCGGAGTTTGTGCATGGACGTCCGCCAGAGACGTTTGCGATTGCGGGCGCGGCGGGACTGACACTGTATGAGCGCAGCGGCGCGGCGTGGTCTTCTTTTAATGGGCATCTGAGTAGAGATGAGGACGAGGGAGAACATGAAGACGAAGCTGGGGAGCATGAGGAGCATGGCGTAGACGCGCTGCTGCGGGCGCTTGGGGAATGGCAGGGCGAAGACCAGGCGTTTCAGGCGTTTATTGAGGAGCGTTTCCCTGGCGAGGAGTGGGCCGCCGCGCGGCGCTGGGCCAGGGGCTATATTGAAGGCTACGAGGCGGCCTTTCCCGAACGGGTCAGCGTGCGCTGGCTGGCACACACCGAGGCCGCTGCTGAGTCCATCCAGGGCGAGCATAATTACCGCGTACTGGAGGGCTATGATCGCGTGCTGGAATGGCTGCGCGCTGGCCTGAACCCGGAACGCACTATCTTTTCCCTGAACACTATTGTGCGCGGCATGCGCTGGGCGCGTGGGCAGGTGGAGGTCAGCGCGCATTCGCCCTTTGGTGCGCCGCTGGAGAGCTTCAGCGCCAAAGCCGCCATTATCACGCTGCCGCTGGGAGTGCTGACCGCGCCACTGGATGCGCCAGGCGCGGTGCAGTTTACGCCCGATCTGCCAGAGAAGCGCGCTGCGATGGAGCAGATCGAGATGGGCCAGGTGGTGAAGGTGGCCTTCAACTTTCGCGAGATCTTCTGGGATACTGGCGCGCCGCCGCTTGCGGCGCTGCCGCGTCTGTCGTTTCTCTTCTCGGATGACGAGGTGATGCCGACGTGGTGGACGAGCTTCCCGCTGCTTTCGCCCACGCTGCTGGGATGGGTGGGCGGGCCGCGCGCGGTGCGTCTGTCGCGTCATCCTGATGAGGTGATTGCGCAAGAGGCGCTGGAGGCGTTGGCGCGGGTGCTGGGGGTGTCGCGGGGCTGGCTGGAGGCGCGGCTCAACTCGTGGCAGGTGCATAACTGGAGCGCCGACCCGTTCTCCTATGGCGCGTATAGTTTTGTGCGCGTGGGTGGCATGGAAGCGCCGGGGCAGTTGGGCGCACCAGTGGAGGATACGCTGTACTTTGCGGGTGAGGCGACCAATACTGCCGGGCACACGGGCACAATGCATGGAGCGCTGGCAACTGGCACACGCGCAGCAAATGAGGTGATTGCTCATCTCGCTCGCCGCGCGTGAGAATTGGCTGCTACTCGCTAGCTGGCTAGCATATCAGGCTGCACTACGATCTCGCTTTGAGGCGTCGCGGCGCGCTCTGCCTGCTCTGCCAGGTAGCTGCGCACATATGCCTGGTGCATGCAGAGCTTTTCATAGTGCCCGGCCAGGCAGTTGCACTCCAGATGATCTTCTTTGGCGATCACGGTGTGATTCATGCCTTCCTGTCCGCGTGAGACGCTGGGCACAATATAGCAGGTGACATTATCGGTGAGGCGCTTGCCAACGGCAATAATGCTCAGGTGATTGGTTTTGGCGCGCTCCAGGGCCGCCTGCATAATCTCTTCCGGGGTCATTGGTTTGTAGGTGCGTTTGGTTGTCATTTTTAGTTCTCCGCTCTGGGGCGCTTCCTGTAATCCTCTTCTCCGCGCCACCGATATGTTATTCTTTCCGGCAGGTGGAAAAGCGGAAATTGCGATATGTTGGGCAGAGAAAGGTTGGCATGATGAGCGGACAGGACTCTCCTGAAATGGGTGATGAGCAGGCGCTGCTAGAATACGGCCAGCGTCGGGTACGCTGGACCGAGCAGCATATGCGGCTGCTGGGGCGCCTGCGCGAGCAGTTTCGCCAGAACCAGCCATTTGCTGGGCTGACCATTGGCATGTGCCTGCATGTTGAGCCGAAGACAGCGGTGCTCTGCGGCGTCTTGCAGGCTGGCGGCGCCAATGTGGTGATCACCGGCAGCCCTGGCACGACCAAGGATGATACTGTTGCCGCGATGCGACAGAGCGGCATCATCGTCTACGGGCAGCAGAGCGATACTACCGCCTTGCATCAGGAAAATATCCGCCAGGTACTGACGCATCAGCCCGATCTGTTCTTGGATAACGGCGCTGATCTGGTGGCAACCTATCTGGCGCACCCGGCCTGGCGCGTGATTGCAGGCACCGAGGAAACGACGACTGGCGCCAATCGCCTGCGCAGCGAGTTGCAGGGGCGGGCATCCTGGCCGATTATTGTCATTAACGATAGCCCGCTCAAGCTGATCATGGAAAACGAGCATGGCGTAGGGCCAACCATCATCGAAGGCTTTATGCGCGAAACAAACCTGCTCGTGCAATCCAGAAGTTTTGTTGTCTTTGGCTATGGCTCGGTGGGGCGCGGCATTGCGCGGCGGCTGCGCGTGCTGGGTGGCCTGGTGGCGGTGGTTGAGCCAGACCCGGTGCGCGCGCTGGAAGCGGTGCTGGATGGCATGCGTGTGCTGCCTCTGGATGAGGCGCTGGGCGTGGGCGAGGTCTTCTTTACGGCGACGGGGCGGCCCGCTGTGATCGCGGGCGCGTCGTTTGACCGCCTGCCGGATGGCGCGATTCTGGCAAATGCGGGCCATTTCTCCTGGGAGATTGATCTGGCAGAACTGCGCCGCCGCGCGGCCTCGGTGGAGCGTTTCCGCGAATGGGTGGAGGTTTTTACGCTTCAGGATGGGCGGCGCATTACCCTGCTGGCGCGTGGCGAGATGCTCAACCTGGCGGGCGGCGGCGGCAATCCCATCGAGACAATGGACATTGGCTTCTCGCTTCAGGCGCTTTCGCTGGCCTATCTGGTCAGGCATCACCAGGACATGTCGCCGGGTCCGCAGCCGGTGCCAGCCGAGATCAACGCGGAGGTGGCGCGCGGCATGGTACAGGTGCTGACGCGGCGGCAGGATGGCTGATTCACGCGCTCAGAGGTTATACGCTGTGATCTGCCCGGACTCGTCAGGGCAGTAGAGGCGCCCGCCCACCACGATTGGCGTTTCCCAGTGGATGCCCGCGATATTGCCTCCGGCGCTCTGCTGCGCGCTGCTCCAGAGTTGGTGGCCGGTCGTGGGGTCAAGCGCCAGCAAGTTTTGCCCGGTGGCGACAAAGAGCACGCCCCCGGCGATGATTGGCGAGGTGGCCTCGATACCAAGATACCACGCTTTTTGCAGGGTCGTGACGCCCTGCGGCGAAGTGACGACCTGGAACGCATCCATGTGGCACAGGGTGGCGACAATCAGCCAGATAGCGCCGTTAGGGTCTTTCCAGGCAACGGGCTGGGCCAGCGTGGGGCAGAGGTCGGGTAGTTGAACCGTCTGGATTTCGCCGCCCACATGGGTCGGGCCACCCTGCCCGCTCAAGTCCTGCCGGTTGACCACGCGCAGCAGCCCTTCTTTGCCAGCCTGCACTGCCAGATAGGGGGTGCGGCTCTGCGGGATGGCTGGCAGCATCACCGGGGCGGTGCTGCCCAGGTCACGGTTCTGGAAGGCTTCTTGCGCGTAATTTTCCGGGGTATAGGAGTCGAGCATGGTGGACCCGTCGGGCGTCATCTCGATGATGCTGTCGCCCCAATTGCTGCCACCCTGGTTGGCCGTAAAATAGCCATCGCTGGTGGTGAAGAAGATGTGGCCGGTCACGGGGTCTTGCACGACGGCGGGCCTGGCCCAGATACCGCCCCCGTTATACTGGCATTCATTCAGCGCCAGCAGGTGGGTGTGGTCGTTGCAGAGGCTGTTGAAGATATGGGTAGAGCCAGTCTTGACGTTAATGGCGACCATATGCCCCTGATAGGGCGGCGCGTCCCCGGAGAAGCTGGCGGTGGTCACGTAGAGGTAGCCGTTGATGAGGTTGAGCGGCGAAGAGACTTTCTCGCTGAGCGGCATCAATGTCACCTGCACCGGCCAGCCATTTCCCTGAAGCTCCTTGCCGGTGGTAAGCTGGAAGCGATGCACCTTCCCATCCAACCCGTAGCTGTAGATCAGGTTATTGGCCGGGTCAGCCGCCGGAGTGGATTTAGTGTACTTGGGGTTATCGGCGCTGTCGGGGGTCGTTTCCCAAAATATGGCGCCGTTTTCGGCATTCATGGCGATCAGGGTAGCTTTGTCGGTGGTCACATAGAGGACATCGTACTTTTGTCCATCGGGCATGGTCAGGTTGCGGACGAGAATGGGCCGCTCATCTGCCAGGTCGGGAAGCTGGATATGCCAGTCGCGGTGCAGGTTGCTCACTGTGGTCGTGGTAATGGATTTCTCATCGGAGTTGACGCTGGCCTGCAAGGGATCGCCTTCGAAAGTGAGCCATGCGCCGCTTTCCTCTTGTTGTATGGCGATGGTGCCATCTTTTGTTGGTTTCTTCTTCACCGGGTGTTGCGGCGCGGGCTGCTGCTGGTCGCAGGCGGCGGCTAGCAGCGCCACCGCCAGCAGCGCTCCCCGCACTGCCAGGGAGAGTACGCCGCTCAACTGATGTTTGGTATGGGGTTGAAAAGGCATCCTCTGGTCGCATCCATTTCTTGAGAAATACCGCTTTTGCATTGTTTTTCAGCTCCCCAAATAGCATGCTCATGGGCTGTTCGCGTAGGGTTTTGCACGACAAGGCGGCCATACTGTGCAAACTTCATACCGAGCGCGGCTGGAGCGAATGCTCTGCCCATCCTGCCAATCGCCAGGGGATGAGCATGAGACAGCCCATTCCAGCCGGTGCTTTCCCCCCACTGCTGTGGCTGGTACGGGGCTTGCTGCTGCTTTGCGGGCGTGTTGTGGTACTGACGCCAGCGCCACTCTCTTTCTGTCCCTGTCGAGGAGCCTTTCCCCCATGCTAAATCATCTGCCGAAACCCAAATCAGAAATGAATCAATGGCCCAGGCACTTCCTCTCCCGGCCGTTGATTGTGGTTGGAACGATTGCGCTGCTTCTCTCGCTGCTTGGTGGCGTCTTGCTCTGGTACCTCAATGCGCCACAGAGCAGCCAGGTGGTCACTACCAACGGCGCAGACCGCTGGATAAAAGATAACGCCACTACAGCAGGCGCTATCCCTTTTGATGCGCCGGAGACGTTGCAGATTCCGGTTGACCCGGCGTTTACGGCGTACTATCAGACGCACGCGGGGGCAAAGCTCCTGGGGGCGCCGGTGACTCCGGGTTTTCCCATCGCAGAGGGGTGGATTCAGTTCTTTACCGCTAACGCGCTGCTCCTGCCAGCAACGCATCAGAGCGCGCCAGCCAATGCAGGCCAGGCAGAAAAGCAGATAGATGGCTTGATACAGGACGGATTGAAGGATGGGCGCACCGGCATCATAGCGCTTCCGCTGCTGCATACGTTGTTGGCGATTGGCAGCCAGGTGATTGTTGGCGGCGGTTTGACCTATGTTGATCTGCGCGCTGCCACGCGACCTGACCAGATGCAGGTGGCCCCCGCGCCAAAAAGCGCTGCCAGCGCCGACCCGCTCCAGAACCTCTTGAGCCAGGGTGAGTTTATCCAGACGGGCACGCGCGGTGGCAGGCAGATCGGCCATGTGATTCCCACGCCCATCTGGACGTATATGACGCGCCGCGATGTCTCGCCCGATGGCTGGCAAACCGATTTTGGGGCGCCGCTGACCGATGCTATCCCTTTTGCCAATGTGCAGTTTGGCAACTCGCATCGCTTGCTGATTCAGACGTTCTGGCGTGGGGCGCTGATCATGGACCGCGATGTGAAAGATGCCTCTGGTCAGCCGCTGATTTATCCGCTTGATACGGGTGTGGCTTATTTGAAGACGCTCGTCCCGCCTGCCCCGGTGCTGGGCGGGCATACGTCTATCTGGGCTACCAGCGACATAAGCATTCTGAGCGCACCCAATGCGGGCACCCCAACGGTGCATGTTGGGCCGGGCTTTCCGCTGCATCTGCTTGGTGAGACGCAGTGGAGCGCGGGCACGCTCTGGTATCATGTGCAGTGGCAGGGCAAAAACACCTCTGGCACAGGCTGGGCGCCAGCTATCGGCACCACTTTCACGGCGCCAGGCAGCACTGCTGCGTGGGCCTCGTTTGATCTGCTTTCCTCTAGCCTCGCGCAGTATCTCACTGGTCAAAGCGCCACGACCTCTGCCGTTGTGTATGATCTGACGCGCCAGCGCTACTACGCTCAGCCTAACAGCCTGAGCAATCAGTATCTGATGGGGAATGCTATCAAACTGCCGATTGTGCTGGCGTTTCTGGCGATGACGGAACAACAGGGCCGCCGCCCAAGCAGCGATGAAGTAACCATGCTGACGGCGCTGATGCAAAGTTTGGATGCGGAGACAGGCGAGGAGCTATATGACGAGATTGGGCGGGCGCTGGGGCTGAAGGAGTATTTGCAGCGCATTGGGGTGGCTGGCCTGGTGCCAGAAAACGACGATCTGCTCTACAGCGAGGCGCAGCCGCTGGCAATGGTGCAACTGCTGAGCATGCTCTACCAGGGCAAGGTGCTGACCAGCCAGGACCGCGCTCTGGTGTTTTCGCTGCTGGAACATACCCCGCCAGATCAGCAAGTGGGCGTGGGCGACACGCGGCCACAGGGGGCATCCGTCGTTATGCAGGATGGGTGGGTGATGGGCACCGATGGGCTGTGGGCGATGAATAGCTCTGGCATCGTGACCGTGAACGGCGAAACGTATATCATTTCCGTTTACTCGGCGCATCTGCCTACGCTTGCAGATGGACAGGCCATCGCGCGCCAGGTCTGTACGCGCGTTGCCGCGCTGCTCTCGTAGCGCGAGTTTGCGGGGTCGCGTGGCTCCGCAAAGAAACCGCGCAGTTCCATCTCCTCCGTTCTTGCTTTTCCCTTGCGATGTGCCTTCCTTTCACTGGAAGGTGGGCACTTTCTCTGGTTGTAACGTTTTAAACACATGAGCGATGAAAGGGGTGGAACAACGTAGGATGTGGAGCCTGCCGGATGAAAGCACACCCATCTAAAGCCTGTGTGGACCCATCGCCTGCTGCGGTGCTTTACCAGCAGTATGCGTCGGTGATCTTTGCCTATTTGCACCGGCATACTGGTTCCTGGGAAGACGCGGAAGATCTGCTGCTGGAGGTCTTTTTGGCGGCGCTGGAAAGCAACCAGCTCAGTGCCATCCCAGAGGGCAGCCGCCTGCCCTGGTTGCAGCGCGTGGCCCAGCGCAAGCTGGTGGACCACTATCGGCGCTCGTCGCGGCGTACTTCGCTGCCCATTGAAGAGGTGGCGGAGACGCTGCTGGAGGATGAGGAACTGATTCCTGAACAGCAGGCGTTACGCCACGAGGTGCAGACGGAACTGCGCCAGGCCATCCAGCTTTTGCCTGCCCAATACCAGGAAGTGCTGCGGCTGCGCTTTGTGCACGGGCTGCGCAGCCTTGAGATTGGCGCTGTGTTGGGCAAACAGGAGGGCACGGTGCGCGTGCTGCTCTCGCGGGCGCTCAAGCTCTTGCGTGCCCACTATCAAGAACGATAGGAAGGAGCGAGGTCTATGGCTCAAGATGATGACTCACCTCCCCCCAGGGAAATTGACCTGATTGACGAGTGGCTTGAGCACGCGCTGAGCGAGCGCCCGCTCCGGCCATACGACGGGCACGAGTCTCCGGCCCCTCGGCTCGTTCAGGAGCTGGAGGACTTTTACCTTGCGGAAGCTCAAGCCGTTGAGGGTCGTTTAGAGCGGGTCAGGCAGCGCTTAGAGGACTATCTGCCAGCGCAGGAACGCGGGCCGGAACTGCTGCCGGAGGCTGTGCTGGTTTCTGGACACGAAAGAAGGGAGCACCATATGAAGGAGTCAGGGCCTCTGTTCCGCGAACGCCGACACATGAAAGATACATGGTTCTTGTTTCTTGAACGTCGGCACTGGTCCGCGCGTCTGAGCACCCTTGTGGCGGCTGTGCTGCTTTTTGCAGTGGTGGGTGGCATGGTTTTCGGCCTCGTCCTGGTCCGTCATGGCGGCAAGACGAATCCAGGCTCGCAGTCGCCCGTTGCAACGGATACGCCTTTTGTCATCCCGACCCCGACAGAGAAGCCTGCCGGGAGCGATCTCTCGATCTCTCAGATTGCGATGAAGGATGCCAACCAGGGTTGGGCAACGGGCTACCGGTTCCCGATTGTGAATGACGCGCCACCAGTCATCTTGCATACCTCGGATGGCGGCGTCCATTGGGCCAATGTCTCCCCGGCGCGCTCTGCGCTGCGGCCCTCGGCCAGCAACGCGCTGGCGCGCCCGCTCTCCAATGGCGCCTCGGTACGCACGGAAGATTTTCTGACTGGCTCGGTGGCCTGGGAACTGATCTTGCCCAATCATCTCTACAAGACGGTGGACGGCGGGCAGACCTGGCAGGAAGCGACGGTGCCAGGGGACGCAATACGGCAATTTACCTTCCTGGATGCCCAGAATGGCTGGGTTATTACCGAAGATGCCGGGGCGGTGGTGGTCTTTCGCACCACCAATGGCGGCGCCACCTGGACCAGGATGCAGCACAGCGGCAGCGCGTTCCGGCTTCAGGATGCCTTCTGGGGGGTGCGTTTTATCAGCAAGACGACGGGCTGGGCGGTGTTCATCAATAACACGGTGGGGCGTTCGGCGGTGATCTATAAGACGACGGACAGCGGGGCAACCTGGCGCTACCAGCAGATCGCCTTACCTGCGGGCGTGATTCCCCCCGTCTTCCCTTCGGCGCCGGTGTTCTTCAACGACCATGAAGGCATGATGGAGGTCATGTTTGCTGATGTGCGCTCGCTGCGGAGCGATGCGGTTACTCTTCCAAACAGTGGGGGTTCCCCGGAGGGCCTCTATGTCACTCACAATGGGGGGGCGTCCTGGGATGGCCCTATCGTTCTGAATGGCCTGGAGTTTCCCAACTTCGTTGATGCTCTGCATGGCTGGGCGCTGAACAGCACCGGCTCTGCGCTCCTGACGACCAGCGACAGCGGACGCCACTGGACACCAGTGAATGCTAGCCCGAATTTTAACCAGATAGAAGAATTGAGTTTCGTGTCGGGACAGGTCGGCTGGGCGCTCAAGTTTGAGCAGGCTACGCAGTCTGATCTGCTGCTCAAGACGGTGGACGGCGGGCAGACCTGGACACAACTGAACGTGAGTATCTCGAATTAGCCGCTTCTTTGTTCTTGCCCCGGCGCCAGCATCCTCCACGATGCTGGCGCTTTATTTTCGATGGAAGGGCGGGGTTCGCCAGCGATAGTCAGGCGGTGCCTGGGATGTTCACTCTGCGGTTGCTGAAGGTGAGCAGCGCGGCGACAAAGAGAAACACCGAGGCAATGATCGCCCACCAACCTACGATGAAGAAAAAGGCAATCCCTGCTGCCAGGAGCATGATCGAGGCAACGATGGGCGATATTACGGTGAGAAACGAGCCGCCCAATGCGACCAGCACGACGATCAAGCCATAGAAGAAGTGTGTCGTGTCATCTGACATGCCTGCAACTCTACCCAGCACGTGAACCAGTGAGTAGAGGATGTCAATGATCAGAGCAAGGGCCGTTCCGATCAACCCGACGATCATGGCAATCGTGCGCATGGTGAAGCGCCCCAACTTGCCAGTGTCCTCATTTGCCTGCGCCATAAGTCTGCCCCTTTCGTAATGCAGAGCGTTGCGGCAACGACTTAACTGCATCCAAAAGGCTGCACGAAAAGCGCCAAACTGAACTACGCGAGGAGAAGAGTGCTTTAGCTCTCCAGAAGTTTTGGTTCGCCCCAATCGCCAATGCGCGTCTGCACCAGTTTCCAGTCCAGAAGCTGGTGCTGTTTGATGGTCAGGGTCAGGATGTTGCCGCGCCGGACGACCTCTTCGAGCATGTTGTCGAAAACGAAATTGCCCAGGCTGTAGACAATCAGCTTGCCCTGGTACATTTCGTAGGGCTGGATGACGTGCGGGTGCGCGCCCACCACCAGATCGGCCCCGGCGTCTATGGCAACCTGCGCCAGATGCCGCTGGTGGCTGTTGAACGCGGTCTGATATTCGATGCCCCAATGCACAAAGGCGATCACAAAATCGGCTTTAGCACGCGCCAGGGGCACATCCTGCCGTAGGGCGTCTTCGGTGAGCCAGGCATGGCCGGGGAGGGTATTGGTGGCGGCAAACGAGAAAGGGTCAATCTCATCGTAGGTCAGGAAGCCAATGGTGGTATCGCGCACGGTCTTGAAGATGGGGAGATGCGCTTGCTGGCGGTTCTGGCCGCCGCCCAGCGGTATCAGGCCGCGCGTGGGCAGCGTCTGGAACTCATCCAGAAAGGCGTCTTTCCCATAGTCACCGCTGTGGTTGTTGGCAACGGAAACGAGATCGAAACCGGCGTTGAGCAGCCGGTCATAGGCGCGGGCATCGCCGCGAAAATTGTAGGACTTGGGCACGGGTGAGCCGAGTTTGGAGATGACGCACTCCAGATTGCCGATGGTGAGATCAAAGCCGCGCAGGAAATCGGCTGTATAGGTGAAAGGGAACGGGTTATTGAGGGCTGTCGTCAGCATATGCTCGTTGACGGTGCGCCCAAACATTACGTCGCCCGTAAAGGCGAGCGTGATTGGCGGCTGGGGCGTGGGCGAGAGCACTGGCGTGCTTGTCGGGAGCGGCGTGCTTCCGCTGATTGCCTGGGGCGGCCCTGATGGTGGCTGGGAATCACAGCCCGCCAGCGCGAGCAGCGTTGCGCCGCCCGCCGCGAGCAATTGGCGGCGGGTGAGGGGATGTTGGAGCATCTCTTTACTGCTTGCTTCTGCATTCATGCGGCTATTGTATCATAAACATGCTGCCAAAACTGCGTCGGGAATAGCGTATGCTGCTGGCCTTACAGAAACGGGCCAGAAAGCGCCGCGTCTTTAGACCGGGGATGAATGGCCCCTCTTTTTGTTTGACAATGCTTGTAAAACATGATACAATGTTTGGTATGAAACAGAACACGGGTTTTCGCCTGACTGAAGAAGCGCTCCGTTTGCTGGATGCGATGGCACAAGCCAATGGCATTTCACGCACCGCTGTGCTGGAAATGGCAATTCGTACAGAAGCCAAGAAGCAAGGGATACCAGTTCGTGCTGATCCTCGACTACAAACTGAGAGTCAATCTGGCCCAAAGCCGCGCCATTGACGAAGCCATCCGCACGGTGCAGTTCATCCGCAATAAGTGTCTGTGCCTGTGGATGGATGGACGCGGCATTGGCGACAATGCGTTGCAAGTCTACTGCTCGCAGTTGGCGAAAGAGTTCTCCTTTGCGGCCCGCCTCAACTCGCAAGCCCGCCAGACCAGTGCTGACCGCGCCTGGCTCTCGATTGCACGCTTCTACAAAAACTGCCGCGAGAAGAAGCCCGGCAAGAAGGGCTACCCTCGTTTCCAACATGACAACCGCTCCGTTGAGTACAAGCAAACCGGCTGGCGATTGGAACCCGATGGGCAGCACGTCACCTTCACCGATGGGATGGGCATTGGCATCCTGCGTCTGATTGGCGCCAATCCCACGCGGAAGAAGGCCCGCCCCATTGCCACCTTTCCTGTCGGACAAATCAAGCGAGTACGGTTGGTGAAACGGGCCGATGGCTACTACGTGCAGTTTGCCGTGAAAGCAGAGCGAACGATGGCCCATGAACCGACTGGCAAACAGGTCGGCATTGACGTGGGCTTGAAAGCCTTCTACACGGATTCTGAAGGAAACACGGTTGCCAATCCTCGCTATTTGCGCCAGGCAGAAAAGCACCTCAAACGTCTCCAGCGGCGCAAGGACCGCAAAAAGAAAGGTTCCAAGAACCGCAGACGAGCGATCAAGAAACTGGCGAAAGGGTATCTCAAGGTCAGTCGGCAGCGTCAGGACTTTGCCCGCAAAACGGCAAGGGCGCTTATCATCTCTCACGATATGATTGCCTACGAAGACTTGAAGATTGCCCACCTCGTCAAGAATCACCATCTGGCAAAGAGTATCAGCGATGCCAGTTGGGGGCTGTTCCTCTCCTGGGCGCGTTATTATGGGCTGATTGCCAACGTGCCTGTTGTCGCGGTCTCGCCTCGCTTCACGACGCAGGATTGTTCTGGTTGTGGCTATCGGGTGCAGAAAAGCCTCTCGCAGCGCACCCATCTCTGCCCCCAGTGTGGATTGATCTTAGACCGGAACTGGAACGCCGCGCTCAATATCCTCCTGGCTGGCCTCGCGTGGCTAGCCAAACACCCTGCGAGCGCAGGGCACAGCCGTACCGCCGGGCAGGTGGAAACGGGTTCCTCGCAAGAGGGGCAAAACGCTTCGGGACAACGCGCCGCTACGAACGTGTTCGCCAGAGCACGTCGCAAGCGCGTTGGATGAACGAAGAATCCCCCTGCCTTTAGGCGGGGGAGTGTCAACCCAGCGGCGCAAAGACCACCAGCCCGGCCTGGATGGTTTCCACCAGATGCGCGGTGGCAGCAGAGGCAACAGGCGCAAAAAAGATGCTGGTTGCCAGTGGATTGTCCTGCGTGTCTCGCTCCACCTGCTGCACAAGTATTCCCTGGCTTGTCCAGCCAAGCACCCAATCATCGTGCTTTTGGGTGGAGTTGGGAATCTCATTTTCCAATTCGCTCCCTGATGGAATCGCTTGCTGGATGAGGCTGTAGGTTGGGTTGCTGACGATGCTGGCTCCGCTTGCAGCCAGACCAGCGGCATACCTGCCGTCTGGGGAGATGCTGGCGCCGATTGTCAATGCGTTGCCTTTGTTGGTGCTGGGTTGATAGGAGGGAAAGAGCACGTCTACCTTCCCGGTGGCGTCCTGATAAAAGGTCATGCACTGGCCGACTGAGCAGTGCTGCGTGATGCCAAAGGCGAACGACATGACGGCGCGGCGTCCATCCGCCGAAAGATCCCAGTTCCCCGAAGGAATGCCCTCCGAGACAAGCGGCCCAGGCACCGTAAAAACAGTGGTAATCTGGTTGCTGCTGAGGTCAAAGCGTTTGATGATACCTGGACTGTTTTCGACGTTGACGTTATATGGCGTGAAATAGAGGCTGCTCCCATGCACTTGCCATTCTGTGATGACCTCGCTGTCCAGGCTGGTGCTGAGGTCGCGCTGTGTCTGAATATCGTAGATATGATAGATTTGCGCGTGGCTGCCAACTTGTGTGGCGTCGGCATGCACCAGATAGCGGCCTCCAAGCCAGCCGCAAGAGATGGTGCAGCCTGCGGTCAGCGTGGCGGCATCCAAGAGCGGCGTCACCGCCTGCTCTGGCAGGCGGATGATCCAGCTTTCGCCCTGAAAGGCGCCGGTTGAGAAGTCGTTGCTTTCCGTTGCCAGAAGCGTTGCCTGGTCTGCTGACCAGATGAGGTGCCAGTCCAGCGGTTGCGCGGGCAAGCCCAGATGCGTGACCTGCTGCGGCGCGGCTCCATGCAGGCCCACCCAGACATCGTTGGCTCGCACAAAGGCGAATGAAAGCTGGCTGGCAATGGCTGCATCGCTGATGATCAGCGTGCCTGGCAAGGGTGTGGCGGTGGGAGAGGGGGCAGCCGGTGCAGGTGTTGGCGTCAGCTTTGAGGCTGAGGGAGTGGCGCTTCTGCATCCGGCGAGCAGAGCAAGAGCGAGGAGCAGCGGAAGCCAGCGTTTTTGCATAAAAATCGCTCCCTGGCGCGAGGCCGCCAATCCTTAAGCGAGAAGCGAACATCAAGGGAGAAACCCGTTCAAGAAACGGATGAGGTTATCCAAGGCAAGTAGACCATGCCAGGGGCGCAAAAACTATGAACTGGCTCACACCGGCAAAGTGGGCCAGTTCATAGTTTTTCTGTGCTCTCGAATACGCCAGCCCTGGCTTAGTGGCCGCAGCCGCAGGCGCGGGCCTGGCCGGTGTCGCCAGAGGTCTTGAAGGAGTGGCCGCAGCCGCAGGTGCTCACCGCGTTGGGGTTGTTCACGGCGAAGCCAGCGCCCATCAAGCCATCGAGATAATCAATCTCGGCGCCGTCAATGTAGGTGGCGCTCATGTCGTCAATGAAGACGCGCACGCCGCCCGCCTCAATCACCTCGTCGCCTTCCTGAATGGTGTCGAGGGTCATGCCATATTGCAGCCCGGAGCAGCCGCCACCAGCAACAAAGACCCGCAGGCCCAGCTCTGAGTCGTTCTCGTCTACCAGCAGCGAGTGAATTTTTTCCAGCGCCACCGGAGTCAATGTGACGAGCGGCGTCGTTACCTCGGCGTTGTCCTTCTGCTCAATCATTGTGAAACCAACCTCACTTTCGGTTTGGGGCAGAATAGTAAAAGCAGAAATGCTTCTCTTTACCCCAATTATACAACCATCAGGGGAGAGAGGTCAAGCTTCCTTTTGGGAAGTATTGACGCCGTGCCCTGCTCATTCTCATTCACCACTTTGTTGCGAGAGCGTGCGTGCCGCTGAGGTGCTGGCGTCGTCAATCAGTTGTTTAAGCTCAGCGATCTCGGCCTCAATCTCGCCAAGCTCTCCCGCCTGGGTTGGCGGCGTGGGTGGTGTGGGCGGTATGGGCGCTGCCTGTGACGCTTCTGAAGACTGAGGGCTGGTGGCCTGGAGCAATGCCTGGCGGCGCGCCTCCAGTTCGGCCAGGCGCTTCTGAGCATCGGAGACGCCCCGCGTCAGCAGGAGCGTGTCCAGTTCGCTCTGGGCGCGTCGGCGCAAGGCATGCAGGTGTCGCTCTGTCATTTGTTCCTGGCGCTGTCGTTCTTCGGTTTCTGCCAACAAGGAGAGCGCGCTGGCGACGCTGGCACTGCGCTGGACGGCGAAGTCAATCACGCGCTGCTGCTGCGTCTGGAGTTGTTGCAGGTTCGCCCGGCAGCGTTCTTCGCGCGAGGTGATGTCGGCAAGCATCAAGCGGAGGAATGCCATCCGGCGTTCGATCTCTTGCATCAGCGTCCTCATCTCTGGCAAAAAGACTGGTGAAACGATCCTCTCCCTCTCACATGATAGCGGAATGAGTGAGGACTGTCCAGAGGCGGTGTATCTGGCGTTACGCATATCTGCCGATGGCAGCGGATGCTCCTGATGCTATACTGAAAGTGACCCATATACAGGCAAGCACTGCCAGCTATTTTCCTTTTGTGCGGAGGCAAGCGATGGAAAAGGCCGATCTCCTGCCAGAATCAAATGATACCCTGGAAGTAGCCCTAATCACGGTGATCCTGGCGGATGATCACGCGCTGGTGCGGGAAGGCACGCGAAGGCTGCTGGAAGCAGAGCCGGATATGCAGGTGGTGGAAGAAGCGGCTACCGGCCCAGAGGCGGTGGAGGCGGTGGCGCGGGTGCGTCCCAATGTGGTGATTATGGACATCGCCATGCCCGGCGGTGGCGGCATTGAAGCCACGCGTGCTATCAAAGAATGCTGCCCGCAAACGGCGGTGCTGGCGCTCACCGCCTATGATGATGATCAATACGTTATTGCGCTGCTGGATGCGGGCGCGGCAGGCTTTCTGCTCAAGAATGTGCATGGCCGCGAGTTGGTGGAGGCGGTACGCGCTGTGCATCGCGGGGAGTCGGTGCTGCATCATGGCGTGGCGGCGCGCGTGCTCAAACGGATGGCAGGCGGGGCGCCCAAAAACCCGCTGCCAGAAAATGTGCTGAGTGAGCGTGAGATGGAAGTGCTGCGCGAGGCTGCGCGTGGCCTGGCAAATAAAGAGATTGCGCGACGATTGGGGGTGAGTGTGCGCACGGTGCATACACATCTTGGCAATATTTTTAGTAAGTTGCAGGTTGGCTCGCGCACCGAGGCAGTGCTACAAGCCCTGCGGCGTGGGTGGGTCCGCCTGGAGGAGACTGAGGACGGGACTTAATGCTGCTCGAAACGACGCCTCGCATCCCACAGGCAGAAGAACACGCCTCTGCCGCACCTGTTACTGCGCCTGACCCCATCAAGATAGCGGGAATGCTTGCGCTCATTGTGGCCCTTGCAAGCTGGGCGCTCGCAACCTATCAACCTCTGACCGCCCCCTATGGAGATCGCACGGTGTTTCTTTTCCCGCTGTTGATTTTGCTCGTGGACCTGGGGGCACAGTGGCTGGCCTATCGCTCGCTCAAACACGAGAGCACTGCGACCAGCCAGGAAGAAAAGCAGGCGCTGAGCGAGCGCCCGCTGGCACTCCCCCAGGTGACGCTGCCGATGTATCTGGCCTGCGCGGTCTTGTTGAGCACCCAGATTGCTGTGCTGGTTGCCCTGATCATTGAGGGGTTCTCGCAGCTTGTGGCGGTCATCCGCCATAGGCGCCGTGTGGAGCGGGCGCTTGCGATGATGGCGCTGGCTGGCACGCTGGCGTTGGCGGGGGGAGTTTGCTATCAAATGCTCCTTGAAATTGCTCGCGCGTATGGAATTGCTGGCTTGTTTTCCATCCGTCTGGGGGCGGGGCTGGCAAGCGCTCTGGCAATGCTGGCGCTCTGCCCGCTTGCCACACTACCAGAGAAAGGAAGTTCAGGGGTGCAAGGGGTGCTGCGTCGCTGGCCGCGCTATTTTCGCACCTCCGAAGCGCGTTTCCAGGTGCTCTTGTTGAGCATCGGGCCATTGCTGCCTCTGGCTGAAGGGCTGGATGATCTGGAAGCTGAGTTGGCCTGGATTCTCTTTCTGGTGCCACTCTTTGCGATTTACTACCTCGCGCTGGTGAGTCTGCGTTTTCAGCGGCAGACCGAGGTGCTGGCTGCCAGTTTGCGGGCGCTGCGCCAGGCGCGTCGTCGCCAGGCAGAACTGCACGAGTACGCGGCGCTGATTACGCGCGCTCAGGAAGATGAGCGGCGCAGACTTTCGCGGGAACTGCATGATGATACCGCGCAGGCGCTGATCGCCCTCTCGCGTGGGTTGGAGGGGCTGGTAGATGCCCGCAATGCCGGGCGGACACTGGCGGCGGATGATCGCTGGGTGGAAGACCTGCGCGAACTGGCAGACCGCTCGCTGGAGAGCGTGCGCCGGGCCTGCCGCGACCTGCGCCCCTCGGTGCTGGATGATCTGGGGCTGGCCGCCGCGCTGGATTGGCTGGCCGAGCAAACGATTCAGCGCGGCCTGCCCTGTGTGCTGCGTGTCGAGGGCAAGCGCTTTAGCGTTTCGGGTGAGGCGGAGCTGGTCTTCTTCCGCATTGCGCAAGAGGCGCTGGCGAATGCCTGGCGCCACGCGCGTGCCCGCCAGGCCGAGGTGCTGCTGGACTATCGGCCATCGGTGCTGCGGCTGTGTGTGCGCGATGATGGGCGCGGGTTTGATCTGGCTCAGGGAGAGGAGCCACGCGAAAGTGGCGCGGGCCTGGGGCTGCTGGGCATGCGCGAGCGCGCCGCGCTGGTGGGCGCGGAACTGATGATTCGCTCTACCCCAGGGCAGGGCACCACCGTCGAGGTGCGTTTGGCGCTTCCAGCGCCAGCATAAGTGCTTAGCTATTTCACGCGCCCAAGTTACGCATTTCTACCGATGTATCCTGACCCTCTACATCGTACACTATGTGCAGGGTGATGCCCTGCTAAACAAGACGCTGCACCTGCTTGTTGTTGGCGAGGCGGCATACAAGCGGCAGTACCACAGACCGTCATGTGGTTACGATTCGGACCCCTGGCAGCTCGGCAGGCATCATCTTTTCTTTTTGTCCTCGCGCTTTCTTCCGCTCTTTTTCTCTCGCTCAGGCGCTCCAGTACCCTCTCTATTCACTCTCACCCCTGCCAATTTCTCAAGCGTCAGCTTCGGGCACGCCATCTTGACAGACCTGCCCCGGTTGCTCTACTATAGAGACATCAAGCGCCGGGCGTGAGCATCAGCCCGCTTCCTTCCATGCTCTGCATCCGGCGATGTTGTCTCAAGGAGGAGTAGCAATGGCGGATCGCAGCGGGCAGCTACTGGGCAACTATCGGCTGGCGCGGCTGCTGGGAGAAGGCGGCTTTGCCGATGTGTATCTGGGCGAGCATCTGCACCTGGGGACAGAGGCCGCCATCAAAGTGCTGCACACGCATCTCGTTGGCGATGATTGGGAGAGCTTTCGCAAGGAGGCGCGTATCATTGCCGGACTGATCCACCCCCATATCGTGCGGCTGCTCGATTTTGACGTTAAAGAGGGCATGCCCTTTCTGGTGATGGCCTATGCCCCCAACGGCACGCTGCGCCGCCGCCATTCCAGGGGTGAGCCGGTGCCTGTTGCCGCCGTTGTGTCGTATATCAGCCAGGTTGCCAGCGCCTTGCAGTATGTGCACGAGCATAAGCTGATTCACCGCGATGTGAAGCCAGAAAACTTGCTGGTGGGAACAGATGGGGAGATTCTGCTGAGCGATTTTGGCGTGGCGATTATTGCGCAGACCTCGCGCGAGCCGAATATTCAGGGCATCGGCGGGACCGTCGCGTATATGGCGCCCGAACAGATTCAGAGCAAGCCAGGCGCCGCCAGCGATCAGTATGCGCTGGGGGTGGTGGTCTACGAATGGCTGACGGGCGAGCGCCCTTTTACCGGCTCCTTTACCGAAATGGCAACCAAGCATATTCTGGTGGAGCCACCGCCGCTGCGCGAGCGTGTGCCAACGCTTGCGCCAGAAGTGGAGGCAGTGGTGCTGCGCGCGCTGGCGAAAAACCCGGCCCGGCGTTTCCCCAGCGTGCAGGCGTTTGGGCTGGCATTTGAGGAGGCCGCTGGCGCCGGACAAGCAACGCTCATCGGGCTAAAAACGCCTATGCCTGTTGTTTCAGCACCCCCGTTGACTCCCCGTTCTTCAACTGAAGGGACGTTTCCCGCCGCCACGCTGGGGAGCAGCACGGCCAATGAAGCATCGCTCAGTACCCGTGTCCAGGTTTCATTGCTGGTTCCTGGGAGCGAAGTACCCCTCTCGGTGTCATCCAGCACGCCCGTTGACCCTTCTGCCCAGACGCTGTATGCTCCGCCCGCCGCGCCTGCGAAGCAAAGCGCGCCCGCTTTGTTGCCACAATCCGCGCAAAGACGGCTCTCCCGCCGCGCGGTGCTGGGCGGGCTGGTTGGCCTGGTGGGAGCGGCGGGCGGCATTAGCTGGCTGCTCCTGTCGCAGCGCCCCACTGCGACTGGCACAGTTATCCCGCCAACCCCCACTTTCACACCCACCCCTTTGGAAGCGACCCGACTCTTGACCTATCGGGGCCATTCCACGAATGTATATGCCGTTGCCTGGTCGCCCGATGGCACACGCATCGCTTCTGGGGCTGGCGCCCAGCCCACTCTGGATGTGGATCACACGGTGCAAGTTTGGGAGTCGGCTGCGGGGACTCCCCTGCTCACCTATCGCGGGCATACACAGTCAATCAGTGGTATGGACTGGTCGCCAGATAGCAAGCTGATTGCCTCGGCCAGCTATGATGGCACGGTGCAGGTCTGGGAGGCAAATGCTGGGGCCAGTCCGCTGGTTACGTATCGCGGGCATAAAAACCATGTATGGGATGTGGCCTGGTCGCCCGATGGCAACTTTATCGCTTCTTGTGGGGCCGATGGCACGGTGCAGGTCTGGAAAGCGGCCACTGGCAGCCTCGTTTACACCTATCGCCGCCATCTTAAGGGTGTTGCATCGGTTGAATGGTCGCGTGATGGCTCACAGATTCTCTCGGCCAGCTATGACACCACTGTTCATATCTGGGATGCTTTCAGTGGGACGCTGGCGCTCAAATATACCGGCCATATTGATTGGGTGAAGTCGGCGGTCTGGTCGCCTGATGGCACGCGCGTGGCTTCTGGCGGGGGCAATAATGATCTGGGATTGGATAAGGATAATTCAGTGCAGATTTGGGACGCAAAGACGGGAAACCTTCTGGTCACCTATACGGGCCACCCTTTACCAGTGTTTGGCATCATCTGGTCGCCCGATGGCGCGCACATTGCGTCCTGTGGGGCGGATAACAACGTGCGCGTCTGGAATGCGGCCAATGCCGATACACTCTTCTCGTACAGCCACCACACGAATCTGGTCGAAAGCCTCTCCTGGTCGCCGGATGGCACGCGCGTCGTCTCTGGCAGCGATGATAAGACGGCGCAAGTCTGGTGGGCGAAGTAGCAGACATAGACGATTTCCCCACGCTACTCTTGACAATCAAAGCAGGGGATGCTATAATTCGTGTATTCCATCTAATAGATTTTATTCCACATGTTGGAATAACTAGCGAAGTAAGCAGCAATGAGCCTCCCCGAAGCGCACGAAACCAAAGTAGGTGTTCTGGATAAGGCAGTGGCAATTCTGCTGGCCTTTCCACGCGGCGACCTGGCGCTGTCTCCGCTGGAGCTTGCTGCGCGCACCCATCTTCCCCTGCCAACGGTCTATCGTCTGGCGCAGGCGCTGTGTGAGCATGGGTTGTTGATGAAAGAGGGGCAGCAGTTTCGCCTGGGCATGACCCTGGCGCGTCTGGGTCTGCTGGCGATTGAAGGGATTGATGTGCGCCGCCAGGCTCAACCCCATCTGCACTGGCTCAATGCGCAGACGGAAGAAAACGCTGAACTCCACCTGCGGCAGGAGGATACGCGCATTGTGATCGAGGTGGTGAGCAGCCCGCACAACCTGCGCCCATTTGCGGAGGTGGGCGCGCCGCTACCGCTGCACCGGGGCGCCGCCGGAAAAGTGCTGCTGGCCTGGCTTCCCCCGGCAGAGCGAGATGCGCGGGCTTCGGCCAGCGCCGCCCGCTTTGGGAGTGGTCAACCCTTTGACCTCCCGCGCTTTGTGGCCGAACTGGAGCAGGTACGGGCCACAGGCTGGGCCACGAGCGAGGGTGAACGCATCCCAGGCGTTGCAGCGATTGCGGCTCCGATCTTTGTTCCCGGTGAAAAGGTTGCCGGGGCCATCACGCTGGTGGCGCCCTCTGCGCGCCTGGGTGAAGAACAGCGCGCTCGCTATGTCCCGCTGGTCTGCGCGGCGGCAGACCGTATTTCGCGTGATCTGGGCTATGCCCGAACCCTCTGAACGAAGAGGCACGAGTATTGTAAGGAGCAGACAAGGAGCAGACATCATGGCATCAAAAGAGCGACCAAAAAACGCCTTTGGCGCCCGACAGCATCTGTCTGGGGCGGCCAGGACCATCAACTACTATCGGCTGGGGGCGCTGGCCGATCAGGGCGTGGCCGACCTGAGCAAACTGCCTTTCACGGTCAAGATTTTTCTGGAGAATCTGCTGCGCAACTGCGGCGTCCCGCATGTCACTGAGGAAGATGTGCTGGCGCTGGCGCGCTGGACGCCCGGCCAGGACGAGGGCGAGGCACTACGTTCGTTTTCCTTCTTGCCCGCGCGGGTCATTTTGCAGGACTTTACCGGCGTCCCGGCGGTGGTGGACCTGGCGGCCATGCGCGATGCGGTGGAGAAGCTGGGCGGCGACCCCAAGCGCATCAATCCGCTGGTGCCTGCCGATCTGGTGATTGATCACTCCGTTCAGGTAGATCGCTTTGGCTCCAACCTGGCCTTTAGCTTTAATGTCGGCCAGGAATACGGGCGCAACGGCGAGCGTTACGCGCTCTTGCGTTGGGCGCAGCAGGCGTTCCAGAACTTTAGCGTCGTGCCGCCAGGGACGGGCATTGTCCATCAGGTGAACCTGGAATATCTGGCAAAAGTGGTTCAGACCAAACCAGATGATCATCAGATGGTGGCCTTCCCTGATACGCTGGTTGGTACCGACTCCCACACCACGATGGTTAACGGCCTGGGCGTGCTGGGCTGGGGCGTGGGTGGCATCGAGGCCGAGGCGGTGCTGCTGGGCCAGCCGCTGGAGATTGTCACGCCGATTGTGCTGGGCTTCCGCTTTACCGGGCGTTTGCCAGAAGGCTCGACGGCGACTGATCTGGTGCTGACGGTTGCCCAGATGCTGCGCAAAAAGGGTGTGGTGGGCAAGTTTGTGGAGTTTAGCGGGCCGGGGCTGAGCCAGCTTCCGCTGGCGGACCGCGCGACGCTGGCAAACATGGCCCCCGAATATGGCGCGACGGCGGCGCTTTTCCCGGTGGATGAGGAGACGCTGCGCTATCTGCGCCTGACCGGGCGCGATGAGGCGCTGATTAAGCTGGTGGAACGCTATACCAAAGAGCAGGGCCTCTTCCGTACCGATGCGGGGCCGGAACCCGTCTTTAACGATCTGATGGAACTGGACCTGGCAACGGTGGAACCCAGCCTGGCCGGGCCGCGCCGCCCGCAAGACCGCGTGCCGCTGGCGCAGGTGGGCCGTAATTTTCACTCATCGTTTCCGGCAGCCGGGCAGATCGGCACTGAATCTGGCGGAGCTGCCGTCGCCACGCTGCCCAAAGTGGCCGAGGTGGAACTTGATTCCGAGCGCGTGCCCTTGAGCGATGGCTCGGTGGTGATTGCTGCTATTACCAGTTGCACCAACACTTCTAACCCCGCTGTGATGGTGGGCGCCGGACTGCTGGCAAAGCACGCGGTGGAGCGCGGGCTGCGCGTGCGCCCGACGGTCAAGACCAGCCTGGCCCCCGGCTCCAAAGTCGTGACGGATTACCTCACACGCGCAGATCTGATGCCCTATCTGGAGGCGTTGGGCTTCCATCTTGTCGGCTACGGGTGCACAACCTGCCTGGCTGAAGGGACGCCGGTGCTGCTTGCCAATGGCACCACGCGCCGCATTGAAGACATGCCCAACGCGGGCGGGTCAGTGCTCTTTGGCCCAACGGCAGATACGAAGCTGGGCATGGCAATGCAGACCGAGGCGATAGAGCAAGGCGCGCGCGAGTGCGTCTCGCTTGTTTTGCAAGATGGGCGCACCCTGACCTGCACACCAGACCACGAGATGCTGCGCGCAGATGGACGCTGGGTGCGCGCAGACGAGCTTGTGCCAGGCCGTGATCGTGTTGTGGTTGGGCTGGAAGCGCCGCTGGACGAGCCTGGAGAAGACGAGGTTGGCTACGTGCTGCACGCGGGCGACCTGAAACTGACCCTGGATACGCCCCAGGAACGGCTGCGCACATTGGCCTTTGCGCGCCTGGTGGGTCATTTGCTCAGCGACGGCTCGATCAGTGTGCATGGGCAAGGGCGCATCCATGTTGGGCAGGCGATTGACCGCCAGGTTGTGCTCAATGATATTGAACTGCTGACGGGCTGCCGTCCCGCTGCCACGCGCTACGACGAGCGGAAGTGGGCCATCGTGCTGCCGATGCAGCTTACCAAAGCGATCACGGCTTTGCCTGGCGTCCGCATCGGGCGGCGCATCGAACAGGCTCCAACGCTGCCAGCTTTTGTGCTGGATGAGAACTTCCCGGTGGCAGTGGTGCGCGAGTTCCTGGGTGGCCTCTTTGGAGCGGATGGGCAGGCCCCCGTCTTGCATCGCTGGGGCAAGGATGAAGAGGACTCAACTCTGGAACCCCCGCAATTTGCCCAAAGCGCCAGGCCAGAGCACAAAGAAATCCTCAAGCAGGTCATGCGCGATATGCTCCGGCTTCTGGCACGCTGTGGCGTCCAGACCAACGGGGCGAGGATATATGAATACCTGACCCGGCAGGCAGCTTCCTCCTATCCCACAGCGCAAGACGGTATTCCGCGCGTGGAGGTGCGGCTGGCGCTTCCCGATGGCCTGTCGTTTGTGGAGCGCGTGGGTTTCCGTTATTGCATAGATAAGCAGATGCGCTCCAGCGCGGCGGCGGTTTACTGGCGCACAGTGGGGCGCATCAATGAGCAGCGCCTGTGGATGGCGGCTCGTTTGGAAGAACTGCACGAGTCACAGCGCGAACTGACGTTCGCTCAGGCGCGTAAACTCGCGGCAGCGGAACTGACCAAGCGCGAAACCGTCATAGATCTGCATTACTCGCTGCTTGAGGGGCATGATCGTTTCACGCGGCTCCCGCAGGCGACGACGCGCAAATTCCAGCCGCTCCATCGAGAGAGCTGCGGTTTTCTCTCGCCAGTGGCGCTGTTCCGACAGATGAGGGTGCGCGAGTGGTTCGCGCTGCTCGGCTCACGTGTGGAAACAGGGGCAGATACCGTCTCCAGCAAGTCCATCTCCAGCAAGCGTTACTGCGTCGAGAAAGAAGCGCTGACCCTTCCAACCTTCTCCCTCCAGGTGGCAGATCGCCAGGCAGCAGGAAAGCGAGCGGTGTACGATCTGGCGGTGGATGATCTCCATGCCTTTGTCGCTGGTACGTTCGCCGTTCATAACTGCATCGGCAACAGCGGCCCACTGCTTGAGCCGGTGTCGCAAGCTATCCAGGCCAATAATATGACCGTTGTTTCGGTCCTCAGCGGCAACCGCAACTTTGAGGGGCGCATCCACCCGGAGGTGCGTGCCTCCTATCTGGCTTCGCCGCCGCTGGTCGTGGCCTACGCGCTGGCTGGAACGGTGGATGTTGATCTGGTGCATGACCCCATAGGCACTGACCGCAGCGGCCAGCCCGTCTACCTGCAAGAAATCTGGCCCTCGCCGGAAGAGATCAGCAAGACCATTGCGGAATCAGTTGGCCCCGACCTCTTCAAGCGCGAATATGCGCGTGTCTTCGAAGGCGATGAGCGCTGGCGCACGCTGCCTATCCCGGCGGGGGGCCTCTACGAGTGGGACGGTGATTCTACCTATGTGCAGTTGCCGCCCTTCTTTGAGAACCTCTCCAAAGAGCCGGGGCCGCTCAGCGACATTACCAACGCGCGCCTGCTGGCGATGCTGGGTGATTCGGTCACAACTGATCATATCTCGCCCGCTGGCTCGATTGGCAAGGACAGCCCCGCCGGAAAATACCTCATAGCGCATGGGGTCGAGCAGCGTGACTTCAACAGCTACGGTGCGCGCCGCGGCAACCATGAAGTGATGATGCGCGGGACGTTTGCCAATGTGCGCCTGCGCAACGAGTTGGCTGGCGGCAAGGAAGGCGGCTGGACGGTCCACCTGCCCAATGGTGAACTGATGACCATCTACGATGCTTCGATGCAATACCAGCGCGAGGGCACGCCGCTGGTGATTATCGGCGGGCGCGAATATGGCAGCGGCAGTTCGCGCGACTGGGCTGCCAAGGGTACGCTGCTGTTGGGGGTGAAGGCGGTCATCGTGGAAAGCTACGAGCGCATCCACCGCAGCAACCTGATCGGTATGGGTGTGATGCCGCTGGAATTTCTGCCAGGTGAGACGCGCAGCAGCCTGGGACTCACTGGCCGCGAGGTCTACGAGATTACGGGCATTGCGGAGGGACTCACTCCTGGCAAACGCCTCACGGTGCGCGCCAGGGGCGAAGATGGCAAGGAAACCACTTTCACGGTTATTGCTCGCCTGGATACACCGGTTGAGGTTGAGTATTACCGGCAAGGCGGCATCTTACCAGCAGTGCTGCGCCAGTTGATGCAGCATTGATCTTACTATAACGCAGGTGGCCTGCCCTACATATGTGGGGCAGGCCACCTGCGTTATAAGCATGAGAAGCATGTTTTCAGGAAGCTAAAGCCGCGCTTACGGGCGCGAGCGGCTAACTGCTGCTGCTACCCAGGTCTTGCTGGAGTATCTGCACGATCTGATGCAGGTCTTTGGCAGCGGCTACAATGTCATCGTGCGCGGTTTTCAGGTCGCTCCGATAGGTTTTCAACGTGGCGTCGGTGCCGGGATAGTTGGCCGGAACGAGGCTGGGAATCAGCCCTTGCGCGTCGTTGGTTTTGGCCGTCGCGTCGGCCAGCTTTGCGTTGTAGTCCGACTGGAGCGCCAGCAGGTGCGTCACGTCTTTGCCCGCGTCCTTGTCCTTCTGGATGGCGTCGGTAATTTTGTCGTTGCCAGCCACCAGGCGCGCAATCACGTTTTGCTCATGGAACAGCAGGATTTCGCCCGCGTCGCGCGGAATGACAACGGCATAAATGCGGAACTGCACATAAATGTTTTTGACATCGGCCACTGCCGCTTTGATGTCGGTTTCGGCGTCCAGCTTCGATTTGAGCGCGTTCAGGCCGTCTTTGTTGGTCTGTACATCGCTCAGGATGGTCTGGCGCTGCTGGTCGGTCAGCGCTTTGTGGTTTTGGGCTGCGCCCGCCAGTTTATCCAGCGCCGCCAGCCGCTCGTCAATGAGGGCGTCTCCAACTTTTTGCACACAGGCCACTGAGGTACAGCGTGCTCTGGGGGTTGGCGTCGCGTCAGCGGGTGCCGCCAGCGCGGTTCCTGCCAGGGCTGTCACGCCCAGCAGCGCCAACGACCACGCGACCAGATGCTTAGAAACGAGATGTTTGAGCATCTTCATGGCTGCGTCTCCTGGTCATTGCCTGGGTTTTGATTGGCATTGTTCTGGTCGTTGTTGAGCGTGTTGACATCGTTTTGCGTTTGCTGATCAAGCTGCTGAAGGGCATTGATGTCGCTGCTGGCGTTTCCGCTGCCCGTCTGGCCTGTCCCCGTCTGGCCGCTGCCGCTCGTGGACTGTCCACTTGGGACGCTGCCGCCGCTGGAGGCCGGGCCAGTGCGGGCGCAGCCGCCCAGCGCGAGCGTCACACCCAATGCCAGCACCAAGATGGGCAACCAGAAGCGGTTGCGTTTGCTGCTGTGTTTTTTCATAAGTTCACTTACCACTTTCTGCTTCTTTTTGCGCCATGTTCCCCGGCGCGAGCGCATCCATCTGAGAACATAAAGAGCAAAGAGTTGCGCGCTCACGCGCTTCTGGCGTAATCGTAGCCGGTGGAGCTGAGGCATGGCTGAGTCGCAGATTAGAGATTGCTGAGAAGGCTTGCCATAGGAAAGAAGGGGGATCAGTCTCTGGCGAGCAGCCGCGCCCAGCGGCGTGCCTGGGCTGCCTGGGCGCGTATCTGGCTGCGACTGAGCGGGCCAGCTTCGGTGATGAGTTTGGTCACCAGAGCGGCGGGCGTGCGATCAAAGTAGATATTGCGCAGCACGATACCCGGCAGATCAGCCGAAGCCGCTACTTCTGCGGGGTCCATCTCCTCCAGATGCTCATCGTGATAGGGCGCGATCTTCATCTGCTCGGTGAGCACCAGCAGCGGTATCGGCCTGGGGCGCTTGGCCCTGGCTGCCAGGGCCAGCAAATACGTGCCGGCCTTGTTGACCACTGCCCCGTCCGCCAGCACGGTGTCTGCGCCCACGACAACGGCCTGGCACTGCGAAAGAAATATGCCTGCCTCCGCGTCGGTGAGCAGCGTGGTGGGAATTCCGGCGGAGACCAGCGCTCGCGCGGTTTCGCGCCCCTCACAGCGCGGGCGTGCCTCGGTGACATAGACGTGCTCAAGCTGCGCTTTGCAGGCCATCAGCACCGTTTGCACTGTCCCGGAGAGGCTGTGGGTGAGCAGTGTGCCCTGGATGAGTGGAGCGGCGTGGCTGGTGATCTGCGTAGCTGCATCTGCCATTTCAGCCAGAGCGGTGGTTGCCGCTTCCAGCGCGGCCCTCAGCGCGAGCCGGGCAGCAGCCTCGCTGTCTGAACGAGGGGGCTTTCCTGGCACGTGCGCAGCAGCGTCCCAGATGCGCCCTGCCGTATTTGCCAGCGCCATCATGCTTGGGCGCGCGTCGGCCAGTTCGCGTGCCGCCGCATGCAGGTTTTCCAGCGCTCGTGCTGCTGGTGCAAGAGATGCCGGTGCGTCTGAACTCAGGCCGGACTCGGCACAGGCGCGCAAGATGTCGGCGGCCTCGCGTGCCAGGAAGCTTGCTCCATGCGCTCGGTCCTCGCGTATCCAGGTGATGCGTGCTGCGCTCGTTGCGCCACTCGCTGCACTATCTGGGGCGGCTGGCATGGTTACCCTGAAGAGGCGCTGGCCTGGGCGGGCGTCTCTGGGGGATAGACCCGTGCCAACGCCTCGCGCAGCATGGGCACGGTTTCATACTGGTCAAGCGCTTGCGGGGCCACCCAGCGGCTTTCGACGCTTTCCCAATCCATCTGAATCTTCGAGGAGTCGGGAACAAAAAAGAGAAATGGATGCACCGTCCACTCGCGGTGCAGGTCGCTGTCCACAAACGTTAAGGGTTCGCCGCGCCGCAGCAGGCGCGCATCGGCGCGGCTCAGGTGCGTTTCTTCCCAGATTTCTGTGTATGCCTGTTCTTCGGGCGGCGCTTCCACAAAGCCGCTGACCCCTGCCCAGCGGCCACGATAGGTACCCACGCGCTCGCTGCGCCGCGTGAGCAGTATCTCATCCTTCTCTTGCGGGTGATTGGCTTGCCCAGGCAGTCGGCGCAGCAAAAACGCGGTCACAACGTCGGCATGGTCCATCAGCCGCCTCCGTTTCTGAAGCTATTTGCAATCAAGGAGTTGAAAATCAGCGACTTTCCAATCTCCACCTATTTTTTGCAGCTTGACTTGATCGGTGTAATTGCCTACCTGGCTTCGCGTGACATCCACGCGCTCTATGGCGTTCGTGTCGTCGTTGCTGAGTTCCTTCACAGTAAAAGCCGTGACATTGCCATACTCCGTATCCCAGCAGGCAAAAAGGCGGGTAAAGAGTTCTTGCCCGTTGGAAAGGTTGAGTTGTCGGGCCTGTTGGTCAAGTCCTCCCTGGAGCGTGCCCGTCAGCATCTGATAGGCATCGCCATATTTCTGGTCCTGGATATTGGTGTAATACGTATTGGCGACGCCCGAAGCGCTGTGGGCGTTAGCGTAGCCAATGATGCCCACGATGCCCACAATGATGATTACCGCAGCCAGAATGCCACCAACGATGAGCATGATTTTGCGGTTGTTCGCTGCTGCGTTTACAGGTGCTCCCAGCCCTACCCCTGGAGGGCCAGCATAGGGGGGAGTATATGCCGGGGCAGGGGGCGCGTAGGCTGGAGGAGGGGCGGCAGAGGCATATGGGTCGGGATAGTAAGGGGCAGCGCCTCCAGGGCTTCCTCCGTACTGGCCGAAATTATCGGGATAGGGTGGTGCTGGTGGCATGCCAGGGCCACCAGGGGCCAGCGGCGGAAAGTCGGGCGGCGGGGGGGGAGGCGGCACGTAGGAAGTCCCGGCATATGCGGCGCCCCCAGCCGGAGGCGCCCCAACTCGCTCGGTGGGGGCGTAGGCGCCCTCGTTTGGCGGTGCCGCGCGAATCGTGGCTGGCAGTTCGCCTGCGGCCAACTCGACGTTGATCGTGAAGCTGCCAATGGTGATCACATCTCCACCACGCAAAGGTTGGGGGGCTTGCGGTGGTATCTTTGTGCCGTTGAGCAGTGTTCCGTTGGTGCTCCCGACATCTACCAGCACGTAGCCTGCTCCATCCGGGCGCACCTCGGCATGGCGCCCGGAGACTTGCCCATCCGAAATCGTTACCTTATTGGTGGGCGCCCGGCCAATGGTTACGACATCTGTCCCAAGCTCGCATCGGCCAAACGACCCGGTTAATGCTCCACCCATGCAACAAATCCTCTCCTGATGATGCTCAGCCCGCGCTCTCTAACTACTGGGCGCTCCAGGCGTCCAGGAGCTTAATTGCCAGATATTGCCGGACTTTTGAAACGCCAATTGCAACTGGTCTGGCCCAAATGGTTGTCCTTTGTCCCGCGTCACCTGCACTGTTGCCGTCTGGCTTGTCTCGGAACCATTGCTGGAGACGATGCTGTAGTTGGTGACTTTGCCCCGCAGGTTGTCAAATCCTTGCAGCACTTTGGCGGTGCCATCTGCTCCGCCATGCATGGTTACGTAGTCTTGCGTAAACAGCTTGGTGGCTGCTGCGTAGTCTTGCTTCTTTAAGTCGTCATAGAAATTCATGATGGTGGCTTTCGGGGTTTGCGTTGGGCCTGGCTTGGGAGTCGGCGTGGCAGGCCCACTGCCGCCCTTGGCGCCGTTCAGCGCAAAGACCACCGCCCCCGCAATCAAGATAATGACCAGCAGGCCTGCCCCAAGCAGCACAATCGTGCGCAGGCCCTTGCCCTTGCGTGGCCCCGGCCCCATTCCTGATGGCGGTAGCCCTCCTGGTCCACCGGGGAACCCTTGCTGCGGTGGATAGCCGCCTGGCCCGCCTTGTGGTGGGCCAAATGGTCCTGGTGCTTGAGGCTGTGGGGCAAAGCCCGCAGGCGCGCCGAATGGTGGTCCTCCCTGCGCACCAAATGGCGGTCCTCCTGGCGGGGCGCCAAATGGCGGCGGTCCGCCAAACTGATCTGGGGGCGGGCCAAACTGATTGGGCGGCCCAAAGGGTGCCTGTGGTGGGCCGCCTGGTTGAGCAGATTGAAAGGCGGCTGGCGGCGGGCCACCGGGTTGGGCAAACTGAAACGGCGCCTGTCCTGGGGCATCTGGCGTGCCGAAACTGCCCTGTGCAGGGGCCGCAGGAGGAAATGCTGGCGAGAAATTGCCGCCAAAACCGGGGTCAGCGGGCGGGCCGCCAAAGGGTGGGCCGCCTGGAGCAACTGGCCCTGGCGCTCCAAACCCACCTGGCGCGGGCTGCGGCTGGAACTGAAATTGGTTCTGGCCCCAGGCTGGCGCGTCTGCGGTCAATTCAAAGCGGAGTTCCACTCCCCCCGAACCTCCCAGGCCAATCGTATCGTCTGGGCTGAGGGGACGCGGCTCATGAGGTGCCAGCTTGATCCCGTTGACGGTGGTACCGTTGCGGCTTTCCAGGTCCACAATCTGGTAGCGGCCCCCACCAGCAGGTTGTATCTCCGCGTGACGGCTGGAGATTTGATTGTTCGCTAGGTTCAGGCGATTTTCCCGGCTGCGCCCTATTGTTACCGGTTCATTCCCCAGGGGGAATGTCCGGCCATCCGGTTCGCGTATCACTGCACCCATAAACGCCTCTTTATCAGTTGGATGATGGATTCTCTCCCGCGTTGGTGTCAGGGCTATTATAGAGCCAGCCTGGGTGTCCGTCAACCGGCAGGCTCAGGAATATGCAGGACCGTGACAGAATGAACAACGGGCTGGTGAAGCTGCGCATAGTGCATGATGTATACTTCTCAAGAAAGCGGTGCACCCTCGATTGCGCCTGCTACCAGCATATGCAAACTTCCTGCCAGAAGGAGCGGGTGATGCTGAACCTGGAGTTTCTTCGTCAACATCCTGATGTGATCAGCGAATCCCTGATGCGGCGCGGGGTCACTGTCCCGCTGGCTGAGATCATCACGTTTGCTGAACAGCGTCGCGGACTCATCACCCGTTGCGAGGCACTGCGGGTTACGGCCAGGCGCTATGAGGAGGCGCGGCGCGCGCTCTCGCCTGAGGCATCAGAGGAAGCGAAGGAAGAACTGGCAGAGCCGCATCAGGCCGTTCAGCGCGAGATCAAGGAGCTTGAGATCGAGATTGCCCAGGTAGAAAGCACGCTGCACTCCCAGATGATGCAGGTGCCAAACGTGCTGCATGGGTCCGTTCCGCTGGGAAAAGACGACCAGACAAATGTGGAGGTGCGCCGTTGGGGACAGCCAGCCACGATGACGGCCACGCCCGTACCGCATTGGGAATTGGGCGCGCGCCTCAAGATCATTGATTTTGAGCGTGGGGCAAAGCTGGCTGGCTCGCGCTTTGTGGTGATGCGTGGTCTGGGGGCACGCCTGGAGCGCGCACTGATCAATTGGATGCTGGATATTCATATCAGCAAACACGGCTATGTTGAGGTGGCCCCGCCGCTGCTGGTGAAGCGCCTGGCAATGGTTGGCACCGGCCAGTTGCCTAAATTTGAGGCCGATGCGTATCTCTGTGAGGAAGATGATCTTTTTTTAAATCCCACTGCTGAAGTGCCGCTGGTGAATCTCCACCGCGATGAGATTCTGGAGCCTGGCACGCTGCCGCTGCGCTATACCGCCTGCACCGCTTCATTTCGCCGGGAGGCCGGTTCAGCGCGGCGCGAAACGCGCGGCCTGACGCGCGTGCATCAGTTTTATAAAGTGGAACTGGTGCAGTTTGTGGCGCCTGAACACTCGTATGTTGCCCTCGAACAGATGCTGCGCGAAGCTGAGGTGGTGCTTCAGCGCCTGGAACTGCCCTATCGGGTTGTCTTGCTCTGCGCCGGAGAAGTCGGCTTTAGCGCGGCCAAGACCTATGACCTGGAGGTCTGGATGCCGGGGCAACAGCGCTTTGTGGAAGTGGCCTCCATCAGCAACTGCGAGGCGTTTCAGGCCCGCCGCGCCAATATCAAATATCGCCCCGCGCCGGGGGCGCATGCCGACTTTGTGCACACGCTCAATGCCTCCGGGCTGGCGGTTGGGCGCACGCTGGCGGCTGTTCTGGAGAACTATCAACAGCCTGATGGCAGCATCACCGTCCCGCATGTTTTGCAATCAGCACTGGGCGTCAGTCGCATCGCGCCTGGATAAGCTATTCGGCTGCGCTCCTGGACTGGAGCGCCCGCGCTGCTTCTTCCTCAGCAAAGGCTTCCTGGAAGCGTCCCTGGCTGGAAAGAAACGCGGCATATGCCTCGTGCGCCTGAAGACGCAGCGCGCTGTCTTCGCTCTGGCTGATCTGCGCCAGCGCCTCGATAAATGCGTGCTCTGCTGCCGGGGCATTGTACTGGCCCTGGTACGCCCTGGCAAGCGAGAGCGTCAACTGCCCCTGCGCCCGGTGGTCACGGCTCTCTTGAAGTAAGTCTAACCCGGCTTGCAGTGTGCTGATCGCTTTGTCAAACTCGCCGGTTGCCAGATACCAGTGTGCCAGAGCGTCCCGCGCTTCGGCACGGGGCACGCTTTTGCCGCTGCGCTCGGCGGCTTCAAGGCACTGGCGAAAATGGCCTTCAGCGCTGCTGTAGTCTTTGAGCAGCAGCAGCACGTGCCCCACTGCTGCGTGGAGCTGCCCGGACATATGCTGGTCGCCCTGCGCCTCAAAAATATGCAGGGCTTCTTGCAATGCAGCTTGCGCACGCGCGTATTGCTGCGTGGCTGCATAGGCCCGGCCCAATCCCCACGCATCCAGCGCGTGCTGGCGGTCATCATGTGCCGCGTCTGCAAGCTGACGCGCCAGAGCAAAAAAGCCGATAGCTTCCTGCGGCTGGCTCAATGCCAGCGTGTCATTGCCCAGCGAGGAGTAGATCAGCATCTGGACGGCTTGATCGGTGAGTCTGCCGCTGTTGATAGCAAGCAAGCACTGGCGATGCAAGAGCAGCGCCTGCCCAGGCTGGCCCTTTTGGAAATAATAGCTGCCCAGGAGGTTACGCACCCGCTCGGTGAGCGCGTCAAAGCCCTGCTCCTGTTTGGCGAGCACATACGGGCGCAGGCGCCCCGCCAGGGCCATCCCGCGCATCAGCCAGTCGCGGGCCTCTGCACATCTATGGACGGCGAGCAATGCGGCGCCAGCCAGCCAGTGCCAGCGAAGCTGATCGTAGGGGGATAAATAGGGCGGTGGCTCAGGGGCCGCCCCCTGGAGTACAGTGAGTGCCCTGGCAGGCTGGCCCTGATCGAGCGCGTGTTCGGCCTCCTGGAGCAGCGGCAACAGCGTTTCCGCGAGCCGTCGCTGCTCCCTGGTGGGACGGGGAAGCTTCACCCTGTTTCTGACTCTGGTGCGTTTGGGCGAGGCGGCCCCAGGTGGTTGCTGGAGCGTGTCTGTTGGTTTGGGAGGAAAAGACTCGCTCATGCTGTTTGATACTGCCGTTCTCCAGGCTATCCCTGCACATGTGAGCGCGGTTCCTTTCTGGTGATCATGGAGGCCGCAGGAGAACAAAAACCCTGCGTTCAAGCTATTGTACCAAAACTGAACAATATGTTGCACTATACGTTTGTCCAGGTCCAATCACGAATCTCTGGCATATCCTCCAGGTGTTCTCGTGAATAGGTCACTGCCTTGGTGATCATGTTGTTGCACGTATCCATGAGCGTTTCTGCCCGGTCGTACAGTTGTGGAACGCGCCGCAGGGCCTCGATGCACAGGTGATAGCGGCTCATCCCATTCAGCACGACCATATCAAAGGGCGTGGTGGTGGTGCCCTGTTCGTTGAAGCCGCGCACATGGAAGCGCTCGGCGTTGACACGTCCGTGCATAATTTGATGGATGGCGCGCGGGTAGCCGTGAAAGGCAAAAATGACGGGCTTGTTGGCCGTGAACAACTCCACAAAGCGCGTTTCGTCCAGGCTGTGCGGGTGCACCTGGCGCGGGAAGAGGGCCATCAGGTCCACCACATTGACTACACGTACTTTCAGTTCCGGGGCATGCTTGCGCAGCCACCAGGCTGCTGCAATGGTTTCCAGCGTGGGGATGTCGCCCGCGCAGGCCAGCACAACATCTGGCTCACTTTCATGGTCGTTGCTGGCCCACTCCCAGCGCGAGGCGCCACGCGCGCAGTGTACAGTAGCCTCTTCCATCGTCAGCCATTGCAATTGGGGCTGCTTATCAATCACAATCAAGTTTACATAGTTGCGGCTGCGCAGGCAGTGGTCACCCACCGAGAGCAGGCAGTTGGCGTCGGGCGGCAGATAGATGCGCGCCACGCTGCCCTGCTTGGAGAGCATCACATCAATCAGGCCAGGCCCCTGATGGCTGAAGCCGTTGTGATCATTACGCCAGCATGTGGAGGTCAGCAGAATATTGAGCGAGGCGACGGACTCGCGCCAGGGCAGCTTAATGCCCTCCTCAAGCCATTTGGTATGCTGCACGATCATAGAAGCGGCAACCATCGCAAAGGCTTCATAGGTCACAAACATGCCATGCCGCCCGGTCAAGAGATAGCCCTCCAGCCAGCCCTCGCAGAGATGCTCGCTGAGCACTTCCAGCACCCGGCCATCCGGCGCTACGTGGTCGTCAATCGGCAGGATGGGGCCAACAAAGCGGCGGTTTTCTACCTCAAACACGTTGTCCAGCCGGTTTGATTTCAATTCATCCGGGCAGGTCAGCAGGAAATTGGCCTGCTGTTTGTTGCGCACATACACATCGCGCAGCATCTTTCCCAACTGGCGCGTAGATTCGTGCTGCTCGGTGGCGTGCTGCTTTACGGGAATGGCATACTCCCGAAAATCGGGCAGATCAAGGTCTACCAGGAGCTTGCCGCCATTGACGTGCGGGTTGGCACCCATGCGACGGTCCCCGGCGGGGGCCAGAGCCGCCAGTTCTGGAACTAGCCTGCCCTGCTGGTCAAACTGTTCCTCCGGGTTGTAGCTGCGCATCCAGGCTTCAAGCTGGGCCAGGTGCTCAGGCCGGGCGCGTACCTCGGCAAGCGGCACCTGATGCGCCCGAAAGGTGCCCTCCACTGGCATACTATCCACTTCTTTTGGGCCGGTCCAGCCTTTCGGCGTGCGCAGCACGATGGCGGGCCAGTGCGGGCGCCCGGAGACGCCTTTGGTGCGGGCCTCGCGCTGAATGCTCCTGATGCGCTCGTAGCAGTGATCAAGCGTAGCCGCCAGTGTTTGATGGATGTAGAATGGGTGATCGCCCTCCACAAAGAAGACCTCATAGCCGTTGCTTTCCAGCAGCGCCTGGACCTCTTTGTCGCTGGAGCGCGCCAGGGTGGTAGGGTTGTTGATTTTGTAGCCGTTCAGGTGCAGCATGGGCAGCACCGCGCCATCGCGCGCCGGATTAAGAAAGCTGGTGCCCTTCCAGGAGCCTGCCAGCGGCCCCGTTTCGGCCTCGCCGTCGCCAACCACCGCCGCCACAATCAGGTCCGGGTTGTCGTAAGCTGCGCCAAAGGCGTGCATCAGCACGTAGCCCAGTTCACCGCCTTCGTGGATGGAGCCGGGCGTTGTCACGCTGACATGGCTGGGGATGCCGCCCGGTGTCGAAAACTGGCGGAAGAGGTGCCGCATGCCGGGGATGTCCTGGGAAACTTCGGGATAAATCTCCGAATACGTCCCTTCGAGATAGACGTTTGCCACCAATGCCGGGCCGCCATGCCCAGGCCCGGCTAGATAGATCATGTCCAGATCATGCGCCTTGATCAGACGATTGAGATGCACGTAGAGCAGGCTGAGGCCGGGCGAGGTGCCCCAGTGCCCCAGCAGGCGCGGTTTGATATGTTCCGGGCGCAGTGGCTCGCGCAGCAGCGGATTATCCAGCAGATAGATTTGCCCAATTGTCAGGTAGTTGGCCGCGTTCCAGTAGCGGTGCATTTTGTTGAGCAGGTCTTCTGAAAGCGGCCCGGAGGGCGTTTTTTCTTTGCGGGCTGAAGCCGGTTCTGGGCCAGGGACGGCGCTGGAGATGGTGGGATCAAAGTGAAACATGACGCTTCCTTCTTACTGCAAGCAGATCAACAGATACGTGTTTGTCACCCATTGTACGCTTTGATCTGTTGCATTCCTCGCACCAACCCCGCTCACGGCGCTCAAACCGAAAGCACAATGTCATCCTCCATGTGCTATGCTGGAGTGGCAACGCCCAGCCTGACAAAACCACTGCAAGCACTCAGGAGGCAGAATGGAAGCCTATATTTGCATCGCCTGTGGCACTCAGTATCCGCCCGCCGAGACTGCCCCGGCGCATTGCCCGATCTGCGAAGATGACCGGCAAGCCGTCCATGAGCAGGGCCAGCAGTGGACGACGCTGGCAGCCATGCGGACAAAGTATCGTAATGCTGTTGAAGACCTGGAACCGCATCTGACGACCTTCGTCACCGAGCCATCTTTTGCCATTGGCGAGCAGGCGTATCTTATCCAGACGCCAGCAGGTAATCTTTTGTGGGATTGCATCAGCTTTCTGGATGACGCGACGATCAGCGAGATCAACCGGCGCGGCGGGCTGTCCGCTATCGCTATCTCGCATCCCCACTTCTACACCAGTATGGTTGCCTGGAGCGAGGCGTTCAACCACGCGCCTATCTATCTCCACCAGGACAATGCCCGCTGGGTGATGCGCCCGGATGCTGCGGTGCGCTTCTGGGAAGGGGAGGCGCTGGAGGCGCTGCCTGGGCTGACGCTGGTGCGCTGTGGCGGGCATTTTCCTGGCAGCACCGCGCTGCACTGGCGCGACGGGGCCGGGGGTCAGGGCGCCCTGTTCACCGGGGATACGATTTCCGTCGCCAGTGATCGGCGCTATGTTAGCTTTATGTATAGCTTTCCCAATCTGATTCCGCTGGACGAAGGCGTGGTGCGCCACATTGTGGCGGCTGTCGAGCCATATCCTTTCGAGCGGCTCTATGGCGGGTGGCGCGGCAAAGTCATTTCCAGCGATGCCAAAGGCGCCGTCCAGCGGTCTGCTGAACGCTACATTGCTCATCTGCGTGGAGCGTCATGACAAGTGGGCCGCTTGTAGCCACGCCGTCCCTGGCGGGGAACGCCGCCCGGCACCCTAAGACAGAAGGGCAGGCGGTGGCCGGGGCTACCCCTCAAAGCAGGGGCACGGCAAGCGACCAATCCTGCTTACCCTTCGGCAATCACCGGATTGGTCAGTTTCCCCAGCCGTTCAATTTCGATGGTTACGGTATCCCCAGGGCGCAGAAACACTGGCGGAGTACGGGCGTTGCCAATGCCTGGCGGGGTGCCTGTCATAATTACGTCGCCTGGTTCAATCGTGCAGATTTCAGAAAGGGCGGCGATGATGGCAGGCACGCGAAAGATCATTTCGGCGGTGTTGCCATTTTGCATCACCTGACCGTTTAAGATCGTTTTGATCGCAAGCTGATGCGGGTCGGGCACTTCATCGCGCGTCACCAGCGCTGGCCCCAGTGGGCCAAAGGTATCGAGCATTTTGCCGGAGCTCCACTGCGAAGTACGGAACTGAAGGTCGCGCGCGCTCACATCGTTGGCGGCGGCATACCCCGCTACATAGTCAAACGCTTCGGCTTCAGGAATATATTTCCCGCGTTTGCCAATAATGAACGCGAGTTCGGCCTCATAATCTACCTGATTGCTGCTGCGCGGAATCACGATGGGCTGCTGGTGGCCGGTCAGCGAACTTGCCACTTTATTAAACAGCACCGGATAGGTGGGAATCGCCATGCCCGATTCAATGGCGTGGTCGCGGTAATTCAATCCCAGGCAGATCACTTTGCTGGGGTTGAGCACCGGGGACAGGAGCGCCACCTCATCCAGAGCAGCGATGATGCCCTGCGCGTTTAGCGTCCGGGCATCTTCTGGAAGGCGTTTCTGGACAAAAGCAACTGCCTGCTGTGCCGCTTTGAGCGAGGTTTCGCCGCCCCGCAGCAAGCCAACCATGTCCGTTGGCACCCGCAGATCAGCGACAGCCAGTTCTGCTGCGTTGTCTGCCGCCTGCAAAGCTGCGCGGTGAGCATGGTTCAGATCAACAATCTGCCCATCAAGCTCTGCGCCCGTTCGCGCCTGCCCCGCGCGCTGATAGGTGACTAATCGCATATGCCCTTCGCTTTCTCAGATAAAATCGGCTGGCGGGTTTGGACCCCACATATTCACCCAGAGTGCGTCTGCCCGCCAAACCTTTGGCGTGTAGGTCGCGTCGTCCCAGATTTGCTGCACATCGCAGGTAAATTCGACGATCTGGCCTTCCGGGTCTTTGAAGTATTCAAACTGATTGCGCCCAGGCCCATGCCTGCCAGGACCATAAAACAACTGGTAGCCATTGTACATCAGATGATCGGCTTGCCGTGCTAACTGCGCAAAGTCCAGCACTTCAAAGGCAAAGTGGTGCAGCGCAACGCGGTCTGCTCTGGCAAAGGCTACGCCGTGATGATCAGGATTGCAGCGCATCCACAGAAACTGGTCTTCCAACCGATCAGATACGCGAAACCCCAGCACCTCGCCATAAAACTTCGCGCTGCGGTTACAATCGGCCACCAGCAGGGTTATGTGGCCGAGCTTGCGCGGCTGCACGGCGCGCGGGCCGTAGGATGGGGCCACCTGGTTCATGCCACCAATCAGTTCAATCACAAAGCCGTCCGGGTCGCGCAGGCGCAGCGCTGGCCCCTGGCCCGGCTCTTTCGAGCCATCTGTCTCAAAGGGAATGCCCGCTTTGTTCAGCGCTGCTGCTGCTTGCTCAATTTCTGCCGGTCCGCCCACATCCAGCGCGTAGTGGTCCATGCCAGCGGTATCGGCGGGAATCAGCACCACCGCGTGGTGGTTGGCGTTACAGCGCAAATAGACCCGCCCCGCGCTGTCGCGCTCCGTTGCTCCCAGCCCCACCATATCTGAGTAAAAAGCGGCCTGCTGCTCCAGATGCGGCGTTTTCAGCGCGATATGCGAAACATGCTTTACATTCACGACGGACATGTGGCCCTCCTTTTCTCGCTCCAGGGCAAAATCACTTGACCTTTTTGGTATACGCTGGTACATTCCTCCCAGGAATGGAGCGGCGGGAGCAGCGCTCTCTGATAGCCCGTTTGGGATGGAAACAAACCTAGCGTGGATTGACGCTCAGGCCGCCATCCACGATCAGGCGCGTGCCGTTGATATACCTGGCACGATCAGAAGCCAGGAAGACCACCGAGTCGGCTACCTCGCTCATCTCGGCCCAGCGCCCGGCCAGGATGCCTTTTTGCTGGCAGTAGTCGGCCAGAAACTCAGCGCGGCTTTTGCCTTGTTGTCCGGCGCGCATATCGGCCCAGCCTTCGCGCCATTCGGTGCCCACCAGACCGGGCACGACGGCATTGACGGTGATATGGTCGTTGGCGAGGTCGTGCGCCAGATACGTGGTGGTGTGCATCATGGCGGAATTGTTGAAACCATGCGTCAGGGCGCCTTCCCATGCCGTCATTCCGGCTGAGCCAGCGATGTTGATGATGCGTCCGCTGCCATCTTTGGCAAAGTGTGGCAAGAAGGCGCGGATGGCGCGCAGCATGGCAATGCTCTTGGAGTTCACGTCATCCAGCCATTCCTCGTCCTCCCAGAGAATCTGCCTGCCGGGTTTGCGCATGCGGTTGCCCATCGTGTTGACCAGGATATGAATGGTGCCAAAGCGCTTGGCAGCGGCAGCAGCGGCAGCGTTCACCGCCTGCGCGTCCTTGAGATCGGTGGGGATGGTCAGCACCTCGACGCGGCTGGCGCTGGTGATCTCGCTGGCGGCTTTCTCCAGGTTTTCTGGACCACGCGCCAGCAGGACGAGATTCACACCTTCGGCGGCCAGGCCCTTTGCTGAGGCTTTACCGATACCTACGCTGCCGCCCGCAATGACGGCGGTACGTCCTCTCAATCCGGTTTCCATCTCTCCAATTCCTTCCTATGGCTGGTTATTACATCTGGTTCGCCAGGGTGCTCTGATTATTCCGTCAGAATGGGCCGCGTCAAAAACGCCTCTAGTTCCGCTGAGCGGCGCGGCAATGGCCCCGGCGTGAACTCGTACACTTCGTATTTCGAGACGCCCTGCTGCACAAAGGGGTCTTCAGCCAGGAGCGCCAGAAACGCTTCCCGGCTCTCTTCGCGCGCAATAATCACGCCGCCGGTTGGCGGCACCAATCGGCCCGAACCCAGGATACGCCCGGCGGCGTAGTGTTTGGTGGTCCATGCGTTATGCAGGGGAGCAACCGCGCTCACTTCTTCGGGTGATTTGAGGTAGGTGGAGATGGCGACGAACATGCGGCCTCCTTTCGTCTGTAGTGATGGCAGGCGCTTGCCGCGCCCCTTTGGGGGTATCCCCGGTGTCCCCGCCGGGCCACCATGTACCCGGCGTCCCCGCCGGGCAAGCGTGGCTTGCGTGGCAGCAGCGCATCAGCCTGCCAGCAAGCCACCACTCACCTCCAGCGGGAGTCTGCCCCATCAAAACTCAGGCAGCTTAAACCCGGACTTGGCGACCACATAATCGCGCGAGGCAATCGCCAGCTTGCGCGCGTGGTCCACATCGCCCGCCAAGCGTCCGTTGCGTTTGAGCGCCTTGCCCGCCACATACACCGAGTCAACGTTGCTGGTGTCCATGCCCCACACCACCGCGCCAATCGGGTCATTCACCGGGACAATGTTGACATCATCGGCGCGCAGCAGAATAATATCGGCTTCTTTGCCTGGCGTCAACGATCCGGTCTTGTCCGCCAGACCGTTGGCGCGGGCGCCCTCAAGCGTGGCAAACTCCAGCACATCACGGGCGGTCAGAGGAGTCGGTGTATGCTCTTTGCCCGCCAGCTTCTGGTCGAAGAGGATGGCGTGCTGCAAGGAGATCACCGAGCGCATCTGGGTGAACATATCGCCAGGCACGTTGGTTTCCACGTCCACGCTCAGGCTGGGGCGCAGCCCGCGATCAAGGAAACGCTGCGTGGGGGGCATGCCATGCCCCATCATCATCTCCACCGGCGAGGCCAGCGACACCGTGCCGCCTGTGTCCACGATCATCTGGATTTCTTCGTCGCTCAGCGTGGTGCAGTGGATAAAGGTGGTGTCTGGCCCATACACACCGGCCCGGCCTGCTTCCGCGACTTTGCCATGCTTGCCAAAGGAGCCGACGCCCACATGCGCCGTGATACGCGCATCGCAATCGCGGGCAACCTGCCAGTTGGCTTTCACATCGTCCACCGAGCTAAACTCTGGCCCCAACGCGGCAAACGCCAGCGTTAGCAGTTGATCTTTCGAGGAGAAATGCGCTTTGGCCGCGCGCGTAAACCAGGCGGGATGCTCTGGCTTCATGGCCTCATACCAGGGCGGGCCATAGGCAAAGACGGCGCGCATGTGCGAATCTTGCAGCCCCTTGATGGCCGCGTCGGTATGCTCTGGCGACGCCTGGATATGCGACCAGTCGAGAATCGTAGTGATTCCGGCGTTGATGGCGCCCAGGGCGCTGATCAGGTTTCCGGCATAGGCATCTTCGGGGCGGTAGACAGGGGCCAGGACATTCAGCACAAAGGCCAGATAGCTGACCTCGCCCTCCAGCGGGTAATCCACGCCAATGTTGCGCAAAATGCCTTCCCACATGTGCCGGTGCGAATCAATAAAGCCCGGCATGACGATCATGTTGGAGGCGTCAACGACGGTGGCGTCGCCTGCTGCCAGGTCCGGCCCAACCGCCGCGATTTTTGTTCCTTCGATCAGGACATCTCCCTTGCGAAAGTTCCCAAGTTGCTTATCAACAGTGATGACGCAGCCGTTCTTGAACAGGGTCCGATGGGGTGCCATACCTTCTCTCCTTTGAGTTCGAGCAATCACGCTACTTTGTCAACGGAAGTTTCAACCCTCACCCAGCCCGCAAGCTGGATGCGACAGGACGACGCGCTGCACCACCTCCTTCTGTACTACTTGAGTGAACTAGCAGGGCTTGCCTTGTGGGTGATGAGCCGCAGCGCTGTCCGCACCGCCGTTGGCTCGTATTCGGGGGCAACCTGGGCAATCACCGTCAGGGCGGTGCGCGCCAGGTGCCGCGCCAGCAGTTCCACCGCTGCGTCAGCATTGCGCTCGCGGCAAGCCGTGTAAATCGCGGCATGCTCCCCTTCTGCAATCTCGCGAGCGTGGGGAACAGTTTGCAACTTGATGCGGCGATAACGCTCGCTGGCGTCAATCGAGCGCTGAATGGTGGCGCGGATGCGTTCTTCGGCGTGCATGGCAAGCAGTTCGTGGAAGCGCCGGTTGCCGAGTTCCCAGGCGTCGTTATCACGCGCGGCGCCAGCGCCGCGCATGGCGTCGCGCGCGCGCGCCAGCGCGTCAAGGTCTTTCTGCGCAAGCTGTGGCACCGTGAGGGCCAGCGCTAGCGGCTCCAGCATGATGCGGCTGGCGTAGAGCGATTCGACTTCTTCCAGGTTGATGTCTGTCACCTGCACGCGATGGTTTGGTTCGGCCAGTACCAGCCGCTCCTCTTGGAGCAGGCGCAGCGCTTCACGCAGGGGCGTGCGGCTCACCCCAAGCTGCTGCGCAAGCTGCACCTGAGAGAGGATGGTGCCTGGAGCAATGGTGCCATCAAGAATCTTTTGCCGCAGGCGCTCATAGACCTGGGTAATGACGCCCCGCCCTTCATTGGCGGCGGGCGATTGCATCTGCATACTGTATCCAGTTTTTGCTTCTTTTTGTTGCGAAACAGGCTGAGAGCGGCCTCTCAGCGCAAGCACAGCGCATTATCGCAAGCTATGCGCGTCGCTAAGTGTATACACTTTCTCCAGCAATTTGTCAATGGGTTCTGCGCTTTTTCAGAAAAACTCGTCTTCGTTTGTAGCGCCAGCCTCCGTCCTGGCGAACCATTCGCCGCCAGGGACGGCGGCGCTACAAGCACCTGTAGCTCCGGCCACGATAGTCCAGCGGTCGCTGGCGCTACAGCGCAGCACCCAGACGCAGGAGCTTCACCGCATTTTCCTTCAGGATAAGCGGGCGCACCTCTGGCCTGATGCTGATCTGCTCAAAGTCGGCCAGCCAGCGATCAGGCGTAATCAAGGGGTAGTCGCTGCCAAAGAGCATTTTGTGTTTGAGCAGCGTGTTGGCATACTGAATCAACTGCGGCGGGAAGTATTTGGGCGACCAGCCAGAAAGATCAATGTAGACCTGCGGCTTGTGCAGGCAGACCGAAAGCGCCTCGTCCTGCCAGGGAAAAGACGGATGCGCCATGATAATCGGCATATCGGGAAAATCAACGGCCACATCGTCCAGGTACATCGGGTTGGAATACTTGAGGCGCACGCCCCCGCCGCCGCGCATCCCCGTTCCAATGCCCGAATGTCCGGTATGAAACACCGTCGGCAGGCCCGCCCCGGCAATCACCTCGTAGAGTGGGTAGGCCATCCGATCATTGGGATAAAACGCCTGCATCGAGGGGTGAAACTTGAAGCCGCGTACCCCAAAGTCTTTGATCAGCCGCCGCGCTTCGCGCACGCCCATCTTGCCTTTGGCCGGGTCAATGCTGGCAAAGGGAATGAGCACATCGGGATGCTCAGCGGCAACCTCGGCCACCTCCTCATTGGGCACGCGCGCCATCCCCGTTGCCGCCTCCATGTCCACCGGAAAGATCACGCAGGCGATCTTACGTTCCCTGTAGTATGCCGCAATCTCTGGGATGGTTGGGCGCGGCCCCTCGTCCTTGAAGTAATTGGCCGACGCCTCCTGCAAGGCCTGCCAGCGCGGGTCATCGGGGATGCGGCTCGACACCTCGGCGTGGGTATGCACATCTATCGCTACCAGATTGGTAATATCCATCGCTGTTACCCCTCCTCAGCAGCGGCCTGCCTGCGCAGTTCCAGCTCTTTGAGGATACGCCGCAAGATTTTGCCGGACGGATTCCTGGGGATGGCCTCAATAAATTCGATCTCGCGCACCTCTTTATAAGCGGCGAGCTTACCGCTGGCCCAGGCCAGGAGTTCCTCGGCGCCCACCTGCTCGTGTCCCGCCCTGCGCACCACAAAGGCTTTGGGGATTTCCCCGGCTTCCTCGTCGGGCTTGCCGATGACAGCGACATCCGCCACCGCCTCATGCTCCAGCAGCAGCGCCTCCAGTTGGGCGGGTGCCACGCTCCAGCTTCGATATTTAATCAGTTCCTTTTTGCGGTCAGTGACGGTCACATACCCGGCCTCATCGCGCCAGCCAATATCCCCGGTGTAGAGCCAGCCATCGCGCAGCGCCTGGGCGGTGGCCTCCGGCGCCTTCCAGTAGCCCTGCATCACCTGCGGCCCCTGGACAATCAGTTCGCCCTCTTCTCCCGGCCCCAGTTCAATCGTGCCCGTCTCAATGTCCACGATCTTCTGTTTGGTGTCGTGAATGGGCAGGCCAATCGTCTCCACTTTGATGAGCTTTCGGTCATAGACCGGGTTGGAGTGCGTGCCGGGCGCGGCCTCCGTCAGCCCGTAGGAGGTCATTACCGTGATGCCGGTGCGCTCCTGAAAGCGATAGGCCAGCGCCGGAGGC
>DATBGS010000105.1:0-78152 GCA_036557885.1 Ktedonobacterales bacterium
GTCGGGCGTGGGCTGGATGCCGATGCTGACGCCAACGGGCACGCGCTCGCGCACGCCGCCCAGCAGATCTTTAAGCGATTTGTCCTCTGCTTTGGCAAACACGTCCCAGCAGGCCAGTTCCAGCCCGGCGCGCGCCATTGGGTGCCCGCGCACAAAGCGCAGGTGCTCTGCTGCTTCTTCTGGCTTGCGCAGGGGCGCTTTGAGCAGCGCGGGAATAGCATAGTCGCGCAGGATGTGCCAGGCGGTCTGGATGGTTTCGTAGCTGTAGAAGGGCATGGGGACGGCTTCGCTATAGCCCACCAGTCCATCGCTAAAAACTTTGATGATGATGGTTTCGCGCTGGTCGGCGCGGCCAAAGCTGGTTTCGAAGGGGCTGACCAGCGGCAGTTTGGCGTGGATAAGTTCAACGTCGTTGAGATGGATGGCTGGCATGGGAAACCTCCAGAAAAAGCTAGCTGAAATGATTTATGCGGAACGCGCATCAAAGTTATTTGCCAACAGGTAGACGCTGCGCTTGTAGCTGCCGCTCTGGTCAAAGAGGCATTCGGTGGCGGTGTAGCCCGCCGAGAAATAGTGCTCAAATGCCTGGCGCGTTGCCATGCGCCAGTCTTTTGCCAATTCGAAGTCGGCGGCTTTCAGGGCCTGGAAGTCGCTGGGAATTTCCAGGGCGAGCAGCGGATGATGATGGATCAGATTGGGGGTGCCGGGGACGGACAGGCCATCGGCGCGGCGTGTGACTGAAAGAATGGGGGTGGCTTGGGCCAGCAGGTCGCTGATGGCTGGTTGAGATGCTCCTTTCTCCCTGCTTTCCAAGCGCGCGTCAACACGCGGCGAAGCAACCCACCAATCCACTGAGAGCCGGTCAGTGGGCAGCCCGGCGTTGAGCGTGCCCAGCGTTTCGCCATAGATGTTGCGTATGTATTCGTTGGAGACGACGCCCAGTTTGGTGAAGTTGAGCGTGGCGTTGCGGGCCTCCAGCGGGTCGAAGGTCCAGGTGATGAGGTCAAGATCTTCAGCCTGGATGAGGCGGCGCTGCTCCAGCTTGAGCGCCTGGCCGATGCCGCGATCTCGCGCTTCTGGAAGGACGCCCATCATATGCGAGCAGTGTTTCCAGGTGCCGGTGCTGGTGCGGCCATAGAAGCCGAGGAGATAGCCGAGCAGGGCGCCGGTCTGATCATCGAAGGCGCCCAGGACCAGTCCACCGCTTTTGTGGATGGTGAGCAAGATATGCAGGGGAGCAATGTCCAGGTCGTCCAGGCCCCAGGCGCGTTTTTGGAGGTCTTCGGCTGCTTTGTAGTCCTCAACGCTTTCAAGGTGCCTGATGGTGTATCCGCCTGCCATGCTGCGCCTCCCTTGTTTTAGCCTTTGGTGCCTGATGCGCCCATGCGCGCCAGCAGGGGCGAGTCTACTGAGTAGGTGGTGCGCGCCCGCTCCTTGTGGGCTTCAAAGGCAAGCTGGATGAGCCGGTCTACCAGATTGCTGAACGTGATGCCCAGCGGCTCCCAGAGATAGAAAGAGATGGAGCCGGGCAAGGTATTGATCTCATTGATATACAGCGTTTCGGTTTTGGAATCCAGCAGGAAGTCTATGCGGGCAACACCCCGGCAATCGAGCATCATGAAAGCGTCTATTGCCATCTGCTGAATACGTTTGGTCAGGTCGTCGGAGATGGGCGCGGGAATCTTGCGGGCGAGGCTCTTCATGCCAGCGGATTTGCCGCCGCTGCTCATGTATTTATCCTCATAGCTGAGCAGTTCTTTGGAGGCAACGGGCTGCTCGCAAACAGATGCCTGCGGGTCTTGGAAGCCGAGGACAGCGCAGTTGATCTCGACGACGTTGGGGACGGCGGCCTCGATGATGAGGCGGCGGTCATAGTGGACAGCAACATCCATCGCCTGCTGGAGTTCTGCGCGAGTTTTGGCCTGGCTGATGCCGACGCTGGAGCCAAGGTTGGCGGGTTTGACAAAGACGGGGTAGCCCAGTGTCTTTTCGATGGCCTGCATGATGTCTTCCGGCGCCTGCTCCCAGGCGCGGCGAGTGGTGGCGTATTGTTTGACGACGGGCAGGTCGTTGTCGCGGAAGACGGATTTCATGACAATTTTGTCCATACCTGCCGCTGAACCAAGCACGCCTGAGCCAACATACGGGATGCCCGCCAGTTCAAAAAGACCCTGGAGGGTGCCATCCTCGCCATAGGTGCCGTGTACGGTGGGGAAGAGGACATCGAGCAACAGCGCTTCTTGCTGGCTGCCGCCGCGCTTAAAGAGGCCGCCCTTTTCTTCGCGGCGGACGATCAGCCCGCCCACGCTGGGGTCGGGAGGAAGATAGACCGGATCGCAGCCAGCCAGGACGGCTTTCTCATCTTTGAAGTTGGCAACATCCAGCAATTTCGGGCCGGTGTACCAGGCGCCAGACTTGGTGATATAGATGGGGAGAATGTCATAGCGATTTTTATCGAGCGCGGCGATAACCTGCTGGCCGGTGATGACGGAGACTTCGTGTTCTACCGAGCGGCTGCCAAAGACGACGCCGACGCGCGTTTTCCCTTGAGGCATGCAGAGTGCTCCTCTATGTGCATAAATTGATGAGCTTATTACACTGTGACTATTGATGAGTTTATTACGCTGTAATTATTGTTGGGCTTATTACGCTGTAACCAGGTATCCCTGGCAAGATGCCAGGCAGTATTCTTTACAAGCTCCAGGCCAGGCGACAGATGTGCTGGCGTTGGCAGTATAGCAGGAACGGGCTGGAGCGTCAAATGAGAGCGCGGGCAGGCTGTTCAGATTTCGTAGCGCCAGCGATTCGCTGACGCTACAAAGACCGCTCCCGCCGGATGCTGGCCGGTAAGATATAATAGGGCTGGTGCTCTGGCTCGATGAGGAGTGCTGTCCGCTGGTGGATGATGAGGCCGAAGGAGCGAGAGGCGCAGCCTGGCGCGGGCGCAGCCACCTATGCTCTTTGCTCGGCTGATTTTATAGAGTAAAGGAGACACGCCGATGGATTTTCGTCTGACTGAAGAACAAGAACTAATCCGCGATACGGCAAAGCGCATTGCGCAAGAGGTGGTTGCGCCGAGAGCGGCTGAATTGGATGAGACGGGGGAATATCCCGAAGATATTTTTCAGGTCTACAAAGAGGCCGGGCTGCTAGGGCTGTGGCTCCCAGAGGAGTATGGTGGCAGCGGCGCGGGGACGATGGGGCTGGGGCTGGCGGTGGAGGAGGTGGCGAAGGTGGAGAACTCGTGTTCGTTGATGCTGCTGCTGACGAAACTTTCAACCTCGGCCATTCTGCAATTTGGCAATGAGGAGCAGAAAAAGAAGTATTGCAAGGGCACAGCAACGGGCGAACTGCGCGGGGCGTTTGGGCTGACGGAGCCGGGCGCTGGCTCGGATTCCGCGAACATCCAGACGCGGGCTGAGCGGCACGGCAATGAATATATCCTCAATGGCACCAAGCATTATATTTCTGGGGCGAGTGTGGCCGATTTCTTCCTGGTGGCGACCAAGACCGACATTAAGGGCGGGTCTAAGGGCTTTACGGTCTTTATTGTGGACCGCGATACGCCGGGCTTTCGCGTGGGCAAAGCGGATAAGAAGATGGGCGTGCATGGCGTGCCGACGTGCGAGTTGATCTTTGAGGATGCGCGCGTGCCTGCCTCGCAGATCGTGGGGGCAGAAAACCAGGGCTTTAAGGCCATCATGTGGAATCTCAATTCGGTGCGGCCCATTGTGGCGGCGCGTGGTCTGGGGACGGCAGAGGGCGCGATTCAGTACGCGATTGAGTACGCGAAGCAGCGGCGGACGTTTGGGCAGCCGGTGATTGAGCATCAGGCGATTCAGATGATGATTGCGGATGTGGCGATGCGCATTGAGGCGTCGCGGCTGCTGACGTATCAGGCGTGTCTGCTGGTGGATGAGGGCAAGGCGGACAAGGAGCACGCGCATTGGCTTTCGATGGCGAAGTGCTTTGCGACGGAAACGGCGGTGGAGGCGGCAGATAAGGCGCTGCAAATTATGGGCGGCATCGGGTATATGCAGGAGTCGGCCACCGAGCGTTTCTATCGGGATGCGCGGCAGTTGACGATTGTGGAGGGCACGAGCCAGATTCAGCGCCTCATCATTGCGCGGGCGGTAGCCGAAGATATGCTCAACTGGCGATAACACAAGAAGAAACCAGATGGCAGCACACGCCGCCTGGCGGTTAAAACACGCGGCTAAGGGCGTTCCGCCGCCAAACCCGCCTACGCGGGTTCCCCCCTATCCCTGCCAGGCTTGATGCAGAACAGACGGCGGTAATTGGCCGTTGTCTGTTCCGCGATTGTTTCTACCGATACTTGTTTGAGCGCGGCGACGGCTTCGGCAATTTGACGGATATGGGCTGGCTCGGTGGCGCGGCCTGGGAGCGGGTAGGTATCGGTTTCAAGCAGCAGATGTTCGAGAGAGATGCCTGCTATTGCCTGGCGGAGCGCGGCGTGCTCCGGGCGCGTGATGGGTTTGCCAACGGAGATACAGCAGCCCAGCGCGAGCCAGCGTTGGGTGCTTTCTGTGTCTCCAACAAAGTAGTGGACGATGATAGGTGGCGCTCTGACTCCATCTGCTTCCAATGCCTCCATTTTTTTCTGCTCATCCCGAATAATTTGCTGGCAGAGTTGCTCAGCGCCTTGCTGGTGGAGGATAAATGGCAGGGCCAGTTCACGTGCCAGCCGTAGTTGAAAACGGAAGGCGCGCTCTTGCGCTTCCAGCGGGGCGGCGGCTTCCAGCGTGTCAAGGCCGGATTCGCCAATAGCGATGATTTCTGCGCGATGGCGCTGGGCTAGTTCAGCAAGCTGTAAGAGGTCGCGTTCCAGGCTGGCGAGGGCCAGCGAAGCTGGATGCAGGCCGATGGCAGCCGATACGCCAGCATGCTGCTGGGCAAGCTGGAGGGCGCGCGATGAAGAGGGCAGATCGGTTCCAACGGTAAGAAGCCGGGCGACGCCTGCCTGGTGCGCCCGTTTCAGGAGCACAGTAACTTCGTCATGGCTGTAGCGGTCCAGGTGGACATGGCTATCGGTGAATGCAGGAGTGCTGTGCATTTATTTGTTGCTCACGAGGGTGGAGAAGACGACTAACCGCTTGTTGAATTCGGTGCCAATCCAGTCACCGTAGCAGGTGATCAGGTTGAGGTTGGCGGTGGTCGCCGGGCCAAAGACGCGCTGAATCAGCGGGTCATTGGGGCCACCGTCAGCAACAGGAAAAGCGCTGGCCTGAGTGACCTGGAAAGTGTACACTTGCCCATCCTGCTCGGTGATGGTGATCTGGTCGCCGGGTTGAATCAGACCCAGATTCCAGAAGGGGCCGTATCCACCATCAATGCGGTCTACATGCCCGGCGAGCACGGCATTTCCCGGCTGGCCGGGTTTGGCACCCAGCTTCCACCAGAAGGTGCTGCTCCAGATGGGGTCGCTCGCAGGGTGCCCGGCTCCTGGCGCTTCCATTGCGCCATAGCGGTCTGTGCCAACCGGCAAGATGGCGGCATCGAGGCCCAGGCTGGGAATGCTGATGTGGGTGGGCTGGCTAAAGGGTGGAACGGTAGGACGCGGGCGCTGGCTTGTCACACTGTTCCCAGCGGGAAAACAGGAGGCGCAGGTAAGGGCAACCAGAGCCAGCCAGCCGAACAACAGCCAGCACCAGCAGCGTTGGACCTGCCTGGGGGCAGTGCGCTGGAAGATAAACTGCTGGTGAAAAATGTGCATGGCTTGCTTTCTCCCTGTGGTGCTGTCTGCATCTTTGCAGCTTCTGGCAACTTGCGTGCCTGCATGTCTTACAAGAAAGCAAGCTCCTCTTGAGATGGGGGATGGAGGACCAGTTCTTCTACCAGGGCCAGGGCTGCGGCCAGGTCGGTGAGGTCCAGCACTTCTACAGGCGAATGCGAGTAGCGGCGTGGCAGCTTGAGCTCCAGCGTAGCGATGCCCCCGGCGACCAGATGCGCGGCTGCCGCATCGGTGACGCCTCCAGGGGCAATGGCTAACTGATAGGGGGCGCCGATGCGTTCGGCGGCCTTGATGATGCTGTCGCGCGCGGCGCGCGGCAAGAGAAAGCCTTCGTGGGAAGATTGCGACATGGGGGTAATCAGCACACCCTCTCCGATACGGGCCGGATACGCGAAGTGGCGGGTGTCGGGGGTGCCGGTTGCCGGGAAGGTATCTACGACAATTGCCACATCTGGTTTCAGGCGCGCAAAGGCAGTCATGGCGCCGCGCAGCCCGACTTCTTCCTGAATGGCTACCAACGCCGTGAGCGTGCAAGGTAACTCCCTGCCCTGCAACCGTTGGAGGAGGTGCAGCAGCAGGACACAGCTCGCGCGGTTATCAATGCCTTTGCCCGCAACCCGCGTGCCCGCCAGTTTGCGCAGTTCCGAGAGAACCACCACTGGATCGCCGATGCGGATGCCCAGCGCGGCGACGCTGGCGGCGTCATCCAGCCCCAGGTCTACGTAGAGATCGGCCAGGGCGGTGCCTTTTCCCTGTTCCCCTTGCGCGGTCAGGTGCCCGCTGCGGGCGCCAATCACTCCGGGGTGCCCGGCTACCCAGACGGGGCGGCCCTCCAGGAGACGCGGCTGGACGCCACCGATGGGCGCGAGCCGCAGAAAGCCATCTGGCTCGATGCTGGCGACTGCCGCGCCAATCTCGTCAGCGTGCGCCGAGACAACCACACGCGGTGCTCCTTCTGGCCCAGGGCGCGTGGCGGTGAGATTGCCCATATGGTCCACGTCCACGCGCTCGGCCAGGGGGCGAAACAGATCGCGGAGCCGGGCAATGACGGGCTGCTCGGAGCCAGAGGGCGCGTGCAGCGCCGTTAGCTGCGCCAGATCAGTAAAGAGCATTTCAAGAAGTTCAGGCGCGTGCTGCATCGGGTGCTCCTTTATGGCGTGGGGGTATCCTCGGCAGGCCCTGGTGTTGGCACGGGCTGGGCGGGCGGGCTAAAGAGGCTGCTATCAATGGCGCTGACCTTCCACCCGTTTGATCCGTTGGTGACGGTGATAGTGACGTTAGGAATTTGCTTGCCGTTGCGGGTGAGGGTGAAGCTGTACTGCTCGTTGTTGGAGTCAATCGTTGACGAGCCAGTCATCTCATAGGCGCTGATTGGGCCGCTGCCATCATCTTGATCTGCCTGAGTCGCTTTGTTCACAAAGTCATCGCGGGAAATAGGGATGTTTTGCCCCTGGACGACTTCCTGGACATTTGCGGCGCAATCCGCGTAAGCGCCGCGATAATCGTCTTTTTTCATCGTGTCCAGAAAATGCGTGGCAATGTCCTGGCCGCCGCTGGTGAAGAGGGTGTTGCGGTATTGAAATAAAACAATCCCTCCCGCGACGCAGGCCACCAACAAACAAATAGTCAAGATAGCCGCCAACCAGATATTGCGCGGCTTCTGCGCGGTGATTTTTTTGTCGGAGTGCGTCAGGAAATCCTGGCGCATGGCGCGCAGACGCTCAGTTCGCTCCTGATAGGCATCGCCGGATTCCTGCGCGTAGGGAAGCTGTGGGCGGCCCTGCCCTGGCCCCTTGGAGTCCGGGGCAAAGCGAGGCCGGGGAGTCTGGGGCAGATCGGGCCGGTTGACCATGCGAGCGCCTGCACGTTGCTGGCCGGGTGGCTCAGAGATGCGCGGGCGCCGGTTGAGTGCATTGCCTGGAGGCAGGGAAGAATTCCCTGCTGGCCTGGCAGGGCGTTTTGGGTAGGTTCCAGGGTCGTTGTGCGAGTCGGACATAGGAGTGAAAGTCTCCTCACATCTCAAAAAATAGGAAGGAAGAGGGTCATGTCAGAGCCACCGTTGCTACCCAAGCGGGCAGCGTTGCTGCCGCTGTTGCTTCCCTGGGCGGCGCTCTGGCGTGGCTTCACTATAGGAGGTATGGGGAGGATTGTCAACGAGTCTTCCAGGCGATATAACGCGAGCTAAGTGGTTCCAGGGTTGGCAGGATGTGAGGTCTTGAGCAAGCGAGTGCAGCGCAGGCAAGAAATAGCCTAGCCAGGAATGGCTATGAGGCGGGGATTGCGGCTGTGGCGGGCATCGAAAGGTTGAGCAATTCCTGGCGCAGATGCTGAATGCGTTCGCGGTAGGCGTCCTCCGGCTGCTGTCTGCCTGATTTGGGCTTATCGCCCATGCTGACATGCCATTTACGGAAGGCCAGCCCGATCTGTGTTTGATAGAGCGCCTTGGCGGTGAGCCAGGCACGCCAGCCCCGCCTGTAGAGATAGAAGCGCTCCAGGCGGGTGCGCCGGAAGGAGCGTTGCAGCAAGATGTATTCGTCGGGGCTGACGACGCCATGCAAGACTTCATCGGCCAGGTAGTGGCGAATAACGGTGGCTTCATGGTTGAGCGAGCGCATCAGCAGATAGAGGAGAGTGCCCTGAGCGATAAAAGGCGGAATGTAGTCCGCGATGATGGCGCAGATTGCCAGGGTTGTGACCAGGCCGGTGTTGGGGGCATCGTTGATGGCGGAACTCGCCTGGAAATTGACAAAATCAAAGAAGGTATGCAGCAGCACTCCAACGGCAAAGCCCAGCAGAGGCATGGCCCATTTTTGCCAGGAGATGCGCGTCTGGCGGGCGTAGCCCAGCCCCGCGCCAAGACAGGCGGTAAAGGTGGAGTGGCCCAGCCAGCCCAGGACGATGCGCCCGATGATGAGAAAGAGCAGCGATTGCCTGTCGCTGGCGGCGAAATAGACAAAGTTTTCGACCATTGCAAAGCCAGCGCCAATCAACGCGCCGTAGATGATGCCATCGGTGACGTTATCAAACTCATCACGCAGAGCAATGAGCAGCAAGATCAGACCCGCGCCTTTGACGGTTTCTTCGGTGATACCCGCATTCGCGCCCAGCAAAAACGAGCGAGCAACCTCGGCAGCGGTGCGCGAGAGCCAGCCAAAGTGGATGGCGGAGATGCTGTCATCTATGGTGTGCTCAATCAAGATGGCTGGCGGAATGGCAATCAGCGCGCCCCAGAGGAAGGCGCTCATGCGCAGAAGCCAGGGTTCGCGTTCGTAGCGGTCCATTAAGTTGACGAGCAGGACAATCCCCAGGGCCGGGACCAGCGGAATGGTCACGGCGATCAGGACGTTGCTGAGTCCGCCGCGCGAGATCACCTGTTCGCTAATTTGTGCCTGCCTGATAAACGTGAAATAGCCGCAGCCCAGGAAGACCAGGACGCTGAAAAGGAGCGAGGCTACCGTAGCTATGGCCCAAATTCGCCCGCGATCAATGCGCTCGCGCAAGGCAAATTGCATGGTGACGCCGGGACTCATCCCCAGCAGAGGGTTAGGTTTTTTCCTGGCTTTGTTGATGAGCGGTAGGAGTATCTGCCCGCTTCTTGAGAGCGGCGAGGGTGACGGGTTTGACGCCGGATAGTCTGTCTTTGTGGCGTTCGGCAGAAGGACTTGCGTGGCCTGTTCCGAGAGCCAGGTAGCCTTGCCCGGAAGCGGCGCCAGCAGTTGCAGCGTGGTCTGGCCCAGGGTCAGAGAGTCGCCTGGGTTGATTTCTTTGGATTGATTGGGTGGGATGCTGCTGCTCTCCACTTGCAGCAGGTTATGGGCGCTGAGATTTTCAATCAGCCAGTGTCCATTCTGCCAGATGAGCTGTGCGTGTTCGCGCGAGACAGTAGGGTCCATCAGGACAATATGGTTGCTGATCCCGCGCCCAATGCTGGTGGTGGCTTCAATGATGGGATAGAGTGGGTCGGGCAGACCAATAGGGTTGCCTTTGTAGCCGGGCAATTCCCAGGCGCCTGCTTCACGGGGTCGGGTATCGGAAGCAGGCGGAGGGGTTTCCTCGGCTTCGGTATGGACGACGCGCAGAACGCCATAACTTGGATTCATTGCACCCTATCGAATCTTTCCATGAAGGGCCAGCCCTGCTCCGTTCTGGTTGGGTGAACGTCGTGCTCGCCCGCTGCTGGCGCCAGGTTAGAAATGGGACCGTCCTTGTGTTTGCCCCTTGCTGGAGAGCATGCCTCTGCACTATAGCAGAATAGCACGCATTCTGCCAGTAGGCGGCCTGTGGCATGGCATGCAGGTAAGTGAGCCTTGTATTGCACGCGCAATGCCAGGCCACAAGATGCCTCTGCACTTGCTCCCTGGCTTCTCTTCCCCAGCTTCTCTTACGGAATTTTGGTGCCAAAAGTTCTCTCCATGCCCCATTTGGGGCTCGCGTTACTGTCATATGGGTAGGCCGTTAAGGTGAATGAAAGGGAAAAACAGCATGTAGCGCGGCTCTGGAGTGCGGTTCTGTAGCGCTGTTTTGTAATGCGGGGACGCGAGTGCGTCTGGAGTGCGACTCTGTAGTGCTTCTCTAGAGTGCGTTTCTGTAGTGCGTCTTTGGAAGTCGTTGGTGTAGGGCAGTCCGTGTAGCGCGTGGATGTTGAAGAACGTCCAGGGAACGCAGAAATTGCTCTCGCGTTGCTTGTAAACGTTTTGCTATTTCTTACTCTGTTATTCAGTACCAGAGGGGACCAGGAGTTTACTCCTGGTCCCCTCTGGCTTTTTTTTACCTGTGACGGGAGATCGGTTTATAGCCCTAATTTACCGTTTATTTGTTGTTTGACATCGGTTTTGTCAGATGTTTATCATACCATCGAGTTGAGAGGTCTTGAGACTTGTCAACAGCAGAGTTTGATGTATGGCTGATGTCCCCTTGTTAGATCGCTTCACCAGGAAGAAACATGCTGGAAGAGAGTTTGAGTATGTTTGCCGAAGCAGCGCAAGATATGGCTTCGGCTGGGCTGGAGCAGGCGCTTGGGCGACATTTTGCCTGCGCAGACCTGTGTAATCAAGTGGTGGAAAAATCCCTCCAGGCAGTGTATGTGCTGCGCAACGGACATCGGGCCATGTATGACCATGATCTTAGCGCGTTGGCCGAGAAAGTGGAAGCACCCCCAGAGGTTTTCGCGGCAGCGAAAGCCCTTTTGCCCTTTCACCCAGAAACCTTTTACGCGCATACCCCGCCTGAAGCCGCAGATGAGGCCATCAGCGCCGAAACTGCGCAAGGCTTAATGCAGCAGGCGCGCCAGGTGTTGCGCTGGGCACGGGGGATTATTGTTTTGGCACCATGAGTGCGGAAGTGTTACAGGCGCTTGTGAGGCAGGCGCTTTTTAAGCAGATGTTTGCAGCGTAAACAGGCAGTATGAGTTGCGGGGAGAGCGGTCCCCAACGAGGAAGATGAACATGGCACAAACAAGCTATGCAACTTTTGATGAGACGGTGAAGCGTTCGCCGCATAAGTGGGTGTATTTATTTAGCGAGGGCAACGCGAAGATGCGCGATCTGCTGGGCGGCAAAGGCGCGGGCGTGGCCGAGATGACGAATGCCGGGATGCCGGTGCCCCCAGGCTTCACGATCACGACTGAGGCGTGTAATCAATATTATAAAGAAGGCAAACAGTTTCCGCCGGGGATGTGGGATCAGGCGATAGCGGCGCTGCACCATGTGGAGGAGCAGACCGGCAAGCATTTTGGTGATCGGCAGAATCCGCTGCTGGTGTCGGTGCGTTCGGGCGCGAAGTTTTCCATGCCGGGCATGATGGATACGGTGCTGAACCTGGGGCTGAATGATGAGACGGTGCGGGGGATTATCGCGCTTTCTGGCGACGAGCGCTTTGCTTACGATGCCTACCGGCGCTTTGTGCAGATGTTTAGCAAGATCGTGCTGGGGCTAAAGGCAGACCCGTTTGAGCATCTGATTGAGCAGTACAAGCAGAAAACCGGGGCAGCAACGGATGCGGATATTCCCGCTGGCGCGCTGAAGCAGATGACGCAGGACTTTAAGCATCTGGCGGAGCAGCAGCAGCCCAAGCCCTTTCCAACCGATGTCTACGAGCAACTGAAGCAGGCAATTGAGGCGGTCTTTGCCTCCTGGAACAATAAACGCGCCATTGATTACCGCAACTTCAATAAGATTCCGCACGACCTGGGTACAGCGGTGAATGTGCAGACAATGGTCTTTGGCAATATGGGCGCGCAAAGCGGAACTGGCGTGGCCTTTACCCGCGACCCCGGCACAGGCGAGAAGAAGCTGTATGGGTCATATCTGGTGAACGCGCAAGGCGAAGATGTGGTGGCGGGCATTCGCAATACGTCACCGATAGACCATTTGCAGGTGGAGATGCCAGAGGTCTACCGGCAGTTCCAGGAGATTGCGGAGCGGCTGGAGCGGCATTACAAGGATGTGCAAGACCTGGAGTTTACGATTGAGCGCGGGCGGCTGTATATGTTGCAGACGCGCTCGGCCAAGCGCACCGGAGCCTCGGCGGTGAAGACAGCGGTGGATATGGTGCACGAGGGGCTGATAAGCCGGGAAGACGCGGTGCGGCGTGTGGAAGCACAGCACGTGGTGCAATTGCTGCTGCCGCGCTTTGATGTCAAGGCCGAAGACGAGGCGCGTAAAACCAGGCTGCTCGCCAAGGGGGTCAATGCCTCGCCAGGGGCGGCGTATGGCAAGGCGATTTTTGACGCTGACCGCGCCGAGGAACTGGGCAAAGCGGGGCAGCGCGTGATTCTGACGCGCCAGGAAACCAGCCCGGATGATGTACATGGCATGCTGGTGTCCAAGGGCATTTTGACCAGCCGGGGCGGGACCGGCAGCCACGCGGCAGTGGTGGCGCGTGGGTTGGGGCTGCCTGCGGTGGTGGGCTGCGACGCGCTGAGCGTGGATTACGAGCAGAAGCTGTTCCGGGTGCGTGGCTCGGATGTGATGATCCGCGAGGGCGATGCCATCTCGATTGACGGCGCGACGGGCGAGGTCTTCCGGGGCGAGATTCCGACGGTTGAGGCGAATTTCAAAGAAGAAAAAGACCTGCAAGAGTTGCTGGGCTGGGCCGATGCGTTCCGACGGCTGGGCGTCTGGGCCAACGCGGATTATCCGCGCGATGCTTCGCGCTCGGTGGAGTTTGGCGCGGAGGGCATTGGCCTGTGCCGCACCGAGCATATGTTTATGGAGCAGGAGCGTCTGCCGATTGTGCAGCAGATGATTTTGGCGCCCACGCTGAAAGAGCGCCAGCAGGCGCTGGATAAGCTGCTGCCCATTCAGCGCGAGGATTTCAAGGGCATCTTTCGGGCGATGGTCAACCCGAAGACGGGCGAGGGCTATCCGGTGGTGATTCGGCTGATTGACCCGCCGCTGCACGAGTTTTTGCCGTCGTATGAGGAACTGCTGGTGGAGGTGACGCGGCTGGAGGCGACCAACGGCGACCAGCAAGAACTGGCGCATAAGCGCAAGCTGCTGGAGGCGGTGGCAGGCATGCGCGAGGCCAACCCGATGCTGGGCTTGCGCGGGTGTCGGCTGGGGCTGCTCTTCCCAGAGATCAATGTGATGCAGACGCGGGCGATTCTGGAAGCCTGCGCGGAACTGGCAAAAGAGGGCAAGAAGCTGCAACCCAAGATTATGATTCCGCTGGTGGGGCATGTGAACGAACTGCGCGAGGTGCGACGCCAGCTTGAGGCGGTTGCGAAGGAGATTGCGGAGTCTGCCGGGGCTGGCAAGCAGATTGCCTATAAGTTTGGCACGATGATTGAGCTGCCGCGCGCGGCGCTCACCGCCGGACAGATTGCGCAGGTGGCCGAGTTCTTTAGTTTTGGCACGAACGATCTGACGCAGACGACGTTTGGTATGAGCCGCGATGATGCGGAGGGCAAGTTCCTGCTGAAATATGTGGAGGGCTTGCACGAGCCAGGGTTGGACCAGCCCGTGAAGATTCTGCCCGCCAATCCGTTCCAGACGTTGGACCGCGATGGTGTGGGGCGGCTGGTGAAGATGGCGGTGGAGGAGGGCCGAGGGGCCAACCCCCATCTGGAGGTGGGCATCTGCGGCGAGCATGGCGGCGACCCGGAGAGCATCGCCTTCTGCCACGAGACGGGGCTGGATTACGTGAGTTGCTCGCCGTTCCGCGTGCCGGTGGCGCGGCTGGCGGCAGCGCAGGCAGCGCTGGCAAAGAGCGAGCGGGATAAATAGATAGGGCAGTTGCCGCGTTACCAGATGCCGTCAGCTACAAGTAACTGATGGCATCCTGCGAGGATGGATGCCTGGAAAGCCGGGTGCCCATCCTCGCAGCATTCTCTTTCCCTTTTACGAGGGCGGCGCAAGGTCAATTTCTGCCTCTGCGACCTGTTTCAAGTAGCGATTTCTGGCGAGCAAGAGATTTTTCATGTAGCGGGTGAGCACCAACGCTTCGGCCACCCTCCCCAGAATGCCCAGGGGAGCGCGGAACATGAACACATCAATCATGAGCGTCCCTGGTGGTTGAGCAACAAACTCGTGGGTGTGGTGCAGTTCCTGGAATGCCCCCTTGACCATCTCATCAGTAAAACGAAGTGGGCGCTCGTAGGCAGTAATTTTTGACGTGAGGTGCTGCTTGAGGCCAAAATGCACCGCTTCCCAGGTAACGGTGTCGCCCAGGTGCATGAGGCCCTGCGTTACCCCTGCAACCGGGTGTTCATGGGTATGGGCCATCGTGTGCGCGTGCAAATCAACATTAAGCGAGAGATCAAAGCAGCGTTCGATAGGAGCATTGATATATGTTTCTAAGCGAATGGTAGGCATCCTGGCTAGCACCGCGATTTCGTCTGGTTGAGTCTGCTCTTGCTGATACGTTGGGTCAGCGCAGGGCAGATAGATTGGAATGCTTCCAGATGTATTGTAGCGCTGCTCTCGAAACTGCGCCACGTTCTTTCCTCCCGTTGATCTTGAGTGCTTGACAACGGCAGGCGAGCCAGCTACTATAGCCGCATACGATAGACTTGAGAGTTGCTATCCCTCGCAGCGACAGAGAGGTCATGCCGAAACATCCAATCAGAGATACGCTCCTGGCAGCGGTCCAGAAGTTCATTGAAGAACACCACCTGCTCCCACAAAGTGGAACAGTGGTGGTGGGGGTGTCGGGCGGGCCAGATTCGGTGTGTTTGCTGCATGCACTAAAGACGCTGTGCGCGCCTGAAGGACCATTCCCACTTGTAATGCTGCATGTGGCCCATCTGAATCATCTGCTGCGTGGGGAAGAGAGCCAGGCTGACGCGGCATTTGTGGCTGACCTGGCGGCGCAGTGGAGCTTGCCCTGCACAATAGAGCAGGTGGATGTAGCAGCCCAGGCAAAAACGGCGCGTCAGTCCATTGAGGAAGCGGCAAGAGCGGCGCGCTATGCGTTTTTGCGTCAGGTTGCGGCTGAGATTGGCGCGGAACGCATTGCAGTGGCCCATCACGCCGATGATCAGGCGGAGACGCTGGTGATGCACTGGCTGCGCGGGAGCGGGATGGCTGGGCTGGCGGGGATGCATCCACTGGAAAAAGAGGTAATTCGCCCGCTGCTGGCGGTGCGCCGAGATGAGATTCTCGCCTATTGCGCCAGACATCACCTGGCGTTTCGGGAAGACTCCAGCAATCAAGACCCGCGCTTTTTGCGCAATCGCATCCGGCATGTGCTGCTGCCGACGCTGGAGCAGTATAACCCCAACCTGCGCGAGACGCTGCTGCGTCAGGCGGAGATTTTTGCTGAGGAAGAACGCTATTTGCAGGTGCAGGTTGCTGCTGCCTGGCCGCAGGTGATCATTGCTCAAGAAAAGGCTGGCCCCGGCGTGGCTCGTGTGGAGGGGGATGTTGCGGCGTATCGGCGCTTGCCGCTGGCGATACGCCGTCGCTTGCTTCGTGATCTGGGTTTGATGGTTTCCGGCGGCGAAGTCTCGCTGGAGCTGCGCCATATTACGGCCATAGATGCCTTGCTCCATCGTGGGGTAGCTGGAGGCTGGCTGCTGCATCTCCCAAGAGGAATGCAGGTGCTGCGCATCCAGCAGCGTTTTAAGTTTGGCCGCCTGCTGGCTCAGATACCAGCAGTGCAGATGATGGAGTCGGTAGTGCTGCCGGTGCCAGGGGAGGCGTGCCTGCCAGGAACGCGCTGGCTGGTGCGGGCGCAGATTCTTGATGGCGCGAGCACTCCGTCACCTGGCTATGAACACACCGACGCGGAGAGTCGCTGGGGGTACATGGACCTGGAGGCGGTGCAGAACTATCTGCCGCTCGCGCTGCGGACGCGGCGCGCTGGTGATCGCTTTCGCCCGCTGGGGATGACGCAAGAGAAGAAACTTCAGGATGTGTTGGTGGATGCGAAGATTCCGCGCACCGAGCGGGGGATGCTGCCGCTGGTGTGTGGGGCAGATGGAACGCTGCTGTGGGTGCCGGGGTATCTGGTGAGTGATCTGGTGAAGCTCACGCCGACGACGCGGCGGGTGCTGGTGCTGGAGATGCGCCCGGTCAGGGGGTAGAGTCCTGACGACGTTTTATAGCACAAGTGCAATATTCATGCTGAGGATTCATCCAGGGATGCCTGGTTTGTTTTGTACGCGCTTTCTTGCTAGTTAAAGAACGAAGTTCTCTAAAGAGGAGGGGAATCGTGCACAACGACATCGAAGAAGTGTTAGTGACCCAGGAACAGTTGCGCCACAAAATACAGGAGTTGGGCGGGCAAATCACCAGGGATTATCAGGGGCGTTCGCTGCTGCTGCTCTGCGTGTTGAAAGGGGCGGCGATGTTCCTGGCTGATCTGGCGCGGGAAATTGAGCTGCGGCTGGAGATTGATTTTATGGTGGTGTCCAGCTATGGCAGCGAAACGGAGTCCAGCGGGGTGGTGCGGATTCTGAAAGACCTGGAAGAACCAATCGCGGGCAAAGAAGTGCTGATCGTTGAGGATATTGTTGATAGCGGGCTGACACTGCATTATCTGTTGGATGTTTTGCGCAGACGTAACCCGGCCAGCTTGCGGGTGTGCACGCTGATTGATAAGGTGAAAGAGCGGGCCAAGATCGTTGCGCCAGATTATATTGGCTTTCAGGTGGCAGATCGTTTTGTGGTGGGGTACGGCCTGGATTATGCCCAGTATTATCGCAACCTGCCCTATATCGGGGTGCTGAAGCCAGAGGTCTACGCGGCGGCGCCCGAACACTCAATCTCCTAGAACTCAAAAACCTGGCCTGGAATGGCGGAATGTGGCATGGCTCGATTAAGCGCGCGCGACGGCGTGTTTTTGCTGGATGGGCAGCCCTGGCTGCTGCGTGGTGGGGAATTCCAGTATTTTCGGATTCGCCCCGAGCTGTGGCGGCCTGGGTTGGAGAAGCTGAAGGCGGCAGGGTTGAATGCTATCTCCAGCTATGTGCCCTGGGTCTGGCACGAGCCAGAGGAAGGCCAGCTTGACTTTACCGGGCGCACGCATCCGCAGCGCAATCTGGTGGGCTTTTTGGAGACATGCCAGGCGCTGGGCCTGCCCTTTATGGCGCGGCCTGGTCCCTACATCTACGCGGAATATCGCGGCTTTGGACATCCGCGCTGGCTGGGAGAGAGCTATCCCGATACGGTGATGCGCGACCCCAAAGGGCGTATGGTGCGCGGCGACCACTATTACAACTTTGCGGTGATGCAGCCAACCTACCTGGCAAAGGTGGAACGCTGGTACGCAGCGGTGGTGGAGGTGCTGCGCCCGTTTTTTGATGCCCCGGTGATTAGCTTCCAGCTTGATAACGAGACGGGGCTGATGTATGGGGCGTCGCTGGGAAAGTTTGATTTTAACCCCGATACAGTGGGGCGCTATCGCATTTTTCTGCATGACACCTATCGGGAGATCGAAGATCTCAACGCGGCCTGGGGAACGAACTACCCTGGCTTTGGGCAGATTTTGCCGCCGCAGGGACCGTTTGGGCATGGCGAGGCGATAGACTGGCAGCGCTTTCTGGAGGATTGGCTGGTCAGCTATCTCAAGTATTTGCGCCGGATTGCGGGGGAACTGAAGGTGCCGGTGCCGCTGGCGATCAACGAGCAGGCGACGTATCTCAGTCCCGCGCATCCTGCCAGGAAGTCGGCGCTGGCGGAGGTCTACGGCTTTGATCTCTATATCAAGAGCAGCGGCGCGGCGGTGACGGCAGATTTTCCTTTTGCGTCTTCGCAGTATCCGGCGCTGTTTCAGGCATATGCCACATCCGAGCGGCCTTCGACCTGCCTGGAGTTGGGCGCGGGCTGGTGGGATGCGCGGGCGCGGATTGCGAACGAGGCGACGGTGCAGGCGATGCTGGGCTGTGTGGCGCATGGGGTGCGCGGCTATGCTCTGTACGTTGTCCAGGATGGCAGCGACCCCGAAGGGGCGCCCTATCACTTTCAGACGCTGCTGGACGAGGAAGGGCGCGAGCAGCCCCGTTACGCGGCTGTGCAGGGCGTGCAGCGTTTTCTGGCTGAGCACGAGCAAGCGGTGCTCCAGTCGGAGCAGGTCTGGGATTCGATTGCGTACCTGCACTACCAGCCCTACGCGCGTTTTACGCCGGAGGAATATCTGCCCCGGCGCGTCATTCAAGACCCCGTTCAATATCTGGCGTCGCTGGGGCATTTTGGCTTCTATGATCTGCTGGTGAGCGCGGGCTATCAGCCGCGCTTTTTTGATCTGGAGCAGGTGACAGATGCGCAGCTTGCTGCCTATCGCGTGGCAGTGCTGCCTACGAAGGGCTATCTGGACCCGGACAGCTTTGCGAAGCTGCGGCGCTATGTGGAGCAGGGTGGGCAGTTAATCACGCTGCCAGGGACGATTACCAAAGATGCCTATGGGCGCCCTCTGCCCGATGCCCAGGCGTTGTACCCTCACCCAGAGCAGCAGGCGCGCTGGCTGGGGATGAGCCGCGTGCTGGCCGGGCTGCTGAACGGCTGGGTGATCCGCTATCGGCTGCTGAACCGGCGCAGGCTGGCGAAGCGGCTGCCAACGGCGATGCACCTGAGCGATCTGTATGAGCCGGTGCTGGTGGGGCAGGCCGTGAAGCTTCCGGCGGCGCGGCTGCGTTCGGCGCGGGGGATGAGCGTGCGCGGCGATTATCGGCTGGCGACCTTTGGTCCGCTTGCAGGGGGAGGCTTGGCAGCAGGCGCGGGAGGCGTGGGGACGGCAGCGGGTATCCCTTCAGAGCAGGTAGTGCTGCGGCAGGGTGGGCAGGTGGCTGGCTATCGGGCGCGGGTGGGCAGCGGAAGCAGTATCGTGCTGGGGACGCTGCCCGGCGGGTGCTATGCCACCTCGGTCTATTATCGGCTTGCTCCCAACGAGCGCGCCGAACTGCGCCACTTTGCGAGGGAATTGATGGACCAGATAGGCGTCAGGCGTGTGAGCGAAAGCGAACTGGAGGTGGAGTGTGTGCGGAGGCGCCTGCCTGATGGAAGCTGGCTGCTTTTTGTGCTGAATCGGTTAGAAGAGCAGCGTGGCACCCTGACGCTGGCGCTGGAGGGTCACGCTGATTACAGCGTTGAGGCGCTGTACTCCTACAAGCAGTCGCGCGCCGAGAAACAGGCAAGCCCAGATGCACAAAAGCGCGATGACAACAAACATCCTTTGCAGCTTGCGCTGACGCTGGCGGCAGATGATGTGCTGGTGCTGCGACTCGCGCCCCAATAAACGCGGCTCAGGCGATATGCTACAATGGCTGGGGAAGCGTGGCAGGTGGGTGGGCTGGACATATGCTTGCCAGGAAGCGTAAGAGGTAGCGCGTGATCGAACAACAGCACGAGGGCTTTCGTTATTTTCAGTTTGAGCATTTTGCTCAGCATCCAGGGGTGGTACAGGCGGTATTTTCGCGGCAGGGCGGCTTGAGTGACCCGCCATTTGCCAGTTTGAATACGGGCTATAGTTCTGGCGATGATCGCAGCCGGGTGCGCGCCAATCGGGAGATGCTCTCGAAGGTGCTGGGCCACGCGGACTGGCCGATGGCGACCTCCTGGATTGTGCATGGCAACGAGGCGGTGGAAGTGGGGGCGGAGTGGAAGGCTGACCATCGAGAACTGGATGACCCTGGACCACGCAGACGCGGCGATGCGTTAATCACGCGCGAGCCAGAACTGTTTTTGTTGATCTCCTATGCGGATTGTTTGCCCTTGCTGTTGTATGACCCGGTGCAGCATGTGGCCGGAATTGCGCACGCGGGCTGGCGCGGGTCGGCTGGTGGCATGGCGGGCGAGGCGGTGGCGGCTTTGGCGCGGCAGTTTGGGTCGCGTCCGGCGGATGTGCTGGTGGGGATGGCGCCCTCGATTGGTCCTTGCTGCTATGAGGTGGGGCCGGATGTGCTGGAGCAGTTTGAGCGGACTCCCCAAATTGCGGAGACGGCGGCTTTTTTGCCGCATGTGGCTGGCCGGAGTGACCGCTGGATGTTAGACTTACAGGAGACGAACCGGCGACAACTGCTGGCGGCGGGGATACTGCCTGAACATTTGGAAGCGATGCCGATTTGCACCTCCTGCCGCACCGATCTCTTTTATTCGTATCGGCGCGAACAGAGGAAAACGGGGCGCTTTGCGGTGCTGGTGGGCTTGAACCCTGCCTGAACGGGCGTGTAAGTTATGGATGAGATAGTTGAGCGGATACGCCAGGTGCGCGAGCGGATGGCCGAGGCGGCAGAGCGCAGCGGGCGCAGTGCTGAGGCGGTGACGCTGGTGGCGGTGACCAAAACGATGCCAGCCGAGCGCGTCAGGCTGGCGTATGAGGCGGGGCTGCGGGTGTTTGGGGAGAATCGCGTGCAGGAGGCACGCGAAAAGATCGGCGCGCTGGCGGACCTGCGGTTGGCGCACTGGCAGTTAATCGGGCATCTGCAAACAAATAAGGTGGCGCGGGCGGTGGAGTTGTTTGAGATGGTGCAGAGTGTAGATAGCGCGCATCTGGCGGAGGCACTGAATCGCAGCGCGGAGGCCCACAGCAAACGCTTGCCGGTGCTGCTAGAGGTGAATGTTGGGGAGGAAGCCTCGAAAGAGGGCGTCAGGCCGCAGGCGCTGGCGAAATTGGCTGAGGCGGTGGTGCGGCTGCCACATCTGGAGGTGCAGGGGTTGATGACGGTGGCGCCCTATACGCCGCAGCCCGAAGAGGTGCGCCCGGTGTTTCGCAAGCTGCGCGAACTGCGCGAGGCGCTGCGCGAGCGTTTTCCAGAGGCTGCGTGGCAGCATCTTTCGATGGGTATGAGCGAGGATTACGAGGTGGCGATTGAGGAGGGGGCAACGATGGTGCGGCTGGGGCGCGCACTCTTTGGGGAGCGGGCAATAAAATAACATCATCAGCAAGGGGCGGTGATGGTTGAAAGCAAGGATAAAGTACGTATAGATGAGTACGCTTGCACCCAGGCCACACGGGAACCAGAGAGGAAGCGAGCGATGAGAATTGGCGATTTGTTCTTTGGGCGGCGGATTCGACAAAATCACGCGCTGGAGCACGCGACGGTGACGATTCTTGCCACGATGATTCCTAACCTGCGCGTGAGCGCGCGCTCCAGTGGGCAGGGGTTTATCATTTTTGGGGATGTGGACCGGGGGAAGGTGCGCGCCGCAGCACAGATGGCCCTGGAGCGGTTGCAGGCGGGCGAGGCTGAACTGGCGATTCACCCCAATTGTGGAACAAATCTGGCGGTGGGGATGGTATTGGCGGTGATAGGTGGCCTGCTCGTTATGAGCCTGGGGCGTTCGCGGCTGCGTGTGATTCCGGCTGTGGCTGGCGCGCTGCTGGCTGGTTCGCTGGGCCGTCCGTTGGGGCAGGTTGTACAGAGGCATGTCACGACGCTGCCTGATTTGCATGGGGTGCGTGTGACCGAGGTGATGCGTCGGAAGTTCTTGCGTTTTGTCGTGGTGGATGTGCAGACGGTTCAGGACTAACGTTCAGGAGTGAGAGATGGCAGATGGAGTGCTTGTTGTCCGCGCCCGCTGTTTGATAAGGTGTCTGATCAAGGAGGAATGCGATGTTCCTGCTCGAACATAATATTCTGCACGAGGTTATTTCGATCTTTTTTGGGCTATTGATTGTGCTGCTCTTTGTGCGTTGGATTCTTTCACTGTTCCGTTTGCCTGATGGCAACCCGATCATGCTTTTTTTGACGCGCACCACCGATCCGATTATTCTGCCGTTTCGTCGGCGCATCCCTCCGGTGATGTTTTTGGATATTTCCTGGTTTTTTGCCTGGGCCTTTCTGTACATTTTTCGCATCGTTTTTCTTCAGGCGCTGCCGCTCGGCTGGTAAGATGAGCACCTCTGCGATGAGTATACCTGCTGCCTGGTACACCATATGGTGCGCCATGTGGGAAAAGATGGCTGATGGAAGCTAAGCAGGGAGGGCCACCGGCATTTTTGCGCGAGCAGGGCAGATCGCTCCAGGTGCCGGTGCGCGTGCTGCCGCGCAGCAGCCGCAATGCCCTGACCTGCGAGGCAGATGGGCTGCGGGCGCATCTCACAGCGCCTCCAGTGGATGGAGCGGCAAATGCGGCGCTGATTGCGCTGCTGGCCGAACGGCTGCATATTCCCAAACGTCAGGTATCGGTGGTACGTGGGGCCACTACGCGCCAAAAGCTGCTGGCGATTGAGGGGCTGTCGGCTGAGGAGTTCTGGCGGCGCCTGAGCGCGGTCATGGGTGAATAAGGGCTATAATTACCTGGATAGGCTGCAAAGCGGTAGATATTTTTCTGAACAACATGACCAGAACGTGAGCGCCGGGGCAGAGACGCCCCCGGCGTTCTATCTGGAAAAGGAGCAGAAATTGGCTGATCAAGTTTCGTTACGGGTGGCTGAGCGCACCATGCTGGGGAAGCGGGTGAAGAAGCTGCGCCGCCAGGGGATTATCCCTGCCAATGTGTATGGCCTGCGCCAGTCGTCGCAGGCGTTGCAGGTGGACTTGTACACGCTGGAACGCTTTCTGGCAAAGCATCATGCCACGCGCGTGATTACCCTTGAGGGCGCCAGCAACGGCGGCTCGCCGCTGAATGCGCTGGTGCGGCGTGTGGCGCGGAGTCCACGCAACGGCAAGATTCTGCACGTGGATTTCCTGCGCATCTCAATGAGCGAGCCGATTACGGTGCGCGTGCCGCTGGTGCTGAAGGGCGACGCTCCGGCGGTGACGGTGGAGGGAGGCGTGCTGCTGCATCTCGTGGACTCGGTGGAGATTGAAAGTCTGCCGGGTGATTTGCCAGAGGCGCTGGAGGCTGACGTGAGTGTGTTAAAGAACATGGATGATACGCTCCATCTGCGCGATGTGCCGGTGCCGCCGAAGGTGAAGCTGCTGAGCGACCCCGATGAACCTGTGGCAAAGGTCGTGGCGCCGCGCGCGGTGCTGGCGGAGGCTGAGAAGGAAGCCGAGAAAGAGGCCGAGAAGGAGGCCGAGGCGCCTGCGGCATCCGAAGAGGCGACAAGCTAAGTCTTACGGCAAGCATACTCACCCATTTGGCGTTTGCAGAGCAGGCGCGGGAGATGAGCTGGCCCACTGGGCCAGCCTTCTTTTTGCCGGGGAGTGCGCTGGCCGCGAGACGGGTGTGCTATCCCCCAAAAGTCGTGTTTTGCGGTGTCCGGCCAGGACTCGTGCTATAGTGGGCATACGCAAAAAGTGATTGGCAGCCTGTATAGAGCAAGCTGTCAGGGCAGTGGGCGTGCAGAGGTATGCGTCAGAAATCCAGGGAGTTTGAGATGCCTGCACTGTCGAGCGTTGGGGTGCTGGTGGTGGTGGCAGTAATTGGGGGGCTGGGCGCCGGGGCGCTCATCAATATACTGGCAGATGTGCTGCCACGCGAGGAACTGAAGTGGGAACTGGCCGGCTGCCCCAAGTGCGGGCGCCGCTTGCCGGGGCGCTGGCTGCTGCCGGTCCTGGGGTTTGCCTGGCTTGGCGGGCGCTGTCCCGCTTGCGGAGAAGCTCTACCCAGGCGGCACCTATGGGTGGCGGTAGCGGCTCCGCTGGCCTTGCTGCTGGTGGTCTGGCGTGTCGCGGCCCAGCCACCCGGCGCGCTGCCGCTGGCTGGCCTCTTTGCGCTGTATGGGCTGGTGACGCTGGTCTTACTCCTCATCTTTGTGATTGATCTGGAGCATCACCTCATTCTGGATGTGGTGACGTATCCAGCAATTGTGGCGCTGGTGGTGCTGGGTGTGGTATTCAATCATCGCTTGCTATTTTTGATGGTGGTGGGAGGGGTGATCGCTGGTGGCTTATTTGCGCTGTTCTATGGGCTGGCGTATCTGATCTATCATACCGACGCGCTGGGCCTGGGGGATGTGAAGCTGGCGGTGTTTTTAGGGGTGCTGACGGGCTGGCCGGTGGTGCTGACGGCATTATTGTACGGGACGCTGGCCGGGGCAGCAACAGGCATGGTGCTGATGATGACGCAGCGGGCGGATCGGCAGACCATGATTCCACTGGGCACAGGGTTGAGCGCGGGAGCATTTCTGGCGCTGTTATTTACGCCTCTTTTATGGTAAATGCTTCAAGCACTTGTACAGGCGGGCAGGACGTGCTACACTCTCGCTCAAAAGCCTCTTCCTAACTCTCTCGCTGATCGCTGTGCGAACCTTGATTGAGGAGTTGTATTGACGGATGAACTCGCCTGGGTTCTCTGCTGATCTTACGTCGTTTGATCTGCTTGATCTGGTGCAGGTCATTCATCTGGACCGTCATGACCTGTGCCTGGTGCTGCGCGCCGGGTCACAAACTCTGGGCGTGCTGCGCTTTCGGCAAGGTGAATTGCTCTGGGCCGAGTTTGGGGAGATGACTGGCGAGGCGGCGTTTATGGCGCTGGCGACGCAGCAATATGGAAATCTGGAGCAACTTCCCTGGACCGATACTGGCGAGCGTAATGTGTATCAGCCGCTTTCACGGCTGATTATGCAGGCGGTGGCCTATCGTGATCAACAGCAGGGAGCAGGCGAAGAAGATGCCTGGGGCAGCGAAGGCTGGGGCCAGCCGCAAGAAATGAGCGAACAGCAACCGCCGCTGTCGGCGCAGCCCGGCAATGGCTATCATCCGTTTGCTGGGAGTGGGCCAGTTTCCCCGGTGATGGTGGAGATGGAGGATGTGGAGATGCCCGATTGGATGCGCCATGTCTATCCTTCTGTTGAGGAGATCGCCGCGCAGCCAACCGGAGCGATGCCGCTGCCCACCATTTCGAGGCCCGCGCCCGCCGCCCCGCCGCGTTCTTCCGCTGGCCCGCATACGCCACCTCCTTTGCCAGCCGCTCCGACTGGAGATCAAGCCGCGCAGCCAACAGGCTCCTTTTCCATGCTGAATGGGAAGCGTAGCTTGCCGGGCCTCTTACGTGGTGCGCCCCGCAATGAGGCTTTGCCCACCAGTCCCGCGCCAGAAGATCCGCCAACGGTTCCTCTGCCTTCGGTGCAGGGCAGTTTCATGGAGTACGCGCTCAGGCGCGACCAGCCCGTCTCTCTGCCGCTCGAAGAACAAGGGACAAAGCCGCTGCCTGGATCGGAGCCGGAGCCGTTAGCGGAGCCGGAGTCGCTTTTGGATGAAGAGATGACCGGACGCGGGGCAACTTCTATCCTGACTGCTCTGGCGTCTGCTGGCTCGCTGGCAACGGCTGCGGCTCCTGGCAACACGCCTGACCTGGAAGAGGCGGTTGCTGCTGGGGCGGTTCTGCCGGGCACCCAGGGAGAAGAACAGCAAGAGCGCGTCAGCACCCCGGCGCTACCAGCACCAATAGCACCAATAGAGGTTGGCTTGCAGCCAGCGATGCGCGAGCCAGAAGGCGCTAAGCCCTCCAGCCTTTCGCTCCTGGAGCAATTGGCCTATGGCAGTGCCCGGAATGCTCATGCTGCTGAGGTAGCCGCTTCCCCGATTGAGGTGGGCCTGCCGGTTGCGAATCTCCCTGCTGTTTCCGCTTTAAACGGCGCTGCGCTGGCTGCTCCTGCTGCCGAATCTGCTGCTGCTGCGGTTGCCGAATCTGCTGCTGAAGCTGCGGTTGCTGAAGCTGCTGAATCTCCTCTGAGCGAGCCTGCGCTGCGAGGTGCTGGACGCCCCAATTCACGCTACATCTCCGCGTCTTCTCCTGCCAGGCGTTCCCTGATCTCCGCGCCCTCATCGGTGAATGCTCCCGCTTCTGCGGCTGGGGCGGAGGCTGGCAGCGGTATCCTGGTCTGGCCGCTTTCTGTTGAAACAACCAGAAAGCTGCAAGAGACGCAGGAAGGTTTTGCTATGCAGGTGGGGCCAGCATTTCTGGCAACGGCGATTTTGCGGGCCGATGGAACCCTGGTGGCCCAGCATGTAGCAAACAAGCGTATCGAGCAAGACCTATCCAGCCCGGCCTACCATCTGGCGCATGTCATGCAATCCAGCCTGCGCGCGCTCTTGATGGGCGGATGGGGCGACCTGGACGAGACGTTGATCACCGGGAGTACGCACACGGTGGTGCTGCGACGGTTGGGTTGGGCGGAGAAGGGGCTGTTTCATATGGCGGTATTGGAGCGTTCTGGCAATCACGGCCTGTGCCGGGTGCTGATGCGCAACACCGAGCCGATCTTGTTACAACTCCTCACGCCACAATAACTTTCCCTGATGGCTGCCCCTCAAGCTGCCCTCCAGAGAAGCGCCTGCCATGCACTGCCTGGCTCATCCTCTGAAGCGCCCTCTTGATTTTATGGCTGAGGCACGTTAGAATGCGAGGGTCGCTGTTTCTTTGCCCTCGCCCTCATCCTTACAGGAGGTATTTTGTGTCTGCTACTGTTCCCCCGGATGCGGGTCAGCCACATCCAAGAGCGGCTGGGCCGCACCCCTTGACTGGCACAGGCGTGGCTACTGAGCTTGTTCTCCCGATTGTTCCAGAGCGCCCGTTATCCTCTGGAATGCTCACGCGGGAGTTGGAAGATGCCAGCAGCCAGAAACTTCGCAATGATGTTGATCGTGTGACACAGCTCTTTAAAGAGACACTTGAGGATATTGAACGCGCTGGCTTAACAGAGCACTACGCCAAACCTGTGCGCGAGGCGATGCGCGCGTATATGACCATTATGGATGGCGCCTGGGAAGCGCTGGCCGAGGAGCGGCTGACGGATGTGATTGATGGCCCTGGCTATCAGCACGAAATAGCCAAGCTGACGCAGTGGCTCAAGGAGCGCCGCCAGCGCTGCGCGGAGACGCTCAGCGCGCACCAGGCCGAAGGCACCCCGATTCCAAAGCCTTCCACCCTGGGGGAGCGTTTGGGCCACGCGCGCTGGAGGCAGCAGGTCAAGCTCTATCGCCAGTCGTTAGAAGCCTGGCAGCAAGCAATAGATTTGCACGGGGACGCCCGCGTTTCCGGCCAGGGGCTGTTTCGCATGCACGGCTATTACGGGCTGACGGCCCTGCGTCTGGCTGAACTCTACGCGCTGGCCGTGCTGCGCTGGGCAACTGCTGGTGTTGCGCTCCTGGTGGTCCTGGCCTATATCATTGGCATTCCGTTTATCAGCGGGGTGAATCCGGTGGTGATTGCGTTTGTGCTGGGCTTTCTCCTGGCCGTGTCCTATTACATTGTGCGGCTCAATGTGTGGAATACGCCTCTGATTCCAATCGTTGTGGGCTACGCGCTGGCGCCCCGGCAAAAGGTGGGTTTTGGTGAGCAGGGGGTGCTGGTGGTGCCAACGGCTGCGCGACGGCGCAGGATGCGGCAGTTTCTGGAAGGCTGGTCGCTGGTGGTGCTGGTGGCCTCCCCCCTGATCTGGCTGCTGGCAACGGCTGGCTTCGGGGTGGTAGACAGTATTCTCACGGCCAGGGCCGGTGGTGAGGTGCTGCTTTCGATCTCTGGGGTCTTTAGCGTCGTGCTGGTACTGATCCTTCCGCTTTCCTACTTGTTTTTCCTTCCGTATGTGCTGACGACCCAGTTTTTGCTGACCCGCGATATGGCCGAGCATCCTGGCTGGGAGGTGCCTGCCCGGCGCTATCCCTTGCGCTTTACGTTGATTTTGCTGCCTTTTATTATTGGCGGCGCGCTGGCTATCAGTATTGCGCTCAGGCAAGTGTTCATGTTACAGGAATACACGGTGTTTGAGATCGGGTCGTTTGTGGTGAAGGCTGCGACGGCGTTGTATGTGCTGGCCTTCCTCGCGCCGTATGCTTTCCTGATTGATATACCCTATCGCTATGGGGTGTCGCGCTGGCGCACGCGCAAGCTCAAGGAGTTGCGCGGCGGGCGTCGGTTGGTTGAGGAGGAGATTGGCCGCTTGCCGCTGACGCATGAGCGCAAAGAGGACTTGCATGAGTTGCAATATCATCTGGGGTGGATGGACTACTACCAGAAGAAAATTACAGAAGCCGCCGATACTGACGAATCGCCGTTCCCGGTGGAGCGGCGGACAATGGCGTTCTTGCTGGCGACCCCGCTGCCGCTGATTCTGGCGGCTGTTCAGGATATTGGCAGCGGCGAGACGTTGAGCAAGGATGTGTTTGAGGTGATTCAGCGCCTGCTGAGCGGGGGAAAGTAGCTTTTTTTACGCCATCTGAGCGCGCCAGCGTCTAGCTTTGGACGCTGGCGCTGTTTTGTAGGCGTTGTTTTCTTGACAGGGTGAGTTTGAGGGACGATACTACTTCCCAATAGGGAGGGCCAGACCCTCCCTTTGCAAACGACCAGACCTCCGTTGAGGGAAGCTGGTCGAGCTGGCGGCTTTGCGCCCAGGAAGATGTGCCACGTGTGCATGGTCCGCAAGGAGGGAAGCGCGTGATCGGCCCCACTCTTCGTATTGCCCGCATCTTTGGCATTCCTGTCCGGGTTGATCTTTCGTGGCTGTTGGTGTTTGTGCTGTTTGTCTATCTGGTGACGCAAAACTTTTTTAAGCCACTCTTTCCCGATGTGGACCAGGGCGGGCGTGTTGGGCTGGCGGTGCTGACCATCTTCCTCTTTTTCATCTCGGTGCTGCTGCATGAACTGGCGCATTCGCTGGTGGCAATGGCGGCAGGACTCAAGGTGAAGGCAATTGCGCTGTTTATTCTGGGCGGGGTGTCGCAGCTTGAGGGCGAGCCAAAGCAGCCCTGGGTAGAGTTCTGGATGGCCTTCTCCGGGCCATTGGTGAGTCTGTTGATCGGCGTGGCGTGCGGGGCGCTGGCCCTGGAGTTTGGGGCCGGGGAGTTAGCCAGCGCGGTGATGGGTGGGCGGATGACGCGCACGATTTCTGCCAGCGGCGCGGTGTTATTCTGGCTGGCAGCCCAGAATATCCTGATGTTTGTGTTCAATATGATCCCTGGTTTTCCGCTCGACGGCGGGCGTGTGGTGCGGGCGTTTGTCTGGGGAATCAGCCGCAACTATGCCCTGGCCACGCGCGTGGCCGCCTGGTTTGGGCGCGTGGCTGGCTATGGCTTTTTGGGGTTTGGGTTCTATCAAATCCTTTCTGGCCGTCTCGGTGGTCTGTGGTTTCTTGTGGTGGGTATCTTTTTGGGGGCCTCGGCGCGGGTGAGCTTTCGTCAGGCGGCTGTGCGCGAGGTGTTGCAGGGCTACGAGGTTGGGCAATTTGTGCAGCCTGTAACGCTGATTGTGCCGGGACAGTTGACGCTTGAACTGGTGGTTCAGGAATATTTTGTGCGCCATAACCTGAGCCTGTATCCGGTGCGGGTGGGCGATGCGATTGAAGGCGTGCTGACGCCCGCGCTGGTGCATAAGGTGCCCAGGCACGAGTGGGAGCGGCGGCGGGTGAGCGAGGCGATGGCGCCTCTTGGTCCAGAGTATGTTGTTGGTCCGCATCTCTCCGCGCAGGAGGCTTTTGAGCGCATGACGACGAATCAGACTGGAAGCGTGCTGGTGATGGAGGAGGGTGAACTGCTCGGCATGGTTTCGCAGCGGGAGATGCTGCGTCTGGTGCGTGCCCAGCCGCCACTGCGTGCTTCAGGCGGTGGCAGCGTGCCACCCACAGCGCCCCCGGTCCCGCCCCTGGCTTCGCGCGCGTCCGGGCCACTCGGAGACGTGCCCGCTGACCCAACAGACCGCTATGAGCGTTTTGGCCCCTGACGCTGGTGGCGTTGTTCGATGTCGCGGAGCTTGCTATAGGCGTCTATGACGCCGGTGGATTGATCGCGGTTGGTTGAGATGGCTTCCGCGAGCCTGGCAGTGGCCTCGCCCAACTCTTGATGATGGATGCGCATGAACACCTGACGGCGAGCGCGCCAATCCAGGAAGAGGCCCAGCGCGAAGGGGACCAGGATGGCAAGGAGCCGGATGCTCCAGCCGAGCCAGCCCCACGCGGCAGGACCAGAGAAATCCTGGGGTGGGTGATAATTCGAGGTGTCGAGCACGGTTTTGCCGTTGGGGAGCGGGAGCACCAGAGGCTTGTAGGTGGCGTTGTAGTGGGCCAGGGCCAGTTGATAGTCGTGGTATTGGATGGCCCAGATGATGAGGACGAGCGCCAGCGCGCCCAACACCAGAGCGATTCCACCGATGAGCCATTTGCGTGTCTTGATCCAGGTGTTGCGCGCCATCATCAGCCCCCGTGAGCCAGGCTAGCCGTTCTGAGAGAACAACCAGCGTTGTGTTCTCTGCTGTATTTTAACGCAATTCAGGCACCATGAACAGCCTTTGTTTCCCACCTTGCGTGCCACCAGGAATTTTCCCCGAACAAGGGCATAGAGCAGCCACACGACAATAATTTGCTTTCTGATTGTGCGAGAAGTAGAATAACCGACGCCAGAGAAGGCGCAAAATTCTGCCAGCAGCAGGAGTATGCTGGCAGAGGAGTGCCTGGCCGGCAGCATCACAAGAAACTATCCTCAGAGGAGGCGCCATTGTCTCTTGATCTTTCTTCTTCATCCGGTGCAGGAGGGATAAACGTGGAGATGCACAGGAGCGAACATGCCCGTGTCTTTCTCCAGCCAGGAAAGCTGCTAGACAGCGAGCGAATTCCCGCGATTCCCCCGAACTACCGTGAGCGCGTGGGCAACAACGCTGAAATAGAGCATCTGTGGCTCTGGCCGCAGACGGCACAGATGACGTTGGGCCTGAAGGTTCGCACAGGGCTTTTTTCCCGACATGCGGAGATGGTGCCGCTTTCCGCTGGTGCGCCGCTCTCTCCCAAGACGGCTGGTGGCGCAGTAGAGTTGTTGGCAAAGATGCCAGTGTTTTGCTCGGACGAACATCAGCAGAAAAAACGCTATCGCGTGGGACATCTGGAGGGTATGACGGTGGCGGCGCGCACCGGCCTGGCAAATGGCCTGGTCGTGCGGGTGCGCTCGCACCCCGAAGAAGAGGTGCAGCATCCCAGCGACCCACTGGGGCATTTGATCAGTGTGGCTGGGCGTCGTCTGGTGCTGCCGCCAAACTGGGCGCTGGCCGAGAGTGGCCCGGCAGCGCTGGCGCTGAGCGGCTTTCCAGCGCAGGTGGCAAGCGGTTCAGAATATGTGGATGATCTTCAGGTGAGCCAGCGGCTCTGGGCTATTCTCAATGAGAATCCCGCGCTTCAGCCGTTTCTTGGCAAGCTGAAGGTGGTGGTGCAGGATGGGGTGGTCTATCTGGGGGGGCAACTGCCACAATCGCGCTTGCGCAATTCCGCCAAGCAGGACATCTGGCATGTGCCCGGCGTCGTAGCTATCGAGGATACCCTGCGTATCGAGGGCGAATAAGCAATGGCTGTGCTCGAAACCCGCGTTGATCGCCAGAGCGCGGAATACCAGGAAAATGTGGCGTACTTTGAGGAACTGATGCGCGAACTGCGCGAGCGCACGCGCCTGGTAGAGCAGGGTGGGGGTGAGGACGCGGTAGCCAGGCACCGCAAGCGCAAGAAGCTGCTGGCGCGCGAGCGCATTGCGCTGCTCTGCGACCCTGGCACGCCGTTTCTGGAGTTAAGCGCTCTGGCAGCCTGGGGGATGTATGAGGATGAGGCGCCCTCGGCGGGGATTGTGACCGGGATTGGCGTGGTGGAGGGCCAGGAGTGTGTGATCGTTGCCAACGACGCGACGGTCAAGGGCGGCACGTACTACCCCATGACGGTCAAGAAGCATCTGCGCGCGCAGGAGATTGCCGAGCAGAATCATCTGCCCTGCCTCTATCTGGTGGATTCGGGCGGCGCGTTTCTGCCGCTTCAGGCGGATGTCTTTCCTGACCGCGAGCACTTCGGGCGCATTTTCTACAACGAGGCGCGCATGTCGGCGCAGGGCATTACGCAGATTGCGCTGGTGATGGGTTCCTGCACGGCGGGCGGGGCGTATGTGCCTGCCATGAGCGATGAGACGGTGATTGTGCAGGGCAATGGCACGATCTTTCTGGGCGGGCCGCCGCTGGTGAAGGCGGCGACTGGCGAAGAGGTGACGGCGGAGGAGTTGGGCGGCGCGGACGTGCATTCGCGTATCTCTGGCGTAACCGATCACCTGGCGGTGAGCGATGAGCACGCGCTGGCGCTGGGGCGCAGTATTGTGGCAAACTTGAACCGGCGCAAGCAGTATCCCTGGGAGGTGGCCGACCCGGAGCCGCCCCAACATGACCCGCGCGACCTGTATGGGATTGTGCAGCGCGACTGGCGCAAGAGTTATGATGTGCACGAGGTGATTGCGCGGCTGGTGGATGGCTCGCGCTTCCACGAGTTTAAGGCGCTGTATGGGACGACGCTGGTCTGCGGCTTTGCGCGCATCATGGGCTATCCGGTGGGGATTATTGCCAATAATGGGATTCTGTTCTCGGAAAGCGCGTTGAAGGCGACGCATTTTATAGAATTATGCTGCGAGCGCAAGACGCCGCTGATCTTTCTCCAAAATATCACCGGCTTTATGGTTGGGAAGCAGTATGAAAACGGGGGCATTGCCAAGGATGGCGCCAAGATGGTCATGGCGGTAGCGAACGCGCAGGTGCCCAAGTTTACAGTAATTCTGGGCGGGTCGTTTGGCGCGGGCAACTATGGCATGTGCGGGCGCGCCTATGCCCCACGCCAGTTGTGGATGTGGCCGAATGCGCGTATCTCGGTGATGGGTGGGGAGCAGGCGGCCAACGTGCTGCTGACGGTGCGCCTGGAGGGGCTGCGCGCGCGCGGGCAGGAGATGACGCCAGAGGAGCGCGAGGCGTTTAAAGCGCCCACGCTGGCAAAATATGAAGAGGAAGGCAATCCCTATTACAGTACGGCGCGGCTGTGGGATGATGGCATCATTGACCCACTGGACACGCGCACGGTGCTGGCGCTGGGGATGGCAGCCTCGCTCAATGCCCCGATTCCTGAGACGAAGTTTGGTGTTTTTCGGATGTAGGGTGGCGGATGGAGCGCGGTGGATGAAGTGTAGTGGAGAAGTGTGGCTGTCAGATTGAGCGCACCCCGATATAGGCCATACCAGGTTCGCGCACGCGCGGAGCAGGTGAACTAGCAGAGAAGGAAGTTCTCTATGGAGGAGCGGCGCCTGAAAGGTCTGGAAGATATTCGCCAGGCGGAGCGTGAATTACGCGAGTGGGGCAAGATGTGGGGCATTCTGCTGGCGTTCTTGCCGGATTCAGAGCAGGTCAATTTGATGATTGATCTGTATCTGGAGGAGGGCGAGATTGATCTGGCGCTTGGTGCGCTCCAAAGCAAGATGATTTCTGTGCAGACCGGCCCAGGCGAAGAGGATGTCACCTGGGAGGCGCCGAAATCCTGGCGGGGTGAGCACGATGGCTGGGGTGGCTACCTGGATTGGTTTCATCTGGCCTGCAAAGTGGCAAGCGCGGCGGAATATCCCAGACCACACGCGGCCCTGGCTATTTATCACCAGGAGATTCCGCGCCTGATTGAGCGGCGGGGAGCAGGCGCCTATCAATGGGCCTGTGAACTGCTGGGGCGCGTGCGAGTGCTGTATAAGCTGCTGGACCGTGAAGAGGAGTGGGAGGAATATATCAGCAGCCTGCGCCTGGAGTACCGCCGCCTGATAGGGCTGAAGCGGGCAATGGCGCAGGCCGGGCTGTAGTACCGGCCACTGTGCCGGTTAGGGATGCCGGTGGTACAAGTGGCAGGCTATCCGCGCTACGAGCAGCCCAGCGCCTCAAGTGCCGCAGGCACCTCACGCAGTTGTTGCAACTGCGTATCCGCCGCCGAAGTATCGTCAGGCGTTGGCGCTTGCTGACGCTGGTACGGATTGGGGCGGCGCAGCCAGAAGGTATGCCAGCCCAGCGCTTTGGTGGGCAGGATGTCGTTACGAAAATCGTTGCCAACCATGACGGCATCCTGGGCCTGTGCCCTGGCGCGATAAAGAGCGAACTGGAAAATCTCTGGCTGCGGCTTGTTGACGCCAACCTCATCAGAGATAATCACCAACCCCGGCTCAAAGAAGTCGAGCAATCCCCATTCCTGCATACGCTGGCGAATCCAGAGCGGCTGGTTGGCAAGCATGCCAAGGCGCAGCGGCTCGCCATCTGGTCCGCGCATCTGGCGCAGGCGTTCCAGAGTGCTGTGCGCGTCGGGAAAGGGCTGAAACAGCTCGCGGGCGAGCGGGGCGATGCGCAGCGAAAACTCCTGGAAGAGTTCCATCGCAAACATGGTGTCGTGTCCAGCCAGTTTAGATAGGTCAATGAGCAGCTCAAAAAAGCTGCGCCATCCGGAGCGCGTGGTAACCATGTCCCACTGCTCCAGAAACTGGTCTATCGTATAGTCCATGCGCCGCTCGGCAAAGAGACGATGCAGCCGCTCGTGGATGCTGCGCGCGTAGCGGCTTTCGTCTATCAGGGTGTCGCCAATGTCAAAAAAGACGATCATCGGGGATTCACTCGGACTAACTCGTCAGTTCGCGGACGATTTGTTGGACGCGCCCACCATCAGCGCGGCCTTTGGTTTCTTTGGCGGCCAGCGGCATAATCGTCTTGAACTCGCGTCCGTGTTTGGCAACCAACTCGCTCACGATCTGGCGCAGTTCGTCATCGGTCAGTCTGGCGGGCAGATACGCCTGGATAATGGCGGCTTCTTTCTCCTCTTTCTCAGCCAGTTCCGGGCGGTTGCCCTGGCGGAAGAGAGCGGCGGCCTCGTGGCGCTGTTTGACCTGTTTTTCGAGCACGGCCAGCCGGTCAGCGGCGGTGAGCGGCTTGTTGTGATTGGGGTTTTTGCTGTCGGTGCGCGCCACTTCTTCCAGGTGAATCGCGTTGAGCGTCATACGCAGAGTGTCCAGCCGCAACTGATCGCGGGCGCGTTGGGCCTGCTGCGCGTCGGCGCGCAGGCGTTCTTCAAGTTCAGAGCTTTGTGTTTCCGTCATGGCGTTGCTATCTCCTCTAATTTTGCAAAGAGCGGTTCAGGCTTGGGCAATGCGCGCCCGGCAGGGACAGGCTGCCGCTCCCAGCGTCCGGTGCTGGCTTCGCCCTCAAACCCCAGCAGTGTATGCAGCTTCTCAGATGAGAAGGGCAGGAAGGGCGAGAACAGCGTTTTTAGCCCGCTGATCACCTGCGTCATGGTGGCAAGCGTGGTGGCCGCCGCCTGGCGATCAGTTTTGATGGCTTTCCAGGGCGCCTGCTCATCCAGGTAGCGGTTGGCGGCGCGGGCGACGTTCATCGCTTCGTTGAGCGCGTTCTTGAAATGCGCCCCCTCCAGACTCTCGCCCACTTTGGTAAAGCCCGCGTCTACAATCTCCAGCATGGCGCGGTCCGCTTCGCGCAAGGCGCCCGGCTCAGGCACGCGCCCCTCAAAGCGGCTCTGAATGAAGGTGAGCGCGCGGTGCACGGCGTTGCCGTAGGTGGCAACCAGTTCGTCATTGTTGCGCCGGGTGCAATCTTCATAGGTGAAGTCGCTGTCGCGGCCCTCCGGGGCGTTGGCGAGCAGGTAATAGCGCAGCGGGTCCGGCCCAAAGCGGTCCAGCGCGTCGCTGGTCCAGACGACGTTGCCGCGACTGGTGGAGGCTTTGCGCCCGCTCATATTCATATATTCCATTGCTGGGACATCCCAGGGCAGCACCAGATTGCCGTAGCCCATCAGCATGGCGGGCCAGATGACGGTGTGGAAGGGAATATTGTCCTTGCCAATAAAGTAATAGGCTTTCGACGGCAAGGGGTGCTCCGGGCTGGTGATCCACCAGTCCTTCCAGCGGTCAGGCTGTCCCTGACGCTGTGCCCATTCGACGCTGGCCGAAAAGTAACCGATCACCGCGTCAAACCAGACGTAGATGCGCTTGTCGGGATAGCCCTCTATGGGCAGCGGCACGCCCCAATCCAGGTCGCGGGTGATGGCGCGGGGCTTGAGTCCTTCGGTGAGCCAGCCGCGCGTGAAGGCCAGCGTGTTTGGGCGCCAGTAGGCGTCCTTATCGGCCAACCACGCCGCAAGCTCCTGCTGAAACTTGGGCAGATCAAGAAAGAAGTGCTCGGTGGCGCGAATCTCGATCTGGCTGGTTTTGCTGCCGCAGATTTTGCAGCGCGGCTTGATCAACTGCACCGGGTCCAGCGTGCGCTGGCAGTTATCGCACTGGTCGCCGCGCGCGTCTTCGTAGCCGCAGTACGGGCAGGTGCCCTCGACGTAGCGATCTGGCAGGAAGCGCCGGTCAGTCGGGCAGTAGGGCGACTCCATCGTGTCCTTAAAGATATAGCCCTTGCGCTGGAGCGTCAGAAAGAAGTCCTGCGTCACGCGGTAGTGGTTTGCGGTGGTCGTCTCCGTGTACAAGTCCCAGGAGATACCCAGCCGCCGCCAGACTTCCAGAATCTGCGCGTGGTAGCGCGCGACAAACTCGCGCGGGGAGATGCCCTCTTTATCGGCGCGCACCGTGATGGGGGTGCCGTGTTCGTCGCTGCCAGAAACCATCAGCACCAGATCTCCCTTCAGGCGGTGATAGCGGGCAAAGACATCGCCTGGCAGAATCGAGCCGATGATCTGGCCGACATGGGTAGAACTCTGGGCATAGGGCCAGGCAATGCAAACAAGGATGCGCTCCGACATGAAACTCCCCTCCCTCTCCTATCCGTTGGGGGTGCTGGTGGGTCACAGATAGTGTAGCCACATGAAAATGGCCCCTGAACACAGGGCCACCCGTAATTATCGCCTCATTTGCCAGGCTTTGTCAACTGCGCCCGCGCAGCAACAGCCCAACTTACGGCAGAGCATGCTTGCCAGCGGTGTGCTATACTAGAGTGCTATTTCCATTTGGTACAATAGTCCGGTTAGAAGAAAGCAAGGGGTTAGAAAGCACATGCCAGGGACAACATCGGATATTCGCAACGGCTTGGTTATTCGCTATAACGGCGAACTGCATACGATTGTTGAGTTTCATCATGTCAGCCCAGGAAACTGGCGCGCGTTCATCCGCACGCGGCTCAAGAATATGAAGACGGGGCGGGTGATTGAGACGCGCTTCCGCTCTGGGGAAGAACTCGATATTGCGCGCGTGGAGCATCGTTCTTGCCAGTATTTGTATCACGATGGGCAGGATTACGTGTTTATGCACACCGAGACGTATGATCAGTTCCCCATTGCCGAAGATATGCTGGGCGATGGCGCGCAGTTCCTGAAAGAGGGGATGCTGGTGGACGCCCTCTTTGATGGGGAGACGGTGGTTGGTGTGGAATTGCCCACCTTTGTGAGTCTGGAAGTGACTTATACCGAGCCTGCGGTGCGCGGAGATACGGCTACCAATGTGCTCAAGGCGGCAACGGTGGAGACGGGGGCATCGGTGAATGTGCCGCTCTTTGTGGAGTCTGGCGATACGATTAAGGTTGACACGCGCACAGGCGCATATGTTGAGCGCGTAAAGGCGTGACATCAAAATCAACGAGTTTGAGCGACGGTAGAGAGCCTAACAATGCGGCCTGCTGACGGTCTGAGCCGCAAGGCAGATTTTAGCACGAGGAAACAGCGTTGTTGGAGCGCCCGACCCGCGAGTCGGTGCTTCAGGCCGACGCTGTTTTTTAAATCGCGCTTCCTGGCGCCAGCCATGTTTGACCCAAAAGCGGCTCGCCCACAAGACCCAGCAGTGTTACCTGGAGCCTACCCCGTCGTCTCCTCTAAAGGAATAGTCGCTCTTGCCCTCGCCAGCCAGGGGATGCCTGCGGATGCACTTTGTTTCCCCAAGAGCGATGTCTTTATCTTCCTTTCAAGATGCCAGGTCAAGACGCCAGGAATGAGAGGGTCTTTTCACTATGGAAATCTCGGTGATTATCCCGGTCTATAACGAGAAAAACACCATTGTGCAGGTGATTGAGCAGGTGCAGCAGGCGCCCTATCAAAAAGAAATCCTCGTGGTGGATGATTGCTCTACCGATGGCACCCGCGAGATTTTGCAGCAGAGCGTCTGGCCGGAGAATGTGCGGATTTTTTACCACGAGAAAAATATGGGCAAAGGCGCGGGCATTCGGACAGCGGTGCAGCAAGCCTGCAAAGAGGTGATCGTGATTCAGGATGCTGATCTGGAATACGACCCCAAAGACCTGGAGGTAGTGCTCAAACCCATTGCCGATGGCAAGGCCGATGTGGTCTATGGCTCGCGCTTTCTGGGCATTCACCGGGCGTTTTTGTTCTGGCATTATCTGGGCAACAAGCTGCTCACGTTTATCACGAACGTGCTCTATAACAATATGCTCACCGATATGGAGACGGGCTATAAAGCCTTTCGGACGCCAATCTTGAAGAGTATCACGATTCGTTCCAACCGCTTTGACTTTGAGCCAGAGATCACGGCCAAGGTGCTCAAACGCAAATACCGCATTTACGAAGTGCCGATTTATTATGCGGGGCGCGATTTTGCCGAGGGCAAGAAGATTACCTGGCGCGATGCGTTCCCGGCGTTGTGGGCGCTCATCAAGTTTCGTTTTAGAGACTGAAGGGCCAGGCAGTGTCAGAAGAGCAGTTGCCAGATATAACTGGTAGAATGGCAGGATCCAGATAGTCGTGGATGGACAAAGCACACAACCAATTTTCGCCATGCATGCTCCCAAACAGCTCCTTCAAGGCACCATGGCACGCCTGCAAGCCGATTGGCGCGGGTCACGTTCTCTTGCTTATGGTCTAGTGGTAGTGCTTCTCGCCAGCGCAGTGGTGGCGATGTATTACCTCAACCACCCTCAGCCCGAAATCAATCCAGACACCAGCAGCTATTTGAAGGTGACCCAGAAGATCTTACATGGCGGGCAACTGGTTGACTCAGTTCGTACCCCTGGCTATCCGCTGTTTGTTGCTCTGGTGTTTCTGGCGGCAGGCGAGGGCAACTTGCTGGCTGTCAGCATCGTGCAGGGCGTGCTGTTTGTGTTGGCAACGCTGGAAGTGTACTTCATCGCCCTGCTGGTGCTGAGGCGATCTGGCATCGCCTGTGTGATCGGGCTGCTGGTCGTGACCAATACCTACTTGCTCTCCTATGCCAAGCCAGTGATTGTTGAAGGGGCCTCGATCTGGGTGGTGGCTTCCTTGGGTCTGGCAATCGTCTGGTGCATACAGAGCTTGCGGGTGAGCACCTTCTGGCTGGTCGCGCTCTTCATGCTGCTTGCCTTGATGACGCGCCCAGAGTGGATTTTCTTTCCACCGCCCATCTGTGCCTCTCTGCTCTGGGTGGCCTGACGGCGCGGGAGGTTGAGGAGTATCACCCGGCCCAGAAAACCTGAGCGAGCAGGCACATCATGTGCGGGTGCCAAACACGCTCATGCGCCAGAGGAGCACCGTCTTATTGGCGCTGCCGGAGGCAAGCAGGCGGACCAAGCGACCAAGACACCGCTTCCCAGAAAGCCAAGACCAAGGCAAGCGATGATTACCAACTTGTTCAGCGTTGTGTTGTCACCAACCAGATGAAACAGGCCATAAGCCAGTGCCTGCTGTATCAGCGGGCACTAACGATACGAGAACAGCAGTTGGGAGAGATGCATCCAGACACAGCACGTAGTCTGAGCAATCTGGCAGAACTCTACCGGCTGCAAGGCAAGCTTGCCGAGGCCGAGCCGTTGTATCGGCGAGCGTTAGCAATTTATGAACAGCAATTGGGAGACAAACACCCGACCACGCAGATTATACAAAACAAGTATGCTGTCCTCCTCGAGGCAATGAAGCAGAACGAAGAGGTCGGATAAGCGATGGCTGGGACAGCTTATTATTGGTCGTTTATTGCGACATCAATAGGCCCTGTGGTGAATACATGCGCGGTATCATGCACGATGAGATTGCCGATGCAATCGGCTAGAATTCGAAGGAGGTTCCAGGATTGTGCAACTGCCTTCCAGATCAAGGCCTATAAGGAAAGGAAAGTCCTGTTTTTCGCTGCAAAACTATGCTTCCCATCCAAGAGCTTAACATCAATCTACACGCAAATTGCCCATGTATCAGCGACAAATGTGGCGATATTCTGCAAAACTATGGTATCTTATCTCTGCAAAACCATTGGTAAAAGGATAGAGACAGTTCTCTGTGTCAACAAAACTCTGGTCTAAAGGCTATGAGATTGATCCCCTGATTGAGCGCTTTGAAGCAGCGCGCAACGCGGCGCTGGATGTGGAACTGATTCGCCACGACATCTGGGGGTCGCTTGCCCACGCGCGTATGCTCCAACGCATCGGGGTGCTGGCCGAGGACGAATGGCAGGCGATTGACGCGGCGCTGCGCGGCCTTCTCGACGAGGCCACGCTGCGGCCAGCAACTGCGCAGGAGGATATTCATACCACTATCGAGCAGGTATTGGTAGGAAGGGCGGGGGAATCTGGCAAAAAGATTCACACCGGGCGCTCGCGCAACGATCAGGTCTTGCTTGATCTGCGCCTGTATGCCAAAGAACATCTGCTTGGTATATCCAAGACGCTTCTTGAAACGGCGTCCAGCCTGGTAGAGCTTGCGCGCGCGCACGAGTGGGTGCCGATGCCTGGCTATACCCATATGCAGCGTGCCATGCTCTCCTCGGTTGGTCTGTGGGCGGCTGCTTACGCCGAGAGCCTGTTGGATGATTGCGTCTCGCTGGCGGCGGCTTATACCTTGAACGATCAGTCGCCTCTCGGCTCGGCGGCGGCCTACGGCGTGCCGCTGCCGCTTGATCGAGCATATGTTTCCAGGCTGCTTGGTTTTGCTCAGCCACACCATAATGTTCTGACGGCAGCCAACGCGCGCGGGAAAGGCGAGGCGGCGGTAGTTCAGGCGCTGGCGTTGGTAATGCTGGATTTGAGCAAATTCGCGCAGGATGTGCTGCTCTTCACGACCAGCGAGTATCAATTTTTCACGGTGCCGCAGGAACTTTGTGCCGGAAGCAGCATCATGCCGCAGAAGCGCAACCTGGACGCGCTGGAGTTGGTGAGGGCGCGCGCGCATACGGTTGTGGCGCTTCAAGGACAAATCCTGGCGACGCTGGCAGGATTGCCTTCAGGCTACAATATGGACTATCAAGAAACCAAGGCGCCGTTTATTGAAGCGGTGCATCTCTGCCGGGAAAGCCTGGAAGTGGTCAGGCTCTTTGCTGCCAGCCTCCAGGTTGATGAGGAGCGTTTGCGCGCAGCTTGCACGCCGGAATTATTTGCGACAGATCGCGCTTACGAATTGGTGGGGCAGGGTATGCCGTTTCGAGAAGCCTATCGAGAGGTGGCAGCCGCTCCTGCGGCACAGGAACAAGGTGATCTGGTGGGCCGCTTGCGAGAACGTACCTCCGAGGGGGCGCCAGGAAACCTTGGCCTCGAACAGGTTGCCGCTCGCATCCAAACGGAATCCGCGCTTTGGGAGCACCGTAGAGTCAGCTTCGCAAGCGCGATTGAGGCGTTGACCGGGAAAGCTCCCGCGCTCCTGTGATCGTTCGCTGACCCCGCGTCTTTTCGGCGCTGCTCGTCCTTTACGAACAGCACCTTTTTGTATGCTCGATAAGGCTTGTAACAAGAAAGGAGACGCCTGATGGCGAACTGTCCGGAATGTGGCGGAAATGTCCCAACGGCAAACATCGAGCGTGGCGAGCTTCTGCCCTGCCCTGACTTTGGAGCAGAATTAGAAGTGCGCGTCGAGGAGAAGCTGCTCATGGAAGCATTCCGCGCGCCAGTGCTGGTGGGCAGCCTATAACCCCTTGGTTTCTTCTCGCGCTGAGGTGAAAGAACAGGTGGAAATATGATAGCCTCTTCTATGTAAGTCAGAGGAGGCAAAGAGATGCTGAGACGGCAGCAAGGCGGACAACTTCCTGGGCAGCGACCAACCAGCATTATAGGATACGGCGCGGCGGTGCTTGGGGTGCTGCTCACCTCGTTTTGTATTGGCCTGGTCAGGGCATTTGTCGAGGTCGAAATCCTTCCCGTTGCCTACCTCCTGGTAGTGCTCTGGCTGGCCGTCTCCTTTGGCCGTAGCCCGGCGCTCCTGGCTGCGTTCCTCTCCTTTCTCGCGTATGATTTTTTCTTTGTGCCTCCTGCGACACGCCTGACGGTTGATGACCCCACTCAATGGATTTCACTCCTGGCGCTGCTGGCGACAGCCCTGGTGATTGGTCACTTAACGGCCTCCGTCCAGGCGCACGCGGCAGCGGCGCTGGCGAGCCAGCAGCGCACGGCCCATCTGTATGCTCTGGCACAAATCATCGCGTCAACGACCGATCAAAAAACGCTTTTTCATTCTCTGGTGCAGCAAACCGTGCAGATTTTTGCGGCCAGAGGAGTCGTGGCGTGCGCGCTTGTGCTGCCAGATGGCGAGCGCCTGCCCACAACGCAGGCAGTTGCGCCGCTGGAGAGTCCGGCGGCAGACTCCTTGCAGTTGAAGGGGGCAGAGCAAGAGATATTAGCCCGGCAGGTGCTCCAGCAGGGGTCTGCCGCTTGCCTCCCAGCATGCGCGGCTGGAACTGGTCAGCAAGAAGCATATACCCGCTATTATGTCCCGCTTTCCAGCGGCTTCCGCGTGGTTGGCGCGCTTGGCATGGCGGGTACCTCTGGGCTGCATGGGCTGGTGGCACCATTTCTGACTGGTGCTCCTGGCAAAGCTGCCCGAACCGGAGGCAATAAACCCGGCGATCTTGAGGCTGAGTTTTTTGCGGCATTTTGCGGGCAGATTGGGCTGGCGTTGGAACAAGTAGCGCTGCGGCAGGAAGCGATTCATGCCGAGGCACTGCGCGAAAGTGACCGCTTGAAGAATGCCCTGCTTGATTCAGTCACGCACGACTTGCGCACCCCGCTGGCATCCATCAAGGCCGCCACAAGCAGCCTGCTTGAGCCAGGCATGACCTGGCGCGAGGAAGACCGCCGCGAATTCATAGACGGAATTGACGCCAGTGTTGAGCGCTTGAATCATCTCGTCGGGAATTTGCTGGACCTCTCGCGGCAGGAGGCAGGAGCGGCAGTGCCCCAGCGCGAGTGGTATCTGATCGGAGATGTGATTGCCCCCGTATTGGCGCAACTGGAGCAGGCCGGGCAACTGCGTCATCGCCAGATTAACGTAGAGCTTTCTGAAAGCCTGCCGCTGGTGCTGCTCGATCACGGACAAATTGAGCACGTCCTTACCAATTTGCTGGAGAACGCGCTGAAATACTCCCCGCCTGAAAGCGCCATTCAGGTACGGGCGCGCGTGGTGGGAACGTCCCCAGAACTGGAGGTGCGCGTTTCAGATCAGGGAATAGGCATTCCTGCGCAGGAACTTGAAGCGGTGTTTAAAAAATTCTATCGGGTGCGGCAAGAGCATCTGCCCTGGGCGCCAGCACAGCCTGTCGCGGGCACTGGACTTGGCCTGGCGATTTGTGCGAATATTTTACGTGCGCATCAGGGCCACATCTGGGCTGAAAGCAATCCTGGCGCTGGAACGACCATCGCCTTCACCCTGCCCATCCCTCCAGATGTGCCTGAAGGCGAATTGCCGGAGCTTGAAACCCCTGCCCAGGAAGCTGCCACAGGAGCCAGCAGCCTATGAGCGAGCCTTCTCCATCTCAAGAGCGTGAACGCCAGCCCACACAGGGCGCGTCCTCTTCTGTGCACAGTTCGGGCGGGGCGCGCGTGCTGGTGATTGATGATGAGCCGGAAATCTGGCGCGCTGTGCGCACCGGACTGGCTGGGGCAGCATTCGTGCTGGAGTGGGCGTCAACCGCTGCCCAGGGGTTGGAATTGGTGGCCCGCTGGCATCCCGATGTGGTGATTTTAGACCTGTTTCTTCCCGATATGGATGGGCTTGAGGTCTGTCGCCAGCTTCGCAGTTGGTCCCTGGTTCCCATCATAGTGCTCTCGGTGCGTGCCGGGGACCAGGATAAGATCACAGCATTGGAACTGGGCGCCGATGATTATCTGACCAAGCCCTTCAGTATGGGGGAACTGCTGGCGCGTGTGCGCGTTGCCCTGCGCCATGCTGCCCGCGCTGCGGTGAGCACTGGCGCGGCCACCCAGATGCAAACTCAAGGGCTACACTTCGATTTTGAGCGGCGCCAGATTACCAGAGATGGCCTGGAGGTGCATCTCACCCCCACTCAGTATGAAGTGCTCAAATATCTGGCGATGAACGTCGGCAAGGTCATTACCCACCGCACGTTGCTGCGCGCCGTATGGGGGCCGGCGTATGAGGAGAAAGCGCACTATCTGCACATCTTTATTCGCCAGCTTCGCAGCAAGATCGAACTCGACCCTAGCCGCCCACGCTACCTCTTAACCGAGCCAGGCATTGGCTACCGCCTCTTGAGTCCTCACGAGGTCGGAAATAGCGAGCAGAACGCCTGAACCAGCCCTCTTCTTTGTAGACTTTTCACAAGTATCCGCCCCTCCCCTTGTGCATTTTTGCCTCTTGCTACTCTCTACCCTCTTTTTATACTTAACCGTAGAATATTTAGAAAATCTTTAGCTCTCTGCGCCAAATTTTTAGGCAATCTTGATGGCAGGGCGCGCGAGCGCCAGGAAACCGTGAGGACGCAACAATGCAAGAATCAAGCCTCGTGAGTGATTCTTCTGAAAGTGATCATAGTAACGAAGGGCACCAGTCGGGCCGACTGGGCTTTTTTTTGTGTTGGGCGGTGGTTTTTGCTGATATTGGAACATCTCTGTACTATGTGCCAGGCATCTTGTATGGGCAGGTGGGCCGACTGGCGGGCTTTTTTGTCCTCCTGACCATGATCGTGTTTGTCCTGCTGACATTGAAGTATGCCGAAGTCACCCATCGCTATCCCCAGGGCGGCGGCGTTGTCACCGTCGCTTCCAAAACGCTGCGCCCCTGGGCCGGAGCGTTTGGCGGCATGCTGGAGATGGGCGATTACTTCCTGACAGCCGCGATTAGCGCCTTGTCTGGGCTGACCTATTTTAGCGTCGTGATGCCCGCCAGCCCCAGCACCATCTTGATTGGTACGCTGGTTGTGCTGGTTTTACTGGGCGTGCTTAATTGGTGGGGCATCAGCGAGAGCGCCAAGGTGAGCGCCGTTGGCGCAGTGATCGCGCTGATCAGCGATCTGGCGATTCTGTTGACCGTCGTCATTCATGTCCCGCTGCACACCATTCTTAACCTTATCCCTGAGATGTTCCAGGGTAAGCCCTTGACGGGCGTTGCTCTGCTCACCGGGTTTGCCGGGTCGTTTCTCGCCTTTTCTGGGCTGGAGAGCATTTCGCAGCTTTCCCCGGTGATGAAAACCCCGCGCAAAAGGACAGGGCGCCTGGCGCTGCTGGTGGTGGTGGCAACCGTTGGCTTGACCAGCCCACTGTTGACGGTCTTTGCCACTACCTTGCTTGACACGAGCAAGGCCAACCCAGACCAGTTTATCTCCCTGTTGGGCGGGGAATTTGGCGGCAACATTCTGGGGATAGAGGTTGCGATCAGCGCGTCCGCGCTGCTGATCTTCGCCAGCAACACCGCCATCATCGGCTGCTACCATGTCTTTCTGGCGTTGTCGCGCATGCACTTTTTACCATCGGTGATACAGCGGCGCAACAAGTGGCGTGGAACGCCGCATTTCGCCATTGCGTTAGCGGCAGGCTTTCCCATCTTCATCCTTGTGCTGGTGCAGGGGAATATTGCCCTGCTGGGAGATATGTATGCCTTTGGCTTGCTGGGCGCGTTCAGCTTGACTTGTATAGGCGTGGACATTGCGCGCTGGCGAGATAGACGAACACACAAGCAGCGCGAGGAACTGCATGTCAAACTTGGGTCGCAGGTTGTTGATGCCGCCTCGCTGGGCGTAGAAGCGGTTATTCCTGGGCCAAGCCAGCCAACGGTTCCCCCGGTGTCATTGCCCATGTTTGTGTTGGGGATTGTCACGACTGGCCTGGTAATGCTGGCCTGGGGTACTAATCTCGTCTCAAAACCCCTGGCAACGGCTTTCGGTGGAAGTATCACGCTCTTAGGACTGACAACGGCCTATGTCACCGCTACGTACTTTTCCAGGCGCGGGCGTTGGTTGGGTATCCCCGCGACCATTTACGGAACACGGCCCCAATCTATCCTGGCGGTGCTCTCCAGCACTCCAGAGGGGCGCGAAGCGACCATTCACGCTGCCTGCAAAGAAGCGCGAAACAACGAGGTCATCTTTCTCTATCGCCAGACGCCCACAATCCGACGCCTGGAACTGTTTGAAAATGCTGACCCGTATCTCAACGACGAAGAGGCAAAAGAGGCATTTTCTGAGGCGGAAACCATTGCCAAACAATACAATGTGAAACGCCAGTACATCTATGCCCCAGACACCCCTGATGTGATCTTCCAGCACTGGCAAATCTTGCAACCCCGCGATACGATTCTGGTTGCCAAAGATCGTCCGGTGACATTTCCGCTTTCGCCTGATCGGGTACGGCACAGCCTTGGCCCAGGTGGTCAGGTGATGCACTATCTGAAAAACTGGCAAGCACATCCTGTCTTGGAAGCGTAGAACGCGCTTTCGCTTTTTACCCTGGCACCAGGATAACCTCTGTATCCTGGTGCTTCTTTCTGGGAACGAGCATGCGCAGGGACGCTTGAGGTGCAGAACAGCGAAAAGCGATTCTTGAAAAGCTCAGCATTTTTATGCTATACTATTATTCGGTGCTACAGAGAGTCGCTTGGTAGGTATGTGTGAAACTGCCGCGATGCTCATCTGATACCACCAGGAGGCGCCTATGCCCGCATTTTTACACCAGAGTCCTGATCTGAAAGCTGTAGTGAGGCGCTTATTCACAGATAGCCAGTTTAAGGAAGATGCCCAGACTTCACCGGAACTGGCTTTTGCTCAATATAGCCTGGACGCAGATGAGCGCAAAGCTCTGAAGAGCCTGATGGGGCGCTTTCACCAAGGAGATGCCCTGACAGGAGACATCGTAGATAGTTGGTGGTTTTTTTAGCAACGCCGCTGATACGAGTTGGGCCGTTGCGGGGTTTCCCCGGCGGCCCAATTTTATTGGGGAAGGGCATTCTATGAGCAAGCAATCGGCCTACTTACCGGGGTGGCTGAATGACCCAAATGCGCGCCAGTTCTTTAGTGAACAACTCCGATTCACCGGCCAGTTCATAGTTAAGCACCTCCAAGCCCAGAACCTTGACCCTGCACTCTTTGCGTTGGTGATGGAATGCCTTCAAGAGCCAGGGAAGTTGTTGGGTAGGCCAGTGATGCGCGGAGAACCGCTTGGTCGAATGGAGCTCCATACCTGGCCGCTTCTGGCACTTTTGGCGGCGGTTTCGGCAGCCGGGGCGGACCTGGCTTCCATCTCCACACTTCCTGTATCTTTTTGGCATCGGGCGCGTGCTGCTGCCGCTGCTGCTGAACTGATAGGCAAAGCCGTAGACCTTGTGGACGACATCCAGGACAATGACAGCCCATTTGTGGACCGGATTGGAGTCCCTTTAGCGCTCAACGTGGCTGTTGTGCTCTATGAGCTTGCTCCCCTGGCGCTGAGCCGGGCACGCGAATTTGGCTGGCCCGATGCGCTGGCACATATAGCACTGAAGGAGATGCATGTAGAAACGCTGAACGTCTGGCAGGGGCAGTATGTAGACATTCAAATGGAGAGCCGCAATGCGGTGACTGAGGAAGAGGCACTCAAAACCACCGAGCTGAAATCTGGAAGCATGGTTGCGCTCGTCTATAAACTGGGAGCCTACGCTGGCCTGGGAGAAGGACGAGACAGGCCGCCGGAATATATCGCAGAGTGTCGTCGTTTGGCGCATCACCTGGGGGTATGGCTGCAACTGATCAATGATATTCACGATGCCATGCCAGGAAAGACAACCAGCAAGAAAAGTGACCGGGAGCGCCACAAAAAAACACTCCCGCTGCTTCTTGAAGCACAGGGTATGATAGGGATGGCTCCCAACAGGGAGAGCGCAGCCCTCAATACTCAGGCAGCCCTGGCTTATGCGTCTGTTTTCGCTGAAACTATTCAAGAGCGGGCAGTAGGGGTTTTGAAAGACCTGGAGGCCGCATTCGGCCCCCATCCCTTCCTCTGGCCCATTCTCAGCACCGCGCGGGAGCAGACCTAAGACAGGAGCCTATCCAGGGGAGGCAGTAATGTCCCAGGAAGTGCTCTATGTTCCCTTCAGCCAGCATGATCGCCACCAGGTTGCTCATGTTCGCACCAGGCGACTTACCCTCATCACCATCGTGGTTGTGCTCTATCTGCTGGCGGTTGGTACCAGCGCGAAGGCTCTAGTGAGTGGGAATCATTGGTGGGGGCTGGATGCACAACCTGCGTCTTCTGGCTCATCAGCCTGGCAGATTACCTGGATTGGAAACAGCCTTATTAACGACTACCCGGTTCACGTTGGCGACCAGATTACTCTGGTTGATGGACATGCGCCAGAGAGCGAAGATCAGATCAATACAGCCAATACGTTGCAGATAGTCACTGCAACTGGGGCTGCCACTCAACCAATTCGCTGGCAAGCTCCAAGCCGTCGGGATAACCTGCTTTCGATGAGTTGGGTGGTGCTTGGTCTGGTTTCACTTATTTTGGGCCTCCTGGTCTTTCTCCACGCCACTGATCGCATACTGGCGCGGCGTTTCTTTTTTCTCTTTACTGCGCTTGCTCTAGTGGCTGACCTGGAACCAGCAGCCAGCTTTGGGCAGTTGTTAGCTATCTATGTGTCAAGTACGCTCTCTGTGGGGGTATTTTTTGGACTTCTCGCTAACTTCCTTTGGCGGTTATTATTTCCAGTTCACAGCCGCTCAGCACTGAAACGCCGGTTGCCAGAAGTTCCAGTCGTCACCGGGCTGCTAGCTGGCACGTTGTACCTTGTTGTTATTCTGTTGAAGTTGCAAGATTTTCTCCTTGCTTCTCAAGAAATAATCCAGGTCAATAGCGTTCTTAGCGTCCTCTTATCTCTGGGATTTATCGCGCGCGCCAGTTTTTCTCATCGCGCAGTAACAAAGGAGCGTTCGCGTGCCTTGCTGAGCGGAGTATTTGTAGGTATCCTTCCTCTCTTCTTCCTCACCGTACTTCCAGAGCTTCTTATTAAGCCGCCGTTAGTTTCCGGCAATGTGAGCGCGCTGGCAGTAATTGCGCTGCCGCTCTCTTTTGGCTATGCCATTGTGCGTCGTGATCTGCTTCGACTGGATTCACTCATTCGCAAATCGGCCCAGGGGATGCTGGGAGTGATTGGCTTAGCTGTCGTTGCTGTACTTTTGGCTCAGGCATTAAAGCCTCTTCCACTTGTGAGCGCAGTGACGCTGGGTGTGGTTGCTGGCGCTGTGTTTACCCCGCTCATCTGGCGCGGAGCGCAGTGGATCACTGAAGCCTGGCTCTTCCCGCAGATGCGTGCTTACCGTCGGCTGATTACAATGGATGAAGCGATTGATCGGACTGGTCTCCAGGCTGAACGCATTGCTGCTCAACTTGTCAGCGAGGTGCATCTGGCGCTGCCTGTGCGTCGTGTGGCGCTCTTTGTGCCAGAAAAACGCACCAGGCGCCTGCTGGCGGTGTTGCTCCCATCTGCTCAAGCCACCAAAGAGGAGCAACCCACCGCAGTGCGTCCGCCAGAGATGCAGGGCGTACATACTCCCCCGCCCATCCTGGATGAGGCTACTGCCCTTACCCTGGATGACATCGTGTATTCCCAGCTTAATCGAGGAGCCAGAGTTGTTCTGGTTGAGCCAGATGTCCACGCTGCTCCGTCTGGCGAGCCGCGCACTAATCTGCATGGCTCGGAGAATCAGCCAAACGAGCACTGGGAGGCTGAGGTTGAGAGGGAAATGATGCTTGACCTGGAAAGCTGGCATCTCCTGCTGCCAATGCGCGTCCAGAATCGGCTGGTAGCGATCCTGGCGCTCAGCAGAAGGGAAGACGGGCAGGCATATTCAGATACCGATCAGCAACTCCTGCGCATCCTTGCTGCGCGGCGAGCGCTGACCCTGGATTACGCCCTGCTCTACGCCGAACTCCACACCGCCTACGAACGGCGCCAGGAGTTGGACCGCTTGAAAGATCAGTTTATTGTGACGGCGCATCACGAGCTGCGCACTCCACTCACAGGCGTGCAGGGCTATCTGGAACTTTTGCGAGACTTGGGGCCAGAGGGACGAGCCACGCGCCCGGAGGAAGTCCAGATGTTTGTTGACCGCGCCTGCCGCGCTGCTGACGAACTCAATGAGCAACTGGATAGCTTGCTTATGGCTGCTGAAGCCGACCTTCGGCAGACCAAGCTCATCTCCCAGGCAGTGGACCTGGCGAGCATTGGGCAGCGCGTCATCCAAAACCTGGATTCTCTCGCTCAACGCGGCCATCATCGTGTGCGCAGCACGATTCCCCCTGAGTTGCAGGTCAGGGCCGACCCCAAAGCCTTATTTCGCGTGCTGCTCAACCTGCTTTCCAATGCTCTCAAATATAGCCCGGAGGGTCGGCCAGTAATTTTTGATGCCCGTGCCTTTCTGCTCACCAGTTCTCCTGGCTCCGGTGGTCTTTCAGAAGGAGGGGCGTCATCAAGAGCAATGGCCGAGATTGTTGTGCGCGATTGGGGGCGGGGGATTCCACCCAAAGAGCAATATAAGCTCTTTGAGCGCTTCACCCGGCTAGAACGTGATCTCAACAGCACAGAGCGGGGGAGCGGCCTGGGGCTTGCAATTTGCAAGGAACTGATAGAGGGGATGGGCGGGAATATCTGGGTGGAAAGCAGCGGCGTGCCTGGCGCCGGGAGCGCCTTCCATCTGACTTTGCCGCTTGTCGGAGCGCTCAATCAGCCATCGGGCGGAAGCCTGAAGCACACGACGGCGCCCCTGCAACAGCCATTTCCAGGGAACGAAGAAGCGCCCGCTTGAACGGAGTACTCACCAGCAATCGTGTTACGGCGGCGCTTTGCTGCTGTGCCAGAAAGAATAAGTTGAAGTGGAGGAATTACTATGAGCCAGGAAGAGATGCACCCTTTGGGTGAGAAAAAGCCAGGAGAACAGATCACCTGCTGCGTGGTTGGGGCTGGCCCTGCTGGGGCTGTTCTGGCCTATATGCTGGCACGCAAAGGCATTTCGGTTGCGCTGCTGGAGGCGCACCTTGATTTTGACCGCGACTTTCGCGGCGATACCATCCACCCCTCAATTCTGGAGGTGATGGATGAGCTTGGGCTGGCCGATGATCTGCTCAAGCTGCCACACACCAGGCTTGACTCGATGTCTGCCCAGGGCGGTGAAGGTCCGTTCACGCTGGCCGACTTTAGCCACCTCAAGACCAAGTTCCCTTTTATCGCCTTTATGCCCCAGGCGCGGTTCCTGGCGTTTATAACAGACCAGGCCAAGCGCTTCCCCAACTTCCACCTGCACCTGGGTGCGCGGGTGGAAGAGGTGAATGAGGAAGATGGTGTGGTGCGTGGGGTGCGCTACCGCGCGCAGGACGGCATGCAGGAACTGCGGGCGCTGCTGACGGTTGGGGCCGACGGGCGTTTTTCGCGGCTGCGGCGGCTGGGTGGCTTTGAGGCCGTTGCCTCGTCGCCGCCAATGGATGTACTCTGGTTTCGCCTCTCGCGCAAGCCTGAAGACAGTCATGGTGTGCAGGCACGCTTCGGGAGCGGCCATGTGCTGATAGAATTGGAACGCGAGGAGCAGTGGCAGATTGGCTTTGTGATTGTCAAAGGCACCTTTCAGGAGTTTAAAGCCGCCGGGCTGGAAGCGCTGCGCCAGGCGATTACAGAAACCGCTCCAGAATTGGCTGATCGTGTCTCCGAATTGCAAGACTGGCATCAAGTCTCGGTGCTTTCTGTGGAGGCTGATCGCCTCACACGCTGGTATAAGCCGGGCCTGCTCCTGATTGGCGATGCCGCGCATGTCATGTCGCCCGTTGGAGGCAATGGCATCAACTACGCCGTGATGGACGCGGTGGCAACGGCGAATCTGCTGAGCGAGCCGCTTTTGAGCGGGCACGTCTCGGAGGATGATCTCGCGCGAGTCCAGCATCGGCGCGAGCGGCCCACACAAATCATCCAGGCCATTGTGAATCAGATGCAGGAGCGCCTGATCAAAAGCGCCCTTGACCCGGACAAACAGGTACAGGTTCCGCGCTTCCTGCGCTGGCCGGTGGTGCGCGAAATTCCAGCGCGTATTGTTGCCTTTGGTATCAGGCCGGAGCATGTGCAATAGTGAGCAGGTTTGTTGAGGTGGTTGAATGAACAGATTGGCGCTTGCTTTTCTTGGCCTGCCCCAGATTGAGCATGATGGGGTGCCGGTGACGGTTGATACCCGCAAAGCCATTGCGCTGCTGGCCTATCTTGCCATCACCCATCAGCATCACAGCCGCGACAAGCTGGCTGCGCTGCTCTGGCCCGACTACGATCAGAGCCATGCGCGCGGCGCGCTGCGTCGCACGCTTTCCACGCTGCATAAGGCGCTGGACGGCGGCTGGCTGGACCTGGAACGCGAAACCATTGGCTTATCCCATCAAGATACTATCTGGTTTGATGTCGAGGCATTTGCCAGCCAGTTAGCGCGCTGTCGCGCCCATCGCCACCCCATAACAAGCGTGTGCCCTCAGTGCGTAGAGCCGCTCACCGAGGCCGTGAAGCTGTATCGGGACGACTTTCTGGCCGGGTTTAGCCTGCGCGATAGCCCGGAGTTTGATGACTGGCAATATTTCCAGGCCGAGGGCCTGCGGCGCGACCTGGCAGGCGCGCTGGAGCGCTTGATTGCCTGTCAGAGTGCGATGGGCGCGTTTGAGGCGGCCATTAGCTCGGCGCGTCGCTGGCTGGCGCTTGATCGTTTGCATGAGCCTGCGCATCGCACGCTGATGCAGCTTTATGCCTGGGCCGGGCAGCGCGCCGCTGCCATTCACCAGTACCGAGAATGTGTGCAGGTGCTGGAGCAGGAGCTAGGCGTAGCCCCGCTGGAGGAGACAACCCGGCTCTATCAGAGCATCAAAGAAAACCATCTGCTCTCGCGCCCGGCAGCATGGGAAGCCACCAGTTCGCACTCCCTCACGCCAGCAAGCTCGCAAAACGGGACAACGCCTGCATCTGGCCCCACGACTTCATCTTCACCAATTCGGCCTGGTGTCGGTTCTGCTCTGGTGGGGCGCGACCACGAATGGGCGGCATTGCGCGCTGCTTTCGACAACAGCCGCGCCAGCGGCCAGATGGCGATGATTGAGGGCGAGGCAGGCATTGGCAAAACCCGCTTACTTGAAGAGTTTTTGGCCTCGCTCCAGAACAGCGGCGCCGTCGTTCTGGCGACGCGCTGCTACGAAGGCGAAACGCATCTGGCTTATGGTCCGGTTGTGGCCGCGTTGCGCGCCGCCCTTGCCCAAAAAGGGCAGAGCCACTGGATGGAGAGCGTGCCGACCATCTGGCTGAGCGAGGCAGCACGCTTGCTCCCAGAACTCGCCACGCTGCGCCCAAATCTGCCGCCAGCCCCGGCGCTGGATAGCCCCGGCGCACAAAGCCGCTTTTTTGAAGGGCTGCGGCAGGTGGTGCTGGCGTTGTGCCAGGGTGAGCAGCCTGGGGTGATTTGTGTTGATGATTTGCACTGGGCCGATGAAGCCTCGCTTGATCTGCTAACCTATCTGGCGCGCCGGTTGCACGAACATCCCCTTTGCCTCGTGCTTACCTGGCGCAGTGAGCAACTCGCCAACCGGCCCCGCCTGCGCCAGCTTTTGCTGGAGGCGCAGCGCTCCGGGCAGGCGACGCTGCTGACGCTGAGTCGCTTCAGCGAGGAGATGGTGCGCGAACTGGTGCAAGTGCTGGCCGCAGAAAAAGTAGCGCTGGCAGAACGGTTGTATCAAGAAACTGAGGGCATCCCGCTGTTTTTAATTGAGTATCTTACCGCGCTCACCAGCGGCGTGCTCGCGCCAGCAGAGCCATCCTGGTCTTTGCCGGGCGGTGTGCGTGATCTGTTGCATTCGCGGCTGATACCTATCAGCGAGACTGGTTCGCAGGTGCTGGCTACGGCGGCTGTGCTTGGCAAGGCGTTTGAGTTTGATACCCTGCGGGACGCCAGCGGACGCAGCGAGGAAGAAGCTGTGCTGGCGTTGGAGGAACTGCTCACGCAGGGACTGCTCCGCGAGTGGCGCAGCGACCCCGGCGCGCAGGCCCCTCTCTACGATTTCACCCATGAAAAGCTGCGCGAACTGGTGTACGAAGAAACAAGCCTGGCCCGGCGCAGGCTGCTGCACCGCCGCGTGGCGGAGGCGCTGGCGAGCCGGGCACGCGGCCAACGCGAGGGAGCGCTGGCGGGGCAGATTGCGCACCACTACCAGCAGGCCGGAAGCGAGGCAAACGCCGCGCATTATTATCAGTTGGCCGGGGAACACGCCCGCGCGCTCTATGCCAATGTGGAAGCGCTCGATCATTTCCAGACGGCGCTGGCGATGGGGCATCCCGAACCCGCCGCGCTCCATGAGAGCATTGGCGATCTGCACACCCTGCGCGGAGAGTACAGCGCGGCTCTGCGCTGCTATGAGACGGCTGCCGCGCTTGCGGGGCCAGGAGCCATAGCGCAGCTTGAGCACAAGCTCGCTGCCATCTATGAACGGCGCGGCGAGTGGGACCACGCGGAGAGCCATTTCGAGGAAGCGCTGGCAGCGCTTGGGAAGCAGGGGGAGGCAGCAGAGCGCTCACGTCTGTACGCGGATTGGAGCCGCGCTGCGCATCGGCGCGGGCAGCCACAACAGGCGCTCGATCTTGCCGGGCAAGCGCTCACGCTGGCCGAAGCCGCGCAGGACACCCACGCGCTGGCCCAGGCGCACAATATCCTGGGCATCCTCGCCAGCAGCCAGGGCCAGCTTGAAACGGCGCGCCAGCACCTGGAGCAAAGCCTGGCCCTGGCCGAGCGCTTAAACGAGCCTGGCGCCCAGGCAGCGGCGCTGAATAATCTGGCGCTTGTCTCTGGGGCGAGCGGAGATACCGGGCGCGCGCTCAAGCTAGCGGAGGCAGCGCTGGCGCTCTGTGTGGCGCAGGGAGATCGCCACCGCGAGGCCGCGCTGCAAAACAACCTGGCCGATTTGCTGCATCACGCTGGCCGCACCGAGGATGCCATGCCGCATCTCACCAAAGCCGTCAGCATTTATGCCGAGATTCATATAGAGGCAGGTACGCTCCAGCCCGAAATCTGGAAGCTAAGCGAGTGGTGAAATGACGCCACCAATCTTCTTTCTTCTTTCTTCGTAAGAAAGTGAAAGGCCACCGCCCAGCCTACTTTCTTCTTTCTTCATAAGAGACTGAAAAGCCATCGCTCAACCTACTTTCTTCTTTCTTCGTAAAAGCGTCATGGGCGTTTCAGCATTCACTGAAACGCCCGCTGATTTGCAGCTTTCGATTTTGTCCAACGCCACACTACACACCCACGCCCACTTTCTGCGCCGGAACCTGTGGCTGCTCCTGCTGAGATGCCTGGCTTTGCTTCTCCAGCATGGTGATTACCAGATACGCCAGCCCGCCCAACAGCGCCAGCGCGCCTCCAATTGTGCCCCAGCTTCCAGGGTGGGTTGGCACCGTCTGCGCTGCTGCGCCCAGATAGACCAAGGCGATACCTGTGATGCCGCTCAGCATCCGCCAGCCTGGGCGCTTCAGAGCCGCCAGAAACCCAGCCAGGAGGAGCAGCCCTTCCAGCAGCGCGGTGCTAATCCAATGCAAGTTTTGCGCGTGCTCGCTGGCCTTATCGGTAAGCTGTAATTCCACGTTTTGCCAGATATTCGGCGCCAGCGCCAGCAGCACCACAGCACTCAACGCCAGCAGTGGCAGGCTCAGTTCCTCGCGCTTGAATGTGAGCAGTTCTCTCGGCGCAGGATAAGCGAGGAGAAAGACGGCCAGAATAACCGCCGGAAAGAGATAGTTCATTGGGCGGGTAAACGCAAAGAGCAGCATGGTGAGTGCGAAGATCAGAGCGCTCAGGGTAAAGAACTGGGCAAGCACAAGCCTGCGTTGCCCCTGCCAGACCAAACCCAGCAGCGTGCCAGCAAGGACAATGCTCGCCAGCGTGCCGCCAACTGCATCATGCCAGCGGTGCAACTCTGGAGTGTAGGTGACCGAGGCCGGGCTAATAGCGAGTGGGACGATTTTCCAGGGGGCAAGCAGAGCGGGCGCACCAAAGGCCAGAAACACCAGCGCCAACACGCCTGCGACACCGCCCAGGGCGATCTTGCGCCCCTTTTTGACATCATGCAGGGGAATAATTGAGACAGCCATCGTGGTAGCTCCTTTCGGGACCAATCATTTTGATGTTCTGTCTCTACTGTAGCGGCTCCCCGTCCTGAGATCGTTACGGCAAGCGTTACGGCTCTGGGCGCTCTTAAAAGACTCTGCGAAGCGCTGCCTGTGCCGCAAAGTAGCCGCAAAGACCGTGTACTGCTCCGCCTGGAGGGGTTGAAGAGGAGCAAAGATAGAGGCCCTTTGTGGATGTCGCGTAGGGCACAAGTCGGAATGTCGGGCGCGTGAAAAGCTGCCAGAAGTCCTGCACGCCGCCATTAATGTCGCCGCCAATGTAATTGGCGTTGTAGCGTTCCATTTTTTCGGCAGTGATTACGCTTTTTGCCAGGATGCGCTTGCGGAAGCCTGGCGCAAAGCGCTCAATCTGTTGCTCGATCTTATCGCTTACATCGCGTGTCGAGCCGCTGGGCACATGGCAATAGGCCCAGGCGGTGTGCTTGCCAGCCGGGGCGCGCGTGGAATCAAAGAGGCTTTGCTGCGCCAGCAGCACCAGCGGGCGCTCGGCGTGCTCGCCTTTCCAGACCGCTCGCTCGGACTCAGCGATTTCCGCCAGTGTCCCGCCTAGATGGACGGTTCCGGCCCGCGAGCACGCTACGGCTTTCCAGGGAATCGGCCCATCCAGGGCGAAATCTACCTTACAGACGCCTGGCCCATAGCGGTAGTGGCGCAGTTGGCGCTGGTAGAATGGGGAAAGGCGTTGCCCCGCCATGCGCAGCAACTGGCGCGGCGTTACATCGCAGAGAATGGCGCTGGCGGTGGGCAGCGTCTCCAATGTCTCCACTTCCACCCCGGTGATGATTTCGCCGCCAAGCGAGCGCAGGTACGCTGCCATCGCGTCGGAAATCTTTTGCGAGCCGCCGCGCGGGATGGGCCAGCCAACGACATGCCCCAGCGCGGCCAGCACCAGGCCGAAGGCGGCGCTGGGTGGCTGCTCAAGCTCCAGCATGGCGTGCCCGGCAATTCCGCCAAAAAGCGCCTGCGCGGGCGCTCCCTTGAAGCGACTTTCTGCCAGGCCGCGTGACGAACGGACAGCGCTTAGCCCAAAGCGGGCGAGCGCAAAGGGATGATGGGGAATGCGCAGCGGCCCCAAGACGCCATCAGCAATTTTTTCCCAGTTGGCAACCATTGGGGCCATCAGCCGATGATACCGCCTGGCATCCTCGCCCAGGGTTGTGCCCGTTGCCTCGATGGAACGCTCCAGCACAGCGACGCTGCCATCATCAAGGGGATGGGCCAGCGCTGCCGGGGGCTGAATCCACTCCAGACCATACTGGTCTAGCGGCAGCGTGCGAAAGAAAGACGAAGCCAGCGCCATTGGATGAATGGCCGAGCAGACATCATGCACAAATCCTGGGAGGGTCAGTTCTGCCGAACGGCAGCCACCGCCCACTTTTTCTCTCGCCTCAAAGACGATGACCGAATGCCCGGCGCGTGCCAGTGTGATCGCGGCGGCCAGGCCATTTGGCCCGGCCCCAACCACAACTGCATCATAGGAGGTTCGTGTAGCCATACATTGCCAACTTCTAGCGCCTGGCCTGTCGGCCTCGTCGTCGTATCCAGCGGATCGGTGCCCGCACCGGAGTCATGACAAGATATATGGTAGTGCGGATTCCGGCGTTATGCCAGATGTTTTTGGCTTGCGACCACTGGACCTTGGGGTCCACACAGATTTGCTGAAGCGTCACATGCCCTTTGACGCCAAAGGACGCCGCCAGTGCCAGCAATGTTTGCTCCCAGAACTTGTCCTCGTTTTTGCCGCCGCCAAAGCGGAAGCCTAGCTCATAGATAGGGTCGTTGGCGCGAATGAGCACCTGCGCCTGGGCCACCGTCGCGCCGTCTTCCTCGTAGGCGCTGAACGTAATCCAGCCCGCAAACATGTGGCCTTGCGGCGTCATAAACGTGAATGATTCCTCATCCGAATACAGTACCAGCACGCCAGTTGAGAGCTTGGCTGGTCCCAGGTTCATGTTAATCAAGCCAACTTCGCCTGGGGCAATGCCGGTCAGCGGCCCATAGAAGCGGTTGCCCTTGGGCCAGAACTTGGGGAAGTCGGTCTTCCATGTCTGTATCACTGCTTGAGGCGTCACGGCAGCGCCGCTGAGCCGCACCAGATAGGTTTTCTGCCACATCTGGCCGAAGCCTTGCAGGGGACTCACGGCATGTTTCCCGCTGACGTTCAGGTTGATAGCCCCGCTGGGTACGGCTCCAAGCTGCAAGCTGGAGGCACGCTCTGCCCAATTGCCCGCGTCTCGTGGTTTTCCGGTATCTGAAGGGGTAATAGATGGGGTTGTCATAGCCAGCCTCTCCCTCTCTTAGTGGTTCCTGTCTCAAACCGCTTCGGCAGCAGTGAGCGCCTGGGCCTCGGTTTCGTAGATTTTGATGGCATCACTCAAGCGGGTTAGTTCAAAAATATGCCGGTAATGGTCATTTAACCCGTAAACCAGCAAGCGCTGCTTCTGGCGATTGATGCGAATCAGCAGCGTCACCAGCAGGCCAATGCCGCTACTGTTCATGTACTCTAGCCCGCTAAAGTTCAGAATGTAGATGCGAGTGGTGGGCTTGCTCGCCTGCGTATAGGCATCCATCAGCACGTTTTCGGCAAAAGCCGTAACTTCGCCCTGGATGTCAATGACGCTCACCCTGGAATTGATGAGACGCACATTCATAACGATCTTTGCCTGGGGCATTGTTTTCCTCACTTCCACGCGCTGTTCTTAGTGCTTTCCGGGCTGGCGGTGCGGCAGATGACCGGCATCTGTCGCCTGGTGATGATGGTTGGAATGATGGGGGTGATGGGTGGACTGCTGCGCACCAGATGAGATTTGGCCCTTGCTTCTGGCACTGGACTCATCTGGAAACACATTCATAAAGTCTACTAGCCGCGTGATCTGGAAAATCTCAATATAATGCTGGCTTAAGCCACAGGCCAGCAACTGCCGACGGGTTTTACGCGCCCGCGCTAGCAATCCGACGATCAGCGCAATGCCGGTGCTATTGATGTACTGAACCTGGCTGAAGTTGAGCAGGATAGGGTCAGCGCCCTGCTGCTCAGCCTCGGTGTAGGCTGCGTTGAGCGTGTCTTCTGCAAAGGCCGCAATGTCCCCACGCAGTTCAACAACTGCAACGCCCGGTTCGTGGCGCACTCGTGCCTCAAGATGTTGTGCTGACATCTTTTTCTCCTTCCAGGCTCATCAGTAGCTCAATCGTATGAGAGGTGGCGTCGCTGCTGACACGCATCTCATCTACCAGATTCTTGATCAGGAAGAGGCCCCACCCACGCGGCGTTTGCAACTCCGCCAGCTTTGCCTCCAGATCGGGGGTTTCCGCTTCGGGGATGGTTTGCGCGCCGCCCTCATCCGTGATGCGTACAGAGATGGTTGTCTCCGAGGCCAGCACCTTGATGGCAACCGGCTTGTCGGGCTGATACTGGTTGCCGTGTTCCATCGCATTCATCGTGGCCTCAGCCACCGCCGTCTTGAGTTGCTCCAGCCGCCGCTCCGAGAGCTTAAGCGCCTGCACTGCCTGCCCTACCTGCTCCATTGCCAGGCGCTCGTTGCCAGGCTCGCTGGGGATGCTCAGTTCCGCCAGATGTCGCCAGGAGCCATTGCCTGGTTCAGATGTCGCCTGTGTCCCATCCTCAGAAACGCTCACTACTGGCGCCGCCTCGCGTTGCAGCGTCACCAGCGTTACATCATCTTCTTGCTCCCAGCCAGGTCCAGTGAAGGCAGCAAGCTGGCCCAGGAGATAATCCACCAGGCCCGTCTCGCCGCGATGTTCGCCCAGCAGTTGCATCACACGTGGGAACCCAAGCATCTCGCGCTCCGGGTTATGCGCTTCTGCCAGCCCATCGCTGTAGAACAGAATTGTCTCGCCTGGCTCCAGAAACGTCTCTTTTTCTTCGTAGCCCATCCCCGGCATCAGGCCAAGCGGCATGCCTGTTGCGCGTAGCTCGGAAACCCTGCCCTGGCTTCGTCGGTACGGCAGATCATGTCCGGCATTGGCATAAATCAGCCGCCCGGTGTTCACGTCAAGCACGGCGTACAGGCAGGTGACAAACATTTTGGGAGGGATGTCGCCACAGAGCACATCGTTGACCCGCTCCAGCACTGCTCCTGGCGAGATGAGGCGCATGGCCGATGCGCGAAGCATCGTGCGGGTGGCTGCCATCACCATTGCCGCTGGCACGCCCTTGTCTGTGACATCGCCAATCACCAGACCCAGCCGCCCATCCTCAAACAAGATAAAGTCGTAAAAGTCCCCGCCGACGGCGCGCGCCGGTTGATAGTACGCGGCCAGGTGCCAGCCTGGAAGCTCAGGAAGTTCTTTGGGGAGCAGCGTTTGCTGAATGAGCCGGGCTACCGCCAGTTCTTGCTGAATGCGTTCGCGCTCTTGAATGGCCGCCTGCTGCTCTCGGACCAGTTGCGCCACGCGCACAGCAGGTGCAGCCTGCGCCGCCAGATCACTCAAGAGCTTGCGGTCATACGTAGAATAATCCTGCTCGGAGAGACGCGGCCCCAGATTCAGCAGGCCGATCAACTCGCCCTGGCTGATTAATGGGATAGCCAGTTTGACGCCAGCGCCCCGCAGAGCGCGCACCGCCGGGGAATCCAGGCGCAGTTTTTCGATCTCCACCACGCCCGGTTCACTCAGGAAATACGCGACGAGCGGATCATTCGGCGCGATTTCCACCTGCGGCGCCAGAGCAGCAGGCGCAGACGTTTCGACTTTGATTTCTTTGACCGCCACGCTCTCAGGCGGTAGCACCGGCACAAGAGACGCCTGGGGCGCCTCCGCTGCAACCGCCGAAATTGGCTGCAAGGCATCTTTTGGCGGTGTAGATCGTTTATCTCTGAAAGGGTGCAATAGTTTAGCCATAGACCATCCGCCCTCCCTGTCCGCCTATTCTGGTTGCCCAGCGCAGGAGGAAAGAACACTTTTCTGTTGGTAATGATACTGGCGCTTCGTCTCCCAAGCGTTACGAACAACGTTACGAAAGGCACTTCATCTCAACAGAAAAAAGGTGGGCGAGGCAGCATGCCCCGCCCACACTTCTTATGTCGGTATCAGGACCAATGAAAAAGCATTATCCAGAAGTCGCCCGGCGCTGCTGCTGGCGTAGCGCCTGCTGCTCTCGATAGGCAGCCATTACCTGGGCGTGCTCTGGCGAGCGCAGACAGTCTTCCTGGGCGTCTACCATTTCCGCCAGAAGCGTGTTGTCGTCCTGGGTGAAGGCGCGATCAATCTGGTGCTTGGTATGCTTGAGCGCCGTAAAGGGGATAGCAGCTATTTCCTGGGCCAGAGCCAGCGCGCGCTCCTCCAGTTGTTCGGGCGTCGTCACTTCAACGATCAGCCCCAGAGCCAGCGCCTGCTCTGCCGAGAATTGTCTGCCGAGAAAACACAACTGCTTGGCGGGGCCAGCGCCAATGATGCGGGCCAGACGCATTGGTCCCAGCGCTGCTACCACGCCCTCTTTGACCGCCGGAATGCTCATCACGGCGTCGGTGCTGGCAAGGCGCAGGTCGCAGGCCAGCGCCACTTGCAGCCCACCACCCAGGCAGTAGCCATGAACAGCGGCAATGGTGATGGCATCCAGATTCGCCAGTGCCAGGACGCCTTGTTCCCAGGTGGCGAACCAATCGCGGGAAAGATTTCCCTGCGCCAGTTCTTTCACATCCAGGCCGCTGCAAAACGCTCGCCCTTCTCCGCTCACGATGACTACCTGGGTTTCGCGGCTCTGCGCCAGGTGGCCGGTGGCCGTCACCAGATCGCGCACCCAGGCCCAGTTCGCGGCGTTGAGCGCCTGCGGGCGATTCAGCCGCAGCCGCGCCAGCGGGCCAGAGAACTCACAACGCATCGTCTCCAGTTCTATCGTTGTCATTGGCTAGATGCTCCTCCTGTATGCGTGTGGTCAGTTAAGCCTCACACAACCAGCCCGCCCCACCCCTGGCGACTAAAGTCGCGGCTAAGGGCCTGCGGCCACCCCCAAGGCCCAGGGGCACGGCAAGTCCGCCTGCGCGGACTCCCCCTCTGCCCGTAGGTTTCGTGAAGCATTCTAAGATAACTTGCGTAGATCAAGCGTTCGGCGGAGCTTCCCGCCTTCGCTTCTGGCGACGGAGCCTGGGGCCATCAAGGTGATCTGCATATTCAAGCCCAGCGTGCCCCTGATTTTTTGCTGAATGCTGCTGCGCAGGCTGCGCATCTGCTGATCGGCTTCCATGATTTCTTCTGAAAGCGTTTCCTGTGCTAATCCTCGAAAAAGCGCCTCGGTCACCTCCACCTTCACTTCCACCTCATCCAGCGTCCCGGCACGGGTGACGACCACCTGATAATGTGGCACGACGCCCGGAATGCCTTTCAGCACCTCTTCCACCTGCGTGGGATAGAGATTCACTCCCCGAATGGTCAGCATGTCATCCGAGCGCCCGCGAATCGGCCCCATGCGCGCATGCGTGCGGCCACAGGCGCACGGCTCATGCGTCAGGTAGGTGATGTCATTGGTCCAGTAACGCAGCAGGGGCATGGCCTCTTTGGTGAGGGTGGTGAAGATCAGCACGCCTTCCTGTCCATCGGGCAATGGTTCACCCGTTTCTGGGTGGACTACCTCTGGATAGAAGTGATCTTCCCAAACATGGCTGCCGCTGCGCTCCTCGATGCACTCTTGCGAGACGCCCGGCCCAATAATCTCGCTCAGGCCATAGAGGTTGGTGGAGCGGATGCCCAGGCTGGCATCTACGTCGGCGCGGATGGTTTCTGTCCAGGGTTCGGCCCCTAGCACGCCGTGTTGCAGGCTGATCTGCTCTGGCGCAATGCCGCGCTTCCTGAACTCTTCGCCCAACGTTTGCGCGTAAGAAGGCGTGCAGCAGAGCACGTCGGGCTTGAGATCGAGAATCAGCAGCATTTGCCGCTCGGTCATCCCGCCGGAAACCGGCACAACCGTCAGGCCCAGCTTCTCGCCGCCGTAGTGGACACCCAGCCCGCCCGTGAACAGCCCATAGCCGTAGGCATTGTGCAGAATCATGCCAGGACGTGCCCCGGCAGCCATCAGAGAGCGCGCCATCACTTCTGCAAACAGATCAATATCACTTCTGGAGTAGCTCATCACCGTTGGTCTGCCCGTTGTCCCGCTGCTGGCGTGCAGGCGAATCACCTGCTCTCTGGGCATAGCCAGCAAGCCAAAGGGATACTGGTCTTTCAGGTCTTGTTTAGTGGTGAAGGGCAGCCTGGGCAGGTCTTCAACGGAACGGACTTCGGCTGGCTTGATGCCGCGCTGCTTGAAGCGTTCTTGATAAAAGGGGACGCGCTCGTAGAGGGTTTGGATGAGGTGTTGCAGGCGTTCGTTCTGGAGGTCTCTGAGTTGCTGGCGAGGCAGCGCCTCAACCTGGCTGTGCATGTTCATCCCTGGCTCCAGTCGTACTTGTGGAAGATGTAAAAAGCCACCTCTTTGCTGGGACTCCAGTCTACCATGCTCGTCAAGTTTGAGCTTTGAATGTTCCAGTCGTAGCCCGGCACGGAGGCCGGGGCTACAAGCGCTTGTAGCCCCGGCCTCCGTGCCGGGTTTCAGGTAGATGTTTTTGCTGCTATGGCCTGTTGGCGTCGCAGCGTTGTTTGCGCCATGCGGATATTAGCGGCGTCTATCATTTTGCCCTGAACGCTGATGGCCCCGCGCCCTTCCGCGCTGGCCTGCTCATAGGCTTCGACGACGGCGTGTGCCCAGGCAAGCTCGTCGGGCGTGGGGGCGAAAACGCGGTTGGCGGTTGCCAGTTGCGAGGGATGAATGCACTGCTTACCATCAAAGCCCAGCGCCAGCGCCACGCGGCAGGCTCGCTCGAACCCGGCTTCATCTTTGAAGTTGGCGTAGGGGCCATCCATGCAGCGCAGCCCATAGGCGCGCGCCGCCGCAACAATGCTGTGCATCACCGCGTGCCAGCGGTGCCCAGGGTACAGCGCGTCGTGCTCGTCGGCTTCGCCAATATTTGCCAGCGGCATACGCAGTGAGGCGGCGTAATCACCAGAGCCAAAGATGAGCGCTTCCAATCTGGGCGAACTCTGCGCAATCTCGCGCACCCAGAGGAAGCCGCTGGCGGTTTCAATCTGCGCTTCAATGCCGATGCGCTGCGAGAGGCGCTGGCGCCTCTCAATTTGCGACAGTAACGTATCAAGAAAGCGCACATCGCCCGCGTCGTGGGTCTTGGGGAGCATAATGAGGTCAAGTCGCTCGCCCGCTGCCTCAACAATCTCGATTACGTCACGATAGGCGAAGGGCGTATCCAGCGCGTTGATGCGCAGCATGCGCGTGCGCGTGCCAAAGTCTATGTGTTGCAGCGCCTGGATGACGTTGGCGCGGCTGGCTTCTTTTTGCTCCGGCGCAACGGAATCTTCCAGGTCCAGGCACACGACATCTGCCACGCTCTGGGTGGCTTTGTTGATCATGTCCAGGCGTGAGGCAGGCACAAATAACATACTGCGCGAGAGCCGGGCCAGCGGGTCGCTCATAGCTCCTCCTCCAATTCGGCCAACACTTGTTGCGTGTGTTCGCCCAGCGCGGGGACAGCCCCCAGATGCGGCGAGACGCTCATCAGGTTGTATGGCGGCAATAGGGCCGGAATGGTGCCGTTGGGTGAGGCGACCTCGGCCCAGCGGTTGCGCGCGGCAAGCTGCGGGTGGTTCGCCACCGCCTGCACGTCGTTTACGGCGCTGTTGGCAATCTCTGCCGCGTCCAGCCGGGCGATGACTTCTTGCGCAGTGAGCGGGGCGAACTGTTCTTCAATCAGCGCCTCCAGTTCGGCGCGGTTCGTCAGGCGCTGCGCGTTGACGGAAAAACGCTCGTCAGTTGCCAGGGCTGGCAGGCGCAGCACCAGAGCGCAAAACCGCGCCCATTCGCGCTCATTTTGGATGGAGAAATTGACCGAGCCATCGCCGCAGCGATAGGCGCCATAGGGCACGATCATGTTATGGCGCATGCCAACACGCGCCGGAGTGCGTCCGGTGCCCTGCCAGACATAGATGGGGGGCATGACCCATTCTGTCAGGCATTCAAACATGGAGATGTCTATGCGTTCGCCCTTTCCGGTGCGCTCCCGATTCCACAACGCCGTCATAATAGCGGCGTAGCTGTACAGGCCCGACGCAATATCGGCAATGGAGATGCCCACTTTGGCGGGGGCATCCGGGCTGCCGGTGAGACTGACCACGCCAGATTCTGCCTGAATGAGCAGATCATAGGCTTTTTTGTCGCGGTAAGGACCATCCGGCCCGTAGCCAGAAATGCTGCACCAGATCAGGCGCGGGCGCGCCTCTTTGAGCGCGTCATAGCCAAAGCCCAGCCGCTCCACTGCGCCAGGGGCCAGATTGTGAATGAAGATGTCAGCGCGGGCGATGAGTTTGCCCAGAATGGCGCGTTCCTCGTCGCGTTTCAAGTCCAGCGCCACACTGCGCTTGCCACGATTGAGCCAGACAAAGTAGGCGGACATGCCATTGACGGCGCTGTCGTAGCTGCGGGCAAAATCGCCTCCATCGGGGCGTTCAATTTTAATGACATCCGCGCCCATCTCGGCTAATTGGCGCGAGCAAAACGGCGCGGCAACCGCCTGTTCCAGCGCGACGACGCGCAGCCCATGCAGCGGAAGTTCGCTCATAGTACCTCTTTGTGGATGGAAGAGTAACGACTTCTGTTTAGAAGTGTATAAGAAAGCGCGCAGTTCATCAAGGAGCAGCAGGCGCTTTTGCGCTGGCGGGAAACGCTGGCGCTTTTATAATGGTTTCCATTGATGAAATGATTGCTTGAGCGGCAGCGTGGCCGCTGAGCAGCGCGCCCTCCATTGTGGCGGGCCAGCCCGTATCGGTCCAGGCGCCCGCCAGGTACAGGCCAGCAATGGGTGTTTGCGTGGGCAAGCGGTTTGCCAGCGAGCCGGGCCGGGCGGAAAACGTGGCCTGGCGCTCTTTGATGACGAGGGCGTGAGTGATCTGTGCCTGACGCAGGGCGGGGAAGACGACTTCCAGATCATTTCTGGTCTGGGCAACGATGTCTTCGCGTGATTGAGCAAGAGAGCGATGCGCACCGCTGATCGAGATGGTGAGATATTGCCCACCAGCCAGGTCCAGCCCCAAAAGCATGCCTTTATCAAAGACCCAATACGTTTCTTGCTTGCCAATGACGGCGGCAAATGGCTTGCACATGATAGGACGATCTAGCCAGAGGTTGATGCCAACGATGGGTGAGGTATCTAGCCGGGTGGTACGAAGAAAGAAGAAAGTGTTTCGGTGATCTGGCGGGAGCAGGTTTGCCAGAGCATAATGGGGCAGCGCCAGAATGATGTGTTGGGCTGGCAGGACTACGCCATCTGCCAGACGCACGCCCTGCACCTGATTCTCCACAATCTCTAGCTCAGTGACGCGACAGCCAAGGCGCAGTGCTGCGCCGCGTGCCTCAAGATAGTGCGTGGCTGCCTCACAGACTAGCTCGCTGAGGCCGACGTTCGCGTAGCCAATGCGCCCGCCCGAGGCGCGGCGCAGCAAACCCTCCTGAAACACCATCATTGCCAGGCCAGCGCTGGCGCGTTCGCAATCTTCGTTGACTGTTGGCAGGGTGATAAGGTTCCAGAGCGATTTGATAGCCTGTTCGCTCTCGCCCTGTGCCCGCAGCCAGTCAGCAAAGCTGAGATGATCGTAGGCCACGCGCCCGCGCTCGCCAGCCCGCGCAATGCCCAGCAGCGTGCGAGCAGCGTGGAGCTTTTCACGCCAGGAAAGCAGAGGCAGGCGCAGAAACGACCAGAAGAGATGCAGCGGCGCGGGCAGCGGCAGGCGGCTGGCCTCAAGGGTGGCGGCTGGATGGTCAGCAGAAAGAATGGGCACGCTCAAGCGCGGCTGCATCGTCACCTGGCTGGCGATGCCCAGCCGCCGCAGAAAAGCCAGATACGCGGTGCAGCAGCCCAGGAAGACGTGCTGGCCGTTGTCCACAACCATGTCGGTGTGCTCGTCACGAAACGACCACGTTTTGCCGCCCAGGAACGGGCGCGCTTCGAGGAGCGTGACGGGCAGCCCGGCATCGCTCAGGTCACAGGCCGCCGCGATGCCCGCCAGCCCGCCGCCGACAACAATTATGCCAGGCTGAGTCCCAGCCATGAAGTCACCGCCTCGTTGGTCAGCCCCCAGAGCCACTGCCAGGCCATCAACTGCGTTTTCTCTCGCGTGGAAAGGCTGATACGCTTGCTGAACACGTCGTAATTGGCTGCTTCTATGCGATCAAGAATCTCGGAGTAGAGGCCCTGCAATACAGCGGTACACATGCGCGAACGCGGCGGTAAGAGCGGCAGCAGGCGGATGCCGCTGGCGAAATACTTGCGCGCCCGCCGTACCTGAAAGCGCAGCAAAGCGCGCACAGGGTCAGCCATCGTGCCAGCCAGGAGATCTGCCTCGCTGACGCCAAAATCGCGTAGGTCTTGCAGAGGAAGATAGATGCGCCCGCGCTCCCCATCTTCTTTGATGTCGCGCAGAATGTTGGTAAGCTGCATCGCCAAACCCAGATCAACCGCAAACGTTTTGGCCTGGGGGCGGCAGTAGCCAAAGATTTCAAGGCAGATCAGGCCAATGACCGAGGCAGCGCGGTAGCAATAGCTATGAAGCTCCTGAAAGGTCTGGTAGCGCGAGCGCTCCACATCCATTGCCATGCCCTCAAGCAATTCCTCAAAGTAGCTGCGTGGGATATGGTAATGGGCAATGGCGTCGTGCAGGGCAATCATCACCGGATCGGCGGGCATACCGGCATAACACTGGAGCAGACGCTTGTGTGCCTGGTTCAATGCCTGGAGCTTACTTTCGTCGCTCCCCTGAATATCCACCGCATCATCGCATTGACGGCAAAAGGCGTAGGCAGCATAAATTGCGTATCGTTTTGGCTCAGGGAGCGAGCGAAACCCATAATAAAAGTTTTTGGCTTCGCGTTTTGTAATCTGATGACAGACCTGGTACGCCAGATACACCTCTGGCTTTACCCAGCGCTCAGCAGCGGCCATTTCCATCTCCATGCCAGCGACGTTTTGTGGCTGTTGGAGAAAAGAGCAACACTTGTGCCATGAGTGCTGCTTTGCGGCGTCGGCTGAGCGTTGGGCGCTGCGTGAAGACATCATAGCCAATACGTTCAAGAGCGGCCAGTACCTCCAATCCTCCCAGGGCAAAGAGCGCCACTGCCCGCCGGGGCAGCGCTGGCAAGCTCTTGAGCAGGGGCCATCCTTCATGGAAAAACACCCGCGCTCGCTCTACCTCAAATGCTAGAAGCGAGCGAAAAGCTGGCGTGGCTTTGCCCAGGGCCAGTTCTGACTCGCTCACACCAAAACGCGCCATATCCTCCTGCGGCAGATAGACACGGTGGCGTTCGTGATAATCCGACGGGATGTCTTGCCAGAAGTTAGTAAGCTGCAACGCGGTACAGATGGCATCGGAGCAGCGCTGCCGCTCGCTGTCCCGATAGCCATAGAGCATCAGCACAAGCTGCCCAACGGGGTTGGCTGAATGTTCGCAGTAGCAGAGCAAATCGGCATAGGTAGGATAGCGCTGCTGGCGCTGGTCCATGCGGTTTGCTTCAATCAGGCGCAAAAATGGCTCAGGAGGCAAATGATAGGCTTGGATGGTTTCGCGGAGGGCGGTCAGATAGGGATGCTCTGGGGTTTCATGCTGGCAGAAGCAGCGGCGCAGGTCGGTTTCCCAGGCATCCAGCCGCGCCAATCGTTCATCAGTGGTCGCGCTGCCTTCATCGCCCAGATCATCAGTGGAGCGGCAAAACGCATAGACGCTGCTAAAATGCGGGCGGAGCGCGCGCGGCAAAAACCAGGAGAGCACACTAAAGTTTTCGTAGTGGCTGGCTGCCAGCTGTTCGCAGGCGGCAAATGCATCGCGCGACGAGGCCGTTACTGGCATCGCGCGCTCCAATAGCGCCCCAAGGCCGTCAGCGGGAAGTAAATGCGGTACATGTGGTATTTGATCATGAAGGCGCGTGGGAAGCCGGTGCCGGTGTAGTACGGCTCCTCCCAGGTACCATCTGGCGCCTGGCTCATCAGCAGATACTCGATGCCGCGCTCTATCGCCTGGGTGATGGTGTCATTTCCGCCGCCGCCCTGTTCAATTGCCAGCAGCCCTAGCAGCGCCCAGGCGGTCTGCGAGGCTGTGGTCACACCAATGCCGCGCAGGGTAGGGTCATCATAGGATTTGCAGGATTCGCCCCAGCCGCCGTTATCCTGCTGGCGCAAAAGCAGCCACTCTGCGGCGCGTTGGATGTACTCCTGGCGCATGTCCTCGCCCAGCGCGCGCAGGGCAGGCAGTACCGCGCCAGTGCCGTAGATGTGGTTGACGCCCCAGCGCCCCCACCAGGATCCGTCGCGCTGCTGCTCGCGCTTGAGGTAGCGCAGGGCTGCCGCAATTTGCGTATGGCTGCTGGGCAGACCACGCGCACCAAACCATTCCAGAATATGCGCCGTGACGTCTTCGCTTGGCGGGTCAATCACCTCGCCAAAGTCACAGAAAGGAATCTGCGTGATCATCTGGCGGGTGTTATCAATGTCAAATGAGGCAAAGCCGCCGTTTTTGCTCTGCATGCTCAGCAGCCACTCAGTCCCCCGGTCCAGCGCAATGCCTTTTGCCTGAGCGTCTTCCTCCGGCAGCACGATGCGGTTGAGCGCCAGCAGCACTTCTGAGGAGTCGTCGGTATCAGGATACAGGTCGTTCTGAAACTCGAAAGCCCAGCCGCCGGGCCGACCCACCCCGCCCTGGCGACTAAAGTCGCGGCTAGGGGCGCCTGCGGGCGCCACCAAACCCGCCTGCGCGGGTTCCCCACCCCTGTGCCGTCGGCCCTTTTGTTTGACTTGCCAGTCTCCCCCGCTGAAGATTTGCTCGCTCATCAGCCAGTGGGCGGTTTTCATCAGCGCCGGGTGCCCAGGCGCCAGACCGGAGTCAAGCAGGGCAGTGGCAGCCAGCGCCGTATCCCAGACGGGCGACATGCAGGATTGCGTGCGGAAGGTGCGTTCATCCTCGATGGCAAAGCCTTCAAAGCCGCGCAGCCCCTTGGCAATCACTCCATCAGACGCCGAATGGCCCAGCGTTGCCAGCGCCATCAGCGAATAGACCCAGGGCGGCTGAATGCCTCCCCAACTGCCATCGGCCTCCTGATGCGCGATAATCCAGCGTTCGCAGGCGCGTTTGGCTGCCCGACGTAACGGTTTCCAGCGGCCTTGCTCCAGTCTGCGCAGCAATTTGTCTGCGCGAAGAAAGAAGCGCCGCCAGCTCAAAAGCGGTACTGGGCCGCGTTGCGCCCCTGACAGTGGGGACACCAGCGAGACACCCCGCCCTGGAAAAAGCTCGCTGACGTTTGCTTCTGTTGGGACAGGGCGCACCGGGTGCTCGGTGAGCAGGATGAACATGGGCACAATCGTGCCGCGCGCCCAGCACGCAAAATCATAGATATTGCCAGGAACCCAGGAGGGCAAGAAGATCAACTCTGGCGGCATTACCGGCAGCCCGCGCCAGTCGTATTGTCCCAGCAGCGCCAGCCAGATTCTAGTAAAGATGCGCGCTTCGGGCACCCCGCCTTGTGCCAAAATGAACTCACGCGCTTGCGTCATGTGGGGCGCGTCTGGCAGGTCGCCCGCCATTTTGAGCGCGAAATAGGCTTCTATCGTCGTGCTGAGGTCGCCGGGCGCATCGTAGTAAATGCCCCAGGTGCCATCGTCGCGCTGTTGATCGCGCAGGTAGTTGGCGATTTTTGCCCAGCGAGCCTGGTCGCCCACGTTCAGGAAATGGGTGAGGAAGAGATATTCAGCAGTGATGGTGACATTGGATTCTAGTTCGCCACACCACCAGCCCTCAGGCGATTGCGCTGCCAACAGGTAATCCTGGGTGCGGGCAATGGCTTTCTCAACTACTTCCTGCTGCCGCAATGGGATCTCTGGCTCAGGATGTGGGGTTTCCTGGTGATTTTTCTGCTTAATAGCTATATACTCCCCCTTCCATGTGTTGGCTCAGGTGTTTCGCCGTCTTTGCTCAGGCATCAGACATAGTTCTCAGCGCGAAACCAGGCGATAGCTTGTCCCAGCGCGTCTTCGATAGGCGACTGTGGCAAGCCTAATTCATCCACCGCTTTGCTGGCATCGAAGTACATATGATGGCTGGACATCCGAACCCCATTTAGCGGAATTCCTGGCACGCGATGCAGCAGATGCCCCTCGATGAATTCGTCAGCATACGCGGCGGCATATGCCAGCCAGCGCGGAACCTGAAAGCGTGGAGCCTGCCGTTCGGTGAGCGCGGCGAGTATTCCCAGAATTTCTTTCAGTGATAGGTTACAGTTGCCCAGGATATAGCGCTCGCCCACGCGCCCTTTTTCCAGCGCCAGCAGGTGCCCCTTCGCGCAATCCTCAACGGCGATCAGGTTCAGGCCGGTGTTCACATAAGCTGGCAGCCGCCCGCGCAAAAAATCAACGATGATACGCCCGGTAGGGGTTGGTTTGACATCACCAGGGCCAACCGGTGTGGAAGGATTGACAACCACCAGCGGCAAGCCTTCCCGCACCAGACTGAGCGCTTCGCGCTCGGCGTAATATTTGCTGCGCTTATATTCCCCGGCAAGCTGCTGCACGATGATGGGCGTTTCCTCTGTCCCTAGTGTACCATCAGTAGGCAAGCCGCAAGCAGCGACGCTGCTAGTGTAGACGACCCGGCGCAGCCCCTGGCGCAGTGCCTCTTGCAAAAGATTGCGCGTGCCAATCAAGTTGGTGGCGAAGATGGTTTTCTTGTCCGGCGCCCACAGGCGATAGTCGGCGGCAACATGCACCAGCATCTCGCAGCCTTCCATCGCGCTTCTCAGGCTGTCTCTATCGCGTAGATCGCCCTGAGCGGCCTGTATTCGCTCATCGAGCGGGTTGCGGCGTGTTTGCGCATCAGAAGCGGCGGGGCGAACCAGTGCGCGTACCTCATACTCTGCTGCCAGCAATTGGCGGGCCACATGCGAGCCAATGAAGCCGGTAGCGCCGGTAAGGAGGATGCGCGTCACAGATTCATCTCCTTCACGAATTTTGAGAAGAAGACAGTGAGGCTTTGCTGTGCGCGATGGGCGTGCAGCCCCAGGCGCATCAGGCTGCCACAGGCGAGCGGGTGGTGCAGAAGATAGCGGCTCAAGGCGCTTGTGTGCGTATGTCCAGAGTCATCTATCAGCCCTTCCAGCGGCGGCAGAGATTCGGTGAGCGGGTCGGAGATGGCGCGCACCGCCAGAAAGGGAACGCGGGCTTGCTGCGCGAGGCAGCCATACCAGAAGCTCTCCATATCTACGACGGCGCCAGAAAAGTTCCAACTGAGCCATTCTTTCATCTGACGATAGCTGGCGAGATACGGAAGCGTGAGGCAGCCACCCCCAACGGGGCGTTCTGGCCGTAATTTGGGCAGCCAGCGCTCGGTGGTCCAGCTTGGAGAAAGTTCTACGTGCAGCGCCCGCGCAACCAGATGATGATCACAGGCAAGCAAGCCCAGCGAGGGCATCGGGTGCAGCGGCGTGGGCATGGCAACCAGGGCGTGGACCTGCGAGCAGACCACCAGATCACCCGCGCGCAGTTTGGCAGCCAGCGCGCCGCTGTAGCCTAACGCCACGACAGCGGAAGGCCGGTAGCGGTTCAGTACGAAACCCAGAGCATGCTCGGCGCGTTCCCGGCCCATGCCGCTTTGCGCCAGCACACACTCGCGCCCGGCCAGCCAGCCTTCTGCAATGCGCATCTGCCCCACAAGATAGGAGCACGCCAGCTTCATCTGGCGACGTATTCCAGCCAGTTCACTTTCTAGTGCGGCCACCGCAACGATCATGGACGACTCCTCTATTTCATCCTCCTGCGTGGCGCCGCCAGGGACGGCGGCGCTACAAGCAGTTACACGGGCGCCATGCCCTTCATCATGTCTACCAGTTGGGTTGGGTGGCGCAGCGCCTCCAGGATGGTTGTGGATTCGTAGCCGCAGTGCACCATGCAGTTGGCACAGCGCGGGTCGCGGCCAGTGCCGTAATTCTCCCACTCGGTGCTTTCCATCAACTCTTTGAAGGTTTCCGTGTGTTTATCCGCCAGCAGGTAGCAAGGCGAACGCCAGCCGGAGACGGTGTAGGTTGGGTTGCTCCAGGCGGTGCAGCGGTACTCGCGCTCGCCGCGTAAAAACGCCAGATAGAGCGGGTTGTTGTACCAGCGCACATTGCCCGCGCCGTCGTAGATCTGCTTGAAGACTTCAACCGCCTGCTCACGCGGCAGAAAGACTTGATTGGTCACGGCCTGGTAATCGTATGCCGGGGAGACGATGCAGCCTTCGATCTTGAGGTCGTCTGTGAGGAAGCGCAGCAACTCAATCACGGCTTCGGGCTTGCTGTCTTTGTAAATGGTGGTGTTGGTGCAGACGCGATAGCCCCGCTCCAGCGCTATCCTCATGCCCTTGACGGCTTTGTCCCAGACGCCAGGACGATTGACCGACCAGTCGTGCAGGTCGCGCATGCCATCCAGATGCACCACAAAGGCGAACTGCTTGTGGGGCTGGATTTTCGTCATGGCTCGCTCCATCAGCAGGCCGTTGGTGCAGAGGTAGATATAGCGCCCCTGCGCGATCAACCCGGAGACGATTTCGTGGATTTGCGGGTGAATCAGCGGTTCGCCGCCAGGGATGGAGACGATAGGGCAATCGGCTTCGTTGGCGACGCGCAAACACTCGTCCACCGAGAGCTTTTTATGAAAGACGGCGGCATATTCGCGGATGCGGCCACAGCCTACGCATTCCAGGTTACACAGCTCCAGCGGCTCCAGCATCAATGTGAGCGGAAACCGATCCTGCCGAAGCAGCTTCTTCTTCAACAAATATTTCGCAACCGTCATATTCAGACTCATCGGTCTGGACATGGATTCCTGTTCCTTCTCTAGTAGCGCCGTTCTGCGAGGAAGCGTGCAAAGGTGGAAAACTCTGCGCGTGCCCAGGGCGGGAGATGTGCCCGCTCCAATTCCAGCATGGCTTTGGAGCAATATTGAGCCAGCATGCCGCGTGTGCGTTCTTCGGCGCGCGCGCGCTCCAGAATCCCAAGGGTGATCTCAACTTCCTCGTCGTTGAGTGTAGTTTGTTCGTCTTGTTGATAGAGCGCCATCAGCCGCGCTTTGTCCCTGGGAGGGGCGCTCTGAAGCGCGAAGATGACGGGCAGCGATTTCTTGCGCCGCCGCAAGTCGGCAGCGACGGGTTTGCCCGTCTCGGCGGGCGTGCCCCAGATGCCCAGCAGATCGTCACCTATCTGGAAGGCCAGGCCCAGCGCTTGTCCGTACCAGCGTAGATGGCTGATCAAGCCGGTATCGCTTGTTCCCAGCAGCGCCCCAATGTGGGCAGCCGTTTCGATCAGCGTGCCAGTCTTGCGCCCGACTAGCCCCAAATACTCTTCAACCGTCACATCCAGCCGCTGCTCAAAGGCCAGATCAAGATACTGCCCTTCGACCAACCGCAGGGTAGCCGCGTTGAGGAGTTGCCAGATATGCAGCACCATCTCTGCTGGGAAGCCTTGCTCGCGGAGTTGCTCCACTGCCACGCCGCTCAGCGCAAAGGCGGCATCTCCGGCATTGATGGCCTGGGCATAGCCCCAGAGTGTCCAGACGGTTGGGCGATGGTGCCGCTCCTGGTCGCCATCTTGAATATCGTCGTGAATCAGCGAGAAGTTGTGCACCAATTCCAGGGCGGCAGCAGCAGGCAGGGCACGTTCCCAGGCGCCGCCAGCGGCCTCGCAAGCCAGCAAACACAGCGTTGGGCGTATGGCTTTGCCCAGGGCACGCGGCAGGATATGCCCCTGTTCATCGGTCCAGCCAAAATGGTAGCGCACCATCTGGTACAGGCCGTCTGGTTTGTGTTCCAGCAGGCGCAGGATGCTCTGCTCGATAGCCGGGCGATAACGTTCCAGAAGCGCTGGGGGTTCTACTGCCTTCATGGTTTATCCGATCTTAAGCATGCCTACTTGTTCGTGTGAAGTGCCGGCTTGCAAGATTTGTGCCGGGTTCATCGCTGCCCTGCGAGCATGCTTCAAGAAATCAAGGCACAGACGTATCCAGCGGCGTATCACTGCCTCTGGTGTATCTGCTGCCTGCCTTGAGCAGGGCTATGGTGATTCTTGCAAAGTTCGTGCCCAGCCAGGCACCCGACGTGTTGGGCAAGCACTGTTAAGGATTGAAGCACAAAAGAACTGTGGTTTAGCTGCCTGGCTCTAAGCTGGCCCGACAATCCTGGCAAAGGCCAAAGATTGCGAGGTGGTTTAAATCAGCCTCAAAGCCATAACGTTGCTGAAGCATTTGGCTGAGCGGATGGACGATCTCGTCTTCAAGTTCCCAGATGCCGCCGCAGTTGCGGCAGAGCAAGTGGTGATGCTGGCCGAGGTTGACGGGATGATAGCGGGCGACATGATCGGCAAAATGGGCGTGTGTGACCAGCCCCAATTCTTCGAGCAGTTCCAGCGTGCGATGAACGGTGGAGAGGTTGATCTGTGGGAAGCGCTCGCGGATGTAAGCGTGGATTTCTTCGGCGGTGACATGCCGGGCGGGTTGGGCGTGCCCCTCAGCGGATGGTACTGCCTCTGATGCGTTTCCCTCCTGGCTGGAGCAGGCAAAAAGCGCCTCCAGGATAAGCTGGCGCTGCGGGGTGAGGCGATAGCCGCGTGCATCAAGCTGTTTGAGCATCTGGCGCCAGGCGTGTTGTACAGTATCCATGAGGCGCATCCTTTCTTTCTTTCATCTTATCACACCGCTGCACAGGCGAATTTGCTCGAATTCGCTACAATCTCTATGTGCAGAAAGGAAAGGGAGAAGCGCAAATCTCTGTTCGCAGCGCCTTGAGCCAGGAGGAACAACATGATCACTCGATTTGATCACGCCGTGATTGCGGTGCGTGATCTGGAGGCAGCCACGCAGCAGTATCAAAAGCTGGGTTTTGAGGTCAGGCCAGGCGGAAAGCACACCGGGCGCGGGACATACAACTCCATCATCCGCTTTGGCCTGGATTATATTGAGTTGATTTCGATCTATGACAGAGACGAATTGAGCGCCCGCGAACTGAGCGGAACGACGCTGGCGGAATATCTGGACAAGCACGAAGGTGGGTTGGTGGGCTACGCGCTGGCGGCCCAGGGCATTGAACAAGAGGCGGAGCGCTTTCGGCAGACGGGCCTGGAGGCCCAAGGGCCATTTGCCATGCAGCGTATGCGCCCGGATGGGCGGGAGCTTTCCTGGCGGTTATTGGTGCCGGGAGGGACGGCCTGGCGTCGGCCCTGGCCCTTCTTGATTCAGTGGGATGCTCCCGATGAGCAGCGCCTGACCTGGGAACAGCCAGGGACGCACCCCAATGGGGCCAGTGGGGTTGCTGGCGTGCGCGTCCTGGTGCGCGACCTGGACGCAGGGCTGGCGCTCTACCAGCGTCAACTTGGGATGGCGCCAGCAGAGCGCGATGAAGCGCCAGGGCTGGGCGCGCACCGAGCCACGTTTCAGGTGGGAAACCTCAGCATTCAGCTTCTGGCACCGGCAGGTAAAGGCATGGCGCAGCAAGGGCTGGATGCGCAGGGCGAGGGGTTGTTTGAATTGCTCTTGAAGACGAAAGATATGAACCAGACGCTCACCACGCTGGCGCAGCGGGGCGTAGGCGTCGAGATGGGGCCAGTTGGAACGCTGACGGCGCTCATCCAGCCAGAGCAAGCGCTGGGAGCGCGGATCGCGTTGCGGGCATGATCTGGTTGTTCGCAGCGTTGGAGGCGTGCCGAGGCAACGAACGGGCTTAATTGATTGTTTCGCGTGAGACAATCCAGCCGCTCACCTCCCGAATGCGCACCACGCGCCCGCTGGGGGTGAGCACTGCTTTGCCCGCGTCGTTCATCTCCAGCGCGGCGCGGGCCTCCGCCAGTCGGAGCATCAACCTTCCTCCTAAACGGATCACTGGTACCCGCCCGCTGTGGACCAGCCGGTAAAGCTGCCAATAGCTCACGCCAAGCGCGGCTGCCGCGCCATGAATGGTAAAGTATTCGCCCAGTTGTTGTTCTGCCATCACGCTCTCCCAGTAGTAAACTCTCTTCCCAACATATGTCTGCAAAAGCAAGCAGTGTTTTGTAATCTGTTATCGCTGTGGCATTCCTTCTAATAGTAGAACATAAGTTCTAAAATGTCAAGGACTATGCACTGAAGATGCGGAGAAGTTTCTGGCAAATTGCGGATCGTCGAGCAGAGGCCAACATAGGGAGAACTTGCAGCCAATATAGGGGGCTTTCCCCATGCCCCCACCGCCAAAAGCAGCTATCCTTTCCTATCGGGCACAGTGCTCCCTGGTTTCCACCCCGGCGCGCGAAGGCGAGCACAGGCCCGCTGATCATGTGACCCGGCCAATGACTGGCAAACACTTGTCTATGACAGGAGAACCCAATGAGAACCTGGCACAACCCGGCCACTGCGCGGCGACGGTGGCTCTTCTTAGCCTTCCCACCGCTGGCGGCGCTCGCGCTGACCCTGGCGCTGGCCGTCCCCGCCTCGGCGGCGCCCGTCGTCCAGACCAACGTCCATATCCCCATCAGTGGAGTGGTTTCCGATTCCTGCACTGGGGCAAACATCACCTTCAGCGGCGACTATCATATCAAGTCACAGGTGAACTATGACGAGGGCGCCGCAGGCATGGGCGTGCACGCCCACGTACACGGCAACATCCACGTCACCGGCACGGACGACCAGGGCAACGAGTACATCGGGAATGAAGAGGGTGAGACACTCATCGACGGACGGGTTGATGAGGATGGGCAGACTGTGCTCCAGGAGGAGACATCCATCCTCGACACCTTCGAGCTAGTCAGCCAGGGGGCGGCGCCGAACCTCACCATGAAGGTTTTGGCCCACGTCACGCTGAATCCCAATGGCACGATCACCGCGCTCGTGCAAAGAATTACCACGACCTGCCAGGGCTGACGCGGCAGGGGAAGCTGACAGCGATAGACCCACGCCCGCGTGAGCGGCGGCTCCGGGGGTGTGGGCAGGCAAGCGGACGTGGTATA
>DATBGS010000106.1:0-6318 GCA_036557885.1 Ktedonobacterales bacterium
GAACGGCGCAGAGCCAATCAGGGCATGCTCAGCCACGCCAAGCGGGATGCGCTCATAGAGGCTATCGCGGATGGTCGTGACGGGCTGCTCGTCGGGCAATCCCAGGCTGCCACCCGTCGCGCCCAGCGTGGCAGCGGTTTCGGCGCGTTCGCCCGCCCGCCCGTTTTCGCCAGCCGCGTGATTGGCTTTGGCTCGCCCACGCTTAGGAGCCGCGTGGCCCGCTGGAGATGCTGCTGGTTGTTCTTGTTCGCTCATAGTGGAACAATCGTACAACATAGAGGGCGCGCTGTCCAGCGTCGGGCAATTGAGCCGCCCTTGCAAAACAGCAGTAAATAGTTTGAATCATATCCTCAAGAAAATTTATCTATCTATTGACTTTCTGAACATATCATGTTATAAATTCATCAGCAAACGAGAGCGTGGCAGAACAGGCAGCGCTGTTTCTGCCCAAGAAGAGGAACTGGATGCTCAACACCTTACGCCAGCGCAACTTTGCCCTCCTCTGGATGGGCGGCTTGATCTCGGTGATTGGCGATTGGATACTGGCAACGGGACTGCCTATCTACGTGCTGCTCCTGACTCATTCGGTGCTGGCAACCAGCGGCATCCTCATCGCCGGGCGGCTCCCCAGCCTGCTCTTTGGCGCTGTGGCGGGCGTCTTTGTGGACCGCTGGGACCGCAAGCAGATTATGCTTGTCTGCAATATCCTCTTTGCGCTCTGGCTGGTGCCTCTGCTCTTTGTCACCTCCGCTGATCGCCTATGGATTGTCTACGTTGTCTCGTTTGTCGCTTCCGCCATTGAGCAATTTTTCGTGCCCGCGCAAAATGCCCTGCTGCCCACGCTGGTCAGCCAGGACCAGTTGGTGGCTGCCAATTCGCTCAATTCGCTCAGCAGCAATCTGGCTCGCCTGGTTGGTCCCGCGCTGGGAGGGCTGATCGCCGGAGTGTTTGGTCTGCCGGGGATGGTCTGGGGCGATGCTGCTTCGTTTCTCATGGCCTGCGCCCTCCTTGCGTTCATCCACGCGAAGCCCACGTCGGCAGAGCGAGCAGAAGCGCGAGCATCAGGCAGCGCGTGGAGCGCCTTCTGGCAGGAGTGGCGCGATGGGTTACGGCTGGTGCGGCGCGAGCGCACGCTCGCGGTCCTCTTCAGCTTTCAAGCCATCACCAACCTGGGCGAGGGCGTCTTTGGCATCCTGTTCATCGTCTTTGTCAACCGCGTGCTGCATGGCGGCGCCTCACAAGTTGGCCTGCTCATGAGCGCGCAAGGCATAGGCGCACTGATCGGCAGCGTCCTGGTGGGCTGGCTGGGCAGCCGCCTGCTCGCTCCACGCTGGATTGGGTGCTGCACCGTTGCTTTTGGCCTGATTGATCTGGCAATCTTCAATTCGCCTGCCTTTTTCCCGGTCTTCCTGCTCACGTTTGCCCTGTTTGTGCTGGTTGGCATCCCCGGAGTCGCGGGGTTTACCGGGGTGGCTGCGCTTCAGCAGACCGCGACCCCCGATGCCTATCGAGGCCGGGTATCCAGCACGTTTTTCACCACTGGCGCGGTCCTTGCACTGCTTGGCACAACCATCGCGGGCACGCTGGGCGATCATCTGGGCGTCGTGCTGGTCCTGAATATTCAGGGCTGTGTGTACGTGCTGGCAGGCGTGCTGCTGCTGGTGTTTCTGGCTCGTCCCGCGCTTGAGGAGGCAACCCCGGTAAGCGTGGAGGCGGCTATCAAGGAATCAACCGCCTCTGCTGGCGACTGATGAAAAGCTGCTGGCAGGCATGTACGTGCCTGCCAGTAACGCTGGCCTCTCGCCACAACCAGGCTCTCTACATGCTCTCCTCTGTGCCTCTGGTGGGCAGAGTGGCTCCTTCTTCGCACATACAAGGCATACGCTCTATCCTCTCTCCAGCCCCCATGCTATAATCCATCCAAGAGCATAGCATTACGGAACCGCCAGCCAGTCTCATGCTTTGGGCGCGTCGGGAACGAGGAGAGCAGATGCCAACCACTGAAGAACTACTGGGCACCATGTTGGGGCACTATCGCCTGGAAAAAGTGCTGAGCAAACAAAGCATGGTAGCGCTCTATCTGGCAACAGACACGGAGCTTGATCGCCGGGTCGCCATGAAAGTGCTGCTGCCCTGGTCCATCCCCAAGGCCACCCAGAGCGCCTTTATTGATCGCTTTCGCAACGAAGCGCGGCTGACGGCCACCCTGGACCATCCCAACATCCTCCCCGCCTATGCCTTTACTGCCCAGAATGATCTGGCCTATCTGGTGATGCACTACGCGCCCAATGGCTCGCTGCATGATCGGATCAGCGCGGCCAAAGGCGGCAACCCGCTCACGCTGGATGAGGCGGCGTATTATCTGGAGCAGGCGGCAGCGGCGCTGGACTACACGCATAAGCGCGGCATCATCCACTGCGATGTGCGCCCGCAGCATCTCTACCTCAAAGAGCGCTGGCTGATGTTGGGCGGCTTTGGCAGCGCGAGACAGGCCGCCGAGATGTCGGGCAGCGGCCCTTCTGGGCAGGCCACACGGCTGCTCTTTAGCATGCCCAATGACCCGCTGTACCTGGCCCCGGAGCAGGCACAGGGAACAGCCGTCAGCAAGCTCGCAGACATTTACGCGCTGGGCATGACGCTGCATCAACTGGTCATCCTGAACTCGCCCATCAGCAAAACAGTGGAAGAGGTGGTCAACAAAGCCATCGCCGCCAGACCCACTGATCGCTACCAGAGCGCGGGCGAACTGGCCGCCGCCTTTCGGACGGCTATCACCGCGCCCGCTGCGGCGCCCGCCACCAACACGTCGCCAAAGCTCGGTGAAAAACAGACGCGCGTGCCAACCTCTCAGCTGGACATCCCCATCATCTGCCACCAATGCGGCTTTCTGAACAAGCCCCAGGCCAAGTTTTGCCGCAACGACGGCGTGCGCCTGCCCATCCTTTGCCCGCGCTGCTTCACCCAGAACCGGCCCCAGGCCAAGTTTTGCTTTATAGATGGAGCCGAACTGGTGCGCACCTGCCCCAAATGCGGCCTTGAGAACCCGGCCAACGCGCAGATATGCCAGCGCGATCAGGTGGAGCTAGTGCGCATTTGTCCTATCTGCCGCTACGAAAATCCACTGCGGGCACGTTTCTGCGAGCGCGATGGTGCGCCGCTGATGGCGGGGAGATAGCGCCAGGCAAAGGGAGCGCCATTGAAGCGTCTCCGCGCTTCAGGCGGCGGGCTGGCTGGGGAGCTTGACAAACTCGTGTGTGCCGTGCAGCCGCAAGATGCGTTTTACCAGGGGAGGGAGCGCAGCCAGGGCGGTTTGCGCGTCAACGGGTTCCGGCTTCTGGAAGACGTATTCCTGCTTGTGCCAGCGCAGGCTTCCCTGTCCGGCAGCTTGAAGGTTGCGCAGCCAGTCAACATCTGGCCCATAGGTCAGCGCAATGATAAACCCATCTGGGATTGGCCAGACCATGATCGGTATCTCGTAGGCTTTCCCGCTGCGCCGACCAACGTGGCGCAAAAGAGCAAAGGGGCCGCGCGAGGAGTGAGCCAGTGAGCGCAAGACTGGATTGATGAAATGTTTCACAAAGGTGCGCAAGCGCTTGTTGTCTTTGTGCATATGTCTGACCCCTGCATACGTTGTGCACTCAGAAGGCTGGTTATTACCTGCGGACCTTATTTGTTGATCTATGCGAAGCCGAGTTATACCAATACAACTCTGTTCGGCTCATCCACTCTTCAGCCAGCGCACTCGCTAAATCTGGGCTGTTAGCCTCCGGGGGTTGAGGCGGGGTATAGCCTATTTCCTTTTTGATCTCATTGTATTTATTCGCTGCTCCCTTAAGCGTAGCATAGCTGGCGAGAATCTTGCCCTGGTGGATAATGTAAAATTTTCTTGATTCTGGGGTACGATCTGAATCTTGTTCAATAAAAAGATCAATATCAGGAATCCCTTGCTTGTGCATACATCCCTCCGTCGCAAGCAAAATCAGGGCCGCCTCAAAACAATCAAAGTTTCGTAGTAAGCATCAAGAGAGCGTGGCCGAGCGTTTCTGTTGGATTTGTTTAATTGTATATCGTGCAGGGCCACGATCTCAAAGCCTATGCCTTCCGCTTCTTGCGCCAGGAGTTCAGCGGCATTTACCACCAGCAAAGCATCTCTGGTTGAGAATTGGTAAAAGGTGCTTGTTTTGCCACTGACCACCACAGCAAATGCTCCGGGCCGCAAGACCCTGAACATCTGCTGATACGTGCGGCGCATATCAAGAAAATAACGCGCGGTTGGCTCAGCTTTGATGGCTCGTAACTCATCTTGCCTGAGCCATTCAACCACTCGCCGTTCATCTTCCAAAAGAGCCTCTATACCCGTGCCATTGCCATCCATTGAGCCTATAGAATCATCCACCAAATCATCAACGTCCTCGTGATTTCTCATCCCCAGGGCAATCAAAGAAGGGGCGCGAGCTTTAGCATAGCTCTCTCTTCCGCTTGACGCTGGCAGGTACGGAGGAGAAGTTACCAGAATATCGAACTGTCCAAGAGTCTCTGGGATGTTGCGAGTATCGGCAGCCAAGACCTGGGCATCTGCAAAGGGCAGATGGATGGTCTGACGCAGCCATTCACACGTTGCGGCGACTTTCACGTAATGCTTGAGAGATTTGATGAACATTTGCGTCAGAGACATCTTGGGAAAAGTCAAAGAAAAACGCCCAACCCCGGTGCCCATAAAGCGCATCCGAATTTTGCGAGAGATGGCATCGGACATCAACACACGGGGCAGGTTGGTTGTTTGTGGGTCACAGCCAACAATAGCCGCCCTGATCTGAGAAATCTCGCTGCTAAGATCGTCAGCTATGCGTTGGGTCATCCTCCTGTTTTTCATCAGCCAGGCAGGGAAGACAATTCCGCCATCGGGTATCTCAGGTTCAAGTGCATCAAACAGCGTCAGCTGCCCAGAAGTTCTTGTTCCCAAACGGGCTATAACCGAGGCCGCTTCCATTGAAAGGTGCTTACTTTCTAAATGAACCGCTGCCAGTTTGGCAGTGGCAATCATTACAGAAAGAGGATCAATGTCCAGCCCAATGCTGGGAATATCAAGCGTGGAAGCTTCCAAAAGAGCGGTGCCACTTCCCGCAAAGTTGTCTATAACGCGGTGTGGCTGTTCTCCCAGGCGGCGCACACACATATTGATCATTGAGCGTGCCATGCGGGGAAAGAACTTTGCTTTGTAGTAATGGATATCGTGAGATAAATGAGAGGTGGTGGATTGCACAGAAAGAGCGGTGGTGGCAAGCTTGATGGCATGCGGGTCAGCTTCTCTGCCCGTCAGCGCATCAAGAACAGCCGTGAGGTTTTTCTTGGTATCTGCAAAATCGCTTGATTGATCAGCCACAACATCGGATATTTCTATGATGGTGTAGTGAGGGATAGCCTGGAGGACCAGTTGGTCTGCATCTGCGCAGAAGCGCAGGACTGGGCCTAACTTTTCCTGGCTCTCAAAGATCAGGCTGCGTGCCAACTCGGTATCTTTTGTGATGCAGTAGATGCGTTGAACAAAGGAGAGACAACGGATAAGCTCAGGAAGAAGCGCTGACGGCCCAGATGCCTTATATCCCTGCTTGCCATCTGGACGAGCGAGAACATCCAAAGCTCCAAAGCCTGGTAAATCAGCTAACTGTGGCACATCCTGAAGCACATCGTGTATGTGCGCCACGATGTCCACTGGTCCGGGCATAAAAGCTTCTAGTTCTAATTTGGCAAGCAGCAAGTCTCCTTCAAGAGCGATGTTCCGTCGCAGCTTAAAGACAAAAGTCGCCTCTTGGTCACCCAGGTATAAGCTCAAGTAAAAACTTCTCCAGACTGAACATGAGACGTAGATGACTATCGTGGTAGATTGATCGTGTGAAGCACAGCACAGCATCGTATAATCGGAGTAATGCACTGCCACCCTGATCCTCCAATACTCAACCTTTCCTACCATCATACCGCGTTGAAGCAAGAGGACCAAAACCGCATCCTGGTATTCTTGCTCACAGGCATTTTTAAGGAAATTCGGGAGCAAGGGAAGGGGCCACGCAGCGCATAAAAAAGAGCAGGCCCAGGAGCATTCCTAAAAAGGAACACTCAACTGGGCCTGCACCCGAAAGCGCGGCGCCACGCCGTAATCTGCTCAAAAGCGCTGAACAACTGCGAAGGGGAAGGAAGTGAAGCACGAGGGAGAGGAAGAGACTGAGAAGTGCTGACCCGACGGAGTGAGGGTCAGCTAAGCCGTTCGATCATTAGTACTGGTTAGCTCAACACCTTACGGTGCGTACACCGCCAGCCTAT
>DATBGS010000107.1:0-8418 GCA_036557885.1 Ktedonobacterales bacterium
GCCGGGGCTACAAGCTCGTAGCCCCGGCGTCCCTGCCGGGGAACGCCCCAAGACGAAACAAGCCCCCGCTGCCTGGGTCAGGCGCGGGGGCCAGAAGCAGTGGCAACCGAATTGCCGTAACATGCTTCGGCCCCGCGCCTGCCTAGCGACAGGTGCGGGGTAACGTGGCATGGGCGAGTAATTCACTCGTCTGTGCCAGTTCTCCAGAGACGGCCAGGGAAATGAAGTTGTCTGAGCCATTGCGCGGTTCCACTGAGCCATCTCTTTCACGGCTAGTGTGAGTATACCAGCAAACGGACGCAAAGTCAAGTGTTTTGGGGGCGAGTTTCCAGGCGTGTCACCGGTTTGCGCCAATGGCGCGGTATTTTCTTCTGTGCTTCAGGAAACAGTCGCCCTGACGTGTTACAATTTCCCTCGGTTTGAGCTACGAGAGCCGTCTGATTGGAAAGGAGAACAGCGATGGCTCGTTCCTCTAAAGGCTTCGCAGATGGAGTGGCGGCAATCTGTTTTTTCATCGGGCTTATTTTGGGCCTTGCCGCGATAATCAACTTTTTCCAGCCTTCACAGCCAACCTGTGACGGAAAGACCATGCAGCCAGGGGATACCTGCATTGTCACACAGAACGGACAATCGCACACCGATACCTATGAAGATCGGTTACAGCTCGCGCAATCATCCTCGCGGAACGGGGTCGTGTTCTTGCTTGGCGCGCTGGGAATAGTTGCGGCAGGTTTCATCATCAGAGCCGTCTCCAACAGACCAGGGGCAGCACGAGCGCCTCAGGACACAGAAGAAGCCTTGCTTAAAACAGCAGAAAGCTTACAGGCTGAAAAACGTCTTTGGGATGCGCTGCACACCTATGAGCGGGCAACGCAGCTTTATCCCACCTCTGTCCGCGCCTGGGTGGGCAAAGGCGATATGTCCAGGACAAGAGGTAGGCTAGAGGATGCGCTGCCTGCCTATGAGCGGGCGATTCAGCTTGACCCGAACTCCGCAACCGCCTGGGAAGGCAAGGGCAACGCGCTGCTGCTTCTGGGAAAGCCCGTTGATGAGGCGTTGGCCGCTTTTGAGCGGGCGATTCAATTGGACCCAACCTCTGCCTCTCCCTTGATTCGCAAGGGCAGTGTCTTGAAGAGCAGGCAGCGCTACCAGGAGGCGCTGGCCGCGTATGACCAGGCGATTCAGGTTGACCCGACCAACGTAAGCCCCTGGTGGTCTAAGCACTCTTTATTTCTGGAGTGGGGAAAGCGGGCGGAAGCAGAGCAGGCGTTTGCCACAGCGCAAGCGCTCAAAGACCAGGCGCTCAAAGCCCAACAGCAAGCGTGACTGGTGCGGCGCGCTAACGGCGCCCCACCAGCGTAAACCAGTCGCCTTCTTGCACGCGCTGGATGTTTTGCAAACCCGCGTCGCGCAGGGCGTCTTCGGCCAGTGGCAGGCGCTCGTCAATGATGCCGCTGGCGATGAGGATGCCGCCAGGGGCGAGCGATGCCACCAGCGCGGGCGCCAGTTCAGCAATGACGCGCGCAATGATGTTGGCGACGACGAGATCATATACCGGCAGGGACGCCGGTGGTACAAGCGGTTTGCCTATGACATCGTTCACCGGCAGGGACGCCGGTGCTACAAGCAAGGTGCCCAGTTGCACGGTGACGCGCTCATCGAGGCCGTTGGCGCGGGCGTTGGCCTGGGCCGCTTCTACTGCGACAGTGCTAATATCCAGCGCCAGCACGCTCGCGGCGTCCAGTTTGGCGGCGGTCAGCGCCAGAATGCCGGAGCCGGTGCCCACATCCAGCACGCGCATGTCGGGCTGGACAAGCTGCTCTAGCTGCTCCAGGCACATATGCGTGGTGGGGTGCAGGCCGGTGCCAAAGGCCATGCCGGGGTCAAGCTCCAGCACGACTTCGCCGGGCTGCGGCGTGTATTCGCGCCAGGAAGGTTTAATCACCACGCGCCGCCCAACGTGGAGCACGTGGTAATACTCCTTCCAGGCGTTGGCCCAATCCTCCTCGTCCACATAGCGCGAGGAGAGCGTGCCCACAAAGTTTGGGCCGATCTGCCCCAGATGCCAGATGCCCTCTTGAATGCGCAGGCGCGCTTCTTCCTCGCTGCCATCTGTGGGCAAAAAGGCGCGCACCAGCACAGGCTGATCGGGCTGGATACGATACTCCTGCCCATCATCCAGCAGGGTGATGGGTTCTTCCAGGGCCACCCCGCCAGGCGCGTAGCGGCTGAGCAGTTCGCACAGCGCTTCCACCGCCTCACGATGAGCCGAAATGCTCAGTTCTAACCAGCGCACTGCCCCGCCCTTCACTGTTTCGTTTTCAACAAGCGCTCCACCACAGCCAGCAGGTCGCTGTGGCGATAGGGCTTGGTCAGATATTCGTTACAGCCCAGCGAAAGCGCGTATTCGCGGTCCCCGCTCATCGCCAGGGCTGTCACCGCCACAATCGGGAGGTCTTCGTAGCCAGAGGTGGCACGCAGAATTTGCGTGGCTTTGAAGCCATCCATCACTGGCATAGAGAGGTCTGTCAACACCAGATCAACGTGCTGGCCTTGCTTGAGCAAGTTCAGCGCTTCTTCGCCATTGGCCGCCGAAACAAAGTGATAGCCGCCCAGTCCCAGGATTTTTTCCAGCAAAATACGGTTATTGGTGTCGTTCTCGATGACTAAAATAATGGGCGGCACACCCGGTTCGCGTCCTTCCGGTTGGAAAGCGTGCTCTGGCATGTCTTTTCCTCGGTGTGTGTGCATAGACGACGCCATGCTGCCTATCCTTTGCCTGGTGATACTACCTATGTTGCTCGTCGCTTTCTCACCTCTTCTGTTTTCCTTCTCACCTCCTCTTCGCCTGTCTCAACGATATGGGTAAAAACTATTGTAGCACTTCTGGTGTTGGGCGCAAGAGAAACAGGCGGTTCAAACCGCCAGCAAATTTTGCCCTTGCCTCCTGGGTATCGGCTGGTTTATACTGGCTTATGGCGCCCCGTTGACTTTCGATTACCAGCAACAAAAGGACCGGAAACACGCATGAGCACGCCTGAATTTACCCATCTGCATGTCCACAGTGAATACTCGTTGCTTGATGGCCTCTCGCGCATCCAGGACTTGGTGAGCCAGGCCAAAAGCTATGGGATGAGGAGTCTGGCGATCACCGATCACGGGGCCATGTATGGGGCGGTGGATTTCTACAAGGCGTGCAAAGCGGAGAGCATCAACCCGATTCTTGGCGTAGAGAGCTATCTGACGCCAAACAGCATGGAAGAACACAGCGGCAAATACGACTACTATCACCTGCTGCTGCTGGCGCAAAACGAGACAGGCTACCGCAATCTGCTGAAACTGACTTCGCTGGCGCATACCAAGGGCTACCATCTGCGCCCGCGCATAGATAAGAAGACGCTTGCCGAGCACGCAGAAGGCTTAATTGCCACCAGCACGTGCATCTCTGGCGAGATTCCTTCGCTGCTGCTCAAAGAAGATATTAACGGGGCGCGGCAGATCATCAACTGGTATCGGGAGGTCTTTCAGGACCGCTTTTTCTTAGAGATTCAGGACCATCTGGCGACAGAATCGGAGCAGGGGACCGTCAACCAACGTTTGTTTGATCTGCACAAAGAAACAGGGCTGCCGTTGGTGGCAACCAACGATCTGCACTATGTGCAGGCCAAAGACGCCGAGCACCAGGATATTTTGCTGTGCGTGCAGACGGGCAAGACGATTGAAGACCCCAAGCGGATGAAGTTCGACAGCAGCCATTACTACCTCAAGAACGCCGCAGAGATGGCCGCGCTGTTCCCTGATCTGCCTGAAGCGCTGCAAAACACCATGCACATTGCCGAGATGTGCCAGCTAGACCTGAAGTTTGGGCAGGCGCTGCTGCCCGAATTCCCCACGCCAGAGGGGTATTCCAGCCAGGAAGCCTTTATGCGCGAACTGTGTTTGCGCGGCATCGAAGAACGCTACGGCACGATGACCGACGAGATTCGGGACCGCTTTGAATACGAGTTCAACATCATCGCCAGCAAAGGCTTTGTGTCCTACTTCCTGGTCGTCTGGGATTTTGTCAACGAGGCGCGGCGGCGCGGCATTCGCTGTTCGGCGCGTGGCTCGGCGGCGGGCAGCATCATCGGCTACGTGCTGGGGATTACCAGCGTGGACCCGCTCCAGTATCGCCTCTTGTTTGAGCGCTTCCTAAATCCAGAGCGCAAGAGCATGCCCGATATTGATATGGACTTCCCCGATGATCGGCGCGACGAGATGGTGGCGTATGTAGCCGAAAAATACGGCTGGGATAAAGTGGCGCAGATCGTCACCTTTAACACGATGGCCGCCAAAGCTGCGGTGCGCGACGTGGGGCGCGTGCTGAGCTTGCAGGGCGAGGCCGATACCATCGCCCGCATGATTCCCACTGGCCCCAAGGTGACGCTGCGCGGCTCGCTGGAAACGATCAAAGACCTGCAACAGCGCTACGACAGCAGCGAAACCACCAAAACGATTCTGGACAAAGCGCTGGCGCTGGAAGGGACCATCCGCAGCACCGGCATTCACGCGGCGGGCGTGGTCGTCTCGCGTGAGCCGCTGGTAGACATGGTGCCGCTGCAACGGCGCGACCCCAAAGACCCCAAAAGCTGGCTGGTCGCGCAATATGAGCAGGCGTATCTGGAAGAGTTGGGGCTGCTCAAGTTCGACTTCCTGGGCCTCTCCAACCTGACCATTCTGCAAAACACCGTGAAGTTTATCAAGGCCACGCGCGGCATTGACCTGGACATTGACCACCTCCCCACCGACGACCAGAAAGCCTATGATCTGCTCGCCAGCGGCGAAACAACGGGCATCTTCCAGCTTGAATCGGGGGCCATGCGCCAGCACATCAAAGAACTCAAGCCAACCAGCATTGAAGACCTGACCGCGATGGTCGCGTTATATCGCCCTGGCCCGATGGAGAGCATCCCCACCTTTATTAAAGCCAAACACGGCCAGATTCAGATTAAATACCTGCACCCTGATCTGGAGCCATTTCTGCGCGAATCTTACGGCGTGATCGTGTACCAGGACCAGGTGCTCTACATCGCTGTCAACCTGGCGGGCTTTACCTGGGGCGAGGTGGACGCCTTCCGCAAGGCGATGGGCAAAAAGATTCCTGAAGAGTTGCAGAAGTATCGCGGCAAGTTTATTCAGGGCTGCGTCAAGCATGGCATCTCGGAAAAGGTGGCCGACGAAATCTTTACGCTAATTGAGCCGTTTGGCGGCTACGGCTTTAACAAAGCGCACGCCTGCTCGTATGCCTGGGTCGCCTATATCACCGCCTACCTGAAAGCGAACTACACGGCAGAGTTTATGGCCGCCACGCTGACCACCGAGGCCAGTGACGCCAAAAAGGTGATGGCTGCCGTTGCCGAGTGCAAGCGCATGGGCGTGGAGGTGCTGCGCCCGGACATCAACAAGAGCGAGATGGGCTTTTCGATTGAGGGCGACTGGCGCGAGGGCGGCAAGGTGCGCTTTGGCCTGCTCGCCATTAAAAACGTCGGCTCTCGCCCGATTGAGGAACTGCTGGCGGCACGCGCCAAAGGCGGACGGTTTGTCTCGCTGGCCGAACTATGCGCGCGGGTGGATAGCCGGGCGGTGACGCGCGGCACGCTGGAATGTCTGATTAAAGTGGGCGCGCTGGACGACCTGGGGCCGCGCCATCAACTGCTGGAATCGCTGGACCTGGCAATCAGCGTGGGGCAGCAGCAGCGCAAAATGGAGGAGATTGGGCAGTTCAGCCTGTTTGGGGCGATGGAAGGCCACGACCCGGTAAAAAACTTCAAGCTGAAAGAGGCCGCCCCACGCACGCGCCAGGAGTTGCTGGCCTGGGAAAAAGAACTGCTCAACATCTACCTGAGCGAGCATCCGCTGACGCGCTACTCTGCGGCGCTGGAGGAGCGCGGCGCCATAGCTACCAGCAGGCTCAGCGAAGAGTTAGCAGGGCAGAAGGTTATGGTTGGCGGGCGCATCATCGAGTCGCGGCGCATCACCACCAAAAAGGGCGATACGATGGCGGCGGTGGTTCTGGAGGACGCGCATGGGCAGGTGGAAGTGACCATCTTCCCGCGCCTGTATAACGAGACCGCCGAACTGTGGCAGGAAGAAAACGTGCTGCTGATTACCGGCAAGGTGGAGATGCGCGAAGACCATGCCAAGATCATTGCCGACAGCGCGGAGCAGTTTGAAGTCTCGGAAGAAGACCTGGACCACCGGCGCCACCTGCTGCGCATCACGGTGCAGCGCACCAAAAACGACCTGCTGGATACGATCAAGATACAGGATGTCTACCGGACAATCCAGGCGCACCCCGGCAAGGACCGCTACGAGATTATCGTGCATAATGGCGCGTGGTCGGCCAGGCTGGTCCCCAAAGACAACACGGTGCATTTCTGCCCGCAGCTTATGGAAGTGCTGGAGAGCGATGAGTCGCTGGGGCCAGGGGCAGTGCAGGTGATAGAGCTTACTGAGCAGGAGCAAGCGCCGATGGCGCAGCCAGCATAGCTGGCGGTTAAAACCGCGCCTATGGGCCTGCGGCCACCCTAAGACAGAAGGGCACAGCGAAACCCGCCTGCACGGGTTGGGACGGGCGCTTGTAGCGCGGGCTGCTAGCCCGCAGGGGGAGCGGGGTTTGGCGCACAGGCGAACGTTGGCAACAGGGAACGCCCCGCCAGGGTCGGCGGGGCTACAAGCAAGTTTGCCGTATAGCAAGCAGCACTAGAAGGAACACTCTCATGCGAATCGCGGTTATTTCGGATATTCACGGCAAGTGCCTGGCGCTGGATGCAGTGCTGGCCGATCTGCAACAGCATCCCGCTGATCAGATCGTGTGCCTGGGCGACGCCATTCAGGGCGGCCACCAGCCCGCCGAAACGGTGCAGCGTTTGCGCGAACTGGCCTGCCCAATCATCATGGGCAATGCCGATGCCTGGCTGCTCACCGGCATAGAGACGGGAAAGGAAGGCACCTCGGAGCAGCAGTTGGCGATGCGGGAATGGTCGCTGGCGCGGCTTTCAGAGGCAGACCGGCAGTTCATCGCGGGCTTTCACCCCACGTATGAGATTGCGCTGGAGGGCGGCCACAAGCTGCTGTGCTTTCACGGTTCGCCGCATTCCTTCGATGACATCATTTACCCCGACACACCAGAAGAACAGTTCCAGCAATTTCTGGGCGCCTTTGCCCCGGCCATTATGACGGGCGGCCATACCCACACCCAGCAGGTACGCCGCCTGGGGGAGACGTTTTTCTTTAATCCGGGCAGCGTGGGCGTCGCCTACAACCGGCACCAGCCCGATGAAGGCTTCCAGTGCGACCCCTGGGCGGAATACGCCGTCCTCACGTCTGAGGGCGCGCGGCTTGGCCTGGAGTTTCGGCGCGTGCCGCTGGATGCACAGGAACTCATCCAGAGCATTCTCGCCAGCGGCAGGCCCAACGCCAAAGAAACAGTTGCGCAGTATCAGGGGCGTGGGCAAGGATAACTGTTGAAAGGTGGACCCCATGCCATCAGTTGCTTCGCGTGTTGGCGGGCTGGTCTGTGTTGTTGGGGCGGGGCTGGTTCTGATCGGCTACTCGCTGCCCTGGTTTACTTACCGCGTCTGGAACCAGCCGCCCAATGGAGCGTTTGAAGTTGTGACCTGGACAGGCTGGCGCGAGGTTGCGGCGGGTTTTCCCCTCTCGCTCGTGTTGTTTGGGCTGCCGCTCCTCATGCCGCTGCTCACGGCTGGCATCGCAGGCGGCCTGGCATTTCGTACCGAAGATTTGGCGGCACGCCGGGCTTTGGGGATTGCTCTCGTTATCACGCTCTTTACTCTGGCGGCAATAACAGTCCTCTTGTGGTGGGTGTTCACTTCAGATAGCGGGCTGCCCCTGGAACCGCCACCTCTATTCGGCACCGGCCTGCTCTGGCTGTATGTGGGCTATCTGGCGGTGCTTGCGGGCGGCGCGCTGATGTGCCTGAAGCAGCCGCACCAGGCGGTACCGCAGGTGGCTTGAAGCAATCAGCTAGATAGTCTTGTTCATCACTTCCTGTTTCAACGCGGGCAGATTGAAATCTCTTCAGGCGCTTGAAACTCGTTCCCCAAACGCTTGACTTTGCGTCCGTTTGCTGGTATACTTGCAGTAGCCGTTGAAGAGCGTATCCAGTGGAACCGCGCAAGAGGCTCTGACAACTTCATTTCCCTGGTATGCTCTGGAGAACTGGCACAGACGAGTAACTAACTCGCCCATGCCACGTTACCCCACGTCTGGCTTCCCCAGGCGCGGGGCCGAAGCATGTTACGGCAATTCGGTTGCCACTGCTTCTGGCCCCCGCGCCTGACCCAGGCAGCGGGGGCTTGTTTCGTCTTGGGGCGTTCCCCGGCAGGGACGCCGGGGCTACGAGCTTGTAGCCCCGGC
>DATBGS010000108.1:0-67582 GCA_036557885.1 Ktedonobacterales bacterium
CATCCAGGTAAAAACGCGCAAAATTGAAGAGTTTCTGGCCGAAGGCGATAAGGTCAAGGTGAGCGTCCTCTTCCGGGGCCGCGAGATGGCCCACCCAGAACTGGGGCGCACGCTGCTTGAATCCATTGCCAACGAACTCAAAGGCACCGCCACTATTGAACGCTCCCCAATTATGGAAGGCAAAATGCTCTCGATGATTGTTGCTCGCGCTCCTGGCTGGGAACCCCAAAAGAAAAATACCGCTGCCTCCACTCCCCCACCCGCGCAGGCGAAAGAAACACCTTGAACACCTTTTCGGCTCCAGCCCGCCTTGCAGCGCTGCAAAGCACGCGGTGATTCACCCATGCCCGGCTCGTCTCCACTGAAGATGGGAGCCGGGTGTGCTCTTTGGAAGAGGCCGTTTTCGCTTCGCCTGGCCCATGCTATAATGGAGAGGATGACACGCAGGTCGGCCAATTACACGTGGGCAAAACCCATACATCCCAACAAGCCAGAGGAAGCGCCAACGGCAGGGAGGGAGGAGAGAGACAATGCAAATCGCCACTCCCAATTCGGCAGATTCAGGGGACTCTCAGCCATCCACGCGACCATCGGGAAGCCAGGAAACACGCTCTGGCACCACCGCTGATCGCGCCATCTCGAATGGCTTTGGTGGTCTGCTTTCCAACATCGTTCAGGCCGGACGCGCGGTAGAAGTCGCCCAGGCGGCCCAAAGCGCCCAGGCCAAAGCGCGCGATGATGTGAAATCTATCTCCTTCGCGCTGACCTCCATTGCCAACGCCTTGCACACCGTCACCATGAAACTTGGCGATGCCGTCGAAGGCACCTATGCTTCGGAAGCTGGCGACCCACGTGTAGAACTCCTCGCTGAAACGCTGTATATGGCCCGTCGCGGCGATCGCGAACTGGCGGTCATTGCCGAAAAACTCCGCCACCTCGATCAGTCCGTGCAAAGCTCCCAGAGCAGCATCGGTACCCTCGAACGCGAGCGGGAAATGCTGGCAATGCTCTATCGCGTCGCCCAGGAACTCAATTCGACCCTGGACCTGGAGACGGTCCTTGGCCGTGTCATGGATAAAGTCATCGAGATCGTGGGCGCTGATCGTGGCTTTTTGCTACTCTATAATCAATCCTCGCACCAGCTTGAATACACCATTGCCAGGGACAAACAGCGCCAACCCATGCCCAAAAAGGAATATGAAACCATCTCCACCAGCATCATTCAACAGGTCTGGCGCACCAAAGTCCCCATTGTCACCGTGAATGCCCCGGAAGATCAGCGCATTGTCAGCAAGAGCATTCATACCTATGACATTCGCTCCGTCCTCTGCGCCCCGCTCGTGATTCAAAAGCGTAACATCGGCATTGTGTATGTAGATAACCGCCACATTGCCAACCCCTACACGGCTGAGCACCTTGATCTCCTGGCCGCCTGTTGCAACCAGGCTGCTATTGCTATTGACAACGCGCGCAAGGTCCGCGAGATCACCGAATTTAAGAATCTGCTAGATAATATCTTCCGCTCGATTGCCAGCGGCGTCATCACGCTTGATACCAAAGGCCAGATTCAACTGCTCAACCTCGCGGCTGAAAGAATCTTCCATCTCTCCGCCAGTGACGTATCCGGCCAGGACTTCCAGCAGGTCTTTGAGCGCCTGGGACAGGATAAAATCATTGAGGCCGTTGACCGCGCCAAGGCCGACGACTCAACCATCCTGAATCGCGAAGTGGATTGCGAACTGCCCAATCGTGGCAAGGTGGCCCTCAGCATCAATATCTCACCGCTGCGCGACCAGGAAAACAAAGAAACCGGCCTGGTCATGGCGGTGGAAGACCTCACAGAACTGCGCAACTGGCGCGATGCTGCCACCCGAATCAAAGACATTTTCCAGCGTTACGTCCATCCCTCGGTGGTCGAAGAACTGATGAGCAACCCCAAAGCCGTCGAGTTGGGCGGCCAGACGAAAGAGGTTTCCATCCTTTTTGCTGATATTCGCGGCTATACCGCGCTGAGTGATGGACGACGTTCTGAAGAAGTCGTGGAACTGCTCAATGCATATCTGGACATCCTGACCGAGGAGATTTGGAAAGAGCAGGGCACCCTCACTATGTTTCAGGGTGACGCGCTCATGGCAATCTTCAACGCGCCGTTGCCACAACAAGACCATGCCGTACGCGCCGTGCGCGCCGCGCTGGGAATGCGCCGCGCCATTGAAGAACGCCAGTGGCACAATAACCCCGACTACCCCGAAGCCAAATATGGCATCCGCGTGCGCTATGGCATTGGCGTCAACACCGGACTCGCCACCGTTGGCAACATCGGCTCGCGCGAGCGCCTGCAAAACTACACCGCGATGGGCGATGCCGTCAATATTGCCTCGCGTCTGCAATCAAACTCATCGGACAACGAGATCATCATCAACCACACCACCTACGAGCAGGTGCAGGCATACTTTGATTGCCTCAAACTGGAGCCACTGAGCGTCAAAAATAAACGCGAGCCGCTGACCGTCTACAAAGTACGCGGCCTCCGGGGTTCCTCAAGTCTGTAACTCTGGCTCCCCATGCGTTATAAGGAGCCAGGGGGCACCTCATCGGGCAATCGGGAACACTCCAGCACAAAGCCGTTTGGGTGCACCTGATGAAAGCCAAACCACTCATACAAGCGATGCGCGTGATGGTTGACCTCCTCGGTATTGAGCGCAATCTTCCAGACGCGCTGCTCGGCAAAAAAGTGCACCGCCTCAGCCATCAAGCGCGCCCCAATCCCGCGACTATTCACCGCTGGATGCACCGCAATGCGTACCAGAAAGCCCGTTGCTGCCTCCACGACATTGAACTGATAGCCAACAATGCGCCCATCCAGCACCGCCACGACGAAATAGGGGCAGGTATCGGCAATCTCCAAGAATCCAGCAGCGTCATAGCGCCAGTGCTGCGCAAAACAGGCCGCCTCCACCAACAGCACCGCATCCACATCCTCTGGCTCAAACGGGCGCACCTCCACCGATTGTTCGCCCTCCGTAGGAACGGAGAAATCTTCTTTGTCATAGGAGCGCAGCGTCGTCAGCAGGTGAAAGTCGCGGGCCAGCAGCGCATCTTTGAGCCAATCAGAGTCAAGATTGCCGCCCGTATAATACAGCGACTCCACTCCAAACCGACGCGCCGTTGCAGCAAAGGCGGGAAGCAGCAGGTCAAGATAGTGCTCATAGCGCTGCCCCTCGCTCCAGGTCAGCCCAAAGCCACCAATCCAGGCGACAGGAGGCGCCAACAGGTTCGCCAGCAGAAAGGCGTGCATTGCCTCACCGGAAAAGGCGGCTACCCCCGGTTTACGTTCCAGCAAGCGCGGCAGTTCTTCGCTGCCAAAGCGATGGTAGACATATTCCGAGGTCGTCACCAGCCGCAGCACCGCCGACAGATCGGCAGGCGTAAGCTCACGCACCGTCAAGGCACGATCTCGCAACACTGGCTCTCCTTACTCTTCTTCTGGCACTATTCTTCTGGCATCTGTCCGACTGGTGGTTCAGCTGGTCCTGCTCCTGGTGTCTCCGGCGCCTGCCATCCCTGGCGAATCTGGGGCTTCTGCGGACGCCGCCGATAGCCCACCAGACCATGCAAATCGCGCAGCGCCTCCACAATCGCATCCGGGTTCCAGCGAAACTCGGCGGGCGGAGCATCGCCCAGCGTCTCAACCACCTCATCCCCACCCAGCAACACGTTAAAGCACGAGGCCGCTGACTGCGCCAGCGCGTCAATATCGTAGCCACCCTCCTGCACCATCAGCAAACGCCCCTGGCAGTAATCTTCCGCCAGGTCTTTCAGCAGGCGCGTAATCAGCACAAAATCCACATTCGAGAGCCGAAGCTGCCCCAGAGGGTCTTTCCAGTGGGCATCAAATCCCGCTGAGAGCAGCAGCAGTTCCGGCTGAAAGCGATCTGTCAGCGGCGCCACCACCTGCCGAATGATCGCGTCAAACACCGCCCAATCTGCACCAGCAGGCAGCGGGATATTCACCGTCGTCCCGATGGCATCACCTTCCCCCATCTCATCCGAGCGCCCCGTGCCAGGATACCAGGGGAATTGATGCGTGGAGATATAGAGCACGCGCGGGTCGGCGTAGAACATCTCCTGTGTGCCGTTGCCATGATGCACGTCATAATCAACGATCATCACCCGCTTGAGGCCATAGCGATCAATCGCGTAACGCGCCGCCACCGCCACATTGTTAAAGATACAAAAGCCCATCGCCTGCGACGGACGCGCGTGGTGGCCGGGGGGCCGCACCAGCGCGTAGCCATTCTGCGCCCGACCATCCAGCATCGCATCCAGCGCCACCAGCGGCGCTCCCGCCGCCATCAGCGCCGCCTCATACGAGCGCGCCGAAAGATACGTCTCGGCCTCAACCCGGCGCGTTCCCTTCTTCACCGCCTCCTCAATCTCGTGGATATACTCGCGCGTATGCACCGTCGCCAGTTCATCCTCTGTGGCTGGCCGGGGAGAGAGCCGCAGCACATCCGGGCGGTCCAGCCAGCCCAGCCGCTCCAGTTGGTCGTAAATGGCAGCGGCCCGCCTGGGCGACTCTGGATGCTTCGACGGCGGCTGATGCGCTAAAAAAATCGGGTCATACACAAATGCCGTTGCCATCTTCCTGCTTCTTCTTGAATCTTCTTCTTAAATCTGCTTCATCTGCTTAAATCTTCTTCCCAGCCACCTGCTTCAGCAGGCCAGGAATATCAAAGATAGTATCGGCTACGGGCACCTTCGCCGCCTGAAGCGCCGCTACCTTGCCCTGCGCTGTCCCCGTGTTCCCAGAGACAATCGCCCCGGCATGCCCCATGCGCTTGCCGGGCGGCGCGGTGCGCCCGGAGATAAAGCCGACGACGGGCTTGCTCATCTGCTTGATATACTCGGCGGCATCTTCCTCGTCGCTGCCCCCAATCTCCCCACACATGACCACCGCGTGCGTGCGCTCATCATGCTCAAACAGGTTCAGGCAATCGGCAAACGTCGTCCCAATGATCGGGTCGCCGCCAATACCAACGCAGGTGGATTGCCCGATACCTGCCGCCGTCAGCAGCGAAACCACCTCATAGGTCAGCGTGCCCGAACGCGAGATAAAGCCGACATGCCCTTCGCGGAAAATGCCATAGGGGATAATGCCAATCTTGCCCACACCAGGCGTGCAAAGCCCAGGGCAGTTGGGGCCAATCAAGCGTACTTGCTTTTCTTTGACAAACGTCATCGCTCGCGCCATCTCCAGCACCGGAATCCCCTCAGTGATGCAAACGACCAGCCGAATACCCGCATCCGCTGCCTCCATAATCGCATCTGGCGCGCCCAGCCCAGGCACAAAGATGCAGCTTGCATTTGCTCCGGTGGCTTTTTTGGCCTCAGCCATCGTATCAAACACAGGCACTCCTTCCACCTCTGTGCCACCTTTGCCGGGCGTCACGCCGCCCACCACCGCTGTTCCCGCCGCCAGCATATTTTTGGTATGAAACTGTCCCTCGCGGCCAGTAATACCCTGCACAATCACCTTCGAGGATTGATCAAGGAGAATGCTCATTGTGCCCCCTTTATCGCCGCAACAATCTTCTGCGCCGCGTCCTGCATATCCTGGCCCCAGGTCAGGCCAGCATCCGCCAGCATCGCGCGCCCCTCGGCCTCGCCCGTCCCGGAAAGGCGCACCACAATTGGCAGCTTCCTGGGGAGTTCACCCTGCGCCAGAATCACGCCCCGCGCCACTTCCTCGCCGCGTGTAATCCCGCCAAAGATATTCACCAGAATCCCCTGCACATCCGGGTCGCGCGCCAGGAAAAGCAGCGCCTTCTTCATCATCTCTGCCTTGGCACCGCCACCAAAATCAAAAAAGTTGGCGGGCTTGCCGCCAGCACGCGCCACCATATCCAGCGTCGTCATCGCCAGACCCGCCCCGTTAGCAATGATGCCCACATTCCCGCCCTCCAGCTTCACATACGAAGCCAGCCCTGCGGCATGCGCCTCGTATTCAATCGGGTTGGCGTCCTCTGGCTCCGCCCAGGCCGCGTATTCTTTCTGGCGCACCAGCGCGTTATCATCAATCAAAATCTTGGCATCTGCCGCCAGCACCTGCCCATCCGCCGTCAGCGCCAGCGGATTAATCTCCGCCAGTTGCGCATCCGTTTCGATAAATGCCCTGGCAAGCGCGGAAAGAATCGCGCCGCCTTTCGCCACCACCACCGAAGGCACCCCGGCCTCGGACAGCATCCGGCGTGCCTCGAACGGCGGCAGGCCCCAGCGCAGATCAATCACCTGGCGCACAATCTTTTCAGGCGTTTTCGCCGCGACCTCTTCAATATCCACCCCGCCAGCGGCGCTGACCATTGCCACCGGCGCCTGGGATTTGCGGTCCAGCACAATACCCAGATAATATTCCTCTTTAATCTCCAACTTCGGGACCACCAGCACCTTTTGCACCGTCAAGCCCTTAATAGTCATCCCCAAGACCCGACTGGCCGCTTCGCGCGCCTGCTCCGGCGTATCACCAAACTGGATGCCGCCCGCCTTGCCGCGTCCCCCCACGTACACCTGGGCTTTAATCACCACTGGCGCCCCAAATTCGCGCGCAATCTGTTCAGCTTCCTGGGGGGTCGTTGCCACCTTCCCCGGCTGAATAGGGATGGCATACCGGCTCAGGATGTCTTTGGCCTGATATTCGTGAATCTTCATCGCAACTCCTTATGACCAAACCATGCTTTCCCCGCCACCCAAAATAGTAGAGATTCCCCATGATTGTTGTCTGATGGAAGTGATTGTTCCTCTGCCAGAGATTGTACCGCACGCGGCAGCGCTTGCGCGACCTGGGGAATTACGGAAAATTACACGTGTCTGATAAACAAGCGTGCATTGACGCAGCTTTCGCTGATCCGCTCTCACCGACCCCTCTCACGAGTTTCCTTCGAGTTTCTTTTCCAATCACCAAAAGTCCTGGCAGCCGAGATGCGTCTAGCACTCATGGCAAGCTGCTTTTCCAGAGAGGGAGAGTACCCCGCAAACCCTCTAGCTGTAAGGCATCGCTCGACCCCGCATGATATAATTTCTATGGACGTACCTCAAAAACGTCTTCCAGGGAGGAATTTCTGCAATGAGCATTTTAGAGCGGCTAGGCTTTCATCCAGGCAGCCGTGCCGCCGATAAAGTCGAATCAAATGGCGAGCTTGCCCACTATAGCGCGGTAAGCCGCAATACCAGCTCCAGCATCACCCCCAGCGGAGAGGCGAACACCACATTGCGCAACGTGCTTGTGGCAATTCATGGCGACGAAATGGACGAGGAATTGGTGCGCCTGGCCTGCCAGATGGTCAAACCACGCAAAGGGCGTGTCTTCGCGGTCTACGGTGTCGAGGTTCCACGCACGCTTGCAGTAGACGCGGCGCTTCCAGAAATCACCGAAAAAGCCGGTCCCGCGCTTGAACACGCCGTCGAGATTGCCGAACAAATGAACTTCGAGATCGAGCCAGAGATCGTCCAGGCCCGCAACTATGGGCACAGCCTGGTAGACGAAGCCGAAGCACACGAATGCGGCCTGATTATCCTTGGCATTCCCTACCGCACCGACCGCAGCGGGCGCTTTGATCCAGGTGAAGCGGTGCCCTATGTCTTAAACCAGGCAAAATGTCGCGTTTGGGTCATTCGCGGCCAACGGCGCGATACGTAACAGCACTTCTTTAAAGCAGCCAAAAGCGCAGACAACAAGAGAGCAGAAGATAAGACGAGAAGACCAGGAAAGAACCACAGGCGGAATAATTAGCCAATCAGCCACAATGACAGGCGGCCAAAAAAGAGAGGAGCGCGCAATGTCTGGGCAACAGAGAGTAGACGGCAAAGGCAAAAACCCAACCGAAGCCGAGCATGACTATCTGCGCGCCTTCTATCGCGTGGTCACTGCGGTCAATTCCAGCCTGCAACTGAACACCGTCTTAAATCTGGTAGCCGAGAAAGTGGCCGAAGCGATGAATATCAAAGCCTGCTCTCTTCGGCTGCTTGATCCTTTGACCGGAACGCTCACCATCAGTGCCACCTCTGGTTTAAGTCAACATTATCTGCAAAAGGGGCCAGTCAAACTGGAGAAAAGCCAGCTTGACCAGGAAGTGCTGCAAGAGCGCTCGGTCTATATCCGCAATGCCGCCCGCGACCCTCGCTTTCAGTATCCAGAGCAGGCACGCATCGAAGGCATTGTCTCCGTCTTCTGCGTGCCTCTGGTGACCAAAGGGCAGGTGCTTGGCGTCCTGCGCGTCTATAGCGGCGCTGAGCGCGAATTTACCTCGTTTGAAGAGGAGTTCTTGCACGCCCTTGCCAGCGTCAGCGCGCTGGCAATTGAGAACGCGCGGCTCTACGAAGCGCTCAAACACGACTTTGACCAGACGCTCTGGGCGCTCTGGGGCGAGCCACCCGGCGCCGCGACACCCAATCAGCAGCCTGGGATGACCTCTTAGCCGGGTTATGGAGAGATTGCTCGGCAAAACAGTTGCAATTACCGCCTAAATGTGATATAGTTATTTCGCATCCGGGGATGTAGCTCAGTTGGGAGAGCGCGACAATCGCACTGTCGAGGCCAGGGGTTCGAGCCCCCTCATCTCCACCTGAAAACCCTCTCTCGCTTCCCTTGCCGAGAGAGGGTTTCTTTCTGCCTGATTTGACGCCGCGCTGCTTTGCTACACGTTGCCTGGCGCGTCCATCATTTGCTTTCTTGCTGGTTGGAACGCGCTTTGGGCGACGTGCGCGTGGAGGGTGCCTTTGGAGCACGCGGCGTGCCGCCAGAGGTAGAAGCCTTGGACGACGGCGCCGGGACCGTTTTCGCCGTTGTGCGACGCCTTGGCGCGGGAACGGTCTTTGCTGTGCGGCGCCCTTTCCCCGTCGGTGGCTTTTTGGCGCGCGGGGCTGGAGTCGCCTGGGGAACCACCAAAACATCAACCACAATGGCGCTCATATCATCAGGCTTTGACCGCAGGGTCGGATTCAAGCCACGCTGCGAGCGTTTGCGTGCCTCCCGCACCAGCGCATCGCTGCTGTTGCCGCGCCGCCCGGCTTTGCGCAGTATCTGAAGAATCTCGCGCTCTGTCAGGTTATCGTGAACGCCATCGCTGCACACCAGCAGCCGATCACCGGCATACACCTCGATCTCCCCCACATGCACTTCTGGCTCGCCACGCCCACCGATGGCCTGGGTAATCAAGCCGCGCTGATAAAAATAGCGCTTTTGCCGATCATCCAAATCTTCCCACTGCTCAGCCTGATCAATCTCCAGCGCCTCCTCCTCCGACATCAACCCCAGAGCTACATGCGTTGACAGCACCCCATCATCAATTGTGACCCGCTCCAGGCGTCCCCGCTCCCGCAGCACATACAGCCGACTATCGCCCACATGCCCGTGAATCACCAGCCGCCGGTGATCTGGCGCCTCCCACAACCTGGCTGCCACCGCCGTCGTCGCCATGCCCGTAAGCTCTGGCTGGCGATCCACCACCTCGCGCACTTTCTGATCAGCCGCCAGAATCGAATCACGCATCACCACGCGCTGCGCCGCAAGGTCTTGCGCCGCGCTGGCACGCTCCCGCCAGGTCGCCAGCACCGCGTCGCGTGCCAGCCGAGACGCCACCTCGCCACCTTCATAGCCACCAACCCCATCAAATACAGCCACCAGATCCAAAACCGTATCAATAAGTTCTGCATCTTCATTTGAATCAGGATGATCTTCAGAGGGCAGAGTAGACCAGGCCACGCGCAGCCCACTGCGCGTCTGGAGTATACGAGGTTGTTCAGTAGGAGCATGTGGGGCTGTCAAAGGCATCAACTCACTCTCACGCTACGGGCGACACCAGTGACGCCCTGCCAATAGAACGCACATCAAAAAATCAGACATCAGTTATACAACGAAGGGCGCCCAAAAGAGGCACAGGGAAGAAAAGATATTTTTGAGAAACCATATACCCAAGATTCTTGCCAATTGTAGCACACAAGGGCAGCGTGTGCCCTACCCGGTTTGCATTCTGGGGCGATATTGCACAGCCTCGGCCAGATGGGCTGGCCCAATGCTCTCCGACTCAGCCAGATCAGCCACCGTGCGCGCCAGCTTTAATATGCGATGGAACGCGCGGGCCGAGAGATGCAACTGCTGCATGGCCGCCTTCAGCAAACTTTGCGCGCTGGCCTCCACCCGGCAAAACTCGTTCACCTCGGCTGGCCCCATCTCCGCGTTGCAGGTCAGCCGCGTCCCGGCAAAACGCCGCATCTGGCGCTCCCGCGCCGCCTGCACGCGCCCCCGAATGGTAGCTGAGCGCTCCACATCGCGCCGGTCGGCCAGCTTCTCGTACTCCACGCGCGGCACTTCCACATGAATATCAATCCGGTCCAGCAGCGGCCCGCTGATTCTACGCTGATATTTCGCAATCGCGCCAGACGTACACACGCACTCTTTGACCGGATCGGAGAGATACCCACACGGGCAGGGGTTCATCGCCGCAATCAGCATAAAATTCGCGGGAAACGTCACCGTCCCTTGCGCCCGCGAGATCGTCACAACCTTATCTTCCAGCGGCTGGCGCATCACCTCCAGCACGTTTTGCCCAAACTCCGGCAGTTCATCCAGAAACAGCACCCCGCGATGAGACAGACTGATTTCGCCTGGCCTGGGCCAGCGCCCGCCGCCCACCAGCCCGGCATGGCTGATCGTATGATGCGGCGCACGAAATGGGCGCTGTGTAATCAAGGGCACATCTGAGGGCAGCAGGCCGCTCACGCTGTAAATCTTGGTCACATCCAGCGCCTCATCAATCGTCATGCGTGGCAGAATTGAAGGCGCCGCGCGCGCCAAGAGCGTCTTCCCAGAGCCAGGCGGCCCACTCATCAGCAAGTTATGCCCACCGCTGGCCGCCACCTCCAGCGCCCGCTTCACATGCTCCTGCCCCTTCACGTCTGCCATATCGTGGAGGTAGATTGCTCGATCCTCAATGTGCAGCACACTCGGATCAGGCATGTACGGCTCAATCAGCCGCTCCCCGCGCAGATGCGCACCAAGCTGGGCCAGGCTCTCAACCGGATAGATCATCACTTCCCGCACCAACGCAGCTTCCAGCGCATCGGGCGCGGGCACAAACACCGCCCGCACCTGCTTTTCACGCGCCAGCGCCACCATTGGCAAAATCCCCTCGGTATGGCGCACATTGCCATCCAGCGAGAGTTCGCCCAGAAACAGCGCGTCCGACACATCCGCAGTGGCCTGCTCCGAAGCCAGCAAAATCGCCACCGCTATCGGCAGGTCATACGCTGGCCCCTCTTTGCGCAGATCAGCCGGGGCCAGATTCACCGTCAGGCGCTTCATCGGGAAGATCGCGCCGCTGTTTTTGAGCGCCGCGCGCACCCGCTCCCGCGATTCCTGCACCGCTGCATCCGGCAGCCCCACAATCGTAAACGAGGGCAGCCCAAACCCAATATCTACCTCCACCTCCACCAGTGCCCCATCCAGGCCCACAATTGCGCAACTCCGCACCTTCGCCAGCATACGTCCTCCCCATACAGCGTTAGTTAGCCCCGCCCTGCGCACCCGCTCTCGTTACTCAGGCTCTATCGTGCTGGTCAGCCCATAGCTTTCCAGCCCGGCCCGATAGAACTCCGCCGTCTCCTTAGGACACACCACCACAACAGCTTTCCCTTTCAAGTGCGCCTCCAGCATGATCAGCGTCGCCTCCTCAACGGTCAGACGCGGCACAACGCGCAACAACACCTGTACCACATAGTCCATCGAGTTTTCATCGTCGTTATGCAGCAAAACAAGATAGTTCGGCAGCAAGCGCCGCAGGGACTCAAGATGCTGCCTTGTCAGGGTATCGGGTTGCGAAGCCATGATCATCACCACAGGGAAAGGAGAGACAAGCCAATCAACACACCCTTCATGTGCCCCTATTGTAGTGGCCGACGTTTCCTTTGTCCAGGGTCAAAATGAACAGGGAGAAGCAGGCACGAAGAGTACGTCTTCGTGCTTGCTTCTCCCTCTGCGCTAGATGAAAGTTCTTCACCATCGCTGTTTCACCGGGAGCTATTCCAGGCGTATTCTCAAGGCACCGGCACACCAGTTCCGCTCGCTGCGCCAACGCTCACTGCACCAACGCTCACCGCCGCCTTGCGCTCGCGCCGCAGCTTCGCCCTGCGCCACAGATAGAACCCCAATGGAGGCAACCAGAAGGGCGCAAACACCAATACCCAGATCAGCACCGTGATGGCGACCTGAAGGACCGCGACCAACGCTCCGCCCGCATCGCCCAGCACCTGCCCCAGATTCCAGGGGCCTTGCGGCGCAGATGATTTCACCGGCGTAGTGGGACTAGCCGACAGCGTAATCGTCACCGTCGAGAAAGATGTCTGACCCGCTAGCTGATTGATCTGCCCCTCAATCTGCTCAATCTGTCCCTCCACATCGGTCAGCTTGTCCTGAATGGTCAGCGTATCGGAGAGATTCTGCGCCTGGCTCAGCAACTGCAACAGCCGCTGCTGCTCCGTGCGCAAATTGGTCAGCCGCGATTGCAGGTCCACATACTGCGCGGTCACATTCTGCACCGATTCATTCTCGTTGAGCAGCTTGCCCTTAAAATCAGGATGGCTCTGAGGGAACTGTTGCAGATAGGCTTTGACGGCATCATATTTCGTGGAAGAGATGGCAAACGTCAGTGCAACCACATACTTGCCATCCCCGTTCTGGCTGATATGTTCCCCGGCAGCCTGCGCAAAGCTATCCAGACCAAAGAGGTCTTTGGTGATCAGTTGTTCTGCATCCAAAGGATTCGTGACCTGCAAACTGATGTCCAGCGTGCGAATCAGATAGGTATTGGCTGGCATGCCGTTGGGCAGCGTGGGCTGCCCGGCGCTCCCACCTTGAGAGGCCGAGGTAGCTTCTGGCGGAGGCGCACCAACATGCCCATTAGAATCATCCGCCGATTGATAGGCGGTTGAGGCAGCCGGGCTGGCAGCAGCGCCACATGCCGCCAGCGCCAGACTCAGCATCACCAGCAGGAGCGCCCCAACCCACCAGCGGCGGGCAGCGCCTCCTGCTTTCAAGCGTCTATTCCGAGTAAAGCACATTGTTGAGCGCTCCTTTCCCTGCCTGCGCCTGCCTTCGCTAAAAAGGCCAGCCCACTCTTCGTCAAGTCGCGCAGCCATTTACACCTCAATGCCTGGCTGCAACTCTGTCAGGAAAGACGCTCCAGACTCAAGGAATGTTCCCATCAGGTGAAAGAAGCACCAGACGCAGCGCGCGCCCTTCTTCCCGCTGAATCAGGCCGCGCCAGGGGAGCGCGGCAAGCACTTGTGGCTCAGCCTTGCCTGGAAGACCCTGCGCCAGCAACGCATCAAGCACCACGCGCGTATTTTCGATCATATCGTAGCGCGCGTACTCGGTAATCGGCACCCAATGCAGCGTCCCCTCATTGCAGGGCGGAAGCGCCTCTTGAGGGAGCACAGCAGTAAAATACACCAGCCGCACCTCGGCGCCCGGATCAAGCACATCAGCCACAAAACGCCAGGCACGCAGATCAGCCAGCGTCAGCCCCGTTTCTTCCCGCAACTCGCGCAAGGCGCCTGAACCTGGGTTGGTCACTTCCTCGCCCTCCAGCCTGCCACCAATCCCTGTCCAGCGCCCCGGCGCAAAGGTTTTCCAGGCTGCCCGCTCCAGCAAAACGACGCGCTGAGAATCGCTGCTAAAAAGAAACGCCACCGAGCGCACATCATCGGCGTGAAAAGTGGGCTGCTCCACCGGCTCTGACTCCCTTTGCTGCTGTCTGGCCCGCACACCAGCGCTTTATCTTCTGCACCAGACGGCCATACCATAACACAGAGAGGAGGAAGATACCAGTGGAGCAGGCTTGCATCTTCATTCAGCATCTCACTCAGCGTGCGCAGCAGGCGGCGGCACAGCCAGCGCGAGGCTGCCAGATTGCCGCCGCTGTGCAACCCGTGTAAGAGCTGCGTGCAGTCGCGCCAGAATCTGCGGCATAGTGCCAGACCTGCTGAGCAGGGCATCCACGCGCCTGCGCAGCACATCGTCTAGCTCGGCATAATCCAGCGCCGTCAGCACCACCAGCGCAGCAGGTCGGGCACGCGCTGCCCGCCAGAGCAGTTCCAGCAAGCGAAAGCCAGAGATCATCGCCTGCCTCGCGCCGACTTCATAGGGCGTATCAAGGTCCAGCACGATGCCATCCATCAGCTCCTGTTCTGCATAGTCAAGCGCCTCGCATGCACTGCCGGTGCTGGCAACCGCATACCCAGCCTCGCTCAAGCGTTCTGAAAACTCCTTGCGCCCTTCAAGTGCTGGCATAATGACTAAGAGCTGCGGGCCAGGGTGTTCCCAGGCCAGCGGGAGCAGAGCGTCGGAAGTGTGCAGAGCTTCATTCGGCTGCCTCATGGCGCTCTCCTTCATTCAGTTGCCGGATGAGGGGACAAAGTGGGGTCAAAACCGAGGAGAGCTTCCGGCATAAACCATGCCATAACACACCCTTTTCTGGCTATTTTTTGCGCGATTTATTGCTATTGCGAGGACATACGCTTCACTCCGGTTTCTTGCAAAGAGCAGCACTGCTTGCCAAAAGAACGACGCATGGGCCATACTGAAAGCACGAGATCAGGGCATGCCCAATTCAATCCATCCTTGAACAAATCTCATCCTTGGAGCCATACATCAGACATGGAAATAGCCAGATTGAAAGTTCAGGGAGGCTACAGCCTCCTTGCCGGACTGATCCTTTTACTCGGTATCCCGCTTTATCAGGCAATCGTACTCTCGCCAACGGGCTACCAGATCCTGGCAGCCACCGCCTTTACCCAGGGCACCTATGGCCCGCTGCTCCTGTGGATCGGCAGCCACAGCCAGGCGTTTGCTATTTTTCGGCTGCTGGAGTTTGGCGCGTTCTTACTCACACTGCGCCTGCCGCTGGCGCTTTCGCGCATCTTGCACAGCTATGGCAGCACCCTGGCACGCTGGGTGCTGATTGCCGGGACCACTGGCGCAACCATCTTTGGCGCGATGATCGCGCTCAGCACCTTCACCTTCATCAATGCTGCCAACGCCTACAGCCAGAGCGCCACGCCCGCAGCCAGAAGTGATGTGCTCCAGAGCTTCCAGGGCTTCTATGGCATCGAGGCCCTTGCGCAAAATACCCTGGGTGGCGGCCTGTTGGCGGCTTTTCTGCTCTGTGCTAGCCTGCTTATCGCTCGCACCGGCAAACTTCCCGCGCTGTTCGTCTATTTTGGCCTGCTTGCCGCCGCTTTGATGGCTGGTCTGGCGCTGCTCTACGCCATCTCCCCTCTCTCTGCCCAGACCCAACTGACCACCCCGGCGCTTGCCGCGTTTGCCGTCTGGCTCATCTGGTTAGGCATCCTGCTGCTGCAACGCGCCCGGCGGCTCATTGCGCCCGCAGTAGCCATCACCGCGCCAACCGCTCAGGACCAGGACACCCCTCCGCCCGACAGCAACCAGCAGGCTCACTCCCAGTCAGAAGCAGCTTCGGCAACTTCGCCAACCGAGCAGACTCCCTCTGCCCAGGCCGACGAACAAGAAAGCGCCCCGCCAACCAACTACTAGTTGGCAGGGCGCCCCTCTTCTATAAAACTGCCAGTCTGATGGTAGATTCTCCCAGGCTGGCAGTATCCTTACCAGGTTGCGGAACCCTTAATTGCTCTCCGTCGCTGAGATGCGCAGCAGCAGCCCAACGATAATAAAATTGGCGATCAACGAGCTACCGCCGTAGGTGATAAATGGCAGCGGAATGCCCGTGAGCGGGAACATTTTCAGATTGCCAGCCAGAATAATCATCGTCTGGAGGGCAAAGATCGAGGTTAAGCCACCCGCCAGCAACTGATCAAAGGGCGTTTTGGCGCGGGCCGCAATGTGAAAGCCGCGATGGATCAGCATAATATAGACCGCCAGCAAAGCCATCACGCCCAGCAGCCCAAATTCCTCGCTGATGGCCGCAAACACATAGTCGGTTTGCACTTCGGGCACATTCGTAGGGTCGCCTAACCCCAGCCCTGTCCCAAACACGCCGCCGGTACTAATCGCAATCAGCCCCTGGCAGATTTGGTAGGCTTTGCCCTGGATAATCGGGACAACCTTGGGGTCATGTGAATTGCAATCAACCGTCAATATCGAAACACGGTCACGCGCGTAACTAAAGAGCCGATACCCAATCAGCGCGCCTGCCGCAAACAACCCCAAGCCCCAGCCCACATAGAGCATACGCCCGCTGCCCATATACATCATCGAGAGGAAAATCCCCAGGATCAGCAGCGCCAGCCCCAATTCACGCAGGCCCAGGAAGAAGATCAGGCCAACCCCCAACATCAACATCAACGGCCCAAATTGTTTGAGCGGCGGCACCGGAATAAATCCCAGCTTCGGCCCTTTTTCGCCCAGAATCTCGCGGTTTTCGGAGAGGTAGGCGGCAAAGAAAATGACCAGGCAGATCTTCAGCAGTTCAGACGGTTGGAACGAGATACCCGGTAAAATCTTCAGCTCATCATGCGTTGGGCTATCGAAATTGATATGCGAAGTCAAGACACGCACCAGGCTGGCCCCAACCAGCACAATTCCAAACACCGCAAACGTGTACTTGTAGCGCCTGATCCAGAGCGTGCCTTTGCGGGTTGCCACCACCGTAAGTAAGCAGAGGAACAGCCCCGCCAGCAGCCAGACCAACTGCTTTGTTCCCAACTCATCTACAGGGCCTGTTGGCGGAGGAATTTTTGGGCCAAGTCGCACCGCCATCAAGACGCCCAGGCTGCTCAGAAACGCCACAATCGGGAGCAAAACCTGATCAGCGGTTGGGAGCAGAATACACAAGGCAATATGGGTCGCAACGAGCACGCCGATCACGCCCAAGGCCGGAAGCAGGCTATCCACCGTCGGCAAATTGCCCAGACTGACGCGCTGGGCACTGTTCTCCACCAGAACCAACTGCGCGACACCAATCAAGATAAATAAACTTGGCAGCAGGAGAAGCTGTATTTCGCGCCAACGATACTGACGTCTGCTCTCAACCATTCTGTCCTCGTATCCAGAGCACAAAGCAGCCCCCAGCTTTCTAGAGAACCGCAGAAACACCGGGAGCTAGATACCAAACTTAAATGTCACCACCCCATCCAACGGCCCCAGCACCAGCAAATCACCTGGACGGGCAGGCACCGATTGGCCCACCGGAACCTGGTTGCCATTCAGAAAGGTTTTGTTGCGGCTGCCCAAATCCTCCACCCACCATTGCCGATCATGAAAGGTGATACGCATATGCTCGCTGGAGATACGGCTGTCTTCCAGCACCACCGTATTGGTTGGCCCACGCCCCATCGTCGTGACTGGTTCCAACTCAAGCTGATGCCCAGGGCGCAGCGCCAGCGGCCCAGGCTTGACCACCACAAGATGACCGATGGTCTTCCTGGCAGTCGTTCCACCGCGTGGGCCACCACCACTGGAAAGTCGGGCAAGATCACGGCGCACCACAAAGATAAGCTGGATCAGAAAGAGATAAATGAGAGCGACCAGCACGATGCGCAAGATAAAAAGAAATTGGTCAAGTTGTAAGTCCATGAAAGAGGATGTTTACCTCCGTTCGTGGAAAACATAATCATAGCTCCCGACCGAGACACGATCCCCATCGCGGAGCATATGCTGTCGGACATTGTTGCGATTCACCACAATGCCATTCAAGCTGCCCAGATCATAAATCACAAACCGCCCTTGTTCAAAACGCACCTGAGCATGGTGGCGAGAGACACGTCGGTCATTCACCACAATATCATTCGAGATATGCCGCCCAATCTGAATGACTTCCCGGTTGATCGGATAGACCTGTTCAGGGCCAGGCTGATTATTGCGGCGCAGCAAACGGAACATCGCCTCAGGCATGCGAGGAGAAGCCTGGGGCGCCTGAGGATAACTCGGCCCTGATTGAGGAGGATACGCCCCCGATGGAGGAGGGTATGCCCCCGATGCAGGCGGATAGTTCTGCCGGGGCTGCTGCGCCGATGGTCGCGCCTGTGCTTGCGCGGCCAGAAATTGCTGCTGCGCCCCTTCGGGCAGCGCAATCACCACGGTGTGCATTGGCTCCTCTGCGCCAGCCACCGCCTGGGCCTCTGCTGCATTTTGCGGCGGGTGATGCGAGTCCAGCATGGAAGCCGCAATATGCAGACTACCCACCTTCAAATGGGGGTCCACACTCAGCTTTACGACTGGCTTGGTCGTCAGCGTATAGCCCCGCTCACGCGCAATATCAATCAAATGCTGTTGTAACTCATTCACAAGGGAGCGCTCAAATGCCGCCAGCGTGTCATAGTCCTTCTGACTGAGCGTCACATCATAGAAGTTGGGCGCCTGGCGTCGTCCCTCGCCCATGATCAGCAAGTTATTCTCCATCTGGCGCTCAAGCTTCCGTTTCAGTTCAACGGGCTGTAACTTTGAGCGGAACACGCTACCGAAGCTCCCTTCTACCATTGATGTCATGAACGACTCAAACTTTGAGAGCACGTTCACCATACGGCACCCCTCTCTGGCTCCCCCTTGCCATACTGGCCGAGAGTCACCCGCGCCTGCCGAATATCTTGCTCGATCTGCCCCCGTAACGCTTCCACATTCGGAAAACGCTGTTCCCCACGCAGACGAGCAATAAACTCGATTTCCAACTCCTGTCCATAGAGATCTGCCTGCATATCCAGCAGATGAACCTCCGTAAGATGATGCTTCCCATCTACGGTTGGCCGCACCCCAATGTTTGTCACCCCTTCATAGCCCTGCTCACCCACCTGGGCACGCACCGCATACACACCATCAGCGGGAAGAAACTTCCTGGCATCAAGCGACAGATTGGCCGTCGGAAACCCCAGCAAGCGCCCCCGTTGATCACCCTGCACCACCCGGCCTCGCGCGCTATACGGGCGACCAAGCAGAGGCATCACGTCTTCCACCTGCCCACTCCCAAGCAGATCACGCACCCGTGTGCTGCTGATGCGCTCGTTATCCGCGAGTTGTAGATCAATCGTTTCCACCAGAAAACCATGCTCTTTCCCATAGGCCGATAAAAAGGCCATCGTGCCCTCGCGGTTATGCCCAAAAGCAAAATCCGTCCCCTCCACCAGCACGCGCAGCACCAGATGACGCCTCAATAACTCCATAAACCCGCTGGCCGAGGTCGCGGCCAGCGCCGGAGTAAACGGCAGCACCACCACCATATCCAGATCGCCCTGCTTCGCCAGAATATCCAGCTTTTCCTCCAGCAGCGTCAGGTAGCGCACTTCTCGCCCTGGGCGCAGCACCTCCAACGGATGCGGCCAGAACGTAACCATTCCAGCCTGCGCCCCCACATCCTTTGCTGCCCGGCACGTCTCCTGAATCAGAAAGCGGTGCCCCTGATGAATTCCATCAAAGACACCCACCGTTAAAGCATACGGTTGGCCTGGCGTCAACGTTTCAAGTTCACGAATAACCTGCATAGTGCTGCTTTCTCTGCCCCTGATTTTTATACTACCACAGCAGGGCTGGGGCCGCAATCCGTTTCCTTGCGTAGTGCTGAAGGAATATTGCTTACTCCCCTGCTGTTTCTGCTGTATTATAACCAGACTTCTTGTCTGTTGGCACGCTTAGCAAATGAGTCAGTTCCCTCACGTTTGACACGCTGGTGCACTGATACTCTACTCGCTCCTGTCCAGGCTCGGCAAAACCGACTTGTTATATATGCCTGCCAGATACCCTCAACGGGGCATGTACTCAGCTATGGTACCATAGACCGCGCGAGAAAACAGTCTTATACACAACAAGTCCTCTCAACTGTGAGCAGATTCACAGCGTCAACCCACCCGCTTCCCCAGAGCAGAGACTCCCCTATCTCTCCCTAAGTCCCCCCCGCTGGCATCCTCACCACTTAATAACGTGTTAATCAGTGCCAGGGTTGCGTCCCCTCCAAAACTGAGCAAAAAGCACCTCCACTTAGCAGACAAGCGCGCCTGCCAGCGCTGCTTCTCCATCCATTGGTTGTCTCTGTACCATACAGTTCTGTGCCATTCAGTGCTCTGCTTCCCCTACCGGGACGAGGTGAAAGACCTTCTGCGGGTGCCAGGTCGCTGAATCACGCTGCCAGGATAAAATCGCCAGAAAACGCCCGTCCACACTGTACGCCCGCAGCAAGTCGCTTGTTCGTTCCTCCTCCCGCTCCTGTAATCCCCCCCCTGCCCGTTTCTGTTCCTCCGCGTCTCCATCTGAAGCTGCCACAGGTGCAATTACAGGCGGTGCAGACATCGCAGTTGCCATTACAGGCAGTGCGGGCAGCACAGCCCCAGAAGCCAGGCGCAACCCCTGTCCCTGAAGAATCCGCTGCTCGTTGCCCGGCCCCACAATCACCGCCCCGCACTGAAGCAGCGCCTCATCAGGCGCAAATAAATACTCCACCCAACTCCCATCATCAAGCGCCTGGGCAAGCTCCTCCAGCGTCAGGCTCTCTTCCAGCGTAAATGGCCCGCTTCGCAAACGCACCAGCCCACCCAGATGCGCGCCACACCCCAGGCGTTCGCCAAGATCATACGCCAGCGAACGGATATACGTGCCCTTACTACACTCCACCTCCAGCGTCAGCGCAGGGGGCTGCCATTCCAGCACCTCCAGCCGCGAGATCACCACCGGGCGCGGCTGAAGCTCCACCTCGATGCCCGCCCGCGCCAGTTTATAGAGCGGCTGCCCATCCTTTTTGATGGCCGAATACAGCGGAGGCACCTGCATCTGATCTCCCAGGAAAGCGGGCAGTGCCGCCTCAATCGCCTCGCGTGACAGATGGACCGATGCGCTGCGCACCACCTCCCCTTCCGCGTCATAGGTGTTAGTCACCACCCCAAACACAATCGTCGCGCGATAGCTTTTGCCGCCCTCGCTCAGATATTCCACCACGCGCGTCGCCAGGCCCAGACAGACCGGCAAAACGCCGCTGGCCGCCGGGTCCAGCGTGCCCGCGTGCCCCACCCGCTTTTGATGCGTCAGCCGCCGCACCCGCGCCACCACATCATGCGATGTCATCCCCACCGGCTTGCACAGATTAAAAATACCATCCATCCGTTGCAGCCCTTCCTCATAAAGTAATACAGACAGCGCAGCGTTTCGGACTACACGTTACCTGGGTTCCTTTCCAGTTCCGCCCGCACATAGGCCAGCACCTCTGCCTCGGCCAGGGCCAACGTCCCATGAAACGTAAAACCCGCCGCGCGCACATGCCCGCCGCCCCCAAAATGCGCGGCAATGGCCGCCGCATCATAGGGGTGGACGGTGCGCACGCTCACACGCGGCTCGCCGCTGGCGTGCTCCTTAAACAGCAACGCAATCCTGGCCCCCTGAATATCAATCAGATAACTAGGCAGCCCGTCATCCAGATCAGCCGTCGCCCCGCTGGTCCGCAGGGCTTCTTGAGATACTACCGACCAGATCAGCCGCCCATCTGCTGAACTCTGGATAGCGCTGAGCACCTGCCCCCAAAGCCTGGCCTTGGCAAGCGGATTGGTGCGATAGATCGGCTTGATAATCTCGGCAGGCACCGCGCCAGCGCGCAGCAAATGCGCCGCCGCCTCCAGTGTGCGCGCCGTCGTGGCGCTGAACTCAAAGCTGCGCGTATCAGTGATGATGCCAGTGAGCAGGCACACCGCCGCCTCGCGCAAGAGCGGCACACCAAGCTGCATAAACAGCAGCGTCAGCAACTCGGCGGTGGCAGCCGAAGCCACATCTATAATGCTCACCTGCCCGCAGCCCGCTGAAGTCACATGATGGTCCAGGTTGATAATCGTTGCGCCGTCCAGAAAAGCGCGATGCTGCGCGTACAGGGCACCATAGCGGCTCAACTCTCCCACATCCAGCGCCACCACCAGATCAAATGCCTCATCGTCCAGCGTGCGCTGCACCGTCTCGACACCTGGCAAAAATGCCAGATGGTCCGGCACAGGATCAGCGCAGGCCACCCAGCAGAGCTTGCCTTGGGCACGCAGCACATGCGCCAGCCCCAGGGCCGACCCTATCGCATCCCCATCAGGATGCTCATGCGCCAGCACAGCAATACGCCCGGCCTGCTGCATCAGCGCCCAGGCCGCCTGCACCAGTTCGTCGTCAAGCCACGCTCGCTGATCGCTGGACTGCTGACCGCTGGACTGCTGAATCGAAGTGTGCGGTGTCTCACGAATCACGAATACTCCTCTCCCCATATGAACAAAAGCCGGGGCATGCGGCGCAAGGCAAGTTTGCCTTGCGCCGCATGCCCCGGCCCTTTCACTCTCGATTGGTGCTTTCTTTGGCCGCACGCGACTCTGCCGACAACTCCTGCGCCTGAAGCGCTGGTGCCTGGCTGTGCAGCCCATCCGTCGCGTCTCCAGGCAGCTTTTCATCCTCAATTTCACGCATCAACTGAAGAATCCTGGCGCCACGCGCAATAGAATCATCCAACCGGAACAAAATCTCCGGCGTGTGGCGAATGACCAGGCGCTGCGCCAGTTCATGCCGCAAGAACCCGGCCCCATGTTCCAGAGCCTGCAACGTCGCCCGCTGTTCTTCGGGAGTGCCAAGGACGCTGACAAACACCTTTGCGTGACGCAGATCGGCTGAAAGCTCCACATCGGTAATGCTGGCAAAACCAATACGCGGGTCTTTCATACGAGTGCGAATCAGATCACTCAGTTCGTGGGCAATAAGCTCGCTGAGTTGTTCCTGGCGTCGGGTTGTCATAGTAACCTCCTCCCTTGAATAAGGGGGCCTGGCCTGGTGCGTCCAGGGTCTGACGAGCACCTGCGCTGCTCAAGCAGCACTCACCGATTACGCCTCTACCGGCAGCCCCCAGAGACTGAATGATACAAACAGCAACTACACTCTCACCTTCGAGAACGCCTCAATGACATCCCCAACCTCAAGCTGGTTGAAGTCTTCCAGTGAGATGCCGCATTCAAACCCCGTTGCGACTTCGCGGGCATCATCCTTGCCGCGCCGTAATGAAGCAATGCTTCCGGTAAAGATCACCTTTCCACCTCGCAACAAGCGTACCTGCGCCGAACGCACCAGCTTCCCATCCGTCACCCGACAGCCACCGATCACCATCGTCTTGCCCGCCTTGAACAACTGCAAGACCTCGGCATGCCCATCCACCTGCTCACGATAGGTTGGCTCAAGCATCCCCTTCAGCGCCGCCTCAATATCATCGCTGAGCTTGTAGATCACATCATACGAGCGAATGTCAACGCCCTCGTTTTGCGCCAGACGCTGCGCGGCGGAATCAATCTTCACATTGAAACCAATGATCACCGCTTTAGAGGCGGATGCCAGATGCACATCGGTTTCCGAGATATTGCCCACGCCATCATGCAAAATGCGCACCTTCACGGTATCTTCGCCAAGCCGCTCCAGCGTTGGCTTGATCGCCTCCAGCGACCCCTGGACATCCGCCTTGATCAGCAGGTTCAACTCTTTGGCTTTCCCGGCCTGAATCTCTGATGAGAGACTATCCAGACTGAAGGCGCGTGTTCCGCCTGCTGACTCAGCCTTTTGCTGCTGCGCGCGCTGCTGGGCAATGTTTTTCGCCGTCTTCTCATCGGCCACCTCTTCCAGCCGATCTCCTGCCCTGGGCACCTCCGGCAGCCCCAGAATCTCCACCGGCATGCTGGGACCAGCCTTCTTCAACTGCTTGCCTTTATCGTCAAACATGTTGCGCACTTTGCCCGAAATCGAGCCAACCACCACCACATCGCCCGTCTTCAGCGTCCCCTGCTCCATCAGCACCGTTGCCGAAGCGCCGCGACTCTTATCCATCCTGGATTCAATAATCGTACCCTGCGCCGGGCTGTGCGGGTTCGCCTTCAAATCCTGGACATCCGCCACCAGCAAGATCATCTCTAACAGGTCGTCTATCCCCATATTCTTTCTGGCCGAAACCGGAACGCACACGACATCCCCACCATATTCCTCGATGACCACCCCGGCTTCGACAAGTTGGTTCTTCACATGATCAGAATTGGCGCCCGCTTTATCTATCTTGTTCAACGCCACAATAATTGGCACTTTGGCCGCTCGCGCGTGGTCAATTGCCTCAACAGTCTGCGGCATCACCCCATCATCCGCTGCCACCACAATCACAGCAATATCCGTCACCTTCGCTCCGCGTGCCCGCATCGCCGTAAACGCCTCGTGGCCCGGCGTATCCAGGAAAGTGATCTTCTTCCCGTTGATCTCCACCTGATAGGCACCGATATGCTGGGTAATGCCTCCCGCCTCGCCTGCCGCCACATGCGTCTTGCGGATGGTGTCCAGGAGCGAAGTCTTGCCATGATCAACGTGCCCCATGACCGTCACCACCGGGGGCCGATGTACTAAATGGCTGGCTGCCCCTTTCTCCTGGACCTCAGCCTTCTGGGCCGATTCTTGCTGTGGAGGCGCCGCCTCAGTCGTATTGAAGCCAAGCTCCTTCGCCACCATCGCCGCCGACTCATAGGTAATCACCTGATTGATATTTGCCAGAATATTGTGCTTAAAGAGTTCGCGGATAATCTCCATCGGCGCCACCTCCAGCAGTGTCGCCAGATCACGCACCCCAACCTGTGGCGGAATCGCCACTGGCTCGGTGGGCCTGGGCTTCACCGCTACTGCCGCCGAGCGCGCTGGGCCACCCACTCCACCCGATGACGCCGGGCGACGATCACCTGGTCGTCCGCCTCGCTGCCCATTCTGCGGGCGTCCACCCTGGGGCCGCCCGTTCGGTGGGCCAGAGGGCCGCCTGGCCCCACCGGGGCCACCACCCGAAGCAGGCCGCGACGGTCCCACTGGTCCAGATGGGCGCGGTGGGAATGGTCCACTCTGTGTCCTGCCTGTATTGGGAGCGGCAGGACGGTATCCGCTGCCCCCACCAGAGCGATTTCCCAAATCGGCAGACCCACCTGGGCGCGGCCCTTGAAAGCCTTGCGTCGGACGGCTGGCCGATGGCCCCTGCGCGGGGCGCATAGCGCCAGATTCGCGTGGGCCTGTGGCAGGGCTGCCAGTAGAGGGCTGGGCTGGCGCATTGCCTGGGCCGCCGGTTGGATTCATTGGGCGCCGCTGAGGTGTGCGGGAAGGAAGGTTCTGGTGCGATTCCTTTTCCGAATTATCACGCTGTTCAAAATCTGAGAGATTTTGTTTCATGGAGAAGCCTCCTCATATCTGCTGCCATACAACCCCAGCTACCGGCATGGGTACAGCATCTCACTAGTTCAAACCAAATAGTAAAAGGGCAAGAATAAAAACAACAAGGCTGGCACTCTCCGCAAAGAGAGGCCAGCCCTGAAGGGAGGCAGCTACCTGGCTCTGGACGCTTCGTTCAGATTTCTTGCGATGCTACTCATAGCGCAAACATCGGCATGCCATCACTGCCCCTCCGCATTGGCCTGGAGCCTTTTTGCGGAACAAATGAAAAGAACGTCAACCCACGCATCTTACAGGAAAACCCCGAAGAACGTACCAGCCAAAATACCAAATGAACATCGGGCACAACAACCAGCGCGCCTGCCAGCACGCGCGTCGCTACAACGCGCGTGTTGTCTCCGGGGCGGCTGCGCGTGCCACCGTCTCTGCCGAGGGCAAGGTAGCCGCATATGCCTCCAGAGCCAGGCGATCTTCCTCCAAAAGTGTTACTTCCAATTCCTGCTCCAGACGCTTCTTTTTCAGTCCTGTCTGCCAGCAGGAAGAGGTAGCGCAAAGATACGCCCCCCGACCAGATTTTTTCCCAACCGGATCAATCTCGACCCGCCCCTGCGGGGTGCGCACAATGCGCAGCAGTTCCCGTTTGGGCTTGACCTGACGACAGGCCACACACGTGCGCTGCGGCACATGCTTGGGGCGTTTCCCAGGCTTCGCCTTCCTGGTCTGCGCTGCCTGCGGCGGAGTTCCAGCCACTCATCAGCCTCCCTTCTCCAACGTGGCAACCTCTCATGTCTGCCCGCGTCTTTTTTAGAGATCGTTCAGATCAAAGCCCAGATGGAAAGGAACATCCTCATCCTCCTCTGGGGTCTTCTCCGGCTCTGGGGCCTTCTTTGCGATAGCCGGAGCGCGTGTCTCGCGCATCTGTGGTTCGCGTATCTGCGGTTCGCGCGTTAGCGGCTCCTCTTCGCTGCCCTCTCCCACTGGCTTCAACACATCCACCCGCCAGCCTGTGAGCTTGGCTGCCAGCCGCGCGTTTTGCCCATCTTTGCCAATTGCCAGCGAAAGTTGTTTCTCCTGCACCGTCACCAGCGCCGTCCGATCAGATTCGCGCAGTTCCACCTTAATGGGCTTCACCGGACTCAACGAATTGGCTACAAACGTCGCGGGATCATTATCCCACTGGATAATATCTATCTTCTCCCCGTTGAGTTCGTTGACAATATTATTGATGCGCGACCCGCGCACCCCCACACACGCGCCAATCGGGTCAAGGCCCTCCTGCCTGGCCGCCACCGCCACTTTGGAGCGATTGCCTGGTTCGCGCGCAATGCCCTTGATCTCCACCAGACCATCGAAAATCTCAGGCACCTCCAGCTCAAAGAGACGCCTGACGACGCCCTTATGCGTCCGCGAAACCAGCACCTGCACGCCCCGCCCTGGTGTACGACGAATCTCGTAGACATAAACGCGCAACCGCTGCCCCACCCGGTACTTTTCGCCTGGCACCTGTTCGCGCGGCTCCAAAAATGCCTCCACCCCCGTCAGGTCCAGAATATAAGTATCCTTGTCCCGGTCGCTGCGGCGCGTAATAACCCCCAGCACCAGATCATCCAGCTTGTTCTTGAGCATCTCAACCTGGTATTCTTGCTCCGCCTCGCGGATACGCTGCAAGATCACCTGCTTGGCTGTCTGAGCAGGAATGCGGTTAAAGATGGCGGGGGCTTCCACCTCAATCGTCTCTCCCAGCGCCGCGTGCGGCTCAACAAGCTGCGCCTCACCCAGCGAAATCTCCTCGTTGGGGTCAGCCACCAGCGCCACAACACGCTTGGTTGCCCAGATGCGAATATCGCCCCGCTGGTCCACCTCAATGCGCAGGTTCTCCCCACGCCCGGTGCTCTTTTGATACGCCGCCAGCAGCGCCTTGGCAACGGTTTCCCTGACCACGTCCTGGGGAAGCCGCTTCTCTGAAGTTAATTGTGAAATTGCTGCTTGAAACTCACTGCGCATACTGCCACCCTCCTGCCGACAAACTGCCGGAACTGCTCCACTACCCCTCTACAGAAAATTCCCTCTCAAACAGAAAAGTGGGGAGTCCCCACTTTTCGCTGTTCTTCCCTCGTTGTCCCTGGTATTATATCATTTTCGCCTGTGCTCCGCAACTCATTGCCGCGCGGTTGTTTAACGTTTCCCCCGTTCTTTACTGCTCTGCGGTTGACGTGGGCCACTGCTACCCTCTATACTTCTATTACAAGAAGCGAAAGAACATCTCCCTGTAGCGATCTTCCCGATAAGGGAGTCGGCTTCACTGGTCAGTGAGGGCGTCACCTGGGCGCCCGCTCAAAGGAGAGTGCGATGGCTGTGCAGCTTGCCGACGAAGAAAAACTGATGATGGATGTGGTACGCGAACTCGCCCGCGAGAAAGTGGCGCCGCGTGCCGCAGAGATAGACGAAAGCGGCCAGTTCCCCTGGGACTTGAAAAACCTGCTGGCCGAACAGGGCATTCTCGCCATGCCCTTCCCAGAAGAATACGGGGGCATCGGCTCGACCAAGCTCTCCATTACAATGGTCATTGAGGAACTGGCGAAATACTGCGTCACCACCTCGCTCATCCTGGCCGTACAGCAGCTTGGCACGCTGCCGATTGCTCTGGCAGGCAACGACGCCCAAAAGCGCCGCTACTTCCCTCCCTGCGCCAGCGGCGAATGGCTTGCCGCCTACGGACTGACCGAACCCGGCTCCGGCTCCGATGCTGGCGGCATGCGCACCACCGCCGTCCGCAAAGGCGACAAATATATCCTCAACGGTGGCAAGCGCTTTATCACCAACGCCAGCATCTCCCACGTCAACACCGTCTTTGCCCTCACCGACCCCCAGAAGGGCACCAAAGGCGGCATCAGCGCCTTTATCGTCGAATCCGACTTCCCCGGCTTTAAGATCGGCAGAATCGAAGACAAGATGGGCATTCGCGGCTCCAAGACCGGCGAACTGATCTTTGAGGAGTGCGAAGTGCCCGCCGAAAACCTGCTGGGCCGCGAAGGGGACGGCTTTAAGATCGCCATGATGACCCTGGACCGCTCGCGTCCAGGCATCGGCGCGCAGGCTGTTGGCGTCGCGCAGGGCGCGCTGGACTTTGCCATCCACTACGCCAAAGAGCGCGAGCAGTTTAACCGCCCCATTGCCGACAACCAGGGCATCCAGTTTATGCTGGCTGATATGGCAACCAAAACGCAGGCCGCGCGTCTCCTGGTGTATGATATTGCTGAGCGGATAGACCGCAATGACCCTGAGCTAAGCATCTATTCGGCAATGGCAAAGCTCTTTGCCTCCGATGTGGCAATGGAAGTGACCACCAACGCCGTACAAATTCTGGGCGGCTATGGCTATATCAAAGAGTACCCGGTTGAGCGGATGATGCGCGACGCCAAAATCACCCAGATTTATGAGGGCACCAACCAGATTCAGCGCGTCGTGATTGCGCGTGATCTGCTAAAATAGTGGCGAACGGATGGGCCTGTGGGGGCGTTTTGATGCCCACCTTGCAGTATTTGCGTTCCCAGGCTTCTGCAATTGACACCGGAAGCCTTGTATAACGGAGAAAAAGGAGCGAACAACAATGGATAATCCTTCGGCAGCCGAAACCTTCAAGTATATGCAGGAACACTTCAACGCCTCCGCCGCGCAGGGCGTCAATGCCACGCTGCAATGGGAACTTTCTGGCGAGGGTGGCGGCACCTGGGCGCTGGAGGTTGCCAATGGCGCCTGCAAACTGATCGAGGGCGGCGTCGAAAACCCCAAGACCAAATTTATCCTGGCCGCCACTGATTGGATCGCCATCGCTACCGGCAAGCTCAACCCCATGAATGCCTTCATGACCGGCAAGCTCAAGGTCCAGGGCGACCAGGGCATCGCCCTCAAGCTGCAATCCATGTTCCCCTCGCCCGCATAGATCTTATTTAGCAAACATGAGTCGGAGGCTCGCCCTGCCGATCTTCTGATCGGCAGGGCGAGCCTCCTGTATAGCACCTTGCTCGCATCAATAGCCAGTCAGCCGATCAATCATCCCCCGCTCCTTCGCCACACGCTCAATCCAGCGATAGAACAGGAATGACCCCACCGCGCAGACCGCCGCGCACAGCACCAGGATGAGGAAAAGCTGCCAGTTATCGAACTGCGCCAGAATCGGGCTGAGCGGGCCTGTGGTCGTGACACCGTTCTTGGTAAACGTTCCCGTCATAATGCCACCATTCAACGCCCGGCGCATCCCCTCCAGCCAGTACGTCACCGGCAGGCCCAGCGTCACCTGCTTCAGCACCGTCGGCAGAATATCTGGCGGGAAGTACGCCCCGCTAAAGAGCAGCAGCATGCCAGCCGTCACCTCGCCAATAGACTCGCCATGCCGCGCCACCACCAGCGCAATCCCCGCCAGGATAATGCCCAGGCTTGCCAGCACCACCATCCCCACCAGGAAATAGGCAATCAGCCAGCCCCACTCCACCTGCCCAAAGTTGAGATGCAGGCCCAGGAACAGCACCCCGGTTGCCAGCAACACCAGCACGGTCAGCAGCGCCACACCAATCTTTGCCATCGCCCGGCCCACTAGATAGGCAAACTTGCGGGCGGGAGACGTATAGACGTATTTCAACATCTTATAGTTCTCCCGATCATCAAAGATCGTCCAGACCAGGCCAGAGATCGTCTGAATCACCAGCACAAAGAAGGCATTGCTGATATAGAGATATTGAAAGAAACTCCCGCCTGTTCCGCCCGCAATCACCTGATACATCACCACCAGAATCAGCGCGCTTGCCAGGGGACGCAAAATCGTAAAGCTAAAGAAGACAAACGGGTCAGCCCAGTTGCTCTCGATCTGCCAGCCCAGCCAGGCCGCCACGCGAAACGTGCGCGTCACCTCGCGCAGCGTCAGGCGCCGCTCAGCGCGGGCCTGATCAGGCGCAGATTCAGTAAGCGACTGTTCTGGTTGCTCTAGTGTCTTTTGCACACTGCCCTCTTTTCCTAGTGCCTGTAGCTTATTGCCAGCGCAGACTCAGCCTGGCCTCAATCTTTGCCAGCCGCTCCATACGCCTGAGCATCCAATAGGCCGCCGCCACAAACACCACACCCATGCCCGCCAGAATCGCCACTTCCAGCCCTGGATGCAGCACTCCCACAATCTGCCCAGGAAAGAGCAACTGGCGCAGCGCGTCCAGCGCAAAGCTCACCGGAATGATGGCCGAGAACAGCGTAATCACCCCTGGCAGCGTGTTAAACAGCTTGCTCAGTGGAAAGTTCATGCCAGAGAGAAAGTAGGCTGGCTCGGTGAGCGAGAGCGACACCTGCCAGGCTTCGCGCCCCCACATCAGAAAGATCGAACTGAGCAGCATGCCCAGACCATACAGCGCCACCATCGCCACCAGAAAGACCAGCAGGGCAAACCCCCACTGGCTGCCGTCCAGCGTCACGCCGTAGATCAGCGTGCCCACAATCGCAATCGTCGCCGCGCGCAGCGTCGTCATATACATCCCACCCACGCCCATACCCAGCAGAATCGCCATCAGCGACGTAGGTGCCATGATGTACAGTTCCAGGTTGCCCTGCTGCTTATCCCAATACAGTTGGGAAGCCATCATCCACAGGATATTCAGCCAGTAGGCCGCCATCGCGCCGCCCAGCACCACAAAGCCTACATAGGCTTTGGGCGCCCCCAGCGCGTAATACAGAAAGACAAAGGCCGACGTGTTGATCAGCGGCACCACAATCTCAAAGAAAATCCAGCTTAGCTCGCGGTTGGCCCCGCGCACACGCGGGTACGCGCGCGCAATAGCCGCCTGGAGAAACAACTGCACTCCGGTACTTTTCTGCACCTTTTGCCCCTTTCCCAAAGCTCCTGACGCGCTCTCATCGCCCTCTTATCGCGCTCTCAGTCTTCAGCATGGTTGTCGTCGGCATCTTCCGCGCTCAGGCTGCGCCCAACCAGCGCCACAAACACATCTTCCAGCGTTGGCTCGTTCTTTTGCAGGCTGATGATGCTGCCGTTTTGTCCGGCCAGCGCGCTCACTACAGAGCTAATCGCCGCCTCATCGTGCAGGATAAACTTGAGCAGATAGGCGCTCCCGCTCTCATCCGCCTCGCCTGTCACACGCACCACGCCCGGCGCGCGCCCCAATGCTTCCAGATCGCGCCCGCTGATGCCGCCCGCTTTGACCTCAAAGACCGGGTTCTTCTGAAGCAGCCGCTTGAGGTTGGCCGGAGTATCGCAGGCCAGCACCGCGCCATGATCAATGATGGCAATGCGATCACACAACTCGTCTGCCTCGGCCATGTAGTGCGTCGTCAGCAGCACCGTCCGCCCCGGATGCTCCTCCATCCACTGCCGCGTAAACTTGCGCACAATGCGCGCGGCATTGATGTCCAGGCCCAGCGTCGGCTCATCCAGAAAGACCACGCTGGGGTCGGTGATAAAGCCGCGACAAAAGTTCATGCGCTGGCGCTGGCCTGTGCTCAGGCTGCTCACCCGCGCATTCGCCTTGTCCTCCATCTCCACCACCTTGAGCATCTGATCAATCTGCCGATTGGCCTCTTTCCAGGCCACACCGTAGAACTGGCTAAACATCCACAGGTTCTCTTTGACTGTCAGAATACCGTAGCCGCTCGTTTCGCCGCCGCTGACCATATTGATACGGCGTCGCACCGCATCAGCCTGCTTGACGACATCATAGCCGTCCACGTAGCACGTCCCGCCGCTGGGGGCCAGCAGCGTCGTCAAAATCTTGATCAGCGTCGTCTTCCCCGCCCCGTTTGGCCCCAGCAAGCCAAACAACTCCCCCTGATACACCTCCAGGTTGACGCCGCTCAGCGCCACCAGCGTCTTCTGCTTTTCGCCCTTGCTGTTCTTGTGCTTGCGCACTTTATAGATGCGGCTGACGTTTTCCGTCTTGATCGCCAGTGGGCGGGCATCGCCTGATTGAGCGGGTTGCTCAGTCGGCAGAAGATCGGCTTGCTGGTTCACTCCTTGAGGACCGTCTATCAAGGCATCGGATGTGTTGGGCATACGTGTGCTAACTCCTTTGGCGCATCGTCCACCTGCCCAGCAGATGGGCAGGTGGATAAGACGCCTGCTCTGTCATCGTTGTCACTCGCTATCGTCATCTGGCACCAGCGCCAGAAGGAAGAAAGCTTAGCCGTTGCGCTTGAGCTTGCCAGTGCGCTTGGCGTAGCGCTCGGCCCGACGGAAGACCCACAACCCCACCGGAATACTGATCACCCCGGCAATCAACAAGGGCCAGATGTCGCCCCACAGGGCCGTCAGAGGTTGATCGTGCAGGATGCCCTCGCGCATCCCATCCAGCACATACGTCGCCGGAGAGATACGCGCAATCGGCTGCATCCAGCCAGGCAGCACGCTGATGGGGTAATAGACACCGGAGACAAGCAGAATCAACGCGCGCACAATGTAGGCCATCTGAGCGCCGCGCTCGGTGTAGAGCAGCGGCAGCACCGCCGCCATAATGCCAAAGCCAATGAAAGAAATGCTGCCAATCAGCAGCATGCCAAAACCCGTCAGCACATTCGCATGGCTTAGGTCCAGATGAAAGAAGAAGCTCACCACCACCAACTGCACCGCCACAAACAACAAACCATGCACAACGGCAAAGAGGCAGCTTCCCAGCAGATGCGTCAGGCGCGCAATCGGCGCCATAAAGGTATACTCAATCGTCCCCTCCCAGCGCTCAATCGTGATCGTCTCCGTCACCTGATCAAAGGCCACGCTCAGGTAACTCCAGACCACCGTCCCAATCAGCAGATAGAGAATCAAGAAGTCGGTGTCAATCTTGACCCCGGTAATCAACTGCGCGCTGGCGCCAATGTAGGTCACGCTGATCGCGTTGACAATGTTATAGACCAACCAGACCAATTCCCACGCCCAATAGCGCTTGGTCAGGTTCCAGTTGCGTTCAAAAAAGGCATACGAGGCGCGCGCATTGCGCACCATGCCTGCGGGTAAAGCCATACGTGTTGTTTCCTCCTGCAATAACGCCTATCGGAGGCATTGCTCTGCCATAACGCCCAACGGAGGCATCCCTGCACTGACGCGAGTTCATCCTTGCTCACCAACGGGCGATTCAGCCCCGCTCAGGAATGCCGCGCGAGCGCGGCACCCCTCAACGAAGCGCTGAAAGTGAAGTTGACGTGGGCCAGCTAGACCAGGACCGGCACATCCTGGCAGCTTTCCACCTCCAACAGCAGCTCCTCCAGAAAGAGGCAGCGCTCCAGAGGCAGATTGCACAGCGTCCGAGGCCCCCGGCGCAGTTGTGCCAGATACCACAGCCGATCTAGCTTCGTTGGATTGCCAAACGGCTCCGGCTCAGCCAGAATCTGCTGCCAGGTTTCGCGGATGTCATCCGTCACCAACTCCAGCAGCATCTCGGTATCCTCCGCCCAGAAGGCCAGGAACGCCGCGATGATGGCCTGCTCCACCGGAGCAACGCTTGACTCTTCCACCAGACCCACCAGCACCGCCTCAACCGCCTGCCGCTCCGCGCTGGTAAAGCGCTCGCGCCCGGCATACAACCGGATGAACAGCGCCTCCCACCAGCGCCCGTAGACCGGCTCGCGGACCAGATGCTCCAGAATGGCGGGCCAATAGTAGCCCATACTTTCGTGATCAAAGTGCCCGGTCTGTGTGCAAACCCACTCCAACTGCGCGCCGCTTAGAGCGCTCCGGGGAGTCGCCCAGATCGCGCGCACCTCGGCCTCGTGAATCACACATCCCTCACACACAACATATGATTGCTGATGGCGGGCAAAGGCCCGACGCATCGTTCGTAACCTGTTATCGAGCATTGCTCGCTCCTCCTTTGATAAACTCGCTTGATACAACCGTTTCGCAGATCACCAGGAGGAGCAGGGCCAGCAGCCCGACCAGTGCGTTGCAGCACGCGCTTGCGAAGCTCTCGCTTGCGCTGTCAAGCGCCCTAGTCGTCGCTCTCCTCGTCCTCCTCGCCCTCGTACTCTTCCCAGTTCCGCCCGGTATAGTGCATAAAGACATCGTGTAAGCTCGCAGGACCACTCTTGCCCTCCAGGAGCGCCACCTGGCGCTTCAGTTCAGTCGGAGTATCCATCGCTACAATCCGTCCACCGTCAATGATCGCAATCCGATCACACAGCGCGTCCGCCTCATCCATGTCATGCGTCGTCAACAAGATCGTCGCATCGTGCGTATCGCGCAGTTCGCGCACAAAGACCTGCACATCCGCCTTTGAGCGCGGGTCCAGCCCCGTCGTCGGCTCATCCAACAGCAGCAGCACCGGCGCTGTCAGGAACGCCCTGGCAATCGCCACCTTCTGCTGCATCCCACGCGACATATTCTCCAGCCCCTGCGAGATGCGATCAGGCTTAATCCCCAGCCGCGTCAGAATCGCGTAAATCTCCTGTTTCGCCTGCTCACCAGGCATCCCATATAAACGCGCCGCGTAGATCAGATTCTCATATGGACTCAGCTTCTTAAAGAACGCCGCATCCACACTCACCCGATTGATCAACTGCTGCACCCGACGCTCATCCCGCTGCACATCGTAGCCAAAAATGCGCACCGTCCCCGCGTCTGGTTCCAGCAAAGTCGAGATCAGCCGGATAAAGGTTGACTTCCCCGAACCGTTTGACCCCAGCACTCCAAAGATCTCGCGCCGCTTCACCGTCAGCGTCACATCCTCCACCGCCCGCACGACCCGCGCGCTATTCTTCTCCTTGCCGTCCTGCCCGCGTCTTGCCCCCAGGCCCTTCAGCTTGGAAACCAGCGAGCGTTGTTTATAGAAACGCTTGGAGGCATGTGAAACCACCAGCGCGTCTTCTTGCATCAGTTCGGGTGTTATCTCAATCAACCCACGTTTTGTCGCAAGCGTGGGTGTTACTTCCCTCTGTTGAGTTGATACCTGCTCGGCATCCTGTTCTAAGGAACGCTGGCTGACTGCCACAATACACCTCCTGAGCCGCTTCATTGCGGGCCGGGCAACTGCCCTTGAGCGTAGTTCCTATCTAGTACGAATTCTTTTTAGCTCACCCATTTCCGGTACTTGGGCGCTTGCCAAAGACCCTCTTCTGCCACACCGCAACCTCCTCTCCATCTTCCCCTATCTCTTTGTGTACCATTGACACCTCACCGCGTGAATGTCCGTTTGGACAGACTTCCAACTGATCTTCCGTACTACTCACCTCGCGCTGTTCTACTCTTATTGTAGCAGAAATCATTTATTAAAGCAAATACACATATTTATTTTTAATATATTCCCCGATGCCTGCCACACGTAAGACATACTCTGGCTGCGGGACACACAATCGCTCGGAGAAGACACGTCTGCCTGGGTTGGCCGTTTGGGTGGGAAGTGTCCAGAGAGGACACAAAAAACCGCAGGCATTCGCGTGTTCCGGGTGCCCACGGTGCAGGAGCTTGTTACGATGGCCTACAAATCAAGGGTCAAAAAGGCAAGCTACCTGTGAGATGGGCACACTACGGCCAGTTTGGCCCCCGCCGCCCGGAAGCGTAAGCAGTCCGGCGAAGGGTGCAAAGGTGCCAGGCCGCACAATACCGCAGCCAAAGTTTGCATAGCTTTGCATCAGCCCATCTCCTTTCGTCAAAGTATATCTAGTATACGGCATTGGAGCCGAAAAAGTCAAGAGCTTGCCGGGGCAATTTTAGATAGTCATTCCTGGCCTCTTCACATTGCTCCCGGCTCTGTCGCTAAAAAGACACCGCCTGGTTTGCTGGGTTGATACCCACGCTTACACGGCTGATCTACACGGCTGATCTACACTGCTGATCGTCTCCGGCGACGCGAGGCAAGCGCGCGCATCCAATCCAGCGGATTCAGCGAGGGCCGTCGCATCAACGCCCGCACCAGCCCACCGCGCAAACGCATCCAGAGCTGGCGCAGCTCCTCCTGAATGCCCGTGCCCTGTGCTGGCGCTCCCCACCGTTCGCGCACATACAACTCTCCCAGCCGCTGAAGCGGCTCCGCCTGCACCGGCAGCCGCTGCTGCAACTCCTCGATATACTCAAACGGCGTTTGCGCCCGCTTCGGCTTAAATCCCGCCCAGCTTGCCAGCAGCGTCACCCGGCCAAAGGTTTGCGCCACCGGACTCAATCCCCGGAAGCGCCGCTGCCACCAGACCGAACTGCTACCCAGCAGCAAGAGCAGCACTGCCGCCGTGCCGCCCGCGCCCAGCAGCAAGCGAAAACCCAGATCAGCTTGTGCGTTATTTGGGTTGGTGCTGCCAGTGGACGTATCCCCTGGATCAATATCTGGTGGTGGTTTGGACGGTCTGGGCGTCACCGAGCCGCCTTGAGGTGTTCCAGAGCCAGTCGCGGTCACGCTGGGCAAAGGCCGCTCAACCGGATTAAAACTGGCCGAAGGCTCAAAGTTAATCCAGCCGTAATCGCCAAAGTAAATCTGCGCCCAGGTATGCGCGTCTGTCCCCTTGACCACAAACTCATTGGTCTTCGTATCATAGTTTCCAGCCGTGTATCCAGAGGCCACCCGCGCAGGCATCCCCAACAGACGCGCCATCATCACCATCGCGCTGGCAAAGAAGGTGCAGAACCCCTTCTTCTCGTGAAACAAGAACCACGACACCGCATCTTGGTTGCCTGGCGGCTGGTCGTTATGCGCGCTGTAATCATAATGCCCCCGCAGATAGTCTTCCAGCGCCACCGCCATATCATACATGTTCGTGGCTCCTGAACTGCTTACGATCTGGTGCGCCAGGTCCGACACACGCGGGTCATTCAGCAGATCGTTGGGCACCTGCGTATAGCGCCGCACCAGCGGGTCTTGGGAGTCATCAGGCAAGGGCACCTGGCGCAGATGGCCCTCATCTGCTGTTGAAACATAAGAAGTGGCCGTATAGTGCTGCCCAGGAACCAGCGGGTCATGCGAATACCAGGAGGTATACCCTCCAACATTGCCCGTTACGCGAATCGGGATGCTAAACGAAGCCGGTTGAGCCGCCGCAAAGACAAAATACTGTCCGGGCGCCCCCAGCGGCGGATTGACCACCTTGATATTCTGGCGAATTTCGTTATAAAGCTGGCTCTCTGGATTCATATGCTGGTTTGCCGCCAATGTTTGCGGCTGATCACCAGTAGACCAGGTATGCCCATCAAAATGATCCTGTGTAATCGCCACCAGATACTGGTTGGAAACATCGGACGTATAGGTCATGATGGTGATATTGGGCAGGTCCACATTGCCCGTCAACTGAAGCTGCGTCCCAAAGTACGCCACCGAGCCAGGGCCGCCGCTCACCTGAAACAACCTGTTCCAGAACTGCTGCACCGAAACCCAGGGATTACTGGCGCCATCCCAGATGTCCGATACGGTGGAACTTACACCCCCAGATGGCAAAAACCAGCTCAGGATCATGATGGCAATCGAGAAGATCAACCCGGCCAGCATAAAATCCCAGCCCATATCCGGGGCATAGCGCAGCGAGCGCCGCCGCCACTGGCGATAGCCCTCCACCAGATTCGAGCGCACCAGCAGCAGCAGCGTCGCCAGCAAAAAGATCACCAGATAGATCAGCCCTTTGGACCCATCTGTATACGCCAGATTAATCAGCAAAACAATCGCGGTGGCAATAGCTACCAGCCAGGGGCGGCGGGCTTGAAACACCAGCCACGCGCTCACATAGGCCAGAATAAAACTCAGCACCGCCAGAAACAACAAAAACATTACATCATCATTGGTATCCACATTGGGCGTAAAGGCTTTATGCAGCCAGTCGGTAAAATGGCCCCACAGACCGCCCAGCGTACCACCCGGCACACCTCGCGCCGTTTCCCAAAAGGCAAAGAAAATGCCCGCCCCAACCAGAACCCAATGAATCAGCAAGCGCGGCACCTGATGCTGCTTGGCCGCAAGTAGCCCCAGCACCAGACCAGTTCCAGTCGTCCAGGTCAGAATGCCCAGGCCAATCGTCCAGCCCACAGCCTGAATACTCCACACCGCGCTGTAAATGACGAAGCCCAACAAAATAAGCGTTGACCAGCCCTCTTCTGGTCGCAGCGGCAGCCTGCGCCACCAGTTCTTAGCAGCAGGAGGCTCTGACTCAGCAGGTATAGCCGCACGTTTAGGGGAAGGTTGAAGGGTGGTCTGCATGCGTGCATCTCACTTCCTGATCAAGCAACTGGTCCCTGCTCAAGCACACGCAGCAAGGGATCGCCGCGCCTCACAATCAGTGTTGGAATACCCAGATCAATCGCCATACTAGCCGCGCGGCTGCTGCTGGGCGCCTGATCAAACGTGCTGGGGTCCAGCGAGATCACTGCCGAGCGCACACCCCTGCGTTGCAGGTGACGCAGGCCACTCTGCCAATCGCTATGCCAGGAAGGGGTAATGACCAGGGCCAGAGTATTGCGTGCAAAATGGATCGCATCCATTGCCAGCGAATCGGCCAGCGATGAAGTGCCGCCAGCGCGTACCACTGCCAGCACCTCCAACAGGCGATCAAGCTGACGCTCCCCATGATCTAAGGCCACAAACTCTTTCCGACCCGCGTTCACCACCAACCCAACCGAAATATCCTGGCGCAGCAGATACGACGCAAGCGTGGCCGCAATCGTCACCCCATATTCTTCAGTAGAGCTATCTCCCTGCCCCGCCTGCACATTCTCGTTCAGATCAAGAAAAATCCAGGCATCATACGTCGGGTCCAGTTCATACTCGCGCACCATCAGCGTCCCCATACGCGCAGTAGAAGGCCAGTGGATATGATTCACACTATCGCCAGGCACATACTCACGGATAGAAGCAGCATTGGTCGTCGTCTGGAGTGAGCGCTGCGAGCCGCGCCCGCGCCCCGGCAACCCGCCCGGAAACAGCGCAAACTGCGACAGAGGCAGCACCATCGGCATCACAATTAACGAATGTTCTGCCCACAGCGGCAGGTTCTTACGAAACAACCCCAACGGATCGCCCGTTGTGGCAATTGCCGGGCCAAGCGTATATTTTCCACGTCGCCGCGAAAGCGTGCGTGCTTTCCAGGCCATGCGCCGCCGCGCACCAAGGCTGGCAACGTAGCCCGCGCGATGCCCCGGTAAAGTCGAGTTATCAGCCACCTGTACCCACAGCTTGGGGAACCAATGATGGTTTTCCAGCACCAGCCGCTCTTCCAGAATCTCACCCACCTGAATGCGCCCACCCGGCGACCCACGCGAGAAGCGCAGCCCCCGCACACTCAGGCGCGTCCAGAAATACGACCCCACCACCATCAAGATCAGCACATACATCACCACATAGAGCGGCTGCCAACCCGTCGCCAGGGCAAAAAAACCAGCGATACACGCCAGAAGAATTGCTTGCCAGGGACGCATGGTTAGCGCCTCCCTACCCAGGCTTTGGGCACCGGCACCGTATCAAGAATCTCATCCAGCACACTGCTGGCAGTCACACCGCGCACCCGCGCCGCCGGAGAAACAATAATACGATGGGTCAGCGTCGCCTTGGTCAGGGCTTTCACATCATCAGGAATCACATATTCGCGGCCTCGCAGCGCCGCCAGCGCCTGGGATGTGCGGAAGAGCGCCAGCGAGCCACGCGGACTCACCCCCAGATACACATCGGCGTGATGGCGGGTGGCCTGGGCAATCGCCACAATATATTCGCGGATCGAGGTATCGGCGTGCATCTCGCGCACCAGATGCTGAATATAGGTCAATTCATCCGCCGTAATCACCTGTCCAATCTGCTCCAGCGGATGCTGGAGCTGCTGGCGGTCCAGCACGCTCACTTCATCGGTCAGCCCCGGATACCCCAGGCTGATATTCATCATAAAGCGGTCTAATTGTGACTCTGGCAGAGGAAACGTGCCTTCATATTCAATAGGGTTCTGGGTCGCCATCACAATAAACGGCTCCGGCAGAGGATAGGTTTCGCCATCTACCGTAATCTGGACCTCTTCCATCGCCTCCAGCAAGGCCGATTGCGTCTTCGGGGTCGCGCGGTTCACCTCATCGGCCAGCACAAACTGGCTCATAATTGGTCCGGGGCGAAATTCAAAGTTGCCCGTTTTCTGGTTATAAATAGAAACGCCCGTGACATCACGGGGCATCAAATCTGGGGTAAACTGAATGCGCTTAAAGGTGCAACCGATAGATTTTGCCACCGATTTGGTCAGCACCGTCTTGCCCACGCCTGGCACGTCTTCAATCAGCACATGCCCCCGGCATAACACAGAAATCAACGTCAGCCGCACGGCGTCGCCCTTGCCAATAATTACCCGTTCAACGTTCGCCGTCACGCGCTGAACAACCTCGGCGATCTGCTGCACCGATTGTTGCACTGAGCGATCCTCAACTCTCACAAAAAAATACCTCACGATTCTACACATCGCCTGGGCAAAGCATCAGTGAGGGAGCGTGCCAACCAGGAAAACAGGTAGACAGCAATTCCAGCCTGGCTCGCTCCTCATCTCCATCCCCCGCGCAAGCAATATGACTGACTCCCGACACAGGGGAGCGACAATTCGTCCTCTCCGCAAGCGCAGGAAACGTTCCAAAAACTTCTTTATGGATACTACGGTTTTATGAATACTACGTTACAAGGATAGGGATTGCTCACAGAGATAAAAGGAGCGACCAGACTGCTGAGATTGTAGCATGGCCCATCACAGCGGTCAAGTGATCTACTTCACAAAAACACGCTTCTTTGGAGCCAGGCAGCCAGGCGCAAAGACAGAGTGAGCAGAAGACAATCCCTCTATCTGTATACATCGCGCAAGCCCCAGGAATTCCTGCATAGAGACGTGCTGAATAGGAAAAGTGTCACGTCTTGCATCTGCTAGATGGTGACGAACTTCCAGAGTGAGGGTGAGAAGGAGCAGAGAGAGAGTCTTCCACACGAACCTGGCAGAGCAATTGAGCAAGCGCCTTGCGGGGCGCTTGAGGCAAACGCCCGCGAACGCACTGATCGGCTGGCTAGAGGGCCATGCGCGAACGATGATGGAGCAGATACAGCATCATCGCCTGTTTATAGTCCTCCATTGTCGCCTGCCTGGTCGAAGCAACTCGCTGACACAACGCTACCAGCGACTCAATCACCTGAAGCTCGGCCTCCTCCAATGCCGCCGTGTGCCGCAGTTCAGCCACCAGTTCAGGAATATCTTGCCCCGTGATCTCGATTTGATGGCTCACCGCAGCAATCTTCACCCAGGTCGCAACCTGATGCTGAAGCTGAACAAAGATCAGCACATCCGCCTCAGTCATCTCTTTTTCGGGCTGCTCTGGCATCGTCATAGATGAGAACGTCGCAGGGGTCGTATTTGTTCCCTGCTCCGCTTCCTCCAGAGCACCTGGCTCCAGAGCTTCTTGCTCATCTCCAGGCAGCGGGCGGAGTTCCTGGGTGGTTTTCGGAAAGAGCGGCACCGTTGGCGGAGCGCCCAACGGCGCAGGGCTGCCAGACAACGGCTCAGCCTGCTTTGTCGGCTGAACCGGCCCTGATACAGCCTCCCTTTGCTCCTGGGAAGGCACAGCAAAGGGGGCAGGCGCTTCGGCGGGCTGAGGCGGAGACTCAACAGAGCGCGGTGGCGGAGACTCAACAGAGCGCGATGGCTGAACCAGAGAGGGCGGCAGAGACGCATCAGCAGCCGCGCTTACAGGCGCCATCGCTTTGGCCTGCGCAATATGGTCGCGCAACTGAAACGGATGGAGTGTAGCGGGCATGGCCGGTACACCGTTTCCTTGATATAGCTCCTGCCGGGCCAGGCTCGGCGGCTCGGCAACATGGTCGGCCAGCGCCGCGATCAGCGCGTCTACCTCGGCCTTTTCTGGTGCCACCAGATAGCTTGTGCCCACGTACTGTGGCGTGGCTGGCGCCCGTTCCACAGCAGATATTTTGGCTTCTTGCTCAGGTAGAGGGGAACTGACCTGCTGCTGTTCAGCGTTCTCGGCTGCGCGTGGTGCTTCTTTGGTCGCCGGGAGCGCCGCCGCATCAATCAAGCCTGAGCGACTATCGCGCAAATATTCCCCATAGAGTTCCGCCAGATCAGGCGGCAGGTCCGTCAATTCTGGCAGCGGAAACGCTTCGGGCAGATCGGGCAAGCTGGAGCCATAGGGTCCAATCGGAGAACCAGCGCCGTTTGCCAACACCAGCCCGCTGTCTAAATGCGGCGCAGCGTTCCCATCTCTGGGCGCTGGGGGCGCCTTCCCCAGAGCGCCAACGGCATGCTCTCCGCTCGTTTCGTTCAAAATCGAAAGCCAGGTTTCATCCTTTGATTCAGCAGGAGCAGACCCGTTCTGTCCGGCTGGAGACGCCAGAGACGGCGCAACCGGCCCAGAAGGTGGCCCTGGCGGTGCTCCCGCTGTCAGATTAGTTTGGTGCAGTGGAAACGCAGGCTCAGACCGATGAACCGGCAGCGCAGGCCCCGCTTGAGGCGTCAGCGGATGCTTGACCGTCTCCAGGCTAGCAACATCAGCGGGCTGATCAGCAGGCGTGGCCGCAGAGGGTGGCAATGGATTGCTGATTGGTCGGCTGGCCGTGCGCGGACGGCTGAGCGGCGAAAATTGGCGCCGAGGGATGGGAGCATCCGACGATGGAAAATCCAACGGCACCGTCTCATACTCCCGCGCATTCCCCTTTGAGCCAAGCACAGGATGCGAAACCCTTGTCATGGGTGGCGGCGGCAGAAGTTGAGTGGGCAGAGCGCTGATACTGATAGCCGCCGACTCATTGCGCTGAGGCGCCGCCGGAGATGCCTTAGGAATACTCGGTGCCGCCGGGGTGGGCGTCTCCCTGGGCGGCACAGGCGGCACAGGCGGAGCAGCCTGAACAGTCGGGGCAGGTGGAGCAGGCGCAAGAGTGGGAGGAATTGGCGTAGGGCGACTGATCTGCTCAACTTCTTTGGCAGCGTTCGTATACAGATACACCAGCGTTGTTTGCAGCAATTGCGTCGAGCGCTCGATCTGTTCCCAGGTTGGCTCTGGTTTGCCGTGCACCTTCCCCCATGATTCCACTGGCCGAGCCAACCCAAATGAACTGGAATCTCCAACCGTCAGAAAATCGCCCAAATGCTTGATCACTGCGGCGGCAAGCTCAGAAACCCGCGAGCGGGCCACAGTCACCCGTCGTGGCGAAAGAGCGCCAATCAGCCCACGATTAATCTCGATATAGCGTAGAAAGACCCGCTCCACAAACCGACGAAACTCGATAGTGGTCACATCCTCTGGCGAGAGCGGGCCGAAAGGCAAGGCATTGATATAGTTCCAGACTTCCTGACGTTTCCGGCGATCTACCGGACGAGTGCGCAGGGCATCCAGGCGATAATCAAAAAAAGACGGGTAGCAAAGATGAGTGATGATCACTTCCGCCAACTCACTTTTCAAACGCTCGATTTGACGCGCAGTGAGGTGTTTTGGAGAGCTACCCATGCGTACTGGCTCCTATTTAGCAGCAACTCAAGAGGCCCATCTTTTCTGGATTTCTTGCGCGCCGCATCTCAGCAGGTGAGGCAGCGAGCACCAGGCTCAGGTTGTTCAGAGTGTATCATGTCACCCAGCCAAACGCAACGTGTTTCCAGATCAACACAAGCCTCGCCCCAGGCGTACTGCCGCCAACTCAGTGCATGGCGCAGAGGGGCATGGGTGGACGCTTCCCAAATAGTAGAAAAGTCCTATCTCCGCGCCTGCTGCCGGGCGCCCGCTGCCAGGCTTGCCATGCGCGTCACCACCAGATGCGCCCCACCCACGCACAGCAGTTCGGCCAGTGTCGCCAGAATGCGCGACAAAAAGGCCAGCACCGTCGCCAGCGCCGCATTGGGTGCCACCAACGACAGCCCCAGCAAGAGCACAATCGCCGCCTCCCGAAAGCCAAGACCGCTGGGCGTCAAAAAGCTCAGAAAACCAATATCCCACGCCAGCGCGTACATGCCGATGCACAACGCCAGCACTACCAGCCCGGTGGGGCCTCCAGTGCCGGTTGGTCCCGCGCCCGCTGCTGTGGCAGCGCCTGGGGTCAGACCGCTCGCGCCCGTCGTCCCCGCAACCAGCGCGTAAAAGGCGCAGCCACCGATCACCCAACTCCCACACCAGTACAGGCAAACCAGCAGCACATCACGATAGCGCATAGGCAGGGTAATCGCCTCTTTGCGCATCACCTTCAGCGCCCGATTCAGGCACCATGCCAGCAAACGTGGCTGAAGCAGCACCAACAGCGCCGGAATCGCCGCCAGCCCAATGATCAGCGTCAGCGCCTGCGAAGCCGCCGCCTGTCCCAGCACATCCACACGCGGCCAGAACAGCAACGTCAGCGCAAACACAAATGCTCCGCTTGCCAGCTTAGTCACAAGCTCAACCGTAATGCTCACAAAGCCGATGGACTTCGGCACGCCCTCGCGCTCCACCCAGAGAATGCGCGTCAGCACATGCCAGACATTGCCGGGAATATAGCGCACAAACTCCGAGGCCAGATAGATGCGCGTGCTCTTGCTCACCGACAGCGTTGCCCCCAGCCGCCGCAGAATCAGCCGCCAGATCAGCGGATACGAAAGCGTCTGGACCACAAACCCCACAAAGGCCAGCGCCAACAGCGGTGCGCTCACCTGCCAATGATACGAAGAAAGCGTATTCCAGCTTTTCGCCAGATTGACCCCCAAGAGCGCCAGCACCACCGCCACCAGCCCCAGCCCCAAAAGTCGCCTGGGCAGGCGCCGCTTGTGCGGCTGCTTCTCATCTCTTGGAAGGCTAGCGCCTTGCCCCTCCGAAGGCGTGCTGCCTTCAGCCGCTGCCACCTTACGCATACCTTACTCCAGCACCTGGCGAATGCTGTATTCCTGGCGCGGGTTGTAGTTGAAGTGGCGAATCATCTCGCTCTGCAAGCCTGTCAGAATCATCATCAAGCCAAAAATCATCAGCACAATGCCCAGGAACAGCAGCGGATGGCGGCTAATCTGATCGTTAGCAACAAACTTCAAAATCACCAGATACAGATCAATCAAAAACCCGCTGAGCAGGCAGAGAAAGCCCACCGTCCCAAACAGGCGCAGCGGCGTGCGCATATAGGTCGTCAGAAAGAGCACATTGAGCAGGTCCAGAAAGCCCCGCGCAAAGCGCCGCGCCCCAAACTTGGAGGAGCCAAATTTGCGCGGATGATGGCGCACCTTGATCTCCGTCACGCGAAAGCCGCGCCCATGCGCAATCACCGGAATAAAGCGATGTAGCTCGCCATACAGCCGCAGATCATCAATCAATTCGCGCCGATACGCCTTAAAGCCGCAGTTCATATCGTGCAAGACCACGCCCGTCGTCAGCGTCACCGTCTTATTAAAGATGCGCGAAGGCACCGTCTTGCTTAACGGGTCATGGCGCGGAAACTTCCAACCCGAAACCAGATCATAGCCCTCATCCAGCTTCGCCAGAAACGCCGGGATCTCGGTAGGGTCATCCTGCAAATCGGCATCCAGCGTAAAGATCACCTCGCCCCGACAGCGCTGAAAGCCCGCCATCAGCGCGGGCGTCTTGCCAAAATTACGCCGGAAACGAATCACCTTCACACGCGAGTCGCGCTGATGCAGGTCTTGCAGCACCTTGAACGACCCATCGCGGCTGCCATCGTCTACAAAAATAATCTCATACGGCTGCCCAAGCGCTTGAAGCTGCGCAGAAAGCGCCTCATAGAGAACGGGCAGGCTTTGCTCCTCATCATAGGCCGGTACGACAATAGAATACGTAATGCGCTCCTCGCGCTGACCCGATTCAGACGGCTCGATCAGCGCCGAGGGCGAGACGGATGATTGCATAGATAAGTGCTCCCCAAAATAGTGCTCAACAAACTCCCTGTCAGGCGCGGCAGAGATGCGGCTCTTGCACCGCGCCAGGCATGCTAGCGTTTTCGCAACTTGGATACCATAGAATTACAACGCTTCACACTCCACAGGAGCCACACCCACACCCACTCCCTCACTCTCACCCCTGGCTCAGCCACGAAACAATTACGTGGAGTATAGCATAGAGTCAGGGCTGGATTGGCCTTCTGGCGCGTGTGATGGTACCATTTCCTGAAAGGCACCCTAAGAACATCCAAGGAGCTTGAGAGGGCAGCATGGGAATCACCATTAAAAACCGCGACGAGCTAGCGCTGATGCGCGAGGCTGGCAAAATCGTAGTGGAAACGCTGGAACTTCTGCGCAGCATCATCCGCCCTGGTATCACCACCGCCCAGCTCGATCAAGCCACCGAGGAAGCCATTCGAGCGCGTGGCGCCATCCCCTCGTTTTTAGGCTTTCATGGCTTCCCAGCCAGCCTCTGCGCCTCCGTCAACAACGAACTCGTGCATGGCATCCCAGGCCCCCGCGTGCTTCAGGAAGGCGATCTGATCAAGATAGATACCGGCGCGCGCTATCAGGGCTATCATGGCGATGCCTGCATCAGTGTGCCCGTTGGCAAAGTCTCCTCCCAGGTAGAGCGGCTGATGACCACCTGCGAACAGGCCCTCTGGAAAGGCATCGAGCAAGCTCGCGCCGGAAATCACCTGGGCGACATCGGCGCGGCCATCCAGCGCTTTGTCGAAGGGCATGGGTATGCAATAGTGCGCAACTGCACCGGACACGGCATAGGCCACGACCTGCACGAAGAGCCATTTGTTCTGCACTACGGCGAACCCGGCAAGGGGCTGCAACTCAAGCCAGGCATGGTCATCACCATCGAACCCATCGTCAACATTGGCGCGCCTGGCACGCGCACGCTTGCCGACGGCTGGACAATGGTTACGGCGGATGGCAGCCTTTCCGCTCAGTTTGAGCACACCCTGGCAATCACCTCACAAGACCCGGACATCCTCACCCCCTGGAAAAGTACGCTGAGCATGCAGCGCTAGTTCCTGGCTAGCTCTTGGCATCCGACGCTAGTTGACGCCTACGCTTGTGCCCGGCTACAATGCAGCAGGAGGTAGAGGCAATGGCGTCATCACAGCAGGGCCACCAGGGTCCATCCAATCAGGATTCATCCACCCAGAACCTATCCGACCAGGGGTCATCTGAGGCAAACTCAATGAGCGAGTCTGAGCCATCACCTGGCAATGAGCCAGCATCCGCCTTGATACCGGCTGATCTGGTCATTCGCAATATCGGCCAGCTTGTCACCGTCGCCCAGTCCCCCATCCTTGGCGCCGAGGGTCGCTTGCAGATCATCCCCAACGGGACTGTTGCCGCGCATATGGGTCGCATCGTCTGGGTTGGCCCAGAGCGCCTGCTGGCCCAGGCCGTTGATGCGCGCCATGCTGAGGCCATAGACGCAGAAGGGCACCCGGCCACGCCCGGCTTTGTGGATTCGCACACCCATCTGATCTTTGCTGGCAATCGCGCCGAAGAGTTTCATCTGCGTCACCAGGGCGTCAGCTACGCGGAACTGGCCGCCCAGGGCCGGGGCATTCTCTCCACCGTTCGCGCCACCCGCGCCGCCTCGCAGCAAGAACTGACTCACCTGGCCTGGCATCGCCTTGAGCGTTTCCGCGCCTATGGCACAACCACCCTTGAGGCCAAAACCGGCTATGGCTTGAACCAGGAAACTGAGGCCACCTGCCTGCGCGTCCTCAACGAGTTTAACGCCAGCCCGCTTGTTCAGCCGCTCATCCCAACGTTTCTGGGTGCCCACACCCTGCCACCAGAGTATAAAGACCGGCGCGAGCACTATGTTGATCTCATCGTCGAAGAGATGCTGCCCGCTTTTGCCGGGCACGCGCGCTTTTGCGATGTCTTTTGCGAAAAGAGCGCCTTCAGCCTGGGAGAAAGCCGCCGCATCCTCAGCCAGGCCAAAGAATACGGCTATCTGCTCAAAATCCACGCAGAGCAACTTAGTCCATCGGGCGGCGCCCGGCTTGCCGCAGAACTAGGCGCTACTTCCGCCGACCATCTGGATTTCGCCAGCGACGACGACCTGGACGCCTTGCGTGAGGCTGGCGTTGTCGCCACCCTGCTCCCTGGCTGTTCTTTTACCCTCAGCACGCCCTATCCTTCAGCACGTCGCCTGCTAGATCAGGGTCTGACCGTCGCTTTAGCCACAGATTTTAACCCAGGCACCTCCTATTGCGAGAATATGCAGATGATGCTGGCCCTGGGCATCTCCGCAATGGGCATGACGCTGGAAGAAGCCATAGAAGCTACCACCATCAACGGCGCCCGCGCCCTGGCGTTTGCGGACGAAGCCGGGTCGCTCGAAGTCGGCAAACGCTGCGACCTCATCCTCTGGAATACAAGCGATTATCATGAACTTGGTTATCACTTTGGCATCAATCTGGTGAAGCAGGTCTTTATCGCGGGCATTCACTAAGCGAAGGAATATTCATGCAACTCTCTGTTCTTCTTCAAAATCTCCCCGAATCACCCCTCACACACGCTGATGCGCACACGAACGAGAGAGATATTGCTGGCATCGCCTACGACTCACGCAAGATCACACAGGGCATGCTGTTTGTCGCCGTGCGCGGCAGCCATACCGACGGCCACCGCTACCTGAGCCAGGCATACCAACGCGGCGCGGTGGCAGCCGTTGGCGAGGAACCCGCCCCGGCTGACCTGCCTGCTGGCGCTCTCTACATCCAGGTACGCGACACTCGCCGCGATCTGGCCTGGCTTGCCGATGCCTTCTATGCGCATCCTTCACAGAAGCTCGGCGTGATCGGCATCACTGGCACTAAAGGCAAAAGCACCACCACCAACCTGATTGCCGAAGTCTTCCAGCGCGCCGGACAGAAATCTGGCCTGATGAGTACGCTCAACTTTCGCATCGGTGATCGTGACTGGGAAAATGAGACGCGCCAGACCACCCAGGAATCGCTGGAAAACCACGCGATGCTGGCCGAGATGGTGCGCGAGGGCGTGCGCTATGCCGTCGTGGAAACCAGTTCGCATGGGCTGGCGCTGCACCGCGTCTCTGGCATCGCCTACGACGTGGGTATCGCCACCAACATCACCAGCGAACACCTGGAGTTTCATGGCACCGTCGAGCAATACCGGCGCGATAAAGCGCGGCTCTTTGAGGCGCTGGACCCAACAGCCGACAAGGGGCTGGGAGCCACCAAAGCCGCCATCCTCAACCGCGACGACTCCAGCCACGACTTCCTACTCTCCTTTTGCCGCGTGCCCGTCACCACTTACGCTATTGATCACGAGGCCACCATACGCGCCGTAGACCTCGCGCTCAGCGGCGAACGCTCGCGCTTCCGTGTCATCACCCCCGTAGGAGAGGTAGTGATCGAAACGCCGCTGATTGGCCGCTTCAACGTCTACAACTGCCTCGCTACCCTTGCCTGTGGCTATACGCAAGGACTCTCGCTTGAGCAGATACGCGAGGCGTTGGAGCATATTGGCGGTATCCCTGGCCGCATGCAGCGTATAGACTGCGGCCAGCCCTTCACCGTCATTGTGGACTACGCCCATAACCCCGACAGCCTGGAGCAGGTCTTAAAACTGCTGCGCCCGCTCACCCCAGGGCGGCTGATCGCCGTCTTTGGCTCCGCCGGCGAGCGCGATACCCAGAAGCGCCCGATGCAGGGCGAAGTCTCGGCCCGTCTTGCCGACCTCACCTACCTGACCGATGAAGATTGCCGCGAAGAAGACCCGGAGAAGATTCTGCGCGAGATTGCCGCGGGCGCAATTCAAGTTGGCGCCGAGGTTGGCAAAAATCTCTGGCTGATTGTAGACCGTCGCCAGGCCATTGCCGCCGCCTTTGACGCCGCCCAGCCCGGCGATACCGTTCTGCTGGCAGGCAAAGGCCACGAGCACAGTATCATCGTCGGGCGCGAATCGCTCCCCTGGGACGAAAGCCAGGTAGCCCGCGAACTGCTGCGCGAACGCTGGCCGCAGAAGCCGCAACCATGAGCGAAACCTGGCTGCGGCTGCCGCTGCTGCGCGCACCCCAGAGCTATCATCTGGCGCTCACTGAAGCCCTCCTTCAGAGCGCCGCCGAGCGCCCGCCGCTGCTCTCCTGGCAAATTGCCGAGCCAGCCGCGCTGGTGCTGGGCATTGGCGAAAAGCTCAGCGACCTGGACCTTGCTGCCTGCCAGCAAGCCGGGCTACCTATCTATCGCCGCGCTGCTGGTGGGACAGCTGTGCTGGCCGGTCCCGACATGCTCTCGCTGGATGCCATCCTGCCGCCGGGCCATCCCCTGGCCGGGCGCGATATTGTGGAAGCCTATCGCTGGTTTGGCGAACTCTGGGCGGAGACGCTGCAAGGGTTAGGGCTATCTGCGCGCACCGTCCCTCCCGCCGAGGCCCACGCCCCGCGCACCCCAGGCTTTCTGGCCCAGGCCGGGCGCCTGGAACAACTGCTGCGCCAATCCTGTTATGGCGCCGTCTCGTCCTACGAGGTCATCGGCAACGGGCGCAAGCTGGTGGGGCTAGACCAGGTGCGCCGCAAGGTCGGCTTTCTCTTTCAGGGCGGCCTGCTGCTGCGCTGGGAGGCCGAGCGCCTGGCCTCGCTGCTGGCTGCACTGCCAGAGGAGCGCCAGATGCTTGCGGATGGCCTGCGCGCCCGTGCTGCTGGCCTGGAGGAACTGCTAGGCCGCACCGTCGCGCCTGATGAGATCATCAAGCGATTTGAGCAACTGCTTCTTTACCAACGCGAGATTGCTGTGCAAGATATGGCTGTGCCAGAAGAGATTCACCGCCTGGCGCGCAGCATTGAGCAGAAGAAATACCAGCCACTGCAAGCATAGCGTGCTATAACCAAAGAGGTATTTTCCGACCCGTGAGTCAGAAACTGACTCGTGAGTCAGAATATGACCCATGAGTCAGAATATGACTCGTGAGTCAGTTTCTGACCCATCAGTCACAAAATGACTCGCCAGTCAAAATATGACTGGCGAGTCATAAAATTACTCTTGAGTCAGCCGCGCTGCTCTCCGGCAGTTTGTAACTCGCTGTGGGCGGCCATAAACGCTTCGGCCTCTTCTGTCGCGCCCGCCTTGTCATCGGGCGCCAGCTTCCCATCAATCACCAGCCCCAGCAGATGCTCCTTGATCGGCTTGAGCCAGGGGCCAGGGCCGCGCCCAAACAACTCCATGAGTTCGTTGCCATCCAGCGGGCTTTTCAGCGGCACGCGCTCCGCCTCTTCTTTAAGGAATGCTGCCCGCGCCCGCAGCTCCTGCACCCGCGCCACCGCCCGGCTTACCTTCTCCTGGCGATAGCTGGTAATATCCGCCTGGGAAAGATCAAGCAGGTCGGGCAGCGCCTCATCTGCCTCCAGCATCAGCCGACGCACCGCGCCATCCGTCCAATCGCTGGTATAGGCATTGGAGCGCATGTGCATCCGCACCAGGCGGCAAACCCGCTCGATGTGATCGCGGTCAAACTTCAGCCGCTTGAGAATATCGCGGGCCATATGCGCGCCCACGTCCTCATGCCCAAAGAAATGCACCTTGCCCTCATCCACTGTGCGCGTGCGCGGCTTGGCAATATCGTGCATAAGCGCCGCCCAGCGCGTCACCAGGCGCGGCGGCGCGTTCTGCACCACCTGAAGCACATGCCTGTAGACATCCTTGGAATGTCCGCCGGGGTGCTGGCTCACCCCCTGCAATTCCAGCACCTCTGGGATAACATGCTCCATCAGCCCCAGGTCCACCATCAGGCGCAGGCCCAGCGCGGGGCGCGGAGAAACCAGCAGCTTATTCATCTCTTCGCGGACGCGCTCGCGGCTAATCTTTGCCAGCGAAGACGCCTGACGCGCAATCGCCTCCGCTGTCTGAGCTTCTATCGCAAAATCCAGTTGCGCGGCAAAGCGCACCGCGCGCAGCAGGCGCAGCGGGTCTTCCTCAAAGCGCTTCGCAGGGTCATTGCCCACCGCCCGCAGCACGCGCGCCTCCAGATCGGCGCGTCCGCTAAAGGCGTCAATGATCGCCCCGCTGAGGGGATCGCGCGCCATCGCGTTGATCGTAAAATCGCGGCGCAGCAAATCCTCTTCCAGCACCGTGCCAAAGCCCACCTCTGGCTTGCGCGAATCGGGATTATAGCGTTCAGTGCGGAAGGTGGTTATCTCGACAATATCCTCCGCCGTCTCACTTGCGCCCGACTCCGATTCCTCAGCAGATGCGGACGCTGGCCGCTCGGTGTGGCGAAAGTGCAGCCGCACCGTGCCAAACTGCTCGCCCACCAGCACCACCGCCGAGGGATGCACCGCTTCCACCAGTCGCTTCACCTCGTCTGGTGTGGCATCGGTGGTCAGATCAGCGTCTGGGCTGGAATTGCGCTGCAAGAGCAGATCGCGCACCGTCCCACCAACCATATAGAGTTGTTTGCCATGATCGTGAAAAATCCTGGCTAAAAGTAGAATTCGTTCAAGCATGGATGCCTGGTTCTAGGCTACTTTCCCTCCCGCCCTGTATGTGCTTTGACCCAATTGGCAATATCATCATCGAGCATGCTGCGCTCAGCCTCGAACTCGCTGTCGTGGGCATACGTCGGATAGGTTTTCCAGGTTTTATCAGTCCCACCAAAGCGGCGGTAAGCCTCTTCTGAGGCGTTGGCAACCACAGATTTATCCTGCCCGGCTTGTAACACCAGCACAGGAAGCTGTATTTGCGAGGCCAGGCCCAGCACCTTGTTGCGCATCTGGAGAATCTGCCAGAAAAAGGCGGCGCTTTCGGCGCGCACCCAGATGGGGTCGGCAGTGAGCATCTTCACCGCTTCGGGATTCGTCGTCATCACATCGGGGCCGCCCGCCAGTTGGTAGGGGCGCGGCGATTTGGCGATTCCTCGGAACAGAACCGCAAGCATTGTGCCCAAAGCAACCTTGCCCTGATCTTTCACCCAGGGATTCATCAGCAGCACGCCTGCCAGTTTCTCTGGATGAGCCGCCGCGTAATGGGTGGCAAAGATGCCGCCCATGCTGTGCCCCAGCACAAATACTTTCGCCTCTGGCTGGGCCGCCCTGATCGCGTCAACCACCGCATCTATATCCTGAAGATAGCGCCGATAATCGGTGACATGCCCGCGCGGACCCTCGGACCGGCCAAAGCCGCGATGATCTACCACCCAGACGTTCAGCCCACGCGCCGCCAGTTCTCCGCCCATATCCAGAAACCAGCCACCATGCGCCCCCAGGCCATGCAAGATCAAGAGTGCTGCTGATCCAGCGGTGCGCCAGCGCCGGTAAAAAAGACGGGTTCCATCATTCATGGTCAGCCAGTCTTCTGTGGTTTCAATGCCATCGCGCGGCCCCAAAACGCCCCATTGCCCCTCGACACCAACCTGATACGTCACCTGCATGGCAGCACCCCCTTACGCCGGAAAGAACGCCCATACTTTTGGGCATGCCTTTCTTTTGGTCCGGCCTTCTTTTGCATGAGTCATTGTAGCACGCAGGGGTCAGCAGAACAACGATCTCAAGGGTATCCTGCGGAGCGCACCAGTGCTATAATAAGTCGTGTGTAGCCTATGCCGCCGGTGCCTTCGCTGAAGCGAAACGCAAAGGCTGGCCGATCAACCACTTTGGCAAGAAAGCAGTTTTTGGTAGTCCCCTTATGAGCAGTCAACCAGCACTCAGTATCGTTCGTTATGGCATTGCCAGAGAACTCAGGCTCTATCCTGACCGCCTGGTGTCGGTGGCGTATGAAGAGGGAGAAGAAACCGCTTTTTACTTTGACTCCATCAAGCGGCTCATCCTTACGCCTGGGGAGCGCATTCCCAGCAAGCTGATGCTGATGCTGGACCTGAATGATGGCAATCAGGTGATTGTCACCGAGGGCATGACCAACGTCAAGGACTTTCGCATGCTGCTTGCAAGACTCAGCGAAACGCAGCCCAATCTCGAACTCGACCCGCCCAACATGGATGAGCAACTGCGCCAGGCGCTGGAGATTCGCCGCCGGAGCAATTTGGGCTGCTACGCCTTTATTTTCCTGACCCTGCTCGCCACCATCGGTGTGATCTGGGCGCTCGCTTCCCTCTCTTCCTTGATTCCCCATTAGGGCGATTCACCACCAGGGCGTCAGCAGGCGCTCAGAATGGCTGCGTGTTCTGCTGGACTGGCCCCTGGTCATCCGCCCCCTTCTGGGCTACCTCATCCGGTTTGTTTTGGCTTGCCGTGCTGGTTGATGGCCCCGTTTTGTCCTGTGGCCTGGAGGTGATACGGCTCATAATGCGGCGCTGCTGGCGGAACAGCAAAAAGCAGGCGAGAATCAAAATTGCCGCTACCACCACCGTCACGACTTTGCTGACAATGCTGGAAGACCCGCCTGGATAGCGATAGACGCCTCCGGCTGCCACGTAAATCTGCCCCAGGCTGGCTTTGCTGCCTGCTACTGCCAGCGCGACTACCGCCTGTCCCGTCGGCAAACCACTGGCAACCTGCACCCAGCCCGCGCCACCATTGGCCGAGCGAAACGCGCCCGCGCTGGTTCCGGCATAGAGAAACTGCGGCTCCTCAGTGTTCAGCGCCAGAGCGGGCACCTGGGGCGCTGGCTCACCCAGCCCGGTATTGACCGCCTGCCATATCGCGCCTGCATTTGCGCTGCGATAGATACCGGCATTGGTGCCCAGGTACAGGCCGACAGGGTTGGAAGGCTGCCAGAGCAGGCTCAGCCCATCGGTTCCAGTCGGCAGCCCGGTGTTGCTGGCTGCCCAACTCTGGCCGCCATCGTTGGAGAGATACACCCCGGCGCCCATCAATCCGGCGTAGAGATGCACCCCCTGGGCGTTTTGTACCGCCAGCAGCGCGCGCACCTGCGCATGAGTTGGGAGGCCAGTGCTGCTGGTACTCCAGGTTTTGGCTCCGTCCTGGCTCACAAACAGCCCCTGCTGTGCTGTCCCCAGGTAGAGCGTGTTGGAATCAGTCGGGTTGATGGCGATGGCAGTGATGGTTGTATCGCTGGGCAATCCCTGGGAAGCGCCCTGCCAATGGGCGCCATCATCGGTACTGAGAAAAAATCCTTGATCGGTCCCCAGATAGACCTGCCCTGGCAAGGCCGGGTCGGTGACGATGCTCTGGACCATCAGGTCTTGTGGCAAGCCAGTATTGGCGGATGCCCAGGTGCTCGCGCCATCGGTGCTGCGATAGACGCCCTTGCCAGCGCTCCCGGCAAACACCGTCTGAAGCTGGTTGGGATCAACGGCCAGCGAGATGAGGGCAGGTGCCTGCTGTGGCCCGCTGCTTTCCCATGTGGGAGCACTGGGCGCGCATCCCGCAAGGAGGGCGATCATGGCGAGTGCCAGAACTGCGCCCCAAAAGAAATGGCGCTCAGCGCGCCACCGATGCTTTCGCATATTGTCCATTCCAATGCCTTCAATGGATTGAGCTTTTCAGATTGTGCGTTCAACGGATTGGTCAGGATAAAAAGTCAAGCTCTGTCCCAACGCCCTGCCTGCGCGCCTCGTGATACACCTGCGCGGCCACCGCCATATCCTCCAGCGCGAGGCCAAGCGACTTAAACAAGGTGATCTGCTCCGGCACCTGGCGGCCTGGAATGGCGCCCGCCACCACCTCATGCAATTCATGCACGCGGTCCCAGGTCAGCTTGCCCTGTTGAATTGGCATCAGCAGATCGCCTGCCTCCAGCATGCCCTGCTCTTTGGAGTCAACCACCAGCAGATCGCTGCGCAAAATCGCTTGCTCGTCCACTTCGCGCCGGTTGGCCCAATTGGACCCCATGACATTGAGGTGCGTACCCGGCTTCAGCCAGTCGCCAGATACTACCGGCTCTTTGGCAGTGGTAGCCGTAATCACCATATCGGCCTCGCGCACCGCCGCCTCTGGGTTTTTCGCCGGAGTGACGGCGATGCCCAGGTCTTTGCTCATCTCCTCGCAAAACGTGCGCAGGCGTTCTGGGTCGCGCCCCGCCGCGTAAATCGCTTTGACGGCGCGGACGGCGCAGACCGCCTGCAATTGCGAGCGCGCCTGCCAGCCAGTGCCGAAGATGCCAACAGTGTTGGCATCTTCGCGGGCCAGGTAGCGCGTCGCCAGGCCACTCGCCGCGCCGGTGCGCATTTGCCCCAGCTTGTCGGCCTCAATCAAGGCGAGCAAGCGTCCATCTTCTGTACTGAAGAGCATGACGGCAAAGCGCACCACGCCTGGTCTTGCGGCTGTATATGCCTTGAAACCGTAGACGCCCATGCCTGGCGCGGCGGCAGGCATAAAGTGCAGGATAGCCCCAGGCGGCTGAAGGCGCTGACGCGGGCGATTGAGCGCCTGCTGCTCCCCAGCCGAGGGGTGCTGCTGCCGAAAAGCCGTTTCCAGCGCCGCGATTGCAGCCGACATGGTGAGCAGGCGAGAGACATCAGCCTCTTTGAGTACCAACGCCATACAGCGCGCTCCTCTATTCCCGATTAGTCCTTGGGACGAATCACCCGATGGATATAGTACACCGTCTCGCTCATCTGATAGCCCTTGGGCAGCCGTTGAGTAGCCCTGCGCCTGGCGGCGCTGCCTGGCAAGTTGAGCATGTTGCTTAATGTTGGCAGGGCGGAGAGCACGGGCAGCGAGCGGCCCACCGGGCGCTTGAGCCAGAAGCGCAGGCCCAGGCGCACCAATTCATAGCCCACGCCCAGGGCAACAATGCCAGCGCCGGTCCGCACCGGGGCCGGAATGAGCGCGCGGCCAGGGCGTTCAGGCACTGCCGGGAGCGCGGATTGCACCGGCACAACGGCCTTACTGGGAATTGTCACATCTGCCCCACAGCGGCGGCAGTAGCTCTCGGTGGCCTTACAGGAAGCCTCACACACCGGACAAAGCATGGCACCCTCCTAACAGCTTCAGAAAGATGATGGCACATGTCCATTGTACGCTCAACCACAGCAAAAAGCCAGACATGTAGACAGAATGGGGCCACAAAACGGGTATCCGGCTATTTTCTTCTTCTACGCGCGCGATGCGTGTGGTTCCTGGCGCAGCGTCAGAATGGCTTCACTGAGCTGCGCAACAGCAGCATCAACTTCTTCGGCTGTGCTCCAGCGGCCCAGCGAGAGACGCAGCGCCCCCAACGCCAGCGACGGCTCAATGCCCATCGCCAGCAGGACCGACGATGGCTCGGTTAGCCCGGCGTGGCAGGCCGAGCCGGTGGATGCGGCTATCCCAGGCACTCGCGCCAGGACATCTTCGCCCACCACGCCAGGCACGCAGATATTCAGGGTATTGGGCAGGCGCTGCTCCGGGTGCCCGTTGACTTTGACCGGCCCAACGCGCGCCTCCAGGCCGCGCAGGAGTTGTTCTCGCAGAGCGAGCCAACGCTGCGCTTGCCCGGCAAGCTGCGCCTCTGCCTGCGCGCAGGCTTCCCCCAGGGCCACGATGTAGGGCACATTCTCGGTTCCAGCCCGTCGGCCACTTTCGTGCCCGGCCCCATGAATCAACGGCTCAAGCGCAGTGCCGCGCCGCGCATACAGCGCGCCAATGCCCTTGGGGGCGTACAGTTTATGACCGGCTATCGTCAGCAGATCCACGCCCAGATCATCCACGCGCACCGGCGCTTTGCCCACCGATTGCGCCGCGTCGGTATGCAAGGCGATGCCGCGCTTTCTTGCCAGCCGTCCGATTTCGGCAATGGGTTCCAGGGTGCCTATCTCGTTGTTAGCGTGCATGATGGTAATCAGGATAGTTTGGGGAGTAAGTGCTGCTTCTACCTGCGCCGGGTCCACGCGCCCGGCGTCGTCTACGGGGAGATAGGTCACGCGAAAGCCGTGCCGCGCCTCCAGATAGCGACAGACATTGAGGATTGCCGGATGTTCGATCTGGGTAGTAATCAGATGGTTGCCCTGCTCGCGCCGCGCAAACGCTACGCCCTTGATGGCCTGATTATCGCTTTCGGAGCCACCGCTGGTAAAGATCACCTCATCAGGCGCGCAGCCTAATAAGCCCGCTACCTGCGCCCGCGCCCGCTCCACAGCCTCTTTTGCGGCGTGCCCGTAGGCATGGCCGCTGGAGGGGTTGCCGAAATGCTGCTCCAGATACGGGCGCATAGCCGCCACCACCGCCGGGTCCAGCGGGGTTGTGGCGTTGTAGTCAAGGTAAATCGGCTGCTGCATGGCAAACCTTCCTCCTACTCTCTCAAACTCCTCTCGTCTTACTCCTCTCGTCAGACAAACCAGCGTCCAGTCATAAAGACGAGCGAGAGCACCGCCAGCAATCCGGAGAAGACCACCAGCAGCGCCTGATGGGTGGTTGGACGCCGCGCCAGGAGGCCCAGCGTCAGGAACGCCGGGAAGACCTCCAGGGCAAAGCGTTGATTGGAGGCCAGCGGGTCCAGGTACCCGGTGTGGCCCCCGCCTGGGAAAAGCAGCATCGTGACCAGCAGCGCCAACGCATACAGACTATATGAGCGCGGCAAGCGGCGCCAGCCACGCCAGAGAAGAAAGGCCACAAAGAGCGTCGCCCCTAGATCAAGCAGATCGTGGACCTGAAAAAACGAGGCTGGGGCTGCCTGCCAGAGTCCCACAACCTGCCGCCACAGACCTGTCCAGGGGAGGCTGATCGCCCGCCCCCAATGTGCCTGCACGTGGCTAAAGGACAACGGATCGCCAAAACGCAGCCAGCAAAACGTGGCATACAGGCCCAGGCCCGCCGGGATAAGTGCGATGGAGAGCACATCAGCCTGGACGCGGCGCCACTGCCAGTTCCGCCGCCCCAGATACTCTATTGCAAAGGGCAGCGCCAGTAAGACGCCCGCCGAGCGTGTTAAAGCGGCCAGTAAGCCCAGGATGCCCGCCAGCCACCAGCGTTCGCGGCGCATGGCAAGAAAGCAGGTAATCGCCAGCAACAGAAAGAGCGATTCGCTGTAGGGCGCAAACAGAAAGAGCGCGGTGGGGAACAGCGCCAGATACCAGGCAGAGCGCGCGGCAACTTTTCGCCCACATTCTTGTTCTGCAAGCGTCAAAAACGCCCAGATGGCCCCAAAGAACGCCAGATTCGAGACGACCAGCCCCACCACATACGCGCCCGCGCCGCCAAAGGGCAGCGTTCCCAGATAGATGAGCAGCGGATAGAGCGGAAAGAAGGCGGTCTGATTGATGGTATAGTAGCCGTGTTGAGCAATCTCCAGATACCATTTGGCATCCCATTGGTCCCAGCTTTGCAGGAGATTCCCCACGCCAACCGAGGCATGGGAATACGTTGACGCATTGAACAACACAAAGCCTACATACGTGATCAGGACAAAGAGCAGACGCGAAACCCCAAAGATCACCAGCGCCTGAAGCAGTGGAGTCTGGCGGAGTGCAGTAGTTCGCTTTACGACAGGCGCAGGCTCGCGCAGCCAGCCAAAGTCAGCCGCGTCAACACGCCCTGGGGCCAGGGCAGATGCCGCTGCTGACGATTCATCAGTCTGATCTATGGGGGCTTTGTCTTGAACTTGTGGCATGGGTTTCTCCGAATGGGTTCGTGGCCCTGGTCGCGGGGCCGGGCCTCTCCTGTGTGTACATCCTTATGTATCTACGTTGGCAGGATTCCAGGCAAGAATCAAACAATAAGTCGTTGCTCCGCCCATGACGGCATGCACTGCCTTCCCCTGCCATGCAGGAGGCGGGGGATAACCGCGCTGTATCAAATGCATCGGCCATACCAGATACTCATCGCCCGTTAGCTCTGTGGGCGTGGCCGGGCGCAACGGCAGGCGGGCGCTTTGTAAGTCCTGGCGGGCCTCCAGCCAGTAGTTCAACGCATCGGGCAAGCTGACCAGCCCAACGGTGCCACCCACGCGAGCATGCGCTTGCAACCACTCCACCGCGTCGGCATAGGCCGGGTAGGCCACCTGCAAGAGTCCGTTTTCTGATGCAAATAGCTCGCTGCTATAGCCCTCGGCTTGCGGGGCATGCACCAACCCCAGGGCGTGCGGCACGATCAGCGCCACCGCTGCCACGATCAGGACCAGGGCTTGAACCAGTGCTGGACGGCTCAGCCGCCGCACCGGGGAGTTTTTGTCGGCAAGGAGCATGCCATCTATTTCCGCTTCTGGCGTGCCAGCTAGCTGGGTGGGTGGTTCACTTGGCCTGGGCGCAGGCTGCATCTGTGAATTGGCGTGCCAGGTTCGGATGAGCCTGGAAGCGCCCCAATTGAGCGCCCGCAGCAGGGCATACGCCCCCACCAGACAGACCGGCGCAGCCAGCGGCAGCATATAGTGCGTGCCCACGACGATGCTTAAAAAGCTGAACGGCAGGAGCAGTCCACCCAGCCAGCACAGGCCAAACGCCAGCGGCAGGTCTTCCCGCGCTTGCTGGCGACCACGCCGCGCCAGCCGAACCGCCGCCCAGGGGAGGAACAGCAGCGCGGGAATGACCACAAAGGCGCTCAGCTTGATGAGCAAGATCAAGAAGACGGCCCCAGGCGGGATATGTCCGCCATAGCTCCCGGCAAAAAAGGTGCGGTGCCCCTGCTCGGCGTGCCCAAACTGAAAGCCAATGCTATCAGCCAGGCGAATGATGGGATTCACCCAGATGGCAGGGTCGGCCAGATAGAGCGTTGCCAGCCCGACCAGCGCCGCCAGCCCAAGCGTTCGCCAGGGCAGGCGTTGGCGCTCGCTCCTGCTGCTGTCTCCCAGGCGCGTCTGATACCAGACAAACGCCAGCATGCCCGGTACAGCCAGCACAGCGGTATATTTCGAGGCAAAGCCCAGCCCCAGAAAGGCCCCAACCAGCAGATACAGGCGCGGATGCTGTCGGGCATACCAGAGTGTGACAAACGCCAGGCTCACAAAGCTGGCGGCATAAATATCGAGGTAGGCAATACTGCTGAAATAGCTGTACCAGGGACTGAAACCCAGGCAGAGCACGCCAAGCAACGCGGGCCAGCGGCCAAAAATCGGCTTCCCCAGCGGATAGAGCAGGGCCAGCGCCAGCGCGCTGATGATGGCCCCTGGCAGGCGGGCCGCCTGAACCATGCCCAGCGAGGGCTGGACAAACCCAGCCAGCGCCGCCGCCAGCCCCATAAAGAGCTTGGGCAAGGCTGGCGCCTCATAGTTCATCAGCCATGCGGGGGCGAGCAGGTGTCCATGTACGAGCAGGGAGAAATCCAGCCGACCAACCGGCACGTAGACTGCCTCGTCGGTCACAACATCTAATTGGTGCAGCAGCACCCAGCGGGGGATGAAGGCCACCAGCGCCAGCAGCAGGGTCAGCGCCAGATCAGGCCATGCCAGCCACTCTAGCGGCCAGCGGCGCAGGCCAACGGCATGACGGGGCTGCCTGGAATGCGTCGGATGAGATGTTTGGGAAAGCGATTTATTTGAAGCGCGCGAAAATGTCATGGAAACCGTAGGAAAAAGCTATCATCACCTCTGTCATGGTCAAAGTATCACACGTTTTAGACGAAGGGCGTCGTGAGAATGACACAAATTGGAACAAATTCCTTTTTCTCCCATTTTGCTTTTGTTCTCCTTGCGCAGAACTGTTCAGCTTGACGCTGGCAGCATCGCAATGGTATGATATAGATACCCAGTGGGGGTATGTGAATCCCCTCCTGATGAGCGCAAACATGAGCCATTCTGCTAGAGCAGCATGAGATTGGAGTTCTTTTTGTAGGTAGAGAGAATCTTCTGTGTTCACCGTGAATACAGCGGGACGTAGCGCACCCTGTAGAAGTCGGCTGACTCGGCAGTCGCATGCTCACAAGACGCGAGACCGTTAAAACGTGGCTGAAAGAGCTACACCAGGCGCGTTCACGCCTGGAGGGACAACCCGTTGAGACCTGGACTTGATACCATCCGGTCTCTTGCCCGGCTAGGGCCATACGTCGCTGATGCGGCGCGATGTGCGGATGTGTTCACCGCAACCGAGTATGTTTGATGACAAAAAAGAAGGCAGGTCATTGAATGGCAGGTTCTTACATTGAAGTCTCCGACCAGGATTTTGAACAAAAAGTGCTCAAGTCGGGCAAGCCAGTAGTCGTGGACTATTGGGCGCCCTGGTGTGGCCCATGCCGGATGATGGCCCCCATCTTTGAGGAACTCAGCAATGAGTATCACGACCAGATGGAGTTTGCCAAGATGAACACAGACGACAATCCCTATGTTCCTGGTCGTCTGGGCATCCAGGGCATCCCCACGCTGATCTTCTTTAAGGACGGGCGCGAAGTCAACCGCATTGTTGGGGCTGTCCGGCGCGAGATTTTCAAGCGCCAGATTGACAGCGTGTTGGCCGGGGCCAAAGCCTGAGCCGACGTTCTTGCTCCGTCAGCCTGGGAAGTTTTTGCCCCGGTGTCGCGCCTTCCCAGGCATGCTTTTTGCAAACACTTTTAGCTGGGTTTGAAGAGTGACCCGGCTCATTCTTTCCCAGGCACAGGCGAGCGTTATGGCCGAAGAAGAAGTCAACGAGACTGATATTACCAACCGGCTGCGCCGCATCGAAGGCCAGATTCGCGGCCTCAGCCGCATGTTGGAAGAAAAGGGAAGCTGCGAGGCGCTCATTATCCAGGTTCTTGCCGTGCGCGCAGCCATAGACCGGGTGGCGTCTGAAATCCTAAAGCATCATGTGGATCAATGCTTGAACGAGATGTCTCCGGCTGAAGCGAAAAGCGCGATCAGCCGGGCAGTTCAACTCATGAATAAGATCATCTGATCCTGCTAGGAGCGCTGCCGATGGCCTCACACGGGGCACCCTTGTTCCCGATACACCTGCGTGCCAGCTTGCATGAAACGATCTGGGGTGGGCAAAATCTGGCCCGCTATGCCGGAAAGCGCCTGCCCCAGAACGCGACGATTGGCGAATCCTGGGAAACCGAGATTCAGAATCAAGCGATCAACCCTCCCTACGCAGGAAAACACCTTGGCGAACTGGTCGAGGCACTGGGCGAGGCGCTGCTAGGCACCCAGGCCATCAGTATTTTTGGTACGCGCTTTCCCTTGCTTGCCAAGTTTATTGACGCGCAAGACAAGCTCTCCGTCCAGGTGCACCCCAACGACGAATACGCGCACGCGCGTGAGCAGGGCAAACTGGGCAAAACCGAAGCCTGGTATATTCTGCACGCTGACCCCGGCGCGGCCCTCATTCATGGCATAGAGCGCACAGTCACCCGCGAGGAAGTGCAGCAGGCGATTGAGCACGTCACCCTGGAATCACTGGTGCATTACGAGCCAGTACAGCCAGGAGATGTGGTCTTTGTTCCCGCCGGAACGGTGCATGCCATCAACGCGGGCATCGTGCTCTACGAGCTTCAGGAATACTCCGATGTGACGTATCGCCTCTATGATTATGGGCGGCTCACCCCACAAGGCAAGCCGCGCGAATTGCACATAGAACGCGGGCTGGATGTCATGGACTACGAGCCAACGCCCATTCACAGGGTTCGCCCGCTCGTTCTTCCAGGAGCACGAGGGGCAGGAGATGCTGTAGACCAGCGGCGCTGCCTTGTTGCCTGCCGCTATTTTGTACTGGAAGAATTGACCTTCCAGCAGTCCACCGCCGCAACGACCAGCACCACCAGTTGCCAGATTCTCTCGCTGCTGGATGGCTCCTGCGCGCTTCAGCCCCCAACAGGGGAAGCCTTGCCGCTTGCTAAAGGCGATACTGTTGTGCTGCCCGCGCAGCTTGGCGCCTACACCCTTGTTGGTAGCTCCAGGTTGGTTCGCTCCTATGTGCCCACCGCCGATGATGACCTGCTGCGTGGCTTCTGGTCCGCGCAATAGCTCACCGGCCAGTTTTTATCAGCGACAGGTTTTTATGAGCATTTCTCGTCAGGTTGTCGGTATGGGGTGGCCGTTGTACAATAAGGCCAGAGAAACCATGAAACGACAGCAAGAGGTGCATCATGTCCGCAACGCTGGAACGCCGCCCGGAATGGCTCAAAATACACATGCCCCAGGGCGAGAACTATAGCGAGTTAAAAACGCTGATGCGCAGCAAAGGGCTGCATACGGTTTGCGAAGAGGCACGCTGCCCCAATATTGGCGAGTGTTGGGGCCACAGAACGGCCACCTTTATGATTCTGGGCAGCGTTTGCACGCGCAGTTGCGGCTTTTGCGCCGTTGCCACCGGACGCCCGATGGCGCTCGACTGGGAGGAGCCGCGCCGTGTGGCAGAGGCGGTCAAGCAGATGGAATTGCGCCATTGCGTCGTTACCTCCGTCAACCGCGACGAACTGCGCGACGGCGGCGCGGCGCTCTTTGCCGCGACGATTCGCTGGATTCGCCGCGTGAATCCCGAATGCTCGGTAGAAGTGCTGACCCCCGATTTCAAGGGCGATGAGGACGCCCTGCGCATCGTGATGGACGCCCGGCCCAATGTCTTCAACCATAACGTGGAGACGGTGCCGCGCCTGTATAAGCGCGTGCGCCCGCAGGCGGTGTACACGCGCTCGCTCCAGGTGCTCAAACTGGCGAAAGCCATGAACCCTGCCGCGCCAGTTAAGTCCGGCTTTATGCTGGGGCTGGGCGAGGAACACGATGAGGTGATGCAGGTGCTCGAAGACCTCCGCGCGCATGATGTGGATATTGTGACCATCGGGCAGTATTTGCGCCCATCCTTTAAGCACCTGCCGGTGGAGCGCTATGTCAAGCCGGAGGAGTTCCGCGAATTTGCGCTGGCGGGCAAGAAGCTGGGCTTTCGGCATGTGGAGTCCGGGCCGCTGGTGCGCAGTTCGTATCACGCCTGGGACCAGGCCAAAGCCGCTGAAGCAGGGGAATAAATTTCGTAACATGTAACATGAGAGCAGCAGCGCCCTGGATGCCGGTGGCATCCAGGGCGCTGCTGCTTTACGAAGAAAGAAGAAAGCATCAACAATGGTCACGCCAGCAAGGGGATGAGATGCTCCTGCATGGGCACGCCGGTAATCTCGACGTTATCGGCATGCACCAGCACGTTTATTTCGCTGCGCACCCCAAACTCCGGCAGGTAAATACCTGGCTCAATGGAGCAGCACGTCTCGGCTAGGATTTCGCGCTCGTCGTGTGTCTCCAGGTTATCCAGGTTGGCGCCGTCGCCATGCTCCACTGTGGTGATGCTGTGGCCGGTGCGATGCACATAATAGTCGCCGTAGCCAGCCTCTTGAATCACGGCGCGCACCGCGTCATCCACCTGCCAGCCCTGCACTGGCTTGCCCTGTTCCACATGCTCGCGCAAAAAGCTGATGCCCCGATCACGCGCCTGGCGCACAATCTCAAAGACACGCGCCTGTTTTTCCGGCGCGCGCGCGCCAACAAAGGTTGTCCAGGTGTAATCGGCAAAAACGGAATCGGACTGTGGCAGGCGTGCCCAGAAATCCAGCAAGAGCAGATCGCCCTCGCGGATGGGGGCGTGCTCCTGGGCGCTGGGGCCATAATGCGGGTCGCCAGCGTGGGCGTTGATGGCGATAATCGGCGCACCCTCGGTGATCAGCCCGGCGGCATGGATGCGCCCCAGAAAATCCTGCTGCACGCTGTATTCGTTGATGGCTTCCCCGGCGCGTATCTGTTGGGCAACGGTTGCCAGCATCGCGTCTTTAATCGTCATGAGCCGCCGCCCGGCTTCTCGGTGCATCTCCATGCGCGCCTGGCTAAGCACCGCCACAAAGCGCTGCATCAGATTGGCCGAACTGACGATTTCTTTCCCCAAAGAACGCACGAGTTCAACCGTACCCGCGTCTACGCGCGCCATTGTGGGAATGGCATTCAGGGGAGAGTATTCCATTGCCAGGGTGTGCGCACCCTGCAACGTCTCACCCAGCAGGCGGTGCAATTCCTCCCAGGAGCGAAACACCTGGCGCTTCCCCGGCAGTTCGCGCAGCACATGCGGCTCAACGGAACTGATGATGGCCGTCGGGTCGCCCTGGGCAGGCACAAAATAAAACCACCGACGAGTATAAAATCCATCTTCAGGCATCCCCAGCACCCGATAAGCCAGCAGGTTGCTGCGTCGAAAATCAAAAAAGAGCCAGCCGTCCAGCCCCGCGCCGCGTATGGCATCCTGAATGCGTGCCTGATCCATTGGTTTTCTCCTCGCGTTGTTCTCTTCGTTTCGGCTATTAGTGTCTGCGCAGGCATGATAGCACATTGGCTGGAGCAGCATGGGTATGCTCCTTTTTCCTAAAAAATGTTGGTCGCAGGACTCTTGCAACGAGGTCGTGGATATGGGTACGCTCTATGCAAAAAAGCTGGGCAGAGAGCTGGTATCGCGCTTATTGGCAACCTGCGTATGAGGAGGGTGGTATGCGCATCCTTCAACATTGACACAATGCAATAGTCTCATAATCTCCGGTACACTAACCTCAATCTGATAGCGAAACGGCCACTCCCCTTTCGTGGGGTAGACAACAGCTTTTATCCCTAAAATCCGCACTGCTAAACGAAGCTCCGCATACGAAGGGGTGTATGAGTGGTCGGAAAGATAGGGGCGCACATCTGCTGCCCACTTCTCAAATTTGACTCTCTCCTCTTCAAGCTTGGCCGCGCTTTCGTCCACATCGTGTGCGCTGTATAGCATCCCTTCCAGTTCGCGTTTTGTTTTTTCCAGTTCGTTCATCCGCTGTGTCAGGGCGGCCAGTGTGTCATCATCAGTTGCCTGTTCAGCTAAAACGTACAGGTTCCTCATAGACCGACGGACACCTTCAAGGGTTTGTTCTAATTCTTCAGCGGAAACAGTAGGCTCCTGCGTTTTGCGAAGTTCCGCGACTCTTGCTCGTACCCAATCTGTGTTTTGTACAAGCTCACGAATGTGACTCAGCACAATGCCATCAATAAAGGGCAAATGGATTTGTGTACGGTGCCTCGGCTGTAAGGCGAGAAATCCTTTGTCCCAATAACAAGCATATTGAGAAGTGTGCTTGGTTTTCTCCTGGTACGCTAAGGAAGGATACCTAACCTGCATACGCCGATTGCACACGCCACAAAAGATGTACCCTGCGCGCAGTAAACCTAACTCCTTTCTGGGATGATGATTATTGCGCAGAGATTCCTGCTTGTTGATAGCAAGCTGCTGCTGAATGGCTTCAAATGTGGAGCGATCAATAATTGGTGGGGCGATGCCTTCCGGCAAAGGTATCCATTCCTCACGAGGTCGGGGTTTTGACTCCATCTTGCCGGATCGGGGATTTTTGATAAACTTGTACCGGTTGGCGTACACCATGCCCATGTAGATGGGATTATCTGCAATTAGATAAATAGTTCCTCGTAACCACTTCCCATCTTGTCCCTTACGGTTTTTCCTCATGGGTGTGGGAATACCCAGGTTATTTAAGGTGACCGTGACTTTAGCTAGGCTTTCACCTTTCTTGAGCAGTTCAAAAATATGCTGCACGACCTGCCATTCCGTCCACTCTTTGCCAGAGGAATCTACATGGACAATGGCGTTATTCAACTCGTAACGCCCTTTTACTTCGCGCTCGGTATCTACAAACACGTACCCGTAAGCGCATTTTGAGTGACCGTTCGGGGCTTTGCCGATTTCTATCCTATCCCTCCTGCCGCGTTGCATGCGCATGTAGATTTGTTCACGCTCAATCTCCGCGTAGGCTGCCCGAAGCCCCAA
>DATBGS010000109.1:0-126009 GCA_036557885.1 Ktedonobacterales bacterium
GGAGGCGTTGGCGCAAAGATGATTTGCTTGGCGTACAGGGTGTAGACTGTGGAGCCAACAACAAGCAATAGCAGAAGCGCAAACGCGACAGGATAGCGCTGGAAGATATTGCGCGTGCCTTTGACAGAACCGCGTCGGCTAATGGGCCTACGGCGAACGGCAGCCCCTTCTATTTTGTTGGTATGCGCCCGCTGCACCCGTGTGGTCCGTCGGGCTGCGCTGCGCTTGTCGGTTGTTCTGGGCATGAAACGCTGTTTCCTCTCGTCTTCCCAATTAGGCAGGTGATGAGTTCCTACGCGCCCACTGATGCTTTGCAGTCGCGGTGCGCATGCCATATAATAACCCTGTGAGCTACTCCTGGTCAAGGAAACACAGGGAATGTGACCCTCTTGGAGAGGGTTCCCAGGCTCCTCTGATATAACGAATGACGCTCAACAAATGTCCTCGTGGGTGTTATGAACGAGAAGATTCAAGCAACCCTGCAATCGCTTCCAACACGGCCAGGCATCTATCTGTTTAAGGATGCTGCTGGCACGCTGCTCTATGTTGGCAAGGCCACGTCGCTGCACAGTCGGGTGCGCTCGTATTTTGCTGAAAGCGCCGATCTCAGCCCCAAAAACCGCAGTATGGTTTCCAAGATCGAGGATATTGAATTTATTGTGGTGGGGAGTGAGGTTGAGGCGCTGATTCTGGAGTGCAACTATATTAAGCAGTATCGCCCCAAGTATAACGTGCTGCTGAAAGATGATAAGAATTACCCTTATATCAAGGTGTCTCTAACAGAGGATTTTCCGCGCGTCTATCGCGTGCGCTCTTTTAAGCAAGATGGCAACCGCTATTTTGGCCCGTATCCCAGCGCCGGGGCGGTAGATGCGACTCTTGATCTGCTGAATAAACTTTTTTCCTATCGGACCTGTCGCTATGATGGCGCGGCCTGGGCGCCGCCGCGTGACCAGGAAGCCTCGCCGGGCTGGAAGCCTAAATATCTGCCGCGCCCCTGCACGCAATACTACATTCATCGCTGTGGGGCGCCTTGCGTGGGCAAGGTGTCGCGCCAGGAGTACGATGCGTTGATTCGTCAGGTGCTGCTGTTTCTGGATGGGAAGCATGAGCAGGTGCTGGATGATCTGAAGCGGCAGATGGAGACGGCAGCAGAAAACCTGGAGTTTGAGCGGGCAGCGGCCCTGCGTGACCGGGTGCGCGCGGTGGAGCAGGTGCTGGAAAAGCAGAAGATTATCACCACGACTGGCCCCGGAGATCAGGATGTGGTGGCGCTGGCAAGCGCAGAGGATGAAACCTGCGCGCTGGTCTTCTTCTTCAGAGGCGGCAAACTGGTTGGGCGCGAGTATTTTCTGCTGGAGGGCACACGCGAGGCAAGCCAGGCCGAGGTGATGGGGTCATTTATTCAGCAGTTTTACGATAAAGCGCAGCATGTGCCCCACGAACTGGTGTTGGAACACGAGCCAGAGGATGCGGAGGCGCTCGGCAAGTGGCTGCGCCAGAAACGTGGCGCGGCAGTGACGCTGACGGTGCCGAAGCGTGGCGACAAGCTGCGCCTGGTGGAGATGGTGACGCAAAATGCCAGAGAGGTACTGGAGCAGCAGCGTATCAAATGGCTTTCCGATAGCCAGAAAACGGCCCTGGCATTGGAAGAGTTGCAGCAGGCGCTCAATCTGCCCGCGCCGCCCCATCGGGTGGAGTGTTACGACATCTCGAACATTCAGGGAACGTCGTCGGTGGGGGCGATGGTGGTCTTTGAAAATGGCCGACCCAAGCCCAGTGAGTATCGCCGTTTTCGCATTAAGACGGTAGAAGGGGCCAACGACTACGCCAGCCATCAGGAAGTGCTCTACCGGCGCTTCAAGCGTGCTCAGGCCAAAGGAACAACGATCTCTAACGAGGAACAGGGTGATGAGCAGGAGTTAGAAGGACAGGCTTCCCCAGCGGAGGAAACTGCTCCTGCTGAGCTACAGCCTGTTTTGGTTGATGAGTTGGCAGAGCGCCTGGAAGCGCCAATAAATGAGGCAACTGTTGCTTCAGAGAAAGCCGAAGGCTGGGCCATTTTTCCTGATCTGGTAGTGATTGATGGCGGGAAGGGGCATGTGGCAGCGGCGCAAGAGGCGCTGCACATCCTTGGGGTAGAGGTACAGGTAGTGGGAGTTGCCAAAGAAGATCACAGCAGCACCAGCCAATATGAAGAACTCTGGCTGCCGTTTGCCACCGAGCCGCTGATTTTGCCGCGTGGGTCGCAGGGGCTGTATTTGATACAGCGTATTCGTGACGAGTCTCATCGTTTTGCCATCACCTATCATCGCCAGGTGCGCGCTGGCCGCACCTTTCAATCGCTCCTGGATGAAATCCCTGGCATTGGCCCAAAGCGCAAGAAGGTTTTGCTGAGGCATTACGGCTCGGTGCGCGCGATCAGTCAGGCGAGCCTGGAAGATCTGGCAGCGCTCGATGGGATGACTCGTGACGCCGCCGAGCGCATTAAAGAGTTTATCGGGGCACGTCAGAGCGCGGAATAAGACGCTCTCCCAGTGGTGTGCTATACTATTTAGCAGGGAGGGTGTGAGCACCAACCACGCGCCCACAGCCTGTAGAAAGGGCATCACGACGCCCCATGTGGTGGGTATCTGCATGCGCGTTTCCTCGCTTTGTATCAATTTCTCTAACTGATCAGGGAGGCTGATCACCATGCCAACATATGAGTATTTGTGTCGCCACTGTGGACATCGTTTTGAAGCCTGGCAGCATATGACGGATGATCCGCTGACGGTCTGCCCGAATTGCGGGAGTGAAATTCATCGCGTCCTCTACCCGGCAAGTATTGTGTTTAAGGGGTCGGGGTTTTATAAAACGGAATACGGCGCCAATGGCGGGGACGCCAACAAGGAAGCGGCACAAAGCAAGACGGAATCAGGCGAAAGCAAGACGAGTACGCCAGAAACAAGTAAGGCGTCGTCAGAAAGCAGCAAGAGCGAGGGTGGCAGTAGTTCTTCTTCGCCAACAACGACAGCGGCTGACTGAGCACTATGCGCGCAGTTATTCAACGGGTGAGCCGCGCCGAGGTCCAGGTTGACGGAGAAGTGGTGGGGGCGATCAGCCAGGGTTTGCTGATTTTGCTGGGAGTGGGCCAGGGCGACACCGTCGAGGAAGCGCGACTTCTGGCCGAGAAGATAGCGCATCTGCGAATCTTCAGTGATGCCGAAGGCAAATTCAATCATTCAGCGTTACAGGTGGGCGCGGCTTTTCTGGTTGTTTCTCAGTTCACGCTGTATGCCGATACCCGGCGGGGTCGGCGCCCCGGCTTCACTGGCGCGGCCCTCCCAGATATTGCTGCTCCTCTGGTAGAGCGCTTTATGCAAGAAGCGCGGGCGCTGGGGCTGGCGGTTGCTGGCGGCAAATTTGGCGCGCATATGGAGGTGGAACTGGTCAACGATGGGCCGGTGACGATTTTGCTCGACAGCGAAGATTTTAAGTTGCCCCGCAGCCAAAAACAGGTCAACCACTCGGAAAGAGAAGATAATTCAGGTCGCTAAAAAATACTTGCAAATTGCCTGAAGATGTGTTATAGTGGAAGGGCAATTCTAAGAGCGTTGCAATGACCAGGAGTAGTAGGTCAGCTTTTGCAGAGAGTGGGCCGGTTGGTGCAAGGCCCTCATCCATGACCGAACTCGCCTGGGAGCAGTGATGGTGAAGCTAGTAGCCGTCGCCGGGTTGCCTCCGATAGAGGGCGTATGAGCGGGCAGCCGCTCGGTGGCAGAATTACTCAAAGCCAAATCCCATTCCACATGGGCCTGTGGCGCAGTTGGGAGCGCGTCTCAATGGCATTGAGAAGGTCAGGGGTTCGAATCCCCTCAGGTCCACCACTATGCTAAGAGCCGATTCTGGTTACTGAGCGCTGCCAATGCGGGTGGTACCACGAAAGCGCCTTTCGTCCCGGTAGGGGGCGAAAGGCTTTTTGTTTTTAGGGCGAGGAGGCCGCCAATGATGACGCGCACAAAGTACAGACCTGCCGAAATTGAACGCAAATGGCAGGCAGACTGGGACAGCCAGGGCATTTATTACGCAAAAGATGATGCACCCAACCCCAATTACTACAATCTGGTGATGCTGCCCTATCCATCGGGCGATCTGCATCTGGGGCACTGGTACAACTATACTGGCATAGATGCACATGGGCGCTTTATGCGCATGCGCGGCTGGAATGTGTCGCAGCCAATGGGTTTTGACGCTTTTGGCCTGCCCGCGGAAAATGCGGCGATCAGGCATAATATCCAACCGCGCACCTGGACGCTGGAGAACATCGAGCGCATGCGCGTACAACTGCGCAAGATGGGCGCGTGCTGGGACTGGCCGCGCGAGACGGTGAGCTGCCTGCCCGATTATTACAAGTGGACGGAGTGGCTGTTCCTGCAATTTTACCAGGCAGGACTGGCCTATCGCACCAAGGCGCCCGCCAACTGGTGTCCTTCGTGCAACACGACACTGGCAAATGAGCAGGTGGTAAACGGAACCTGTGAGCGCTGCCATACGCTGGTCATTCGCAAGGAGATTGACCAGTGGCTGTTCCGCATCACGAAGTATGCGGATGAACTGCTGGATTTCTCTGGGCTGAACTGGCCCGAAAAAACGGTGACGATGCAGCGCAACTGGATTGGCCGGAGCGAAGGCGCCGAGATTCGCTTTGTGCTGCGCGTCGAGCAGGAGAAAGTGGAGATACCCGTTTTTACCACGCGGCCAGACACGATCTACGGCGTCACGTTCTTTGTGCTGGCGCCAGAACATCCCCTGGTTGGGCGCATTACGACCACTGAGCAGCAAAAAGCGGTAGAAGGCTATGTTGATCAGGCCCGACGCGAATCCGAGATTGAGCGGATGAGCACGGAGAAGGAGAAAACGGGCGTCTTCACTGGAGCATATGTCACCAACCCTGTCAGCGGCGAGCAGGTACCAATCTGGATTGCGGATTATGTGCTGATGAGCTATGGGACTGGCGCGGTGATGGGCGTTCCGGCGCATGACCAGCGCGACTTTGAGTTTGCGCGCAAGTTTGGCCTGCCCATTCGTCAGGTGATCAATCCACCAGAAGAGGAGCCGAGCGACCCGGCAACCTGGACCGAAGCCAAAGCGCATTATGGCGTGATGATCAATTCTGGCCCTTTTAATGGCACCCCGCTTGAAGAGGCGATCAAGGCAGTGACGCGCTACTGCGAGAAGCAGGGCATTGGCAAGGCGACAGTGAGCTACCGGCTGCGCGACTGGCTGGTGAGCCGCCAGCGTTACTGGGGTGCGCCCATTCCGATTGTATACTGCGAGAAGGATGGCATCGTGCCGGTGCCAGAAGACCAACTGCCGGTGCTGCTGCCTGATGAGGTGGAGTTTAAGCCGACGGGTGAGTCGCCGCTGCGCTATGTGAGCGAGTTCCTGAACACGACCTGCCAGAAGTGCGGTGGCCCGGCAACGCGCGAAACCGATACACTGGATACGTTCCTGTGCTCGTCCTGGTACTTCCTGCGCTATATAGACCCCAAGAACGACCAGGAAGCCTGGAGTAAAGAAAAGATTGCCAAGTGGCTGCCGGTAGATATGTATATGGGCGGCGCTGAGCATGCCGTGATGCATCTGCTGTATGCGCGTTTCTTTGTGAAGGCACTGCGCGATATGGGGCTGCTGAACTTTAACGAGCCGTTCACGCGCCTGTATCATCAGGGAACGGTGCTGGGGCCGGATGGACAGAAGATGTCTAAGTCACGTGGCAATGTGGTGGCGCCTGATGATGTGGTGGATGCGTTTGGGGCAGATGCGGTGCGCGGCTACCTGATGTTTATGGGTCCGTTTGATCAGGGCGGCCCGTGCAGCATTCAGGGCATCGAGGGCGTTTCGCGCTTCCTGAACCGGGTCTGGAATCTGGTGCAAGATTCGGCTGAGGCGTTTAGCGGCGCGGCAGTGGTGGATACAGAGATTGGGCGCGAGATCAAGCGCACCACCCACAAGGCCATCAAGCGCGTAACAACTGAATACGAGCATATTCGCTTTAATACGGCGCTGGCCGGGATGATGGAGTTGAGCAACGCGCTGATCAAGGCGCGCGAGACGGAAGCCGTTCGGACGGCTGAGTATCGCCAGGCGATAGCAGTGCTGCTGAAGCTGCTGGCGCCGCTGGCTCCGCATATCACTGAGGAATTGTGGCATCAGATCGGTGAACACGAGAGCATTCATGTGCAGCTCTGGCCGATCTATGACGAGGCGCTGACGCGGGATGCAGTGGTCACGGTGGTGGTGCAGGTCAATGGTAAGGTGCGCGAGAAGCTGGAGGCAGCGCCGGATGCCAGCGAGGAAGAGGTGCAGGCGCTGGCGATGGCAAGCGAGCGGGTGAAAGCCAACCTGGGCGGCAAGGCACCAAAGAAGGTGATCTATGTGCCTGGGAAGCTGATCAATCTGGTCGGGTAAACATTCGGAGAAGCAGCAAGCCTTTTGTCATCATGGCGAGCAACCTTCATTCAATGAAGGTTGCTCGCCATGATTTGTCTTGCAGTCCGGCGCCATTTCTGCTATCCTGAAAGGGATAAGAGCGGCGATGCTTGCTTGATTAGAGACTGTCAACGTAGACAGGGAGGCGCGCATGGCAATAAGCAGAAAAGCCCCGGCGGAACTCAAAGGCAAACTTGATCCGGTTGAACTCTATCGAACAATGGCGCTGGCACGCGCCATGAATGATCTGTTAAAGATTCGCAAAACCCAAAATAAATTTCCTTTTTATATTGGCTGCGCCGGGCACGAGAGCGTGGCCGGGCTGGTGGCAGCGTTGGATGATGAGGACTGGCTGGCGTTCTATTATCGTGATCTGGCGGGCTGGCTTCAGCGGACAAAAGATATTTACGGCCCGCTGCGCGAGGCGTATTCGCGCTCCACCGGCCCGATGTGCGCTGGGCGAAACATGCCCTCGCACTATAGCAGCCGCCAGCATCATATTCTGCCCACATTCAGCGAAGTGGCCGGGTTAGCCCCATTTGTGGGCGGCGTCGGTTTTGCGTTTAAGCGCGATGGCAGCAAGCGTATTGCGGCATTTTTTACGGGCGATGGTGGGGTGGCAACCAACGATTTTAATGTGCTGTTCCGCCAGGCGACGGTGCATAAGCTGCCGGTGCTGATCGTCGTGGAGAATAATGGCTGGGCGATTACGACGCATCATGCCGAAAAAGAGCAGATTCAGTGGGCAGGCGATCTGGTGGCCTGGGCAAAGGCGGCGGAGGCGATTGCGCTTGATGTGGATGGCACGAATGCCATAGAAACCTATGAAAAGACCCGCGAGGTCGTACACAAGCTCCGCGAAGGCAAAGGCCCGGCCCTGATTCACCTGCATACGGGCCTGCTTGACCCGCATTCCAGCAGCACCGATATTAAAGCGTATCGCTCGACAGAAGAAATTGAGGATACGTTTGCGCACAAAGACCCGCTGAAAAATACCGGGCGGCTACTGGTGCAAAAAGGCTATCTGACTGAAGAGCAGTTGACGCAGATTCAGAAAGATGCCAGGGATGAGGTCAGGCGCGCTGAAGCGGAGGTGTTGGAGGAGCCAGAGGTCAGCCCAGAACGGGTGATGCAGCATGTGCTGACGTTGCCAGAGGGCGAACCACAGGCACCGTCTGGCGTCAACCGCAAGATGAACATGCTGGGCGCGATTAATGAGGCATTGGTCGAGATACGCCAGCGCGACCCCGGCTTCTTTGTCTATGGGCAGGACGTGGGCAGCCCGCGTGGTGGCGTGTTTGGTGCCACTCAAGAACTGGTGAAGCAGTTCCCCGGAACGGCGATCAGTAGTCCCCTCAATGAGCAGGTGATCGTGGGGATAGCGGCGGGGGCGAGCATGGCGGATGGGTGCCCGCGCTGTGGGGAGGTTCAGTTTGTGGATTATCATCAATCTGCGGCGCAAACGCTGCGCCTGGGTGCGCGCATCGAGTATCAAAGTCTTGGAGATTGGAATTGTCCGATGCTGCTGCGTATGAAGGCGGGGAGCGGCGGCGGTGGCCCGATCTCGGATGCTGGCAGCGGCGGCGGCGCCTTTGGGCATTCTAACGCCGGGGAGCAGTGGTTTACCGATATTCCAGGGTTGATTACCGTTTGTCCCAGCACGCCCTATGATGCCAAAGGGCTGCTGCTGGAGGCCGGGCGCTCGCCCTCGCCAGTCGTGTACCTGGAGCGTGGGCGGCTCTATCGCTCAGACCCACCCAAAGGGCCAGATGGTCAGCCGATTGCTGCTCTCGAAGCCCTGTGGGAGGTTCCCGAAGGGTATTATACCGAGCCATTGGGCAAGGCCCGCAGGATTCGGCTGGGGGATGGCCCATCGGTTATCGCCATTGTGGCCTGGGGGACGATGGTGCTGGAATCAGCCATTGCTGCGGCGCGTTATCTGGCCGAGTATCCTGATCAGTCGGTGGAGGTTGTAGACCTGCGCACGCTGATGCCGCTGGATGAGGAAGCGATTACAGCGGCAGTACGCGAGGCCAATCGCGTGATTGTGGTGACGGAAGAGGCTGATCTGGCGCCCTTTGCCCGACACGTGCATTCCTGGATTACGCAAAAACTCTTCTGGGACTTAGATTGCACGCCGGAGGTGATTGCGGCATTGCCAGCACCAGCAGCGCCCTATAATGCGCCAGAGGAGATCGCTTTCTTCCCCACTTCTCAGGACATCTACCAGGCAATTACCCGTTTGATGCTCGAATAAGATGCGCAAAAGATAAGGAATTGCAACGTTCGCAAAAGAGCCAGGACTGGAGAACGACATCCGTTCTCACGCCCTGGCTCTCTTGTATATGTGGGCGAGTTGGCAGAAGTTTCTCTCCAGCTATGCAACTTTCTTTTCTGTAGTGCGTATTCCTGGCAGAAGACAGAAAACTTCTGTACAATTCCCCCCAGATGAATAGGAGGGCGTGAGGGTGGCATTCTTAGGAGCAATGGTCGCCCACCTCGCCACCGGGCGACCCAGCGGGGCCTCCCGCAAGGCAGAAGAAGAACGCTGGCGAGGGAGCGGCACCGTGACAGGCACGATGGAGCATGTCGAGGATACTGCTTTGGTGCGGCGCACGCTCGCTGGCGAGCAAGATGCGTTTAGCCAGCTAGTAGAGCGCTATAAAGACCCGGTTTATCATGTTGCTTTCCGGATGCTTGGCAATGCTGCTGAAGCTGAGGATGTGGCGCAGGAGGCTTTTGTCCGCGCCTACACGCAGTTGGGAACGTACAAGCCAGAGCACCGTTTTAGCACCTGGCTGCTTTCCATCGCTTCCCACCTTGCCATTGATCAACTGCGGCGTCGGCGTTTTCTCGCGCTTCCGCTGGAGGATGTGCCTTTTCTGGAATGGTTAGCCGATAGCGAGACTGGCCCAGAGGACGCAGCAATTGAGGGCGAGCGCCAGGATGAGATGCAGCATCTGATCCAAAAGCTTCCATCCAAATATCGGGCAGTAGTGGTGCTGCGCTACTGGCAAGATCTCTCCTATGAGGAGATTGCTACGGCCTTACATTTAACTCCCGCCCTGGTTAAAGCGCGTCTGCACCGGGCACGCGAGCTGCTGGCACGCTACCTCAAAGATGAGGAAACGGAGGAGGGCATGTATGCGCTGCCGACAGGCTAAGGCATTGTTGCCTGCTCATTTTGATAAAGAGCTTTCCGAAGGAAACCGCCGGGCACTAGAAGAGCACATGGCGAGTTGCTCGCGTTGCCATGCCCATTGGCGCCGCCTGCATCGTGTGGAACATCGCCTGATTCGCGCTTCGCAGCAGATGACGCCAGTATCTGTGCCCAAAGTGGATTTTACTGCCTCAGTCATGCAAGCCATTGCCGCGCGTCAACAAGAAGGCGCTTCGGTTCACGGCTTTCCTGTGATGGCTTCGCGGGCCATTGCTCCAGCTTCAGATCAGGTGCTCGTTGAAGAGATGCACCCGTCGCCCGTGTCGCCTCTTGGTCCCTGGTCTGGATGGGAGGCAAGCGCGCTTGCCTCTTGGATTCTTTCTTCGCGGATGATGCTCTCTGGAATCCTCGCTATTCTTTTTGCAGTGATGGCGGCGGTCGTCGTGGCAGGGGTATTCTTGACGCAACCAGCACTTTCTACGCAAACGCTCGACACGCTTGCCAGCCTGTTTTCTCGCATTGCCGATGGGTTTTACGGGCTTGTAGCGATGCTTTCCGCGCTGGCCGACAACCAATTGCTGCTGGCAGGGGTAGCCACCAGTTATGTAAGCCTGGCGTTGCTCTGGTTTTATCTGATGCGCCATCATGAGCCTGAAGAGGTGGAGTCATGAGGCGCCATCGGTATGCGCTGCTGGGAGGGGGAGCAGTGCTGCTCCTCCTGGTCTGCTGCCTGCTGGTTGTGGTGATCAGCGCGGTTGTTCGCTATGGGCATCTGTGTGGTGTGGGCAATTCAAGCGGCGCTCGTACCACAGTCGTGCAACAAGGCCAGACCACCGACAGCGTGATGGCCTGTGGGGGAAGTGTGCTGATTGCCGGGCACGTTACCGACGATGTGTCATCCTATGGTGGTTCAGTAATGATTGCGCCTACCGGGCAGGTAGATGGAGATATAAGCAGTTATGGTGGCCGGGTGGAGATCGCCGGTCGGGTGAGCGGTGATGTAGACAGCTATGGCGGAACGGTGCATATCTCCAGAGGCGGGCTGGTAAGCGGTGATGTCACCGCTTATGGTGATCGTGTGATTGCCGACCCTGGTGCCCAGGTGCAGGGGGATGTGCATGAACGCGCTGGTGGCGGTTTTCCCGGCAGCCTCTTTGACCCGTTCAATGTCTTCCCTTTGAGGGTTTCTTTCTGGACCGTGCTCTTGTGGGGGATTGTTGCGGTTGCCTTGGTCCATTGGCTGCCAGAGCGCACGCGGCGTGTTGGCGAAGTAATCTTTTCTCGTTTGCCACGTAGCGTGGTTGTGGGGACGCTCAGCTGGGTGCTTGGGGTAGTCCTGGCCTTTATTCTGGCGTTTACCATTATTGGGATTCCAGTGAGTGTAGCAATAGTGGCTGTGCTCATTGCGGGGGCGGCGATGGGCGAAGTAGCATTAAGCTGGGTGCTTGGCCGCGCTCTCCTTCAGCGCTTCTCGCAACGCGAACATTCTAGAATAGTTGAAGTTCTGGCGGGTGTAGCGCTGCTGGCGCTGCTTGGGGCGATACCGTTCTTTGGAGCCATCTTCAACCTCGCGCTTGCTGTGGTGGGGGTAGGCGCTACTTTTCTGAGCCGCTTTGGTGCGCGGCGGTGGACGACTGGCGCGCTGCGCCGTTGGGCGAACTGACTGCCAGCGGCCTGCCCCGCCTGGTTTTGTGCCTCTGTTTCTCCTCTGCCTCTGCTCCTATTCTCCTCTCCTCGTTTTCTTCTGCGGCGCAGTTTCTTTTTCCCCCAGCAGTTTGATACTTTCCCTGTGCTAATCGGCATCTTTTGTGCGAGAATAGCCCTTTAGTACACAAGATGCAAAAACACAAGACGTGGTGTGATCTGTGTGATAGAATGCCGACAACACTCTCTGGCGTGGCTATGAGGGTATCCCGGCTCGTGGCGTTTTGGTGTGATGAAGGACAATACCCACCAGTGCGCTAGATGCCGTCAAAGCTGGCGGGCGATGGACGCATGATAGAGATTGAGCTAACTGATCTGGCGCATGGGGGCGATGCGGTTGGGCGACATGATGGGCGCGCAATATTTGTTCCCGGCGGCATCCCTGGGGAAGTGGTGCGCGCTGAGATTACCGAGGAACGGCGTGCCTATGCCCGCGCGCAGATCGTGGAGATTCTGCACGCCTCGCCTGATCGGATTGCCCCGCGCTACCCAGACCTGAGCGAGTCTGGTGGCTTTCAATGGCAGCACCTTGCTTATCCTGCACAGCTTGCGTGGAAAGCACGCATTTTGCGCCAGCTTTTGATTCGTTTGGGGAAAGTTCCCAACCCTCCGGTTCAGCCCACCCTGGGCATGCCTGCCGATTCGGATGTCTGGCGCTATCGGACGGTGGCGCAGTTTGCGGTTGGCCTGGATGGGGCGATAGGGTTTCGCAAGGTTGCCAGCCACGATGTGCTGGATATGAATGAATGTCCCATTGTGCATCCCGCGCTTGATCGTATCTATCAACAGGTGCGGGCATGGCTGGTGAAGACCTGGGGCAGTGGCGCTGGTCAGCGGCTGGAGCGCTTTACGGTGCGCGTGGCCGCAAGCGCTCCCACACTCGAAAGCGCTCCAGCGCTGTTGAGCGTCGAAGCGCGCCCGGCTGCCGACTTACGTATGGTGGATGGGCCACAGGGTTTAGCCGAGGCATTGATGGAGGCAGTTCCTGGGTTGGCTGGGGTCGTGGTTGTGGGATTGGCCGGTGGGCGTGGCCGTGTGATTGTTGGGCAAGATCATCTGATTGAGCAAGTGCTGGATCATCAGTTTCGTATCTCTGCTGGCTCTTTTTTTCAGGTGAATGCCACCCAAACGCCCGTGCTGGTTCAGCGCGCCCTCGGTCTGCTGCATCCCCGCAAAACGGAGACGATTCTCGACGGCTATAGCGGCGTGGGGCTTTTTTCGGTGTTTCTGGCCGAGCGAGCTGCGCGAGTGATTGCCGTTGAATCGCAGCCAAGCGCGGTTGCCGATGCGCGTGCCAGCGCGACGCTCAATGCAGTTGCCAATCTTTCGGTATTGGAAGGCGTGTTGGAGCGGGTCTTAGGGCAGCTTCAGCATCAAGGCGAGCGTTTTGATGGGGTGCTGGTTGATCCGCCGCGCGCGGGATGCCATCCCCGCGCACTTTCCATTCTTTCCGCGCTTGGGCCACGCGCCCTGGTCTATGTTTCGTGTGACCCCAGCACGCTTGCGCGCGATATTTCTCTGCTGCTTGCCAATAATGCCTATCGCCTCACAGCGGTTCAGCCAGTGGACATGTTTCCACAAACGGCCCATATCGAGAGCGTTTCCTTGCTGGAGCGCGTCAAGTTCTAGGTGCTTGTGGCGCCCAAGCTGTAGCAACAGGCATGCTCTTATAACCGGCTCAAGATGACATATACCTGGCCGTCATGGCTCAATATGGCTCCTGGCGGCGGGTTTTGCTGCGCCACATAGCCAGGAGGCAAGCCAGGGGCGCGCTGTTCCCCCATAACTCGCAGGACCAGGTTTTGCTGGCTGAGGAGATGGGCGGCTTCTTCAAAGGATCGGCCAATAAGATCGGGCGCGCGCAGATCGTGCATCGCATTGGCGAGTTCGGCAAACCAGCGTTTCATCTCCTCTTTCTGCTTGTTGGCTGCATTGACCGCTTCGCGCTCTTTGCCAGCGTTGATGCGCTGAAAGATGGCATCTTGTACGGCAAATGGGTGGGGAACATCGTTCATATAGACTTTTTGCTGCGCCCCAGCCGTCTCTACCCGCACCAGTCCAAAGTCAAACGTGCGGGCAATAACCGAAGGGACTTCCACTATCACGTCCTGAATCTTGCCATATTCTACAATGGAGCGGCCTTCAAAAAAGATAATCGCGGCGCGATCAATATCAATGATGCGATGGGTGGTGAGGATGAAAACGTCATCAATGTAGTTGATGTAGATATAGCCCATCCAGGCCAGACCAATGACAATCCCCCCAAGAAAGATCGGCCAGAGCACGAGATGGACCACAAAGGCCAATACCAGCATGATGATAACTAAAACAGCCCCAGGCGAAGCATTGCGTACAAGAATATAGCGATGGCGTTGGATATATTGAATGGTGCGCTCTTCTGGGAAGTAGCGAATCTTGGAACTGAGGCGCAGTGGCCCTCCAAAGGTGCGCGTGGGACCATGAAATGTGCCTGGTTTAGGAGGTGGATCAGGCGATGGGGGTGGAGGAATGACGGTTGGCTGCGCCAGTTTTTCGATCACTCCCCGCATCGTTTCGTCTTTAATGGCGACTGCTGGGGGCACTTTGCGTGATGCCTGGTAGTCGCGCTGGGCTTCCTGGAGCTGATCAACGATGAAACGCGGGTTAGCTATGCCTTCAAAGACAATCGGCCCCGCTGCCGTAATGGTCGTGATGTTCCCATAGTTGAACAGGTACGCCCAGATGCTGCGCGCTTCCTGGTAGACCTGCTGGATTTTATCCAGAGGCGCTTCTTTTCGCTCAGGTTCAAGCAGGCCGTGCGCCACGATGATGCGCTTGTTAGTCAAGATATAGACCTTAAACCACCAGTCAGCCACATTGCTATAGGCCCAGCGCAACAAGAAGACCAGAAACCCCAATCCGACGATGATTTCGAGTAGTACCCAGATCGGAGCGTAGACGCGCGGGGTGTTCAGATTGAGGGCGATAAGTCCAATCAGCACAAGCAGCAGCACGAGCGCGGGCCAGCCGGGTTTAAGGAGATACCACCAGTGCTTGTGCTTGATAAAAATGACCTGCTCGCCTTGTTGCTGTCCAGAGAATCGTTTGGGAGGAGGCTTTGGCTGACCTGGTTGCCTGGTACGGGACCAGCGTGATCTATTTCCTGGGGGGGTAGGGGCAGGCGCACCTGTTGGGCCGGGTGGATTACTGCTCATGGGGTGTTGCTGCGCATTCTGCGAGTGCTCGCTTCAGGTGATCATGCTTTGCTGACAGAAACAAAACGAGAAGGCTACTTCTTGGGTTTGGGTTTCATCAGTACAAAGAGAACGATGATCAAAAACACCAGCCCGATACCAAAAACGGCTGGCTCGTAGCTGCCCACCGAACCCTGGTTTGGGCCTTGCGCATTGACCTGTAAATCGGGAATGATTTTGGTGACTGAATACCAGGTGATAGCGATGCCGTTAATGGCGCCAGGGATGATTCCGGTAAGCCGGTGGACGGCGGCTGTAGGCGGGCGCCCTGCTTTGTGGCCGACCAGATAGCTTATCCCCGTTAAGATGGTGAAAGTGGAAAGCGTAAAGAGGGTGTCACCTTCCGCGTTTGGTGGGGTATAGGAGGGTGCCGCTGTGACGCTGTTGCCGTTCAGCAACGCATGAAACGCAGCGGATAGATTGACGAAAATGAACTGATAGAGCAGGTGGTTGCCAATCGTAATCAGAAAGAGGATCACGGCAAGCAGGATTGCCATAGTGATGATTTCACGAAGCCAGCCGCGCCACAAGCCAATAAAGGCAGTAACGAGTAAGATGATAAAGACGCATTCGCCGGATGAAACGGTCATAAAACTGCCCTCCAGTCCGTTGGGCGGCGTGGCGGTTCTGTTTACCTGCTGTTTACTTGGGAAGCACCTCGACTGTCACGGCTCGCTTGAGCGCGATACCGGTTTTATCCTATCGCAAGTATCATACCACGTGGTTGAGCATACACAAGACCCAGCATTGGGAAGCTGCGAAGGGAAGCGATGAAAGAAACTATAAGGGAAGCTGGCGCTTCGATGAGGAAAAACGCGATTCCTAAGATGGCTCCGGCGCGATATAATATGCTACGTCAGTGACTCATTCCCTTAAAGGGGAAGAGCTTGTGTCCAGACTCCACCGCAATTCCGCATACCTGGAGAGGCGTGCGACTTTGGCTTCGCGGTCTGACACATCAGGGGCAACTGACAACTGCCCCGTTCTCATCCAGTCTTGCCGGATGAGAAGCGTTCGCAAGCAAATGTTCCTGGCTCCCACCAAATCAGCATGGAGGGTGAAGTGACACAGCGGGTTCTGGCACACAAAGAGCAAGCCCTTCTGAGGCCGATTCTTGGGACTGGTAAAGCCACAGCACGGGCACATCTGGCTGGTGTAGTCGGCGTCTATCTTCATTACCAGGCTCCCCACCAAGGTTGCTTTGTAACTGATGAAGCTTTGCAACTCAGCAAACGCCCATTTGCTCGCGTGATGGTTCGCTTTGCGTTCCTTGGGGGAGACGAGCACCAGCTTTTTGCCCTTGCGTCGCTTTTTTCTGCGTTTGGTACGTTCTCGAATGCCAGCGAGGTCTTCCAAGCCAACGAACGCCTGGGGGTGGAAGTCAAGAATCTGCTTAGAGATGGTATGGTTGGTATTCAGCTTGAGCCGTCTCTCTCGCCGGGACAACCGCATGCGGGTGCGGGTGGCCGAGCGAGTGCCTTTCTGCCGAAGTCGCTTTTGCAGGCGGGCCACATGGTCCGTCTTGGCGCGTATCTCCTTTCCGCTGTAGAACTGACTGTGATTGCTCGAAGTTGTGACGGTTGCCAGGTAGCGCTGTCCCACGTCAATGCCCACGACTTGCCCGACCGAGGCCGGAGTGGGGTCAGGCACCTCAACCTCCAAGGACACGAGCAAGTAGAAGCGCTTGTTGGTCTGATCGTACCAGAGTTTGGCAGCCCCAATGTCTGCTCCCTGCTGCAACAGAGCCAGGTGCTTGCGGTAGCCCTGGTAGGGCAGGTGCAAGCGGCCCTGAAGCGTCAGCAGGCTCACCTCTTGCCCCGTGCGCAGGGAATAATCGCGGCCATAGTTGTAGATAAGGGTTGGGGAGACGTAGTGGGGTGGCTTGTCCAGGCCCTTAAAGCGCTTCTTGGTGTAGCCCCTGGCCCTGGCTTCCTGATTCTTGCGCCATTTCGTCCACAGGCCCTTGTAGGTGCCACCTACCTGACGCGGAACATTGCATGCCATTTGCGATGGCAAACCAAATTGCCCACGCAACTCACTGTAAGTTTCCTTCTGGAGTCGCAACGTATTGCTCGTTTTGCCATGCGCAAACGAGTAGGCACTGACGAAGTTCAGCCCGTCGCGGTAGGCCAATTGGGTCTGTCGCAAGAGGGCGAATTGCTCTCTAGTGGCGGTCAACTTCAGTTTGGCCGTCAGTTCTTGCTTCATAGGAACAGCATAGCGTATACTGAGGTAAATGTCAAGAGGAGGGAGGAATTCCTCCCTCTTCCCTAAAGAAGATGGGAATCCTTGCCCAGTTCTTTGAAGTTTTGATGAGCGGAAGTATGCACATCCTGGAGAGGGTGACACAGATTGACATGGAGCATACGGGCGAGCGTGGCTTCTGGTGCTTCTCGTGTTCTTCTGTTTTGCTGATAGGGGCCTGCGGTATTTTGGGCGCTGAGGCCATTCGAGGACAACGATTATGAGTACAGAGCAAGGCAAATTTCATATTTGGACCGTAGGATGCCAGATGAACCAGGCAGACTCTCAGCGTGTTGCCACGATTCTTAACGGGCTTGGCTGGGAAGAGGTTCCCGCGATGGAGCAGGCCAATCTGGTGATCTTAAATACATGCAGCGTGCGAGCAGCGCCAGAGCAGCGCGCGCATGGGCAGCTTTCGCTCCTGGGGCATGCCAAGAAGAAGCGCCAGGATCTGCTGGTGGGAATGATGGGGTGTATGATTGGGAACCAGAAGACGATAGATGCGCTGAAACAGCGCTATCCAATGGTGGACCTTTTCTTCAAAGTAGAACACGCTGATGTGTTGCCGGAGTTTCTGAAGGAGCGCTGGACGCCGCCAGCCACGGGAGACGGCTGCGTTGATTTTGGAGAAGAGGATGCTTCGCTCGCTGAGGAGTTCTCTGATTATGCGTCTTATGCGTCGCCCCCAATTGGAACGACCCTTGCACTGGGCGGAAGAGTGTCCATATCGAGCGGCAGAACGGTGCTGCCAATGGCCGTTCCCATGCGACCAGGCGAGCGAACCTTACATTATCCGACGCAGGTGGCGTTAAAGAAGAGTCCAACAGCCTGGCTGCCGGTGATTCTGGGTTGTAACAAAGTCTGCTCCTATTGTATTGTGCCCTATCGCCGGGGACGGGAACGCAGTCGGCCATTGGCGGAGTTGATGGCGGAGGCGCAGCAACTGGTGGGGGCTGGCGCCCGCGAACTGACTTTGTTGGGGCAAACGGTGGAAGCCTATGGACTGGACCTGGAGGAGCAGCAGGCTGATCTGGGCGATTTAATGCGGGAACTGAGCACTATTGATGGGTTGGAGCGCCTGCGCTTTATGACCTCCTATCCCAAGCATATGACCGATAAGATCATTCGTCAGATGGCTGAGCTGCCCAAGGTGTGCGAACATGTGAATATTCCGGTACAGTCGGGCGATGATGGCATGCTGCAACGCATGCGCCGGGGGTATACGCTGGAAGAGTACCGCGCGTTGATTCAACGGCTGCGCGCCTGGTGGCCGGGGGTTTCGCTTTCGACGGATGTGATTGTGGGCTTTTGTGGCGAGACTGAGGAAGAGTTTCAGCATTCGCTAGATGTGCTCGAAGAGATGCGCTTTGATGTGGTGCATGTGGCCGCTTATTCGCCGCGCCCTGGCACGCTGGCCCATAAATGGGAAGACGACGTTCCGCTCGCAGAAAAGAAGCGCCGCCTGCATGCAGTGGAAGAAGTGCAGGAGCGCATTGCCCGCGAAATCAATCAAGCCTATGTCGGTCGGGTTGAGGAGATTCTGCTGGAAGAGGAACACGAGCAGCATGGCGTCAGCCATTGGAAGGGGCGCACGCGCACCAACAAGCTGGTGTTTGTTTCTGATGAGGAGGCAACCGGCCACACACAACTAACCGCCGGTATGCTGGTTTCGGTATGCATTGAACGCGCGACAGCCTGGTCATTGCAGGGTTGCACAGTCACTATATAATATCAAAGCCTATGGAGAGAGAAACACCTTAGCTCCTGCCCCCATCAGAGCGAGCGCAAGGCGTCGTAGTCCAAAAGGCCACATGCAGGTGAGGGGGGAGCGTGCACATGATTGAATTTGAGAACAGGGCTATGATGGAGGAGGAACGCTTCGGATGACCCAAGCGCAATTTCAGCCTGAAGAGAAAGTACGACTGCGCAAGCAAATGGTTGAGCAGGCGGTGCAACTGGCGTTGCAGAGCCGCTGGGAGGAGGCTGTTGCGGTCAACAAGTCGCTGCTCAGCCAGTTTCCCCGCGATCCAGAGGCGCTCAACCGATTGGGCAAAGCTCTGAGCGAACTTGGTCAATACGCAGAGGCGAAGAAAGCCTATACGGAGGCGCTGGAGATTAATCCCACGAATGCCATCGCGCGCAAAAACCTGGAGCGGCTTTCGCATCTGAGCAGTGAGGCGAGCAATCATACCCCACCAACGACGACAGAGCGGATTGATCCACGCCTCTTTATCGAGGAGACGGGCAAGACGGGCTTTACCAATCTGGTCAATCTCGCTCCCAGGGAGGCGCTTGCCAAACTGACATCCGGCGACCAGGTGAATCTGCATCCTGATGGGCGCACGCTGTATGTGCGCAATGCGCGCGGTGAGAATATCGGCCAGGTTGAGCCACATCTGGCAAATCGCCTGATTCTCTATATGGAGAAGGGCAACCAGTATGCTGCCGCTATTCGAGACGTTGGGGAACAGCAGGTCCGGTTGATTATCAAAGAGACGTTTCAACATCCCAGCATGTTTGGGCGGGTGAGTTTCCCGGCACAGGGCGGGGGCGAGTCTATCCGCGCGTACATCAAGCTGCGTTATGATCGTGAAGAGGATGATGAGTCGGGCGAGGAAGGCGAATACGGCGGGGAGACTGAAGGCGATATTGAGGATGTGCCGGAGATTGAGTTTGAAGAAACCGATACCGGGGATATGGAATAAGAGCTAGGGGAGAAGTATCAACAGATGAATAAGACGAAACGCGTGGCCGAGAAGAAGCATCGCGCAAAGCGTAAAAAACTTGAAGAAAAGCGCAAGCAGCAACAGCGGCCTGCTTCAGGGGGCCTGCCCCGGCGCTAGCGGAGTGCTGGGCAATGGTCAGCGTACAAAACCTCCTTGCAGGCGTGCTCCCTCCAACAGCGCGGCTGCTTGGAGGTGAGTCTGGGTTGCAAGGGCAAGTTACCTGGGCTGCGACAATGCGAACCCGCCCGCCAGCGTTTGAGTCCCTCCAGGGCGGGGAAGCGGCCCTCCTCTCTCTTTCCGCTTTACACGCGCTTCAGGCAGTTGAGAGTTCCTTAACGCTGCCAAAAGTCGTTGAATCGTTAGCTGAGGCCAGGGTTTCGGCGGTGCTGGTTGCCGGTATAGAAGGCGAAGCACTGGCGAGCGATTTGCAAAAAGCTATCGCCCTGGCTGATGAGCATGCCCTCCCCCTGATCGCCTTACTGCGCCAGCCACCACTCACTGATATTGAACGCGACATTATTACCTCTGTCGTGAGCCAGCGCGGGGGCCAGGACCAACGGGCAACGGCTATCTATCAGGAGCTTCTGGCGCTCAGCTTGCGGCGTGCAGGGATACAGGTGATGGTTGAGCGGCTGATGCTTGCCCTTCAAAAGCCAGTGGTGCTTGAAGATGAAATCGGGCACGTGATCCAGCTTGCCATTCCTGGGGAAGCTGGCTGGGCGACTCCGCCTCTGCTAGAACAGGCTATCCAGGCACAGCCAGCGCGTTCACTCTTTGTGAAAGCGGGGAAGCCCCAACCTGGCACCACCAGGCACGCTGGCTTGCACCCTCTTGCGGAGCAGCAGGAATTACCCACTTTGGGAAAGATACGTCTGGTGACGCCTGTTCTGCTTGGCTCGGAGGTGGTGGGGTATTGCTCTGTCATAGAGGAAGTCCGTCGCCTGGATACCCTTGATCACCTGGCGTTAGAACAGGTTGTGCCATTGTTGGCTCTGGAGCTTGGGCGGGTGCGGGAATTGGCGGCAGTGGAACTGCGATTGCAAGGCGATGCGCTGGATGAGGTGCTGGAAGGAAACGAAGGCGACCAGGCACAGGTGCTGCTGCGTGCTCGCCAGTTGGGGTACGATCTTGAGCGGGCCTTTGTCGTGGCGGTTGCTGTGCTTCCTGAAGAGGATGCTGCTCCAGGGAAGAGCGAGCCTGGTGCTCTGGGCAGCGCAAAGCGCTGGGCGCGTCAGTTGAGCAATGAAGCTGAGCGCCTGTTTCCTGGGGTTATTCTTCGTGGGCGGGCCACAGAGGTGGTGCTGCTGCTTCCTGTAGAGGGTGGGGGGACCGGAGCATTGCCACCACGTATGAAGGAGCGCCTGGGTGAGTTCCTGGCACGCCTGGACCCGCAGTGTGTAGAAGCGGGGTTGCGTATTGGCATAAGCCGTCCCGCCAGTAATGCCTCTGAACTGGGCGCTCGCTTCCGCGAGGCACGCCAGGCGGTGACAATTGGCCGTCGGCTATTCAGCCAGCATCCGCTGACTTTTTTTGGGAGCCTGGGATTTTATCGCCTCTTATTTCATCTGTATGGCCTGGAAGATGTGCGTGCGTTTTACGAAGAGACGCTTGGCCCACTGATCGCCTATGACCGGCGCACAGACAGCGAGTTGGTGCAGACGCTGGAGATGTATTTTGCCTGTAATGGCAACCTGAGCCAGGCGGCCCAGCAGCTTCATCTTCATCGCAACTCGCTGCTCTATCGGCTGGAACGGATCAGCGAGGTGCTGCACGCCGATCTGGATGATGCCGAAATACGGCTTTCCTTACAGGTGGCGCTGAGGATGCGGCATCTCTATCTGGACTGATGCCACAGACCGATGCCAGAGAGCCTGGGTTGAAGCAAGAGGGTGCTTGAGGCGCTGTGGTTCTCTACGAAAATGCAGCAGGAAGGTCGCGCTGAAATCTCAGCAGGTTCTCAGGTGAACGGCCTGCTTCTGGGCTATTGAGCCAATCTCGCGATGATTGTCCCTGTGGGGTATTGCTAACGGCAAGCTGGAACAACGCGCGCAGACGAAGCTGTTGCTGCTCTTTTTCTGGTAACTCCAGGGCACGATCTATCAATGCGCATCTCAAGGTGTACTGATCAACGGTTTCGCCATTGGGGAGGACAAGAGGAGCAAGATAGCAGCCGGTTTCTTCGCAAAAGAGAGCGACTTCTGGCGGAAGCCAGGAGCGTAAAGTCGCAGCAACGTCAGCCGCTGGCTTTTGCTCGAAAGCAGCGCGTATCTCGCTAGAGCTGATGTTGCGAACCTCAGTCGGCAGTGGGAGCAGATGTACAGCGGATTGAAATGGCTGATTTTCCGGCTGCTGCATGAGTGTGACGACATCGCTGGCTTTGTGCGACCCGCGCGGCGCGACAAGAAGTTGAGCCAGCGCAAACAGGCGCTTCAAAGCAGCCTCTTTGTCAGTGTAGTAGCGCGGGTCAAAGATTTGCGCAATTTTGTCAAACCCGACGACAAAGCGGAGATCATTTACTCCCTGAAAGCTGGTATGGGCCGCCTCCGCCTGCTCTACGTATAACCCCCGATTTGTTACGAGCACGCCCAGGAACCTCAGCCGTTGGGCAACCAGGTCCAAGAGCAGCAGTCTGTCAAGGAGAGAGGCGTGTTCCGTCTGCTCCTTATTGATGGTTGCGGTGCTCAAGATGAAATAGAGTGCGCTGCTGTTGCTTACTTGCATAGCAGACTCGGCCAGAGCCAGGTGTGCCAGGGTCAGGGGATTAAATGCCCCAGGCAAGAGCAAGGTTGGGCCAGTGTTTGGAGGTTGTAGGGGAGCGGTTACGATCTCCAGCAAAGGGAGTGGAGAGCTGTGTACACGGGCAATCTGTTGCTGAAGGCGTCGCAACACCTCTACACTAGAGAGTGCTTTTCGCCAGCCTTCCTCCTGGCTGAGTGTCCCTGGGTGCATGTGCCGCTTGCTCCTTTTAATGCCTTTGCCTTCTCAAACTCCTTCAAACCTCCAACTGGAGAGAAAAAGTTGCTTGCTGGGAAATTGTAGCCTGTATGAGATATTCGCCAGGAAGCGTGCCAGGGCGCACAGATGTTTCTGATGCGGTTGTTGTTAGCGTGCCAGGTTGAAGTGAGCCAGGAAGATAAAGACGCTGTGTGCCCCTGGCTGTGCGTCCGAGATGTAGGCCCCATGCTAACCGATGCTCCTCTGGATGGTAGGCGAACCTGTCAAGCTCTCGTGCTCCTTGCGAGAGATGAAAATCGGTGGAGAGTAGGGCCGGCTGGTCTGTTGCGGGCTGGATGAGCAGCACTGCTGCGCCATGCCCTGCAAGGTCCAGATCGAATAGTTCACTGATGATGCCCAGATAGCGTTGTGTCCAAAACTCAGTGATGTGATACCGACCAGGAGGAAGTTTTAACGCTTTCAGGCTCACCTGACGACGCTGGCCCTTTTTGTCCCAGTTGAAGAGTCCTGCAATGGTTATACTGCCCCAGGGACGTAGCATGGGAAGAAGAACGGTATCAGGTGGGGTGGCATCCAGCCAGGAAAGCGGCTGAGCGGCCTGCTCCAATGGGGGCAGCAAGATTGCGGGGAGGTTCCAGCGGTTGTCAGCAATGGTTTGCATGGGGTCGGAGAGTAAGAGCATGCCTCCGGTCAGACCGATGACGCTGGCAAGCGTCTGGATTTCAGCCAGGCTGAGGTCTGTTCCTTGTTCACGGATGAGCAGGCAGTCGGGGTCGTTAATCCAGAAAGCCGGGTGCATCCAGGCGCGTGTCAGGCTATTGCGCAGGGCGTTGAGCGCGGAGGGCAGCCCAAAGCCCTCGCTTCTGGGGGCAGGACGCCCATGCAAGAGCGGTTCCCACGTTGGGGCAACATCTGGCCCAATGCGCATGGCGTCAACCAGCCCAATTGCAGGCAGGAGTGGGCATCCACAGCCAAGCAGGAATACGTCTTCGCCAACGCTGGAGCGTATCTGTTCCAGTCCAGAACGCAGGGCCTGTACGCTGGTAGCATGGGGTAGGTATCTGATACCAGGCAAAGCGGCACAGTAGAGGAAATCGAGCTTCAAATAGTCATAGCCCCAGGATTCAACCAGGGTGCCGAAGAGTCGGCGCAGCCACTCTTGCACCTGGGGATGAGTACAATCCAGACCAAACATCGTGCTTCCCCAGTTTTCTCCCCCAAAGGTTGGTTGGCCTTTTGCAGTGTGCAAGAGCCAGTCCGGGTGCTGCTGGGCAAGCTGGCTCCTGGCAGTGGCCGTGAAAGGGGCCAGCCAGAGGCCAGGCTGAAAGCCATGCTCGCGGATACGACGGGCAAGCTCTGGCATGCCACCTGGGAACTTCTCCGAAACGCTCGTCCAGTCTCCAACGGCTGTCTGATAGCCATCATCAATCTGGATAACCTGAAGCGGAAGGCGCTCTTTGTGGTCGCTGAGGGCGCTCAGGTTTTCCAGGATGTCTTGCTCGGTAACTCGCGTGAAGTAGTAATACCAACTGCACCAACCGGCAGGCGTTGTGTTTTTGTGTCTGGCCTGCATTTCATTTGAAACGTGCCTGGCATACTGTTCCAGGAGTTTCTGTTCTTCTCCAAAGCCCAATGCTACTGGCTCTGCCCACAGGGATTCTCCTGGTGAGAGGGCGTGGCTTTCTGCGTGGGAGATCGCTGCCAGGCGCCCATTTTGGCGATCAAACATGACCTGACCAGCCTGATCTCTTGCGCGTAGAAATCCCACAAGAAGCGCCGGAAGACTTTGTGGAAAGCCAACAAGGGTCATCTCTTCGTTGATGAGCGGCTGTTCCCAGGAGTGGAATATTGAGCTAACCTCAGAAGAGAATGGTTGGTGCATGGCACGTAAAGTACGGCTCTTGGGCTTAATTGCCGCCTTCCCTGGGGCAATGCTGCCAGCGTAGCTCCAGGATTGCCAGCCCTGATGATAGCTGGCCCAGCCTTTGGATTTGTCCGCGATGCTTAGGGGAGGAAGCGCTGCGGGCTGCATAAGCGCCGCCTCATCAATCAAGGCCGGGATCAAATGTTCAAGCATGATCGTTGCCTGGGAGCTATTACTCACCCCTATATGCAGACGGAGCAGGGGGGAATGCTGATACAGCGTGGCATGGAGAAGAAGCACAACCCCAGGCAGAGGCAGCGCTGCTTCTGCTTCCAGATGAACTCCTGTTCCAGAGCTATCAGCGTAGTTGTCCTGCGCGGTAGTCACCTTGAGTGAGCCAGGGATGGGGCGATGGAGGGCCAGTCCTTCCTGTTTGGGGTGTGTCGTGTGTTCGAGTCGTATAGTGAGCGCACTGGTGCCATATAGCCAGGATGAGGGGCTTGTTGTAGGGCGCAGCGAAAAAGCGCCATCTGTCGTCAGGCGCCACGTCACCAGGTCGTTCTGAAGCTCCCAGCCGCTTGAAACGGCGCGAATTGCCGAACTCATGCCAGCCTCCCTAAGTAATATGCCTAGTGTATCATGTTCAGAGGGTTGGTGGTTTGCCGATGGCCTGGGCAGGCATTGGGTTGACAGGTGCGCTTTCTGTTCAATTTTTCATCTGCGCAAAAAACTACTCATCAGGAGCTTGCGCTCAGAAGAGCTACCTGCTATACTAGGGCCGCCGGTAAAGAAGACATACAAGCACTCCAGGGGGCTGACCCTGCTATAATCGCTGTCTGCTGTCTTTTCTTGATTCTTGTCGCACTCTGACAGAGCAGGAGATGCCCATCGCCTGGGGCCTGAATAATCACGAGTAAACAAAAACTCATTTATCTACCGGCGAGAGGGAGAGTGAGATGCGTTCAACTCGTTTCCGTGGCTTGCTGTTTGCCGGGCCAATATTAATCCTGACGCTGCTGTTTTCTGCGTGCGGGACTAATCCCCCCGCCAATACGCCAACAGCGAAGTATCAGGTGGGCCTGGTGACAGACATTGGTGGACTAAACGACCGAGGATTCAACCAGCTTGCCCATGAAGGCTATGAAAAGGCCGAAAAGCAGTATGGCTTTAAGGATTCGGTCATTCAGACGGCCAATTCAAGCGACTATGTGACCAACCTGACCACCTCTGCCAAGACGAATGATCTGGTTATTGGCGTTGGCTTCTTGATGCAGGGCGCTATTGACCAGGTTGCCAAGGCAAACCCCACCAAGAAGTTTGCGCTGGTGGATGGCTGCGCGACGCTGCCAAATCAATTTGACTGCGATCCCTTGCCCAATGTGACGCCCCTGTTTTTCAAGGAGCAGGAAGCAGGATGCCTCGTCGGGGCAGTGGCCGGCCAGATGGAATTGGATGGCAAGGCGGTGGTGCCGAAGCTGCTGGGGGCCAACACGATTGGCGCCGTTGGCGGCATCGAGGTTCCCGCTGTGGATCGCTATATCGCGGGCTACCAGTTCTGCGCAAAGAAAGTGAATCCCAACGTAAAAGTTGTGATCACGTATTCCAACGACTTCAACGATGTCTCCAAGTGTAAGGACGCGGCGGACGCGCAAATCAAGCAAAAGCAAGCTGACATCATTTTCCAGGTTGCTGGCGGCTGTGGCGTGGGCGCATTGGATGCGGCATCAGCCGATGGCGTGTATGGGATTGGCGTTGATGCTGATCAGAGCCAGATCCATCCCGATAGTGTGATTACCAGCGCGATCAAGCGTGTTGATACGGCGGTGTTCACAATTTCGGACCTGATGGAGAAAGATCAGTATCCCGCTGACCCCATCAATTTCCCGCATTTCGCTCTCTCTAATGATGGGGTGGGTGCTGGACCGTTCAACAGTGCCGTGCCATCAGATGCTCAGACGCTGGTCAAACAGTACACTGACCAGATCAAGTCTGGTGCGCTGGTTCCGCCACAAGATTGCTCGCCCGCTACAACCTGCGCTACTAGCTAGCCGCGTGTTGCTGCGAGTAGGCAATCATGAAAGATAGCCTCCTTCACGGATGAGGGGGCGTGGGAGAATACCCTCTTAGCCGCAGGTGAGTTGCTCTAGAGCAACTCACCTGCGGCTAAGAGGGGAATTCAATGGTACCCCTCCATTTTGAGGGTTTGAGGGAAAACCAGGCTCTACGTGGTCCATTATCTCTTGCTCTGAATTCTACCCCTTTCAACGAGGAGGCTGCTATGGCGGCGCCAACGCTTGAACAGTCGGTGAGCAGTGAAGAACCCCCTTCAGCGGGAAATGGCGAGCGTCTGCGTCAATTGGCGTTGCGCTTTACACCATCTGCCACAGCAATTCTACTGGGTATTCTCTTGATGACCTTGACAGGCAGTTTGCTTATTGTCGCTACAGCCTCTGGATTGAGCCTTCCTGCTCGCTTTGCTGTCAGTTCCGGCGCCTATGGGTTGTTGATCAGCGGAGCTTTTGGGAATCTGTCCTACCTTGCAACGACCCTGGATAGGCTAGGGCCATTAGTTCTGGCGGCTTTTTCCGTTGCAATTGCGTATCGGGCCGGGCTGTTCAATATTGGCGCAGCCGGGCAGATTGCGGTTGGCGGGATGATCACCGTCATTTTGGGTATTAAGTTTGCTGCTGCCCCTGGGGTGATCCTGGGGCCGCTGGCTTTGTTGGGCGGCCTTCTGGGTGGAGCGATCTGGGGAGGCATTGTTGGCCTGCTAAAAGCCTGGCGGGGTGCGCATGAAGTCGTGACGACGATTATGTTAAACTTCGTGGCATTTTGGCTCAGCACCTATCTTGTGGATTGCACCAGGAATTGTATCCCAGGCGTTGGCAGCATCAACGATCCAACCAAGTCTGATCTCACCCTCCAGGTTGGGCCTGGAGCAAGGCTTCCTTCCCTGGCGCACTTGATCAATCTGGTTTTCCCAGGAAGCGTTGCGCACGAGGGCGACTATCAGGTGACGATAGGATTGTTTATTGCTTTGGTGGGTGTGGTTGTCTTCTGGTTTCTGATGCAGCGCACGACGCTGGGGTATGAGATTCGCGCTGTCGGTCAGAGTCAGAAAGCTGCGCGTTATGCTGGCATCAATGTCAAGCGCAATATCGTGATTACAATGGTGATTGCTGGCGCTTTTGCGGGGATCGCCGGAGCGATTCTGGTGATGGGGCCAGATTTCCAGCAAACGGTCAATGACCAGGCATTCAAAACTCTCCCAACGGGTTTTGACGCCATATCCGTCGCTTTGCTGGGGTTCAACGGGCCTATAGGTATCATATTTTCCGGCCTCCTTTTTGCAGCCCTGAATGCAGGGTCCATCACAATGGAGAGTGCTTCAACCCTCATTACGAACTTTCAGGTGCGCCACGAGTTCATCCAATTTGCCTTTCAGGCGCTTGTGCTGTTCTTGATCGCTGGTCAGATTATCCCGCAGTTTCGTATTGCGGTAGTACGGTTTTTGGCTCGCTTGATGACAGGTTTCCGCTCCTCGCTCCAGCAGTTCCCCCTCTTGCTCTGGCTGCTTGCTGCTGTGGATGTTGTTGCGTTTGTGGCGTTGCTGGGCTTTGTCCTTCTTTCTATGTTCAGCCTTACTCCGATTATATCGGGGGCTGTGTCAATTGGTATTGGATTGAGAACCCTGGATACGACCACACCGGCGGCGCTCTTGCTGACGTTTTATTGCATGGGCATAGTGGTAATCTTGCTCCTGTTGGGCTTTCGATACAGCAGTAAGGTCGGTAAGAAAGATGTTGCTCCCCCGCTTCTGGTGGAGGCAATGCCAACAACAGCAGTTCTTGCTGCGGCTGTGGCGCAACCACCACCCCTGACTGAACCAGAGGTATCTGACCATGATGCTTCAGATTCAACTGTTTAGGAGGGATTGCTGTGTTCTTATCTGAGCTTGGTAAGCTTTTGGTTTCTGCGAATCTCTGGCAAGCTACGTTGCAGTTTGCTGCGCTGCTTTTGCTGCCTGCCCTGGGCGGGGTGATTTCTGAGCGTAGTGGTGTGGTGAATATTGCAATGGAAGGGATGATGCTCACCGGCGCCTTCTTTGGGGTGATGGTTGCCCTGGCAACCAACAGCGTCGTCATTGGAGTGCTGGCAGCAATCCTCACCGGCGGTGCGATGGCATTTGTGCATGCCTTTTTCTCGATTCAGTTCAAGGCTGAGCAAATCGTCAGCGGTATCGCTATTAACCTGGCGGCGTTGGGGTTGACGAGCTTTCTCAATTATGCCCTGACAAACGGCCAGGGGGTGAGCACCCTGAATGCTAGCCTCAGAATCCCCAGCCTTGATATTCCTGGCCTCAAGGATATTCCGTTTATTGGGCCTGTGTTCTTGCAGCAGAACGTGACGTTTTACCTGGCTGTGGCCGCGCTTGTGGCGACGCAATATGTGTTGTTCCACACGAATATTGGCCTGCGCATTCGCTCGGTTGGCGAGCATCCGCAAGCCGCCGATACTGCGGGCATTGATGTGCGCCGTGTGCGCTATCTCAGCGTGATTACGAGTGGCCTCCTCTCAGGGCTGGCTGGCGCGTTTTTGTCGCTGGGTATTAATGGCATCTTCAATACGAATATGACGGCAGGGTTGGGGTTTATTGCGCTGGCGGCGATGATTTTTGGCAAGTGGAACCCGCTGGGAGCAGCCGGGGCATGCCTGATCTTTGGCCTGGGTGAGGCGCTGCAAAATCGGCTGCAACTCCTCCCCTTAACAGGTGTTGGCATTGTTGACACTCCGCTCCATTCCCCTTCGTTGGTAGCAATGGTTCCTTATCTGCTGACGATCTTTGCGCTGGTAGGGCTGGTGGGGCGAGCTACTGCGCCTGCTGCGGACGGTATCCCCTATGAGCCGGGCGGAGAATAAAAGCTCTGGTGAGCCAGAAAAAGCGCTGGCGAGCCAGACAATAAAGAAGAGACAGAGCAAGGTAACAACCAGACCAGGCGAAGAAGAGAGGGTCATCTCATGCAGGAACTGATTGAGTCCGAAAAACCGGTGGTAGATGAGGCGCCTTTGGCGGTGGAGATGCGCCATATCCGCAAAGCCTGGCCGGGGGTGGTGGCAAACGATGATGTAAGCTTGAGCGTGCGCGAGGGCGAGATTCATGCGCTGGTGGGGGAAAATGGCGCGGGCAAATCTACCTTGATGAATATTCTTTATGGGTTAATTCGGCCCAACAGCGGCGAGATTGCGATTCATGGGCAGACGGTTCGTATCAGTGGGCCACGCGATGCGATCAAGTTGGGCATTGGCATGGTGCATCAGCATTTTATGTTGATTCCTCCGCTGACGGTGGCGGAAAACATTGTGCTGGGCCACGAGCCAGGCGGGACGTACAGCCGCTACCAGCAGCAGCAAGCCCGCGAGCGCATTGCTGAAATTAGCAGACAGTATGGCTTGCATATTGACCCGGATGCTGTGACCGGCCAGCTTTCGGTGGGGCAGCAGCAGCGGGTAGAGATTCTCAAGGTGCTCTATCGCGGGGCGCAAATCCTCATTCTGGATGAGCCAACCGGTGTGCTGACCCCGCAGGAGACGCAGGAACTCTTTGTCGTTTTACGTGGTCTGGTGGCGCAGGGCAAGACGATTATCTTTATTACGCACAAATTGCGCGAAGTGCTGGAACTCTCTGATCGTGTGACCGTTTTGCGGCGCGGGCGCGTTGTGGGGCATCTGATTACCCGTGACACCTCGAAGGAAGAGATTGCGCGGATGATGGTGGGGCGCGAGGTGTTGCTGCGGGTAGATAAAACACCCGCCAAACCGGGAGATGTGCTGCTGCGGGTTGAGCATCTCACGGCGGATTCTGCGCGTGGTCTGGCGGCGCTGCGGGATGTCTCCTTTGAGGTGCATACTGGGGAGATTCTGGGGATTGCTGGAGTAGAAGGCAACGGGCAGTCGGAGCTAGTTGAGGTGATTACTGGATTGCGCAAAGCGACTGGCGGGCATGTCTGGCTGGGGGAGCATGCTATTACCAACAAGACTGCCAGGCAGGTACGCAGAGAGGGCGTGGCCCATATCCCAGAGGACCGGCGCGAGAGCGGGTTGGTGCTCTCGTATACCATTGGGAATAACCTGATTTTGGGGCGGCACCGCTGGGCGCAATTTTCTCTGCGGGGCTTGCTGCTCCGGCTCAAGCAGATTTTTAGCTGGGCAACACGGCTGATTCGGGAGTTTGATATTCGCGCGCCTGGTCCAATAACCCCTGCGAGCGCGCTTTCTGGTGGGAACCAGCAAAAGATTGTGGTAGCGCGTGAGCTTTCGGCGGAGCCAAAGTTGCTGGTGGCTTCCCAGCCGACGCGCGGCGTGGACATCGGCGCGATTGAGTTTATCCATCGGCGGCTGGTGGCCCAGCGCGATGCGGGGGCGGCAATCTTGCTGGTTTCTGCGGAGCTAGACGAAATTCGCTCGCTTTCTGATCGGATCGCGGTGATGTATGAGGGCCGCATTGTGAGCGTGGAGTCGCCAGAGGTTTCGGAAGAACGGTTGGGCCTGCTGATGGCTGGCGCTTCGGCTGCGGCGGCTGAAAGCTGAATCTGGAATACTAGAATTGTTGAGGCAGCCCAGGCGCTCCGTGTGCCTGGGCTGATTGGCGCCTAAATATTGCTGCGAGATTGGCCGCCATCTACATTGAGACAGGCGCCGGTGATCAGACTGGCTTGATCGGACGCCAGGAAGACAACGGTGCTGGCGATCTCCTCTGGCTTGCCAAAGCGACCCAAGGGCAGTTCGTCGTTGACAAAGACTGCCATTGCTGCCGGGTCTGCGCGCTGGCGACGATCCCAGGAACTACCAGGGAAGAGGATGGAACCAGGAGCAATGCTGTTGACGCGAATGTGATCTCTGGCAAACTCGCGGGCCAGAGCTTTTGTCAGGCTGATGACTGCTGCTTTCACGGCGTTGTATGCGGAGCGCCCGCCAGATTCGCGTCCGTAAATAGATGAGATGGTGATGATGCTGCCCCCGCCGTGTTCGCGCATATGGGGGATGACCAGACGACAGAGCCTGACAGCCGCCATCAAATTGAGGTTGACGGCGATCATCCATTGGTCTTCGCTGGTTTCCAGAAAGCCAGCGCCAGGAGCACCTCCAGCATTCAAGACCAGGACATCCACGCGGCCAAAGCGTTGTATGGTTTGTTCAACCAATCGCTTACAATCGTCCGTGATGGTGAGGTCGGCAGGTACGGTAAGCACCTGAATCTGGTGTGCTCGTAGTTCTTCGGCAGCACGCTCTAACGCATCTTTGCTGCGAGCTGCCAATACCAGATGGCACCCTTCCTGGGCAAAGGCATTGGCAATGGAGCGCCCAATACCTCGGCTGGCGCCAGTAACCAGGGCAACCTTTCCGCGCAGTCCCAGTTCCATATAGTTTGCTCCTCATCGTGGTTGGGAACAGCCGATGGTACCGGCTCATTTGTCACTGAATTCCTGCCTGTATGAGCCTCTAATAGGAGCCTCAACGTTGAAAGGCAACCCATGTAGCTGTCCTACCCTCAGTATAGCAGACGCAAAGGGCGTATCAACACGTCTTTTCCAGGAAGTGTTCGCAAGGTGTCCCAGGAGTGCTCCCTTGAGCGACACCAGACCCTGCACGTGCACTCTTGACAGCAGGAGGTTCGCAATGCTATCTTTATTTTGTGCTTCATAAAGTAAAGTGATAGACTTTATCAACTTTGAGCACGCGGGGAGACTCGCTGAGCCTTCTGATTGAGCTAGCTTCTGACAACGAGGTGCTATGATGGGCAAAGCCTCACGCGAACTGCTGCGACGGGCACGTACTGAAGTGAAAGAATGGAGTCCAGCCGAGGTGCAACACCGCCTCTCTGATGAGAGCGTTGTATTGGTGGATGTCCGCGAAAAACATGAATGGGATGAGGGCTATATCCCTGGCGCGGTGCATGTGCCGCGTGGATACCTGGAACTGAATATTGAGGAGGCCGTGCCCGATAAAGAGGCAACCATTGTGTTGTATTGCGCTGGCGGGGTGCGCTCGGTCTTAGCGGCTGATACGCTGAAGCGTATGGGCTACCATGACCCAATCTCGATGGCGGGCGGTTTTGGCATGTGGAAGGCGCTCGGCTATCGCTTCACTCAGCCGCGCGTGCTCACTCAGGCGCAAGCCAAACGCTACAGCCGACATTTGTTGGTGCCGGAGGTGGGCGAGGCCGGTCAGTTAAAGCTGTTGGATGCCAAAGTGCTGCTGGTGGGAGCTGGGGGATTAGGTTCCCCGGCAGCATATTATCTGGCGGCGGCGGGCGTGGGGACGCTGGGGATTATTGACGCCGATATTGTGGATGAGAGCAACCTTCAGCGGCAGATTCTGCATAATCTCAGCCGAATAGGGCGCTACAAGGTGGATTCGGCGCGCGAGACGATTGAGGCGCTGAACCCGGATGTGAAGGTCGTGGCGATCAATGACCGGCTGGCAAAAGAGAATGTGGCCGAAATTATCGCTGATTACGATATTATCGTGGATGGCACAGATAATTTCCCCACCCGTTATCTGCTGAATGATGCCTCGGTACTTGCGCGCAAGCCGGTGGTGCATGGCAGCGTGTTCCGCTTTGAGGGGCAATTGACCGTGTTCAGCCCATATGATGGGCCATGTTATCGCTGCCTGTATCCTGAACCACCACCAGCGGCGCTGGCGCCAAGTTGCGCGGAGGCTGGGGTGCTGGGCATTTTGCCAGGGATTGTAGGAATGCTCCAGGCAAGCGAGGCCATCAAGCTAATTCTGGGCAAAGGTGAGCCTCTGGTTGGTCGGCTGCTGACGTTTGACGCGCTCAGTGCTGAGTTTCAGGAACTGCGGCTGTATCGTGACCCACATTGCCCAGCCTGCGGCGAAGGCGCTGATCCGGTCAATTTGCCGACGTATGAAGAGGTTTGCGCGCTGCCAGCTTGAGATTCGATAGCTGCGGCCAATTGACGACGCTGATGTATCCAGCGAGGAGCACTATATGAGTGTTGTGCGTATTCCGCCGGTGCTGCGTGCAGTGGTGGGCGGAGCAAAACAGGTTTCTGCGCAGGGGAGCACCCTGGCGGAAGTGTTGGATGATCTTTGCGCGCGTTTCCCAGAGGTCAAGGAACAGGTGTTGACCCAGGAAGGCGGCTTGAATCGCTTTATCAATGTATATGTGGCCGATCAGGATGTGCGCTTTCTCAAAGGGCTGGATACCCCTGTAGGTCCAGACGATACAGTAGTGTTGCTGCCAGCAATGGCTGGAGGCCAGAAGCAGCTTCAGAAGTAGCTTCTGGTTACGGCCAGAAAGAGCGGTTGGCCGATGGGAGGCCGCTATGAAATTCCCCTCGCTTCTTGATACGATTGGGCACACCCCGCTGGTGGAGCTTCAGCGTTTTTCGCCCCGCCCAGGGGTGCGCCTCTTTGCCAAGCTGGAAGGGCAGAACCCGTCTGGCAGTGTGAAGGACCGGATTGCGAAGTCTATGGTTGAGGAGGCCGAAGCCAGGGGTGTGCTGACGCCTGACAAAATTCTGCTGGAGCCAACCAGCGGGAATACAGGGATTGCGCTGGCGCTGATTGCGCGGGTGAAGGGCTATCGCTTTGTGGCCGTGATGCCGGATAATGTGACTAGCGAGCGCCAGAAAATGCTGGCGCTCTATGGCGCAGAGATTGTGTTTTCGGATGGCTCAAAGGGGAGTAATGGAGCGGTGGCGCTGGCGCGCCAGATGGCCGAGCAAGATGCACGCTATCTGCTGCTGTACCAGTACGGAAATGAGGCCAACCCGCGCGCGCATTATGAGACAACAGCAGTGGAGATTCTGGAAGACCTGCCAGAGGTGGATGTGTTTGTGGCTGGCCTGGGCACAGGCGGCACGCTGACCGGATGCGCCCGACGCCTCAAGGAACAGAACCCGTCCATTCGCGTGATTGCTGCTGAGCCGCTTCAGGGAGAAGGCGTGCAAGGGCTGCGCAGCCTGGAGGATGGCTTTATTCCTCCGGTGCTTGATCTCTCGCTGCTGGATGGAAAAATTCTGGTGCGGGCGACTGATGCGATTCGGGCGCTGCGTGAGTTGAAGGATCGTGAGGGGATTTTCGCTGGCCCCTCTTGCGGCGCGGCGGTGTACGCGGCCTTGCGAGTGGCACGCGAGATGGAGCAAGGCACTATTGTTGTGCTGCTTGCCGATGGTGGTTGGAAATATTTGAGCGAAGACCTCTGGACGCGCGACCTGGGGACGCTAGAAGAAGATTTGGAGCAGAAGCTCCTGTGGTAGGTGAGGAATTCTTGGGCGAAGAGAAAAACAACCAGCAAGCTACCAAATCGCCGTTTATCAGGCTGTCGCGCGCGGTCTTTGAGGCGATGCTGGCGCATGTGCAGGCGGGGTACCCCAACGAAGCCTGTGGTGTGCTGGCGGGCGCCAGTGGTCAGGTGGTCAAACATTACCCGGCGACTAATGTTTCGGATACGCCGGAGACGTTTAGCGAGATTGGCTCGGCTGAACTTCTGGCGATCTGGCAGGAGGTTGATGCGCGCGACTGGGACTTTTTTGCCTATTACCATTCACATCCTCAGACCCCCGCCTACCCTTCCCCACGCGATATTCTTCTGGCCCAGGGCTGGCCTGGCACCTTCTCGCTGATCTTTTCACTGCGTGATCCCCAGCACCCTGAACTGCGGGCGTTTCTCATCGCTGCTGATCGCAGCATTACTGAATACCCCATTGTCGTTGAAGATGCTGAGAAAGATGAGTAGCTGCTTCGCTCGCAACAGCATCGAAGCAAGGAGCACCTTCAACGCAACGGGTATGCTGGATAGGTGATTGGCAGATTTGCAGGTGGGGCCGGGGCTGTGCTATACTTCAATGCGCGTGGGCATTGCCCTCGCTTATTACACACGCTCCCTGCATACCGGGTTCCTGATCGCTTGATGTTGCGTATTGGCTGCGCTCTGTTTGTGCAGCACGTTGGATGCCCCTGGACTCAAGCGCAGCCCGATGAGAGGAACACGAGCGATTGCCCATTAAATCAGCGGGAGTGGAGGATATTTAAGGAGGCCCGTCGTTGGCAAATATTGTTTCAATGAAGCAGCTTCTTGAAGCTGGCGTCCATTTTGGACATCAAACGCGCCGCTGGAATCCAAAGATGAAGCCGTTTATCTTTGCTGAACGGAACGGCATTCATATTATTGATCTCCAGCAGACGGTAGGACGCTTAAACGAGGCGTATAAGTTTGTGGTTGGGCTGGCGGCTGAGGGTGATACGATTCTGTTTGTGGGTACGAAGAAGCAAGCCCAGGAAGCTGTTGAGCAGGAAGCGAAGCGCTGCGGCATGTTTTACGTGAATCAGCGCTGGCTTGGTGGCATGCTGACCAACTTCCAGACCATTCAATTGCGCATTCGCTACCTGAAGGACTTGCAGGCGCGCAAGGAGCGCGGCGAGTTTGAGCGGCTTCCGAAGAAGGAAGCGCTGCGTCTGGAGGAGCAGATGGCGCGTTTGGAGCGAACGCTTGGTGGCATTAAAGATATGCGCCGCTTGCCGGGCGCAATTTTTGTGGTAGATACGCGCAAAGAGCACACAGCCGTCTTGGAAGCCCGGCGGTTGGAGATTCCGGTCATTTCGCTCGCGGATACTAACTGCGACCCCGATGAGATGGATTATCCTATCCCGGCAAATGACGATGCCATTCGCGCTGTACGCCTGCTTTGCACCAAGATTGCGGACGCTGTGTTGGAAGGTCGCCGCCAGCTTGAGGCACAGAGGAAAGATCAAGAGGGCGTGGAGGAGGATGGTGCCGCCCCTCTGCCGGAGGGCGAGGCTGGCAGCGCACCCGGTGAGGCCGCGCCTGCTGAACCAGAATTAGTTTCAGAAGAGGCGCGCTAGCGCCAGACACACAGAAGAGGGTGCGCTGCTTTGCCCGGCGATGGGTTGATGGTGGCACCCTCTCTTTGTGGGCATTGAAGTTCGGGATGTGTCTCTGGCATGTTGGTCGCACCAACATGCCTGGTTGGTATAAGGGAGATGGGTGAGCTTGATACTTTTGTTTCTCCCCCATCGTTTCATGTAAAGATGTGCCCACGCACCCTTTTGGAGGGCGTGGAGCGTGTAGAGGGAGTCCAAGGAAGCATGGAATTCACCGTAAAAGATATACAGCGCCTGCGTGAGGAGACGGGTGCTGGTCCACTTGATTGCAAAAAAGCCCTTACTGATGCCGCCAGCTTTGAAGAGGCAGTGAAGACGCTGGCGAAAAAGACCCAACAGCGCGCTGACAAGCTCAAGGCGGAGGAGCGCGAGACGCGCCAGGGCTATATCGCGGCCTATACCCATTTTAACGGGAATTTGGGTGTGCTGGTGGAAGTCAATTGCAGCACCGATTTTGTCTCGCGCAACGACGAGTTTCGTACTCTGGCAAACGAACTGGCGCTTCAGGTAGCCGCGCTGGACCCCAAGTACATCTCATTTGATGAAATTCCGGCAGAGGCTGTGGAGAAAGTGCGCCAGGAGGTGCTGGACGACCCAGAGGTACAGAAGCGCCCGGCGAATATTCAGGCACAAATCGTCGAGGGGCGGGTGCGTAAGGAGTTTGAGCCGCTGGCGCTGCTGACTCAGCCCTGGTTTAAGGATGAGAAAGTCAAGATTGGCGATATGATCAATGAACTCATTCGGAAGACGGGTGAGAACATTGTCGTGCGTCGCTTTGTACGCTTCAAGCTGGGAGAATAAACCCGTCAGATGAATAAAAAAGCACCCGTCTTTCAACGCATCTTACTCAAGCTGAGTGGAGAGGCGTTGATGGGCGAGCAGGGACACGGGATTGATCCGGCCATCGTACAGCGCATTGCCGCCGAAATTCAGCGGGTCCAGGCTCTAGGCGTGGAGATTGCTATTGTAATTGGCGGTGGCAATATCTGGCGTGGGCAAACTGCCGAGCGTCTTGGTATGGACCGTGCCACCGCGGATTATATGGGGATGCTGGCAACGGTGATCAATGCGCTGGCACTGCAAGATGCACTGGAAAAGCTGGAGTTGATCACTCGTGTGCAGACCGGGATTAATATGCCTTCGGTGGCTGAGCCATTTATCCGACGACGCGCCGCCCGCCATCTGGAGAAAGGACGGGTGGTCATTCTGGCTGCCGGGACGGGCAACCCGTATTTTACGACAGATACCGCTGCTGCTCTGCGGAGCGTGGAACTCAATTGCCAGGTGCTGTTAAAAGCGACAAAAGTGGATGGCATCTATGATTCGGACCCCATGCGCAACCCATCCGCTCGCAAGCTCACGACGTTGAGCTATATGGAAGCGTTAAATATGGGGGTGCAGGTGATGGATAGCACAGCTATTTCGCTGTGTAAAGATAACCACTTACCCATTATTGTATTTAGTCTCAAAGAGGTTGGAAACATTGAGGCGCTGGTTTTAGGCAACCAGCGCGGAACGCTCGTCTGTGATCCTGAATCAGCGCTGAAATGGTAGGGCAGCCGGTAGTCTCTGGCGGCCCTACCTGGGCAGATACAGGGGCACTGCGCAAAGAAGGCTTGCCTGCCATATTCACTGGGCCTGGAAGGAGCGCCACCTATGCCGACAGATATTTTCGCCGATGTTGAACACCGCATGAAAATGGCTATTGAAGCGCTCCGGCGCGACCTTGGGACAGTGCGCACCGGGCGCGCCAGCCCGACGCTGCTTGAAGGGCTGAAGGTGGATTACTACAATACTCCGACGCCCTTAATTCAGGTTGCCAATATCCACGCCACCGACTCGCGCACCCTGACGATTCAACCCTGGGACCGGAAGATGCTGGGAGAGATTGAGAAGGCCATCCAAAAATCGGACCTGGGGTTGAATCCAAACAACGATGGACAGGTGATTCGGCTGGTGATTCCGCCGCTGACCGAGGAGCGCCGCCGTGACCTGGTGAAGGTGGTGCACAAAAAGATGGATGAGGGGAAGGTAGCGGTGAGGAACTGCCGCCGGGATGCGCATGATCGGCTGCGTGACCAGGAAAAAAAGAAGGAAATCTCAGAAGATGAGTTGAAGCGGGCAACTGAGCGCTTGCAGAAACTCACTGATCGCTATATTGAGGAAATTGAGAAAGTCGGCCATGCCAAAGAGACTGAGATCATGGAGGTCTAAAGCGCAGGCTGGAGGATGGTTGAACGTACATGGCATCAGTATTTGCAAAATTTCTGGGGTTTCTTGATTCACGTACCAGTTCGCCAAGACAGGCTGCGAAGGCACGCAGCACGGCTGAGCAGCGCCAGGTGACTCCGAACCATGTGGCGATCATTATGGACGGAAATGGGCGCTGGGCTACCAGGCGTCACTTACCCCGCATGGTTGGGCATAAAGCAGGGGTGGATGCGTTGCGCCGTGTGGTGGAGTGCGCAACGGATGAGCATATCCCCATGCTCAGCGTGTATGCCTTTTCGACGGAAAACTGGGGGCGGCCACTCGATGAAGTTGATGGGTTGATGCGGCTCTTTTGGGAGGTTATTCAATCTGATCTGGATAGGCTGAATCGCAACGGGGTGCGCCTTCGTCATATCGGACGAATGGAAGGGTTATCGAGCGATATTCAGCAAGCTATCCAGCACTCTACTGAAGTGACCAGGCACAATACAAAGCTAGCGCTGAATATCTGCTTCAACTACGGTGGGCGTGGGGAACTGGTGGATGCTGTGCGCCAGATTGTGGCCGATGGCCTGCCGCCAGAAACCATTACGGAAGAAGTCATCAGCCGCTATCTCTACACGAAAGACTTGCCCGACCCCGATCTGGTCATCCGTACCGCCAGTGAGATGCGTCTGAGCAACTTCTTGATCTGGCAGGCGGCTTATAGTGAGTATTACGCGACGGAGACGCTCTGGCCCGATTTTACCCGCGAGGATTTCTTGGACTCGCTCCATGCCTATAGCCAGCGCCAGCGGCGCTTTGGGAAAGTTGCGTCGGCCACTGACCACAAGCCCATTGCCTTGAGCACCCCCGGCACAGGTGCTCGCTAGAGTGCACGGAGAGTGAACGGAAGATTTCCCGAATCTCCTCTTGCCAGGAACGGCCTGGGCGAAAGGAAGAATGTCATGCAGCAGTCAGCCTCGTCTCCCCCAATTGCCACCCCTGACCCAGGCGCGGCCAATCGCCAGTGGCTGCGCGCGCTGCTGCTGCGCGTGCTTACCTCTATTGTGGGTATCCCGCTTATTCTGGCGCTGCTGTGGTTTGGAGGTTGGGTGTTGTTTGCAGGGCTGGTGGTCATCATTGCGCTTGCTACGTATGAGTTACATCGCATGCTGACCGGGGATGGCAAGCACCCGCTGAGTTTGTTGAGCCTGGCATTGAGCCTTGATTTTCTACTTGCTGCGCAATTGCCCGCTTCCTGGAAATATCCTCTGGTTGCAGGCGGTATCAGCCTGTTGCTCCTGCTCACGTTTACCTGGCTGCTCGTTGCGCGGCACACTCTCGAGGGGTCGCTGGTGGATTGGGCGCTGACAATGGCGATGCCCTTCTATTTGGGGTGGCCGCTCAGCGCGTTCCTGTCCATGCGGGGAAGCCAGATTGCTCCAAGCGATGGGTTCTGGTGGGTGCTGTTGGTGCTGGTTGGGGTTTGGGTGTTTGATTCGGCGGCATTTTTTGCCGGAAAGTACCTGGGACGCCACAAGATGACCCCGCTTGTCAGCCCCAGCAAGACGTGGGAGGGAATGGTTGGTGGTACAGTTGCCAGCATCGGCGTGACTATTGCGATTGGGGTACCTGCATTGAACCTGCCAATTTATCACGCGATCATTCTGGGCCTGCTTATCAGCGTGTTTGGACAGATGGGTGATCTGGCGGAATCGCTGCTGAAACGACAAACCCATGTGAAAGATAGCAGCCATTTGATTCCTGGGCATGGAGGGATTCTCGACAGAATTGATAGCCAGCTTTTTGCGGTAATTGTGGTCGCGTTTTATCTCCAATGGGTTTTGAATCCACCCTTTTAAAAAGTGGTTTGGCAGTAAGAAAAACAGGCTGTGACAGCAACCCCAGACCAGCCCCGCCTCGGAGCCGAGTATGCTATCTCCCCTCCATAGGTAACGGATGTACACAACTTGATGGATTTACTCGCCCATACGGTGCCCTCCAAGAGCTATGCTATAATCTTTTATGGGTGAAGAGATGGACTGAGGCCGTTTGGAGAGGGGCGGAGAGATCAGCACACAAAAGGATTTTTTATGGAGCCAGACAGACAGCCTGAGCAGGTAAAGCCAGAGGCAATCTTGCGTGAAAAGCAGCCCTTTCCGCGCAAAATCGCGGTTTTGGGCAGCACTGGCTCCATTGGTCGCCAGACGCTTGATGTGGCGCGCAGTTTCCCCCAACATTTTCAGGTCGTGGCGCTAGCCGCCCGCAATAATGTGGCGCTGCTGGCTGAGCAGGTATGTGAGTTCCACCCGTCGGTGGTAGCTTGCACAGCTGATGAGCCTGCCGCGCGAGAGCATCTCCGGCAGTTGTTACCCCAGACGCTTCAAGGGGTGGAAGGGCTAGAGGCAGTGGCAACCTGTGCTGAGGCTGATGTGCTGGTTGCGGCTACCTCTGGCCTGATAGGTCTGCGCCCAACGCTCGCTGCAATCAAGGCTGGGAAGACGATAGCGCTGGCAAATAAAGAAACATTGGTGATGGCCGGCCACCTGGTGATGGATGCGATAGAGGCCGCGCAGGTGGCCCTTTTGCCGGTAGATAGCGAACACAGCGCGATCTGGCAGTGCTTGCGCGGTGAATCGAGTACCGAAGTGGCGAAGTTAATTTTGACGGCTTCTGGCGGCCCGTTCAGGCGAACTCCGCTGGAGAAGCTGCGCGAGGTCACGGTCCAAGAGGCGCTGGCGCATCCAACCTGGAGGATGGGGCCAAAGATCACGATTGATTCTGCCACCTTGATGAATAAGGGCCTGGAAGTGCTGGAGGCCCACTGGTTGTTTGGCATTCCTTACGACCAGATTGAGGTAGTGGTCCACCCGCAGAGCATTGTGCATTCTATGGTTGAGTTTGTAGACGGCTCGATCAAGATGCAAGCGAGTCTTCCCTCGATGCACCTGCCCATTCAAATTGCCCTTGGTGCCCCCTTTCGGCTCGATGGCTCCCATACTGGTCTTGTTCGCCCCTTGCATTGGCCGGAGGTGGCGAGCCTTTCCTTTGAGACGCTCGACCTGGAGCGCTTTCCTTGTTTCCGGCTGACACGCGAAGCAGCCACGCGCGGGGGCACGTATCCTTCTGTACTGGTTGGGGCTGATGAAGAAGCGGTGGCGTTATTCCTTGCTGGTCGCTTAGGCTTCTGGCAGATTGCAGAGGTCATTGAGCAAGTGCTGGAGCGGCATACGCCAGTGGCATATCCTGATCTTGAGACAATTTTGCAAACGTGCGCCTGGGCGCAACGCACCTGTCGTGAGCTTGTGGTCGGCACTGATCTGGGAGTAAACGCATGAGTGGTTGGTATCTCTTAGCAGCAATTCCGGTGTTTGGTCTGCTGGTGTTTGTCCACGAGCTGGGGCATTTCCTCACGGCCAAATGGTCGGGTATACGTGTTGAGGAGTTTGGGTTTGGGTTCCCGCCTCGGATGATTGGGATTAAACGCGGCGAAACGATCTATTCGCTGAACTGGATTCCGCTGGGCGGTTTTGTGCGTATGCCGGGGGAGAACGGCGAAACAACGGATGACCAGGGCGTTTTTGACCCAGGCAGCTTTGCTTCCAAGCCGGCCTGGAGACGCGCGATTGTGCTGGTTGCTGGCGTGACGATGAATCTGCTGCTCGCAGTTTTGCTCTTTGGGGTGGCTTTTGCAGCAGGGGAGAGTGGCTATAGCCCGGTGATTGAGTATGTATGCAGTGGCTCTCCGGCTGCGCAGGCAGGCATTCAGCCTGGCGATAAGATTGTACAGGTGAATGGGCAGGAGACGTTCCTGGAGAGCGATGTCGTTCAATATGTGCAGAACAGCATCGCCACAGCGGGTTCTGGGGCGCAAAGTGTGCCGGTGCAGTTGATGATCGAGCGCAACGGGACGAGGCAGGCCCTTCAGGTAGATGCCAGAACAGGCGACTTGAGCAGCACAGCTTGCACAGACACCGCTGGTACGGTCTATAAGGATGATAGCGGCCAGGCGATTACCGGCCAGGGAGCGATGGGCATCGTCTTTGGCAACAACGGGCCGGTGGTGACGCGACATTATCCGCTCGCGCAGATTCCTGGCCTGGCGATTAAACAGGTGGGGGTGGTGATGGGGAGTTTTGTGGACCTGATTCGCAGCCTGATAGGTGGAGTTCTGCGTATTCAGGTGGCAGGGCCAGTAGGAATTGTACATATTACCGGTGAGGTCGCCAGCACAGTGCCAACGCTCGGATGGTTTCCCCTGCTGAATCTGACCGGATTACTGAGCCTGAATCTTGCAATTATCAATATCCTACCGTTCCCCGCGCTGGATGGTGGGCGGCTGGCACTGTTGGGTCTGGAGGTGGTGCGTCGGGGCAAACGCCTCAATCCACGCTATGAGGGGTTGATACATCTGGTAGGGATGGCGGTCTTACTCTTGCTGGTGGTGATCATTTCCTGGAATGATATTGGTGCCTGGATTAGCCAGCGGTAATTGGTAATCGAGCTAAACAAAGGACAGCCCGGCGCTGGTTGCTGCTGACGCTGACACTGCCCTGGGAAGGCCGGAAATATAGGGAGCATAGTGCATGCGACGAAAGACGAGACAGATTCGTGTAGGCAATGTAGCCATTGGCGGCGATGCGCCGATTGCGGTTCAATCTATGACCACGACCTATACCCGCGATGTAGAAAGCACGGTGGCGCAAATCCATCGCCTGGAAGAGGTGGGCTGCGAACTGGCGCGGGTGGCAGTTCCTGAGAAGGTGGATGCGGCGGCGCTGGGGGAGATCAAGCGGCGTATTTCTATCCCGCTGATTGCAGATATTCATTATAACCACCATCTGGCGCTGGAGGCCATTGAGCAGGGCGTTGACTGCATTCGTATTAACCCAGGCAATCTGGTTGGCGGGCGCGAGTCTTTTACCGAGGTGCTTCGGGCGTGTAAGGCGCGCGGCATTGCCATGCGCATCGGCGTGAACTCTGGCTCCATTGATGCCCTTGATCAACGCGGCCAGCAGATGCAGCGCATTCAGGTGCGCCTGCGTGAGGATGGAGTGCTGGAGCGCAGCGACCCTGCCGAGCAGCGTCGCCAGGAGCGCGAGCATCTGGCTGAGCGCATGGTAAACAAGGCGCTGGAATATGCGGGTTGGTGTGAGCAGGAGGGCTATCAGGAGTTTAAAATCTCGCTCAAATCTTCTAATGTATTGACTGCTGTGGAGGCGTACCGGCGCATTGCGGGACGCTGTGATTATCCGCTGCATCTTGGCATAACTGAGGCGGGAACGCAGGTGACGGGGGCTGTCAAGTCGGCTGTTGGGCTGGGGTTGTTGCTGGCGGAGGGGATTGGCGATACGATTCGTGTCTCGTTGACGGCTGAACCAGAAGAAGAGATCCCTGTCGCCTATGAAATCCTGCGTTCGCTGGAACTGCGCTCACGCGGGGTGACGTTTGTGTCCTGCCCATCGTGTGGGCGGGTAGAGATAGATGTGCTCCAGGTCGCGAACGAGGTGGAGAAACGGCTGGCGAAGGTGCAGACGCCGATTCACGTGGCGGTGATGGGCTGTGTGGTGAACGGGCCAGGGGAATCGCGCGATGCAGATGTGGGCCTGGCCGGTGGCCGAGGGCGCGGTGTGATCTTCCGCAAAGGCGAGATACTCAAGACCGTCCCAGAGAGCGAGTTTCTTGACGCGGTGTTAAAAGAGGTTGCCAGTCTCTTGCCTGAGCAAGAGGCGAGACTGGTGTATCCTGGGGATGGTCCCCTTGGTCCGGTGAGCGCCGGGCGCACGCGCAAGTAATGCCCCAGCCGAGGCTCAAGGCGACAGAGCGCATGCGCTCTGTCGCCTCATTATTTCTCCTGGGGAATGTGCTCTTTTTGGGGTTACGCAGGTGCCAGAGAAAGGATTGCGGCCCGGCCCCACAGATCAAAAACCTGCTTGATCATGGTGGGCCGACACCAGATTACCAGACACCGCTTGCTGTGGACGATGCTGCCTGCCGCTTGCTTTGGTGATGGAGGAGCAAGCGGAATGAAGATCTCCAGAAAGGCTGGGAAGTAGTCTTCTTCGGTAGGGTGCATCGGCTTGTGTTTGTTTTGTGTGGCAGCATGCTGGCTGATGAACTCCAGGTCAATCTGGTTCGCCTGGTGTAGGTCAAAGTTATGAAGTTCTTCAATCTGGGGCAGGTGCTGCCATTCAACCGCTGTGTCTGGCTGCTGATCAAAGCTGACACTATAACGCAGGAGGCGTAGCTCGCTGGCAAACTCGTTCCAGGCCAATATGCAAAAATGCGCGGCCTGTTTTTGAAGCAGATGAGGCTCTTGCCCAGGTGGAAAGGTGTCAACGGGCGCCTCAAACCGCTCTACTCCGCTGATATACGGATCACGAATCACGCGACATCTCATCCTTGCTTCGGAAAAACGAGCGACTGTAGCATCTTCATAAAGGTAGGTTGATCATCTCGATAGCCATCGAGAGGGGCGACTTCGCGTATCTCGAAAAAGACGTTGTTGTGCAGCGTCACGAAAATGAAAATGTCCTGGCTAATCCCTGACGTTTGGGTAACGATGCCGGAACGCACTACCCAATTTTCCCCGGCAAACGTTTTCGTGTCTGGCGTGCTTATCCCTTCTTTTGCTGCCAACTGATCAGCGTATTGCTCGGCAGTTTGGTTTGCGGTGTTGGGGGCGTAGGTGACGGAGAGTTCGGCAGTATTGGTGACATCTGCAAATCGCACCCCGCTATCAAGCTGCTTCTTGGTCCAGACATTCGGGTACTGGATGCTGAATTGATGCTGCGTGTCGTTGTAGGTCAGGTATGCCGAGGCTTCAGGGGTGCTGGGACTGGTGATAAGAAAATAGACGCCCAGTCCAACCAACACAAAGACCAGCAGCAGTGCCAGCGGGACAAATAACCCAAGGAGCATACGACGAGACTTGGGGCGCTGTCTGGAAGCAAGCGCGCCTGGAACCGGTCCTCTGGTTGATCTGGCTGATCTCTGATAGGGTCGCTCAGGCGGAGGTGGCAGATCGTCTTCAAGATGTGCGATGGGTGCCGAGCGCTGTCGCATTGGCCGACTGGTTGAAGCAAAAGAAGCGGGCTGACTCGTGGCAACTTCGTAAGGCGCGTGCGCCTGACGCGCTTCAGCATGCTCTTGAGCTTTATAAGCGGGCTGTTCACGCTCTCCTGGGAAAGGCGGTACGCTCTCTTGTGGCTCTTTTCTTGAACGGGGGCGAGAGACTGGCCCGCGCGAAGGTGGCTCCCAAACCGGCAATGGGTTGGGAATGCCTTGATCTGCCGGTTGCTCTGTGGTAAAAGCTGGGTTGCTTGAAATACGGATAGGCGTTTCTTGGGGATGCTGCTCTAACATTGAAAAAAGCTCTGGAAAGTTGCCCGCAGGGGGCGTTCCAATGCTCTGGCGCGCTTCCTGGGATGCCGCTTCGCTGGTGGAAGTGCTCGTGGTGCCTGTGGGTTGAGAAGCGGTCTGTGGCTCTAATACCATACCGCAGACGTGACAACTTTTCGCGGTTTCCTGTCGCTGTATGGCCCCGCAGCGAGTGCAGATCATTGGCGTGTTCCTCTCTTTCTCCCTGCTCAATCTCGAGAGGGTCTGGCAAATTCTGTGCCCATCAATGGGACGAATTATCGGTGGGGCCAGTAACCAGAGCGTATCATGCGTGTTCTCCTGAGGCTGTGATCTTGTTCACACGTTGCTTTGCCAGGCAAAAGCCGACTAATCCGCTCCGTGCTGGGCCAGATAGGTTCGCCACGACATAGGCTGGAAGCCAAAATCACGTTTGACGGCATCAAGATCGGTGATGTTATCAAAGTTAAAGAGGGTCAGCGCGGCGGTGGTAATCGGCGGTTTTGCCAGCATGCTTTGCATTATGGCGGCCCCCAGACGAACGAAGGGGACTGGCGCGGGCGCTTTGAGGCGTTTTTTCCCCAGGGCTTCGGCAAGCATATCCAGGATTTCGCCATAGGTGAAATAGTCCGGGCCGCCTACGATAGAGGTTTTGCCATTGCGCTCCGGGTCACGGCTCATCTTGGTCAGGCAGGTAACGACATCTTCAACCCAGATGGGCTGGAATCTTAGCTTGCTGTTGCCGACAACGGGAACAACCGGCGCCATACGAATCAGGTCGGCCAGTCCCTTAAAGAAGGCGGCATGTTCGCCAAATTGAATAGAAGGCTGCAAGATTGACCATTGCAGCCCGCTTTCTTTTACCGCCTGCTCAGCAAGATAGCGGCCCTGCATATAGCTACCTGGTGTATCAGGTTTGGTTCCCAGGCCGCTTACCAGCACGATCTTTTTTACACCAGCCTGTTTTGCTGCCTCAACAACATTCCTGGTCCCCTCGACATTCACCCCAAAATAGGTGGCGTTGCGGCTTTCTTTGAGGTCGGCAGTAATGAATGCGCTGTGAATCACCGTATCAACGCCTTGCAGGGCTGGCGCGAGGGAGGCAGCATTGGTGGTGTCGCCCACAGCAACTTCAATCTGATCAAGCGGAAGGAGTTGCTGCGCTTTTTCACGGCTGCGCACCAGGCAGCGCGGGTGTTCACCTTCTGTTGACAGGCGTCTGACCAGATGGCGGCCAACAAAGCCTGTTGATCCGGTTATCAAGATCATCGTGGCCTCCAAAGAGAGGAGAAACTTCTGTCAAAACATCGCAACAACACTTTGCAAGGATTATACGGCAGCCCTGCTCTTGCTTTGCAACACACGGTGCTCGCAGAGTGCGGCTATTCCAATCGCCCGGAAAAGCTCCTCCAGACATGAATCAGGCCGCCCAATGTATCAATAAAGGCTATGCCGGTGCTTCGGTGTCGGCTCCCATCGCGGCCTCGCGTATAGCCAAACGTCCATTCAGCCGCCGCTTCACCGTCCCCGATGAGGATGCGATTAAACCCAAATTCGATGGCATAGTTTTGGGCAAAGAAGGTTTGGAGAAAGGTGGCAATGTTGGCGCGGCCCCGCAGTTCGTGGGCTGGTGGTTCCGAATACAATGCCGTTTCGGTGAACAGGGATGCGGCGCCCTGGGCATCTCCCTGGCGCCAGCATTCACTGAGTTGATCGAGCAGCAACTTGATCTGGTTAGCGGACATCAAACAACCCCTCACGATCTGCCTGGCTGGGAAACTCTTGACCATTTCGGATGATCTCGACGACCTTTTTGCGGCCTTTGGGCGACCCAATAAACACTGACCCAACCAGGCGATGGCCTTTGAAGAAGAATTTGCGGTAATTCCGCTCTCCTCGCTCGCCCGTTTCAGTGCGGCTGATGGAGGTCAGTTCGGGGTTATTGATCTCCGCTGTGCCGATGACGGCGATGTTGGTATCAAAAAGCGGGCTGGTATAGGTGGGGACATCAATATATGGCTCGTGGCCTCCCGCCATGTTCACAGCAGCAATGCGCCCATGCGCCAGGGCGTTATCCCAGGTGCCCATCGTGTGATGACGCTCAATAACGGGGTCATAAAATTCGGCGATGTCTCCTGCGGCATAGACTCCAGGAACGTTTGTCTCCATGTATTCGTTGACGATGATGCCGCTATTGCAGGCGACCGCTGTGTTTTTGACGATCCCGGTGCTCAGGGTCAGCCCCAGCCCTACGCCAATGACATCAGCATCATAGGACTTGCCACTGGAGGTAATCACCTGTTTTGGCACGCCTTGATCAGCGACAACCTCGCGTATCTCCTCGCCATGTACGACGTCTACCCCATGCCGACGGGCGATGTCATCTACCAGCGCTGCGCCTTCGTCATCCAGTGTGGTGCGCAGCCAGCGTGGGGCGCGAATCAGCCAGGTAACATGCAGTTTACGAACGTTGAAGCCTTCGGTCATCTCGTAGCCGATGAAACTGCCGCCGGTCGTGACGGCGCTGCGCGATTCCAGCGCGCGCGCAATGATCTCTTTGGTGTCGTCCAGAGTGACGAAGTTAAATATAAAGCGAGTGTCTGCTGTGCCGGGGACACGCAGCGGGTTGGCCCGGCCCCCTGTTGCGACCAGCAGGGCGCTATAGGGTAACGTGCGCCCATCGTGCAGCGTGACCGCGCGACCCTCGGTATCAATGGCGGTGGCAGTCGCCTCGGTGAGCAGGGTGATGCCCTGCTGCTCGTGCCATTCAGTGGTGCGCATCATCACTTTTGGCTCGGTGATAACCCCTTGCAGAAAACGTGGCAGGGCCACGCGGTTGTACAGGGGATAGGGTTCATCGGTGATGAGGGTGATACTGCACTCCGGGTCGTTTTTGCGCAGGGTATGGGCGGTAGTGGTGCCCGCAATCCCATTCCCGATAATGACATACTGTTTTCTATCTGGTGCGGCCAAATTAAACTCCTTTAACGCTTCTCCTCTGGCGCATAGGGAAGCTGCAAGAAATGTGCGTGCAACAAGAGCTTGCGGCCAGAAGCCTGCGGCGCTTCGCGCCCTTGTTCTTTCACACCCTTATTTCTTATACCTCACCGCTTGCTTCCTGCCTTTGTGGGCGAGGAAGCAAGGAGATAGCTCTCCTTAAACTGTAGCACATGGGCCGCTGGACTTCTACTTTTATTGATCGTTTCACGAGAGGAGCAAAGCAGCTTGAAGGACGTTGGCTCAAGAAGCCCAAAAAAGCAGCCCGCGCGGGATGTGTACGGATAGCCAACCACAAAAAGGAGGCCTGAGTATGGCTTTAGCAGCCAGAACTCAGGCCCTTTTTTGTATACAAGCACGGCTGGCTAGTGTCCCAGGAAAGCCGCCAGCCCTTGAGCACCGATGTTGGCCTGATCGAGCAGAACGCTCGTCAAGATGGTGACGACGATGATGCCCACGCTGGAGATTGCCAGGGCGAGATTGAGCGGGCGGGTGCTGCTGATGTGGCCCTCTTTATGTGGCTCTTTGACAAACATGGCGTAGACGAGATAGCCATAGTACCCCATTGAGACGAGGCTATTGAGCACGCCAATCACGACGAGCCAGGTCAGGCCCTGTTGCCAGGCGGAGGCAAAAAGCACAAATTTGGCAAAGAAGCCTGCCATTGGTGGGACGCCTGCTAGCGAGAGCAGGCAGATCGAAGTGCCCACCGCCAGCCAGCCATTGCGGAAGCGCAGCCCGTTGAAGTCGCGGATGTTTTCGCTGCCCAGCGCGTGGCCCAGTGCGATGATGCCCGCAAAGGCGCCCAGGTTGGTTAGCACATAGACAAACAGGAAGAACATGGCGCTGGCAATGCCACCAGGAGTTCCACTGCCGACACTGGCGGCAAAGCCGACCAGAATATATCCTGCCTGGCCTATGCTTGAGTAGGCCATCATGCGTTTGACGTTGGATTGGACGATAGCCACGACATTGCCGAGGGTCATGGTCAGGATGGCAATCACCGAGATGAGCATGACAATGGTGGTTCCGTTGGGCAGCGCAATGTTGGCATCAACAAAGACCCGGAAGAGGGCGGCAAATCCCGCCGCTTTTGAGCCAACGGAGTAGAAGGCTGTGGCTGGCGTGGGCGCGCCCTCGTAGATGTCTGGTGCCCAGTTGTGGAAGGGAACAGCGGAAATCTTGAAGCCAAACCCGGCCAGGACAAACACATTGGCAAGCAGCAGCAAGATGTTTCCACCCGCAAAGCCGCTTTTGAGCGTGGCTGTGGCAATACCGTCCAGAGAAGTGGTGCCGGTTAGACCATACAGGAAGGCAAAACCGTAGAGCAGAATGGCCGAGGACATGGCGCCGAGCAGGACGTATTTGACAGCAGCCTCTGCTGAGCGATCATCCCCGCGCAAAAGGCCCGCCATGATATAGAGTGGAATGCTGGTCAGTTCCAGCGAGATGTAAATGGAGATCAGTTCGGTGGTGCTTGCCATGAGCATCATGCCAGTCACGGAGAGCAGCAAGAGCGCGTAGAATTCGCCAGCCGAACGGACGTATTTATTTATATAGTCATAAGACACCAGGATCATCACGGCGCCGATGAGCAGGAAAAGCAGTTTGAAAAAGAGCGAATACTCATCAACGGTGAGCATGTTGAAAAATGCCTGGTGTGGGTTTGGGAGGTTGGTTGCCAGCGCAAAGGTGAAACCCGCCGGGATTGCCAGACCCAGGAGCGCTGTGATTGCCACAACGCTGCGACGTTTAACGACGAGGTCGAGGCCAATGACCAGCAGGGCCAGCAATGCCAGGCTGAGTTCTGGCGAGAGCAGCCAGATGTCGGAACCTGTAACCGTCACGAGAGAACTCCTTTAGTGGATTACGGCCACCATCGTAGTAAGAATCTGGCTGACGCTGGGCTGAATGATGCTGACCAGAAGCCCTGGAAAGATGCCAAAGAGCAGGATGACGGCAACCAGAGAGATCAGCGGCACCATTTCTAAGGTGCTGGCATCGGGCAGCGCGGCCCATTTTGGGTTGAGCGGTCCATAAAACGCGCGTTTGAGCATCCAGAGCAGGTATCCTGCTGTCAGCACGATGCCAAAGGCGCCCAGAATGGTCCAGGTGGTCCAGATGGGAAAGCTGCCTGTAAAGACCAGATATTCAGCAACAAAGCCGCTGAGCGCGGGGAGGCCCAATGAAGCCAAACAAGCGATGGAAAACATCGTGGCAAGTTTGGGCATGCGTTTGGTAATGCCGCCAAAGATGTCAATCTCGCGGGTGTGCGCCTTTTCGTAAACCACGCCGACACAGAAGAAGAGCAGGCCAGTGATGCTGCCATGTGTGAACATCTGAAGGGCAGCGCCAGTCAAAGCTGCCTGCCTGAATGCGAGCAGGTTGGGGTCGGCGGCCACGCCCGCTGCGGCGGCCACGCCCAGTAAGACATAGCCCATATGACTGACGCTGGAGTAGGCAATCATCTTTTTCATGTCGCCTTGAATCATTGAGACACCAGCGCCATACAGAATGTTGATAGCCGCTAACCCTCCGAGCCACCAGGCAATGTCATGCGCGCCAACGGGGAAAAACCCCAGGCAGATGCGAATTAATCCATACGCGCCCATTTTGAGCAAGACACCGGCCAGCAAGACGCTCACAGCGGTGGGAGCTTCGGTATGGGCATCGGGCAGCCAGGTATGGAACGGAAACATGGGGATTTTGACGGCAAACCCCGTAAAAATGAGGATGAAGGCCAGAAGCTGCGCGCCGATCTGGAAACCACCGAGCGAGAAGAAGCCGCTGATCTGATGATCGGGGCTGGAGAGCAGGACCATGTTAGCGGTGTAGGCGCCGTTGTGCAGCGCGCCCTGATCAAAGTACAGCAGCAGGATGCCAGCCAGCATGATTGAGCTACCAAACAGGGTGTAGAGTAAGAACTTCCAGGCGGCATATTCGCGGCGCAGGCCGCCCCAGACGGCGATCAGCAAGAACATGGGAATGAGTTCTACTTCCCAGAAGAGGAAGAAGAGAATCAGGTCCAGCGCGGAGAACACCCCCATCACGCCTGTTTCCAGCAGCAAGATAAGCGCCATATAGTCTTTGGTGCGCTTCTCGATGTGCCAGGAGCCAATAACGGCCAGGAAGCTGAGCAGGCCGTTGAGGATGATCATGGGCAGGCTCAAGCCATCAGCGCCCAGGAAGTAATCCACTTTGAAGTCGAAGTTTCCTCCCAGATGGATGTTGATCCAGGGACTGAAGTCTACCCAGCGCAGATTGTTGATGCTGGTGTTGTCCCATGCCTGGCCGAAATACAGCGCCAGTGTGAGTACAAACACCACAGCGGTGACAACTGCTGCGCCCCATTTCGCCCAGGCGGTGCGCTTGGGGGGGACCAGGAACAGCCCGATTGCCCCAAGCGCGGGCAGAAAGACTATTATCGTGAGGAGTGCATTAAATTGTGTTTGCACGACGTACTGCCCCCTATATCAGTAGCACCACCAGGAGACGTTTCCAGATTGATGAAGCACGCTTCATACCGTACAGTCTGCTCTACAGCTTTTTGACTGTATTCCAGCCTGTCTCCTGGCTGCCACGCTATTTTCCAGATTGGACAAAGAGAAAGACGGCAATGGCGATGATCAGCGCGCCGCCGAATATCGCGGCAGCATAGTTCTGGAGCCGTCCGGTTTCGGTGCGCCGGAAGATGTTGCCAGCGCCACGAATCACAACAGCAGAACCATTAACAACGCCGTCAATTACATAACGATCAAATGCCTGCTCCGCGTAGGAGAGGCCCAGCACGATGTAGCGAATAATCCAGCCATAAAACTCATCTATGTAATACTTGTTGAGCAGTACGCGATAGATGAAGGCGCCTATTGGATTGCGCGTGAGGGCGTTGGCGGGAATGGCCTGGACGCCGTACATCAGCCAGGCAATGACGATGCCTAGTACGGCAACCCCTATTCCAAGATAGGTCAAGGGGACGCCGAAGGGATTTTCAAACGCTTCTGCCGCAGGAGTGCCGGCGAGGAACGCCGGGAAATTGCCGCCGACAGCAGTCCAGCCCCATAGTCCCGCCAGGACGGTTGGGATGGCTAACGCCACGAGCGGCCCCCACATGACGGCGGGCACTTTGTGCGGCGTGCCCTCGCCGCGATATTCGCCACCCCACAGGCCACCCAGAGAGCCGCCGCGTCCACCAAAAGTGAGGAACCAGAGCCGGAACATGTAGAAGGCGGTCAAGAGAGCGGTCAGCAGGGTCATGCCATAGAGGATGTAGTTGCCGCCGTGCTCTGTGCCATAGGTGTAGGCGAGTCCGATGATTTCATCTTTACTGAAGAAGCCCGCCAGGGGCGGGATGCCAGAAATGGAGAGCGTTGCCAGCAGGAATGGGATGGCTGTCCATTTCATATAAGGCGCCAGCCCACCCATCTTGCGCATGTCCTGGTTGGCAATGGCGTGGATGACGCAGCCCGAACCCAGGAAGAGCAGCGCCTTGAAGAAGGCGTGGGTAAACAGGTGGAAGATGCCTGCGGCATCGTTCGGGCCAACGCCCAGGCCAACAAACATATAGCCAAGCTGACTGACGGTAGAATACGCCAGGACGCGCTTGATGTCGTTCTGGACCAGACCAATGCTGGCAGCAAACAGGGCAGTAAACCCGCCGACATACGCGACGACCTCAAATGCTTCTGGGCCAGCGTGCTGAAAGATCAAGAAGGTGCGCGCGACCAGATACACACCAGCGGCCACCATAGTTGCCGCGTGAATCAGGGCGCTCACCGGAGTGGGGCCTTCCATAGCATCGGGCAGCCAGACATGCAGCGGGAACTGGGCGGATTTGCCAACAGCGCCACAGAAGATCAAGATCATGGCAGCGGTCAGCAAGGCCAGATCAAGCTGCCCACCCTGCACAAATGGCCCGGCATTCGCACTGATGGTGTTGAAGGAGAAAGTATGGAAGTTAAAGAAGAGAATCAGGATGCCGATCAAGAAACCGAAATCGCCGAAGCGCGTGGTGACGAAGGCTTTGAGGGCGGCTGGCGGCGGGTCGCGGCGATCATACCAGAAACCGATCAGCAAGTAGGAACACAGGCCCACCAGTTCCCATCCAATATAGATGACTAGGAAGTTATCGGCCAGCACCAGAATCAGCATGGAGACGGTAAAGAGCGAAAGCCAGGCGAAGAAACGCGAGAAGCCTGGGTCGCCTTGCATATACCCCTGGGAGTAAATCTGCACCAGCAGCGAGACGGTAGTGACGACCACCAACATGACGGCAGTCAGGGAATCAACGTGGAAGTTGATGGGGTAATCAATGTTGACCCCGCCTGCGTGAAACGAGAACCAGTTATACAGACTGATGGTGGTGCCCTTGCTCTGAATGTTTGTATCGCCCAGTACCTGGAACAAAATCAGCACGGCAACAACCCAGGCGGCGAGCATAGCAAGGATGCTCACATACCCGCTCATTCTGGCCCAGAATGGCGTTTCGCCGCCGTGTTCGCCAGAGCCATGCGCGCTATGATCATCGTAGGCAGCGGCTGATGCGTGGGAGTCGTCGTGGGTAGCTGATGGTTCGTGGGCAGTCGCAGCTTGCTGAGAACTTTCAGTGGGTCCATGATCTGCGTGCTTCGCTTCTTCTGCGTGGGTTAGCCCGGTAGAGTGTCCAGCAGCACTGGCTCCTGCTGCGGCGGTAACGGGCCGAGGACGCGAGCGTACGTCCATGACGCGCGTGAAGAAGACGATCACCAGAAAACCTGCTAAGGGGAGCGCTGGGATGAGCCAGGCATACGCTACTATATCCATAGGTATCCTCTCAAGCATGTACTCAAGCTGACCGGTACCTGGAGAGGCATACAGTGTGCCATGATGGAGCATTCCAGAGAGGGCAAAGGGTGCCAGACAGCTTGCAAGGAATTTACCATTTCATCAGGTTGATGTCGCTTACGTCAATAGTATTGCGCCGCCGGTAGATTCCTATCACCATCGCCAGCGCAACCGCCGCCTCAGCCGCCGCCACCGTAATGATAAAGATGGCGAAGATTTGGCCGGTGAGCAAGTTTGCATATTGGGGCGAGGTATTGAAATAGCTAAAAGCAACCAGAGTGATATTTACAGCGTTCAGCATGATTTCAATACTCATCAAGACGCTGACGGCGTTGCGGCGAGTCAGGGCGCCAAACAATCCGATGCAAAAGAGCACGGCGCCCAGAACCAGGAAATGTCCAAGGGTGATGGGATAAAAAATGCTACTTACATCGCTCAACACAAACGGGGACATTGGCTAATCCTCTCTTCCGATAGCTATAGCGCCAACTATAGCGACGAGCAAGACCAATGAAGCAATTTCAAAAGGGAGGACATAGCTATACCCGCTGGGGCTATACAGAAGCTGCCCGATGCGGGCGACATTGTTGACGCCGGTCCCTGGAGCGGTCTGCGTTGCTCCCGTAGCGAGATGAGACTCTGGGGCAAACAGCGCAAACAGAATGCTGGCGCCCAACAAGGCGCAAACGATTGCCGCAGGCCAGAGCTGCTTGTTTGCCGGGTTGCTCTGGCGCGACATGCTGTTGCGGGTGAGCATGATGGCAAACAAAATCAGGATGGTGACGGCACCGGCATAGATCAGTATCTGGACAATCGCAATAAATTCAGCATTCAGCAGAATGAACACGCCAGAAGCAGCCCCAAAGACCAGGACCAGAAAGAGCGCGGATTGGACAATATTGCGGCGTAAGACCACCGCCAGCGCTGAGGCAACCAGCAGCGCAGCGATGACCCAAAACACCACTGTGGCAATCCCAGATAACATTGCACATTACCTCCAATGGGCGAGACAGAGCCAGGGGCGCAGATGTGGATGGGAAACTTCTCTGCTCACCGCAGGATTGTCTTCTTCAAGGGAATTTTTGGAAAGGCGGCCAGGTGAGAGCAACCCTGTTGACCAGCACGATCAGCAGAGGTGACAGGCACTTACGGCTGCTGCCGTCGTAAATTGTACCACGAACTGTCAATCACATCCCATGCCTGCTAGCCCATTCAGGCCAGCCATGAAGGATGCCTGGCTGGTGATCGCTGGTTGAAAATAGACAGGCAGTCAGGCATGCTGGCATGTTTTATGCCTAGCAGAAGGGGGTACTGATAGCTTTGAGGATGAGGCATAAACAGGGTTTTATGGGTTAGTGGAGTTCCCTCCGAAGAAGGTATGTTGACTCAACGGCAGAAACGGCAGAGAGATACGTTCGCTGACTCCCTACCGGAACAGAACATTCTGTGGGGGCTTGAACAGTGCTCTTTTGGTTTGTTTTGGCTGCTCATCGCTGCAAGCCTGCTTTTGTCTCTGTACGAGGCATCGTTTGGGGGTAGTGCTCAGCCTACTTTCCCTATTGGGTGGGGCGGGGTGTTTGTGGTCTACTATGCCCTACGCTCTGCGCAGGGGCGCCCATTATTGCATCCAAAGAGCAGCCAGCAGGTATGCCCGTTTTGGAGTGCGGTGCAGGGCTTTCCCTTAGCGTGCGTGCTTGATGTATTTGTTATCAGCCTGCTCGTATCGCTGAGCGGTGGCTGGGCCAGCCCGTTCTCTCTGCTCTACTTTGGGTGGGCCATCACCCTTTTCGCAGAGCCGTCCTGGGTATATCGGATGCTGGGAAGTGTCATGGCTCCTTTGTTTTTGCTTGGTGAAGCGCTGCTGGTTGCGCCTCATGCGCTTTCCATTGATCAGACGGCCATTCTGTTGGAGCGCCTGCTGATGGTACTTTTCGTTTCCCTGGGGGCAAGCGCTCTTAGAACGTATCTTGAGTGGCGTGAGCACTATTGGGCGGCTGAACGGCACCAATGGAAACTGCTGCGTCACATGGTGTTTTCGCAGCTTTCGCATGAACTTTTTACGCCGTTAAGTGCTATTAAGACCAGCACGGCATTGCTGACAGAAGAGGCTGAGGATATTCCTCTGGTTGACGGGCGCCAACGACAGTTATTGGAAGTTATTGGACGAAATTGCACCCGTATGTCGCTGCTGCTGCATGAGTTGCTGGAGATGTGGCGCAGTGGGCAGCAACAGCTACCCTCCGTTGCCACGCGAGTGGAGTGTGAGACGCTTGCGCAAGAGATGGTGGAAACCTTCCAGCCGCTCTTTGCAGTCAAGAAACAGGAATGTATTGTGGTGGTTGACCCTCCATCGGTCGCTGTCCTGGCACACAGACAGCGACTTGAACAGGTAGTGATGAACCTGCTCAGCAATGCCCAGAAATACAGCCCGGTGCATACCAGGGTGCTCTTGCAGATCACAGAGGAACACGATGTGGTGCGCTTTGCGGTGCGCGATGAAGGGCCAGGCATTCCCTATGAAGCGCAGCACCGTCTGTTTGATCTCGCATTTCAAGGTGTCCAGCCTGCAACTTTGGAGGGGAGTATTGGACTTGGGCTGGCTTTGGCAAAGGCGCTTGTTTTCGCGCAGGGGGGGCGCATCTGGGTGGAAAGCAGGCCAGGACAGGGAAGCACCTTCTATTTTACTTTACCTCGCGCGCCTCTAGAAGAAGGATGTGATGCGCATTCTGCTGGTTGATGATGAGCCTGATCTGCTCGAAGTGGCATCTACGATTTTTCATCTGCACTGGGCGCAAAGCGAGGTGCTATGCGCTGCCGACGGGGAAGAAGGGGTGGAGCGGTTTTTTGAGGACCAGCCGGATTTGCTGATTCTCGATATTGCTATGCCGCGCATGAGTGGTCTGGAGGTGCTGCGCAGGGTTCGCCAGGTCAGCACGATTCCGGTGATCTTGTTGACGGTGAAGGGCAGCGAGGTCGAGAAGGTACGTGGCCTGGAGCTTGGGGCCGATGATTATATTACCAAGCCATTTAGTCATCTGGAACTGCTGGCGCGTGTACGCGCAGTGCTGCGGCGGGCAGAGATGCTTGCCCCGACTGAGCGAGCGCCGTCCTTTAACTGTGATGCCTTTCGGATGAATTATGAGTACCGCGAGGTGAGTGTCCAGGGGCAGATTCTTGACCTCACCCCCATTGAATATCATCTGCTGTATGTCCTGGTGCGTAATGCCGGCTATGTCCTGCCGCATGAAACCTTGCTGAAGCAGGTATGGGGCGAGGAATACAGCAGTGAACTGGATTACTTGAAGGTGTATATTCGGCGGCTACGGAGTAAGATTGAACCCAATCCTGCTGCCCCTTACTATATTTTGACGGAGCGGGGCCTGGGGTATAAATTTCGACGACAGACGCATTGAGAGGCCGCCAGACAGACGCATTAAGAGGCCGCCAGGGATCAGGGACAGCAGCGCACGTAAGGCAACGGGTTTTACAAGCTCCCGGCCTGAACCATGAGTCCGCCGTCAATAAAGAATGTGGTGCCAGTGACATAATCCGAGGCATCTGAAGCGAGCCAGACCGCCAGCGCCGCGACATCTTCTGGCTTCCCAATACGCCCAAGCGGAATGCTATTCAGAAGAGTCTGGACTTTTTGGGGGTCGGACAATGTTTTCTGGTTGATGGGGGTAGCGATGGCGCCAGGGCCAATGCCGACGACGTTAATCTGATAAGGAGCCAGTTCATCTGCCAGGGTGCGGGTGAGCATGCGCAGGCCGCCTTTGGCTGCGCAGTACGGGGCGTTGCCGGGCATGGGCCGGTCTTCATGCACAGAAGATATGTTGATAATTTTGCCTTTGCGCTGCTTGACCATCTGGCGCGCGGCTGCCTGGGCCATGAAGAAGGGGCCTTTCAGGTCCACAGCCAGTTGCCTGTCCCATTGCGCCTCAGTGACTTCCAGAAATGGCGTAGGAACCTCGATGCCCGCGTTGTTGACCATAATATCCAGCCGCCCAAAAGTCTCTACCGTTCGCTGCACCATCCGGGTGATGTCCTGTAACTTGCTCACATCGGCCTGTATAGCGGTTGCCTTCTCGCTGCCGATTTTCTGGCAGATCTGTTGTGCTTCCTCCTGGCGGTGCAAATAATCTATAGTGACTTTGGCGCCTGCGGCTCCATAGGCAAGGGCAATGGCCCCGCCAATCCCTGTTGACGCGCCAGTGACCAGGGCTACTTTTCCTTCAAGTTGCATGGCACATTCCCTTTCTGCGGTGCTCGTGCCTGGTTGGATAGGCAAACTTTGATGTCAGGTCATGAGCTTGCAATCTCTGTGCCGGTTTTCGCTGTTGACCTGTGATATAATGCCGCTGGTGGTGAACTTCAGCGGGTTTGCCTGAGCACACGAACTGTTCCCCGTTATACGTGCCACATGTTCGAGGAAAAATATGTCCAGAAGACTGACCAGCACATTGCTGCTTTTTGCGATTGGGATTGGCTTTTTCCTTTTTGGGATTACCCATATTCTCTCAGCAACAGATGCTGAGGGTTATGTCATCTATTCGTTTTACTTGTTTACGGCCCTCGTTGCTTTTGTGGCAATCCTGCGCCTGCCACGTAAGAGCGATAAGAGCTAAGGGATGGAGATGGCTGGAAATGACCCTGCAAAGGCGCTGGTGATCCGGCTGGCTGAGGTTGAGGATATTCCTGCTATCGAAGCGTTAGATCAGTACGGTAATTCGCCTCTTCGTGCTATTCACCAAGATCTCCAGAAGTATTTTGGCTCACTTGACCCCAGTATGCACGAGCGCAACACTATTTTGCTTGCCTGCATCGGCTCTGAGGCGGTGGGCAAGGCCGAGTTGGTGCTGGCGCCCAGGACGCTTCCGACGTATGTGGGCTACATCAAGCGTGTGATCGTGCGCCCGGAGTATCGCGGCCAGGGGATTGCCCGGCGCTTGATGGAGGCGGTGATTGCGTTTGCAAAAACGCAGGAAGTCCACGCGCTAGATTTGCATGTGTTTGAAAAGAATCTTCCAGCTCTCCGTTTGTATGAGTCGCTTGGGTTTCAAGAGGAACACCGCGAGATTTACTATCGCCTGAATCTTCGCTGCGAGGATGAGCGTTCGAATGAGCGCTAGGAAGTGTGATCTTATGACTGGTGATGTATTGGTCCCTGCCTCAAAGATGAGTGTAGAGCATTCAATGCCTGTCATTGCGCAAGGAACTGGCTTTCCTGGACGACGCATGCGCCGGCTGCGGCGCACGGAGACGCTGCGCCGAATGGTGCGCGAGACACGCCTGAGCGTTGATCAGTTGATTTACCCGCTCTTTATTGCTGAGACGGTGCGGCAGCCTCAAGAAATTGCTTCTATGCCGGGGCAGTATCAATGGCCCCTGGATGGGTTGGAGCGCGAAATCGAGCACGTGGTCCAGGCGGGAATCCCAGCAGTGCTGCTTTTTGGGATTCCCAATGAAAAAGACGAGCTTGGTTCGCAAGCCTACCATCCCCAGGGTATTGTCCAGCAGGCAATTCGGAAGATCAAGGCGCTGGCGCCAGAATTGCTGGTCATTACGGATGTTTGTTTCTGTGAATATACGAGTCATGGGCACTGCGGGGTGGTAGTGAATGGCGAGGTGCAAAACGATGCGACGCTGCAATTGCTGGCGCGTGAAGCACTCTCGCATGCCGAGGCGGGGGCGGATATGGTGGCGCCTTCCGATATGATGGATGGGCGCGTGGGCGTGCTGCGGGCCGCACTGGATGCGGAAGGGTTTAGTCAGGTGCCTATTATGGCCTATTCTGCCAAATATGCCTCTGGCTTTTATGGGCCTTTTCGTGAGGCCGCAGAATCTGCACCCCAATTTGGGGACCGACGCGCGTATCAGATGGACCCACCGAATGTGCGCGAGGCGCTGCGCGAGATTGAATTGGATGTGGCTGAGGGGGCTGATTTGATTATGGTGAAGCCTGCTCTGGCCTATCTGGATGTGTTGGCGCGGGCACGGGCGCAGTTTGACCTGCCGCTGGTTGCCTATAATGTGAGCGGTGAGTATGCGATGGTCAAAGCGGCTGCGCGCAATGGGTGGATTGATGAGCGACGCATTACGATGGAGATATTGACGGGCATTTGCCGGGCAGGTGCCGACCTTGTGATCACTTACCACGCAAAAGAGGTTGCCAAGTGGTTAAGTGAGGGCTAACAACGCCGCTGCCTGTATCCAGGTTGTAGCCAGAGATTTTCAGTTACAGTACCCCGATTGAGAAGCCTCTAAACAAAAATGCCTCAGCACTTGCTGAGGCATTTTTTCATCCTAAAAGCGCTTAAAGACCAATCTGGCTTGCGCGTGCTTTCTCCGTGGTGATCGCTGCTGAAGCTCCTCATGTCTTGACTGACCAACTGATGACTCTCTGTGACTCTGCTTTACAAAATTCCTGGCTGCAATTATTGTTTAGATTATGGAAAAGAAAGTAGCCACCCAAACAACATTACCAAAGAAACTCGTAGGAAAGAAAATTTTTGTAGGAGTGCTCCTTTTCCTCATACTCGCCCTTCCGGTTTTGTGGATTGCGACCCATCAGGGGCAACCGAGTAAAAAAGCTGCGGCTCCAAGCAGCCCTGTGGTCGCGGGTAATACGTACTATGTCTCTAAAAATGGCAATAATGCTGACGGCTCCTCCTGGGCTACAGCCTGGAATGAGCTTGGAAATATCGTCTGGGACAAAGTACAACCAGGAGACACCATCTTGATTGATGGAGGAACCAGCGGTATGACGTATTCCTCCACATTAACTATCATCAAAAGCGGGACAGCCGGTTCCCCTATCACCATTAAAATGGCTCCTGATGCCAGAAGAAATGGGCAGGTGAAAATATTTGGAGGCAGAAACACGCCTTTGCCTTACTGTGGACAGGCAGGGTATAACGATCAAAGCTCAGGGGTGAGAGGCAGCGGGATAGACTTTGGAAGCAGCGCTCATATCATTGTTGACGGAACGAAGTGGGATGGTATTCAAGTCTATGGTCACAGCAGCGATGGTATTGAATATAACGGAGCTTCTGACATCACCCTTCGCAACACCGAAATTTTTGATAACGGTTCGATAAGTGGTAGCAATACCGACAGACCCGGCGTTCACCCTGTTGGAACGAACCTTGTGTTTGATCAAGTCAACGTGCATGATAACGGGCAGGACGGGTTCCAAACAGGAGGACCGGTCAATAGTTTCACCCTCCGTCACTCCTGGCTGCATAATACACGTTCGAATCCTTCTCAAGGGGACGATGTGGCCTTCAACTATCCCTGCACACACCAGGACGGGATTCAGATATACAGCGGTGGAACGCAAACGAACTTTTTGATCGAATCCTCCATTTTCGGTCCGGGACTCATGCAGGGGCTGCTGCTTGGAGATAATCATGTTGCTCCTACTGCTGTCCTTGATAATGTGACCATAAGGAACGATCTGTTTATCCAGTCATACCAGGGAACAAACATCATGGGGTATAGGGTCTGGCCGAGTAGAGAATTCGTCAATGATCAACATTGGACCATTGACCATATCACTTCCTATACCATGACTGGCGATCAGGTGATTGTCGGCGGCACAGGCCATCAAATCACGAACTCTGTGTTTTACGGAGGCCAATTTGATTTTAATAATCCTTTGGCCGCTTCTTCCGGTAACTGCCAGTATAAGACCAGGGGCAAAAGTGCTTACCTTGGAGGGCAAACGGTCAATCCAGAGTTTGTCGGCAAGGTTGATTCCTATACGGGAAGCGTCTCTTTAGATACCTTAAGCCATACCGACTTTTCCCTTCAGCCCGCATCTCCTTGTAAGGGTAAAGGGTCTTCCATCACATCGGTGGCGCAACTGATTCGCACTGCTAACAGGTCTTCATAGACATCAACTCAACTTCCGTCAGCATCAACTGCTCCACAACCAACCCTGGCAGTTAACAGCAGCACTTGGAAGGCAGCTTCACATCTGGCGTCATTGCAGGTGGGTCTTCCAAGTGTATGTTTTGCTACGGACAACTTCCTGCTGGAACGGTTAAAAAAATAAGAAATGCACCTGGGCAGGGCATGAAGATGGGCAGGTTTTCAGGTGCTTCATGGATACCCAAATCAAGTTTTGGGTATCCACGCTCACAACGCCGCTTGCTTCTGCAATCTCGACTAATGGGTATATATGAGACAGGCGGGGCCGGTTGATAGATGTGCTCTCTCTAGGAAGGATACATGTCTATGTCTTAGATGAGCTATGGGAGAACGCAACGTGCCGTAGAAATTCGAAATGAGGAAAGAGAAATTAACCTTCGTCTGCTTCCCCTCAGTATGATGAGTATACTCGAGGGCAATATGAGAGAAGGGAAGGAACCATGTCTACTCATAAAACGGTCATTCTTGTAGCAGAAAAAGATCCCCAGGCTTTGAGGATGCTCGTTCGCATTTTACATGCTGAGGGTTATGAGGTGAGTCCGGTAAAGGATGAGCAACAGTTATTTGAAGCACTGGAAAACAAAGAGCCAGACCTCATCCTCCTCGACACCATCTCATCTGAGTCTCATGATTTTGAACTCTGTCGGTATGTGCGAGATTTCTCTCTCGTACCGATTATTGCTATGTCTGCGCAAAAGCAAGATCAGAAGCAAGAGCATACTAAAGCCCGCGCTTTGGACTCAGGAGCAGATGATTATTTGACCAAGCCGGTGAGTGTTGTCGAGTTACTTGCGCAGGTCCGGGCTGTCCTTCGGCGCACACAATGGAACAACAACGGATCCCCACGCGATGTGTGCTCTCCCCTTACTTTTGGTAATTTAACGATAGACCTGTTGCAGCATCAGGTCACGAGAGATGGCCGACCTCTTGCCCTCACTCCCACAGAATATCGCATCCTTGCGTATTTAGTACAAAACGCTGGGCGAATTGTAACGAACGATCTTTTGTTGGAAAAGGTCTGGGGAGCAGAGTATGTGGGCGAAGCCAATTTGCTGAAAGTGCACATCTTTCGTTTGCGCCACAAGATTGAACAGGATGCCGCGCGTCCCACCTACATCATCACGAAAACTGGCCTGGGGTATTGCTTTTCTGCCCAACCTGAAAGAAGAGAAAGTGCAACTGCGAGTTGAGGATGCGGCTGGAGATGCAAGCGAGCGATGGATGCCTGCCTCATTACCGAATTGTAATGGCGTGTATCCCTCCTTGAGACGTGTTAGTAACCTGGAATCTCTATGCTTAGCATAGCTCTCAATGCAGCAAAGGGCGTCGGCGCGAAGACCTTTGTAGCGATGGTTATGAGTAGACGGGAGAAACAGGAGAGATGGACACTCTTGCAGAAGTTCCTACGGTGAGGGAGATGCCGCCCGGATTATCTCAGGTGCTGCCTCAAGTAAGGCTATTGAAGTTTGGCGTGATTGGGTATGGGTATTGGGGGCCACATTTGGCACGCAATATAAGCGCTCTGCCCGATACCTCGCTGCGGTTTATAGCTGATAGGGATACCGAACGACTGGAACACGCGCAAGCTCAGTATCGGTATCTCAGGCTCACGCAAGATGCTGTCGATGTATTTGAGAGCGATATTGACGCCGTGCTCATTTCCACACCAGTCCATACACATTATGCGCTTGCGCGGGCGGCGCTTTTGGCAAATAAGCATGTATTTGTCGAGAAACCTCTGGCGGTCAAGGTGGATGAGGTTGAAGATTTGGTTGCGCTGGCGCGAGAGCGGAACTGTATTTTGATGGCTGGGTACACGTTCCTCTATCACAAAGCTGTTCAAGCATTGCGTCATATTGTCACAGAGGGCCAACTGGGGAAGCTGCATTATATTGATGCCCAGCGCCTGAATCTTGGTCTTTTTCACAAGGATGTCAATGTTCTTTGGGATCTCGCGCCGCATGATCTTTCTATCCTGCGTTACTTGCTGAATGCAGACCCAATGGCAGTACGTGCTACTGGAGCGGCGCACATTCAACAGGGCATACACGATGTGGTCTATATTCATCTCCGTTATGCAGATGGCCTGCTCGCACACATCCAGGTGAGCTGGCTTTATCCTTCAAAGGTGAGGAGGTTTACAGTCGTTGGCGACCAGCGCATGGCTGTTTATGATGACGTTGAGCCGCAAGACAAGATACGTCTCTATAACCGAGGTGTCGAGTGTTCGGCGCCTGCCCCAGCCTTTGATGAGTTTCAATTCTCTTACCGCACTGGAGAGACAGTTATTCCTGCCGTTCCCTGGGTAGAGCCGCTTCAGGTGGCCTGCGGACATTTTGCCCACTGTATCAGATCGGGGCAACCACCGTTAAGCAACGGCCTCTGGAGCCTCTCTATCACTAAGACTCTGGCAGCCATCCAGCAATCGTTAGACCTGGAAGGCCAGGAGGTACCCCTGTGATGGAGTCTTCATTTCTTCAGGCACAAGTGGCTGAAGCGCTGGCACCCCATGCCGCCAATTTTGTGCAGATAGATGAACCCATTGAATTAGACCCCTATGTGCTCATTGGAAAACGCCCGCGCCGCTCCATTGCAAGCTGGACGTTGGTGCTTGGTGCGGGGGCCAGGCTGGGATCAGGAACCATTCTCTATCTCGGCAGCAGCATCGGCGCGAGACTCCAGACCGGCCACCATGTGGTTATCCGCGAGCAAAACACGCTTGACGACGATGTGAGCATTTGGAGCAATTCTGTCATTGACTATGGCTGCCAGATTGGGCGTCAGGTGAAGATTCATACAAATGTCTATCTTGCGCAATTTAGCACGTTAGAGGATGAGGTTTTTCTTGCTCCGGGGGTTAGCTGCGCGAATGATCTTCACCCAGGTTGCCCGATGTCCACCCCTTGCATGCGTGGACCGACGATCAAGAAGGGCGCGCAACTGGGTGTCAATGTGACGGTCTTGCCTTATATCGTCATTGGTGAATATGCCGTGATTGGTGCTGGCTCTGTTGTTACGCATGATATTCCTGCCCGCGCTGTGGCCTATGGCAATCCGGCTTGCGTGGTGGGTACGATTGATCAACTGGTATGTAGCAAAGGTTTTCTTGAACGTCCATATGCGCATCTCGAAAAAAAATCGTTCTTTTACAGGTAGTGGGGGAATCAGTGAAACAAGAGATCAGATTGCAAGAGATCAGATTGGTGGATTTGCAGCGCCAGTACCACACCATTCGCAATGAGGTTCTTCAGGCTATTGACGACAGCTTGTGCACTATGGAACTGTTTCTTGGCCCAAACGTCAGGGCGTTCGAGCGTGAGTTCGCGGATTACTGTGGGGCTGCTGAAGCGGTAGGGGTTGGCTCAGGGACGGATGCCCTGTATCTGGGATTGCGTGCCTGTGGGATCGGCGCTGGCGATGAAGTTATTACGGTTGCCAATACGTTTATTGCCACTGTTGAGGCCATTAGTATGGCTGGCGCGCGCCCTGTGTTCGTTGATGTTGACCCGGCTACGGGGACGATGGACCCCACACTCGTGAGGGAGGCCATCACACCGCGTACTCGCGCGTTGCTGCCTGTCCACCTCTATGGTCAGGCGGCAGATATGAACCCCTTGTGTGCTCTTGCCCGCCACTATAACTTGAAAGTTATTGAGGATGCTTCGCAGGCGCAGGGGGCGCGTTACGATGGGCGCAAGGTAGGTACACTGGGCGATATAGGGGCTTTTAGCCTGTATTTCAGCAAAAATCTTGGGGCCTACGGTGAAGCGGGTATCGTTACCACAAATGACCCGGCACTCGCTGAACAGGTGCGCATGCTGCGTGATCATGGCTCCTGCACGCGCTATTACCATGAGGCGCTTGGCATGAATAGCCGTCTGGATGAGCTTCAGGCGACAGTGCTGCGCATCAAGTTGAGGCGTCTGGATGCGTGGAATGGGCAGCGTAGGAAGCACGCCGCAGCCTATACAGAGCGCCTGCAAGGACTTGTAACCTGTCCGGGAGAGCGCCCTGGGTCGGAGCATGTCTATTACACCTACGTCATCCAGGCAAATAACCGGGAGAGATTACGCGCTGAACTGGCAGTCCAGGGCATCCAGACAGGCATTCACTATCCTTTGCCGCTGCATTTTCAACAAGCCTGTACCGCTTTTGCCTGCCCAGCAGGGGCTTTGCCAGTCACAGAACATCTGGCAGGCCGCATTCTCTCCATCCCTATGTTTCCTGAATTGACCGAAGAAGAGATTGAGCGCGTCTGTGAAGGGATTCAGGCCAATTGTTAAGGCCCTGGTGAAGGAATGAGCAGATGATCTCACGGGTTCGTAAGCTGAGCCGGGCGCAAAAATGCTTGATCGTCGCGGCGTTTGTGCTTGAAATCCTGGCGATTGTCGTGTATGGGGCGATTGGCAAGTTTTCCTCTCCTGGGCCAGCTTCCGCTGCGGAAGGGCCGGGTGGTTCGTCATGCGCGAATGCGGTATTCGCAGCAAACCCAGTGGTGGCGGAGAACACGTGTCCTGGCACAAGCGCCTGGCGAGCGAATCTCCCGCTCGGCCCGCAAAACGCTATTGAGGCGTTCACCGCTCCGGTCAGCGTGAATGCAGGGCAGCAGGTCAAGATGTATGTCTCGACGATGGCTCCGTCGTATTCGTTTCGTGTCTACCGGATGGGCTGGTATCAAGGTCTGGGAGGACGCCTGGTCTACTCCTCCAGGGTGCTACCGGGCATCAATCAGCCAGCCCCAGTGGTTGACCAGGCGACTCGCATGGTGAGCGCCAGCAATTGGCAAAATCCGGTAACGCTGGCTATTCCTGCCACCTGGGTAAGCGGGGTTTATGTGGTGAAGCTGGTGTCCTCGGCGGGACTCATGCGCTACACCGAGTTTGTGGTGCGCAATGACGCAAGCCAGGCGCCGTTTCTCTTCCAGAGCAGTGTCCTGACGTATCAGGCTGGTAATGCGTGGGGAGGGCGCAGCCTGGATGGTAACGGCGCAGCAAATACGACGGCGGATCGCTCGTTTGCGGTGTCGTTTGATCGCCCTGAGGCTGAGAACGCTGGCCTCTCCGATTTCACCACCTATGAATACAATTTGCTGAGTTGGCTTGAGCGGCAAGGCTACAATGTGACCTATACCACCGATATTGACACGGACCTGAACGGGCAATCGCTCCTCCAGCACCGGTTGTTCCTGGCCGCCGGTCATGATGAGTATTGGTCGTCGGGGATGTGGACCAGCATTACGCAGGCACGCGATGCCGGAGTATCGCTGGCTTTCTTTGGGGCGAACGATGCCTACTGGCATGTTCGGTTACAATCAAGCTCTCTTGGCGCTGATCGGGTCGTGGTCTGCTATAAAGACGCCGGGCTTGACCCGTTGTCGGGGAACGAGCCAACTTCGGCGACCACCCTCTGGCAAAATGCTCCTTTGAACCAGCCCTCACAAGCGTTACTGGGAGCCATGTTTTCTGGCCTGGTCGCAGGTCCAGCGCCTTTGATACTTAGTCCCGGCGCGGCCCCTTTCTTACAGGGCACCGCGCTGCACGAGGGCAGCGTGCTCCAGGGCCTGGTGGGGGCAGAGTTAAGTACCACCTCCGCAGGCGGGGATACGGGTGGATTTGATAGCGTTTTTCCGAATCTCGGAACCCCGTCGGCGCTCACGATCCTGGCTTCTTCGCCGGTGAAGGTGCAGCCCAACGGCAATGATAACCCCAACCCGAATGGGGCTGCGCTCCCCACCGCGACAGCTACCTTGTATACAGCGCCGGGCGGCGCGCGGGTATTTGACGCTGGTACCTACTGGTGGGCTTTGGGGCTTCAGAACATGCACGCTGATGCCAGCGTTCCTGCCGGTTCCTACAGCAGCCCTGATTTTCAGCGCTTTACCTCGAATTTGCTGAGTTACTTACTGCAAGCCCATGCTTCGCCGTCAAACTAATCAGGTATACGCTCTGAGCAGAGAGACTGGTTGAGCAGATAAACAGGGAAGAAAGGGAGATTTTATGCCAGAAGAGGCTCGTACAGGTCGTCATGCCCATTGGTATCTTGTCGCTTTCGGGCGTTGGTTCTGGCTGGCTGCCCTCTGTGTCATTGTCGCTGTGGCAGGTACGTTCGTCATGACGCAAATTCAGACGCCTGTCTACCGCGCGACTACTGTCCTTTTTGTGGGGCAACAAAGCACCAGCGTCCCACTTGTGGATATTCAATTGGTGACTACCTATCAGCAGTTGATTAATCAGCCAGCCGTGCTGTCAGAGGCAGCCAGTCAGGTTGGCGGCATTTCTTCTGCTGATCTTGCCAGGTCTGTACAAACCGCAGTGGAGAACAACACTTCCCTCATTGATGTCAGCGTGGATGATGTAGACGCTCATCGCGCCGCTCTGCTCTCTAATGCGGTAGCCGGGGCATTTATCTCAAAAATAAGCGGCCAGGCAATCGCTGCCAGTTATCCCGTCGTCGTCATGCAACCTGCTGTCCCTCCAGCCACACCTGACCACCCCAAGCCATTGCTCAATACCATCATTGGTGGCCTCTTGGGACTGGTGATAGCGCTTGTCTTAGTGTACCTGCTGGATTTAATTGATAGCCGAGCGCATCCAGCCCAACCAGTTGAAAAGGCCGCTCATCTCAACGGCAATCAGGGAAGCGATACTAAAAAATTGACGGATATAGCGGTTGGCGATAAACACGACTCCTCCGGCGACTATCAAGCCTGCTGATTTTGGGAGTGATTACCTGAGTGAATTCTGGAGAGGGGCCATGCCCATGATGCGCCAGGTCCATAAGGTCTTAATGTTGATCGAAAATTGCTCGGTCCCGATGGATAGTCGCGTCTGGGCTGAAGCCCTTACGCTCCGAGAGCATGGCTTTCAAGTAAGCATCATTGGCCCCAAAGGAACCAATCTGGATCGAGAATCTTATGTATGCCTTGATGGGGTCCATATTTACCGCTATTGGTCGCCCCCCAATAACGACAAATGTACGGATTATATGTTCGAATATGGCGTTGCCATGCTCATGACCTTGTTCCTCAGCTTTAAGGTTTTGCTCCGTCAGGGCTTTGATGTCATTCACGTTGCTAATCCGCCTGATACCTACTTCTTGATTGGATTGTTGTATCGCATTCTGGGGAAAAGGCTGATTTTTGATCAGCATGATTTATCGCCAGAGTTGTTCCTGGTAAAGTTCTCACGTCGGATGCCATTGCTCTACAGGCTCCAGCTCTTTATGGAAAGGTGCTCCTACCGGATTGCTTCTCTGGTTATCACTTCGAATGGAACAATGAAGGAGTTTGCCCTGGAGCGCGGCCACATTCAAGCCAGCAAAGTATTTGTCGTCTATAACGGCGTTGATCTCAACCGTATAAAGCGTGTCTCACCTGAGCCTGAACTCAAAAGAGGACGGCGCTTTCTGCTGGCTTTTGTGGGCGCGATGGAAATTCAGGATGGGGTTGAAACTATACTCCTGGCCCTGCACGCGCTTGTTTATAAGCGCGGTAGACAGGATGTGTCTTTGGTAGTGATGGGAGATGGTGATCACGCCCCTGCCTTACGAAAACTTGCTCACGAACTGCAACTTGATGCGTATGCGCATTTCAACGGTTGGACACCAGCGAAAGATGTTGTGCGCTTTCTCAGCGTGGCAGATGTGGGCCTCACCCCTGAGCCTCAAAATGGACTCAACGAATATTGCACCCTTGGTAAAACGCTGGAATACATGGCGGTGGGCAAGCCAACCGTCGCTTTCGACCTCCCAGAAACACAGCGTCTGGCGCGAGATGCGGCGCTCTATGCCAAACCAAATTCGGTTGAAGACTTCACCGATAAAATCGAGATGCTGCTGAATGATGAAAGACTGCGTGGGCATATGGGTGCGGTGGGGCGCAAACGAATCGAGGAGGAGTTCAGTTGGGATCATACCAAAAAGGAACTCCTGCGAGCCTACGAGGGACTAGTTTCACAGACGCTTTAAGGGTATGGGGGACGCAGCGAAACGCACCTGAAGCCCTGTACCCTTGAATGGAAGCAGCCATGAACGGATTCTCATTTGCAACTGCTCGTCACAAGTTTGCCCGTCCTCAATTGCTGGGGATCGCCTGGGCGCCTTCTGCGCCTCGTAGCCAGCGCCTGGCGGCTGCGCTAGGGGCAGAAATCTACAAAGTGCATTTTCTGGCATTTCAGCGCCCACTGATCGCCCCCCTTAAATATCTTGTTCTGGCATTTGTCACCTGGCGCTTGCTCTGGCGCAGACATCCGCGCGTGGTCCTTGTACAGAATCCTCCCATCTTCGTAGTTCTGTTGGTGGCGCTCTATGCCCGTCTTACCGGCACCAGGTACATCATTGATACCCATACGGGTGGGTTGGTGGGAGGGAAGTGGGCGTGGTCCATACCACTGCACCGCTGGCTCTCGCGCCATGCGCTCGCAACTCTTGTGACGCTCGCGAGCCTGCGCGAGCGTCTCTTGGGCGCAAGCAGTGGGCAAGGTATCCGCATACTCATTGTGGGCGATCCCCCCGTCGAGTGGGACAATCCGGGGGTGGTGTCTACCCCGCTGCCAGGGGAGCGTCAGGTAGTGGTTATCGCAACCTATGCTTCGGATGAGCCGATTGGGGAGCTGCTGACTGCTGCTCGTCAACTGCCAGATGTTTCCTTTGCTATTACTGGTGATGCGCGAAGACTCCCGGCAACGGTGCGTACGAAGTGCCCACAGAATGTTCGCTTGACCGGGTGGCTGAGCGATGCTGCCTACAGCGAGATCATACGCGGCGCCAATGTGGTGGTTGCGCTCACGACTCGTGATCACACCCTCCTCTGCGGAGCCTGGGAAGCGCTCTACGCAGGACAACCCTTGATAACCTCAGATTGGCCGGTGCTGCGCATGACCTTCCCAGAGGGAGCGGTGTTTACGGGAGCTACTTCAAAAGAAATGCTGGCAGCTATACAACTGGCCCTTGCTCAGGAGGATCACCTGCGGGCAGCAATGCAAACACTGGCAGCGGAAAAACGCCAGGCATGGGCGCTTGCTATTGCTGAGTTACGCGCTCTCCTACCTGAACACGAAGACTTATATCGCAAAAGCACCTTTCTGGAAACAGGCGAGACAGGACAAAAGAACAAGGGGAGGCATGGATGCTGAGCGCTGATACGCCAATCTCACGCCGCCAGCATGTCCGCTCATATCTGAGCCTATCGGCGCTTTCAGGTGCCGGGCAAGTGTTGGCGCGTGTTCTTGGTGTGCTGTTCTCTGTCGTCGTGGCGCGCGCCTTTGGCCCAGCAGATTTTGGGGTGGTCCGCTATGCCATCGGGGTTGCTGGGATAGCAAGTATTGTGGTTGGGCCACTTCCAACCATGCTCTCGCGCTATCTTGCCATCTATCGGAATGAGTCCAGGGAGGTTGACCGCTACTTTACCAATGGCGCTGTGCTTATCGCTGTAATCCTGCTCTTTACGCTGCTTGGGACGGGCTGGTATTTACAAGGAGAGCCACCCGGCATCGTCCTTGGCACACTGCTCGTCGTCATCGGGCTGGCCGTGTTCAATACGTATACGGAACTTACTCGTGGTCTGGATGCTCTTTGGCGCATGGCAAGCTATTATGTCGTGGCGAATCTCCTTCAGTTGATAGCGATTGTTGTCTGTGTATGGTGCCTGCGTCTTCGTTCGGTGGGTTTGGCGCTCGCCATCTATGGGTTATCTTCTCTTCTCCCCATTGTGTTCTTTGAGTTTCGGAGACGTTCATCTGTTCATCTGCGTCTGCGTCTCCTCACCCTTCCAACGATGTGGCGGCTCTCCCACTTCTCTGTTCCACTCGTAATTGCCCACGCGAGCTACACGATTTGGGGGACTCTCGACCTGCTCCTTGTGGAGCAGCATTTGGGTGCACAGGATACGGGTGTCTATGGAGCAGCAAAGACCATTGTGTTGGTTTTTCTTTTTGTTCCATTTGCTGTCACAACGGTAGCGCTTCGCTATTTCGCGCGCGGCTCTAAACGAGATGCTGAACGTTCGTTGCTGCTCTCATTAGGTGCATCTCTTGTCACCTCTGCTGCCCTGGTCGCAGGAATCTGGGGATGGAGTGGGCGCCTTGTGCAAGTAATGTTCGGCCAGAACTATCGCTCTGCTGCCCAGTCACTCATCATTTTGGCAGCAGGGATGGCAGCATACACGGTTTATCTAGTCTTTGAAACCTGGATGGTAGCCAGAGGCTACCCCTGGTTCCACGCTCTTGCCATGACTCTCACGATGGGTATTGGCTGTGTTGCCGAACTCGCATTGCTGCCCTCCTGGGGATTACAAGGCGTGGCGGCTGGGTTTTCGCTCGGCATTGCGGCTGGAACGCTCACCATCATTGCGTTCTACCTGTTACTGACAAAGCACCCAGCCCTCGCAGGGAGCAAGAGTGTGGAGAAGGGATAAACGTATGGGCCGGAGCGCCGAGAGTATGAATGCGGAGCAAGAACGAGGGCATACATGCCCAGACTATCTGTAATATCTGCTTGGAGGCTTTTATGCAGCGGGCATTCTATTATTTAAAACGGTGGGCCTGGCTCCTCACACTTTGCCCACTTCTTGCGGCAGGGATAACGCTTGTTTTAGCACTGGTGCGGCCCCCTGTCTATGAGGCAACAGTCAATGTGGTCTTCGGGCTGGCGAATCCCACGAACCCAAGCGCTCTCTCGCCAGATGTGGCAGCACAACTCGGCAAGACGTATACGATTATTCTGGAGAGTCCCCAAATTCTCCAGGAAGCAGCAGCGCAACTTGGTCTTCAGGAAACAACACAGCAGTTATCATCCCAAGTAGACGCCACATACCAGTCTGGCACGAATATCATCACGCTTACGGCGGATGCTTCGAGCAGCGCTCTGGCTACCCGTCTGGCTGATGCAGTAGCAAGCGCCTTTCGCCAGGCCGTGCAACAGGTTTCCCCAATTGGCACTCATCTGGTTGCGTGGGGTTCAGCTCAGATAAATCCGGTGAAGCAGAAGGGGATCACGTTGAGCACAGCGGGAATAGCGATACCGCTAGGTTTGCTGGTTGCTCTGAGCTTCGTGGCTTTGCTCTATTACCGCGATGATACGATCTTTGCACCTGATGGGGTACCATGCGCCTTCGATCCAAGAGGCAGGCAAAGCGGTAAAAATGCAAGAAACGCGGGAGTTGAACTAAGCGCTATGCAACTTGCCACTACTTTACCAAAGAAGACCATGCCAGCGCGCTTCTTCTTAGGAACGCTATCAGCATGTGGGATTGCAACCGTTGCGGCACTTGGGGCTATCTTTGGCGCTCTTACCATGTGCGCACTTCTCGCTCTGGGTTGGGTAGCGGTCCTTATATGGGCACGACCACAATGGGCCGCGTATCTCTTAGCGGTGACCTTTCCCCTCACGGCAAGTATTGTACGTCTCCCACAAATTGCCAACCTGCGCCCGAACGAACTCCTCTTGTTCCTGGTGTTCGTCCTTTTGCTGCTCAGGCTCCTGGCATTACGATTGCCGCTGCCACGCTTTACCTGGTTTGATGCGGCTGCCCTCGCGCTTATTCTAGGCGGGACAGTGATCCCGTTAGCGGCGCTCTATGGACGAGGACAACCACTAGAATCCGACACCCTCATTGCAGCGCTGGGGCCAATCAAAAATTACATGATCTTTTTGACGTTGCGTCTGGCTTTGTCTCAGGTTGACCATATACGCCGCACTCTTGCTATTATCCTGCTCACCAGTGGCATCGTCTCTCTGATTGGAATAGCACAGGCACTACGGGTGAGTTATATTGTCCATTTCTTACTGACCTATTATCCCACTGTGCAGGTTTTGGATAGCGCCCAGACAACTCTACGCATCACATCGGTGATAGGCGGTTGGAACGATCTGGCTTCTTATCTGTGCTTTGTGCTATTGATCAGCATCGCCGTAGCGACAACACGCATCTCCATTGTGCCGGGGTTTCTGTTCAAAGGTGTAGTCGCGCTGGATATTGTGGCGCTGCTCCTTACTGGCTCGCTCGCCAGCATACTTGGCCTGATAGCTGGCTTCTGTATCCTCGGTGTATACTTCGGCAAAAATTCTCAGATTTTGCGCCTGCTCGCATTGGTTGGCCTTTCGGTATTGGGTGCAGCTCTCATCTTTGCCCCCCTCTTGATCTTGCGGCTGCAAGATCAGTTTGGTGGTGGCAACCAGGGGATTATTGCGCAATCGCTCGTCTACCGCCTCCATCTCTGGCAGACCTATTTTTTGCCAGCCATTGCGCACCAGCCGCTTCTGGGAGTAGGGTTGGTCATTCCCGCAAGCATCCCCTGGACAACAACAGATAGTGGCTATCTGGACCTGCTCTTTACAGGTGGAGTTCTCTATTTGCTCTGCTACATTTATTTCACCTGGTGCTGCCTGCGCGGGACACGTCAACTCCTCAAGAGATCCCTGCTGAGTGCTTTGGCGCCAGCAGGGGCTGATGCAGTGGCAGCAGCTTTGGCGGCTAGCGGCCTGACCATCGTTCTCATCTTGTTAGGTATGAACGTGAGCGAAGCCTATTTTACCTACACTCTGGCTGCCAGCGTCTTCTGGATGGTTCTTGCAGCGGCTGTAACAGTATCACCATCTCCTGGGGCCTCCTCGATTACCGGCAAAACGTGGTCGTGCTGAAAAGCGCAATCGGAGCATGGGGTAGGTACTAGCAGTGCTGCCATTGCTGGTACCTACCCCATGCTGTTTGCAGGCATATTCTGGATAGCCCTGGGGCCAGCAGCGGGGGCTTTGGCTGCACGGTTACTGGGCGTTAAATTCTATTACCGAATTGTAATGGCGTGTATCCCCCCTTGAGACGTGACAGTAACTCGAAATAGGTATCCTTAACATAGCTTCTCCATGCAGCAGAGCTAGTCAGCGCCAGGACTTGTGTAGAGAGGGTTATGGAGCACTGACAGCTTTGTGCGAAGTCGAAACAGGGATAATCCCAGCCTCTCGGAAACGGAGTAGTTCTTATGCCAGATATTCCAGAGCTGTCAGCATCTAAACGCGCATTGCTTGAAAAATATTTACGAGGGAATATCCAGCAACAAGCCAAGAATGCAAACACTCCCCTTCAGAAGGAGCCAGGCAATCCTGTACCCCAGCCCTCGCCAGATACCCGGTCATCCGTAGTGGCGCTTCAGTCTTCTGGTTCTAAGCCCCCTTTTTTCTTCTTACATGTGCACGTCGAAGGAGGCGCATTTTATTGCTTCACCCTGGCGAATGTCCTGGGATCAGATCAACCGTTTTATGTGCTTGAACCCTACAGGTTTGATGGCATGCGGGTTCCTCCCACACCTGAAGCGATGGCGGCGGATTACATCCAGGCACTGCGCAGTGTTCAGCCAGAAGGCCCCTACTTTTTAGGAGGCTTTTGCGGTGGTGGCTTACTGGCCTTTGAGGTAGCCCAGCAACTTCGCGCGCAAGGACAGGAAGTCAGCTTGCTTGTTCTGATTGAACCCAGAGCTGGCCCCGATTTTTTCAGAATGGTTGGTTCGCGATTGACTGGTCGTTTTGTCCAGGGTCTAGGCTTTGTGTTGCGCTTCAGCCAGGAGAAGCAACTCCATGTATTTCTCTATTTGCGGCATATCTACCGATTGCTCCAGTACAAACTTCTGCGGCCTTCTCAAGACCCTTCATTGCATCTCTCCCTGGTCCCAACTGGTGAAACGCTCCGCCATGATTGGATTGGTATCTTTGTTTGGGTATTTTCGCATTATCTTCCACGCTATTATCCGGGCAAGCTGATCTACCTTTGGGCAAGGGATGAACCAGGCAACCGTTGGGTGGGAAAGCTGGGGAATGTGGTGAAAGCCGAAGAGGTAGAAATTCAATTTATTCCAGGCACGCAGTGGTCATGTAGACATGAGCACCTGCACGAGATGGCTCAACAATTGAAGGTATGCCTGGACAAGGCACAAGCCAGCGCGTTGAGAGCATAAGCCCTGGCACCTGCGCTTCTCATGCGTGAGGGCCGGTTTGAACACAGCCTGGGAAGAGAGATGCAGCATTGAAGATCATCCAGCTACTCCCCGCATCTGCGCCCCTGAGCGCCAGCTTGGAGCAGCAGGCACGAGATGTCATTTACTATCAGCCAGCCTGGCTGAACCTGATTTCACAGATGTATGGGTATTCGGTCAACACGCTCACTACCACCAATGCGAAGGGAGAGATCAGCGGCTTCCTCCCAGTCTGTACCTTGCACAGCCCGATCACCGGAAAGCGCATGGTGGCGCTGCCGTTTTCTGATCATTGCCCGCTCCTTGCCGAAGAGAGGGCCAGCGCGCAAAACCTTGTGGATCAGGCGCTCCTTCTGGCGAGTGAGCAGAGAGCGAGCTACCTCGAACTGCGCACGGGCAATCACCCGGTACTTACAGAGCATCGCGGCCTGACCGAAAGCTCTCTGTATGCGCGTTGGCTCCTGCCGTTGCAGCCCGACCCGGATGTGCTCTGGGCTGGACTAAGCAAATCTGTCAAACAGATGATCAAAAAATCACAGAAGATGGGGGTCACGGTTCGCCGGGTAGAGAAACGGGAAGAGGTAGCACAGTATTACCGCCTGCACCTGCAAACGCGCCATAAAAAGCATGGCATGCCAACCCAACCACAGCGATTCTTCTTTGGCCTCTGGGATGCCTTTGCTGCCAGCGGCATGCTTCAGGTTTTACTTGCCGAACACGAGGGGAAAGTGATTGCGGGGCTGATCCTGCTGGCCTCCGGTTCAATGATTCGAGATGCGTATAGCGCTTCTGATGCGTCCTCGCTCTCGATGGCGCCTAACAACCTCCTGATGTGGCAGGCAATCATCTGGGGATGTACACACGGGTACAAGGCATTGGATATGGGACGCACAGCGTGCAACAATGAGGGGTTAATGAGTTTCAAGCGTCGTTGGGGAGCGACCAAAGAGCCACTTCCCTACTACTACTACCCGCAGGTAGATGGGCTGGCAAGCACTTCTGAGCAGAGTTGGAAGTTTCGTCTTTTGACTACCTGCTGGCGCCAGTTGCCCCTTCAAGTCGCGGGGCCGCTTGGAGGGAGCCTCTACAAGCATCTTGGGTAATGTCAATGTTTGTAGAGGCGAGAAAGCGCTATGCTCAACTGGCTATTCAACCCCTGTATTCAACCTCTGTATAGGAAGAGCCGTTGATGGCTACGCAAATGACGCCGCCTGAAGTGATTCATTTCAATCCTGGGTACCTTCGAGCAAAACGAGCGCTTGATATTCTTGTCACCTTGCTTATTCTGCCTCCCCTTTGCATGATTTTTGTCATCGTTGGTCTTCTGATCTGCTTCGATTCAAAAGGCCCACCTTTGTTTCGTCAGAAACGAATCGGGTTACGGGGGACCGAATTTAACATGTTCAAGTTCCGCTCGATGTACGTGAATCGGGATGATGCCCTCCACCGCGCTGCGATCAAATGCTATATGCAAGGGGAAAAGCTCAGCAGCAATGCAGAGGGCGGCTGCTCCTACAAGCTAGACAAGGATCCGCGCATTACGTGGGTCGGGCGCTTTCTCCGTAAGTTCAGTATTGATGAACTGCCACAGTTCTTGAATGTCTTGCGCGGCGAGATGACATTGGTTGGCCCACGTCCACCGCTCCCCTATGAGGTCGAATCCTATAGACCACGTGATTGGCTGCGGCATGCTGGAAAACCGGGGCTTACCGGCTACTGGCAGGTCTATGGACGCAGCAAAGTCACATTTCGCGAAATGGTCGAGCTTGATATTGCTTACTTACAGAGTCAATCCCTCTGGGAGGACATCAAACTGATTGCTCTGACCGTTCCGGTGATGATCACTGGTCGCGGCGGGGCATAACAGCGTGCAACGTGTCGGATAGTGGTGTGATGGCGCTAGAACGAAGCCATGTATTTCGGGCTTTCGTATTTTCCGCGCCTGATGCCCAGGCGTTGGAGTTTGTACCTGACCAGGAGAGTGATGAACATCTGGTTGCCCAGATCGTTCATGTAGTCTGGGAGGCCTATCAACTGGTTGCGACTGGCGTGGAAGATAGCCCTTTCCTCCGGCTTGCTGCTGCGCGTGCTCCGGCCTTCCGGTGTTCTTTTACGAGCGCTTGATGCTCGGCCCGCCACCGATCTCGCTCTGTTCGTGACAGGCTCAGGATCACTCTTCGGTCAAAGACGGGATACTCCATCCTGTATCCAGCTTTGCGGAAGCTGTGCTGCTCCAGCACGGGCAGTTTCCCTTCTTCAGTCCAGCGCTTGCGCTCGGTGGGTGTGCATTCCAGCAAGGCTTCAAGCTCCCAAGGTGCAACAGCTAACTCGCGTCTGAAGACTTCAAAAAACTGTGCTCGCGCGGCTCTGTCGGTTTTCAGCCGCTCCCCAACATATTGCACGAGGAGCGCTTTTAGCGCGTGTGAGCGGGCGGGCGATTCAAGCGAGGCGAGGAAAGCCGATAACTGGTCCCTGGTGAGCAGAGTCTCCCATTCAGCAGGCAGTATCACCTCCTCTGGAAGCAACGGCAGTTCCGGCTGCCCCGGCTCGCGAACCCGTTTCAGTTCGCGTTTCCACATCGGCTCAAGCGCGGCGAGGCGCAATGCCTCTTGCTCGGCTGAGCGTTGGCGCTCTTCCGCCAGGATACCTGCCCACAGGACAACTACCTCCTGTGCCGCCTTCTCTGCGTCTTCCTTGACGATGCCTTCAAGCGCGACTTGTCGTCGGGAGAGCCAGGTCAGGTTGGCCTGGTAGCCCTGTGCCTGTGCTTGGGTGAGATAGGGGGCGCAAAGCTGGGGCAACTGCTCTCGGAAACGGGTGAGCATCGCGTCAACTTCGCGTATGACGACGGTCTTGGTCTGAGCAAGCAGTGTTGCCTGGTGCGTGCCGCAGGGCTGTATCCAGAGATAAGGGTGCGCGTGTTCTTTGCACCAGTGGCGGAAGGTATCGGTCACTGATTGCGGAGTGTTTGGCACCATCACAAGGTATCCCTGGTGGCAAGCCTGTGTTGCCCACTCCTGTTCGCGGCGGCGACGCTCCTCCTGGCTCCCCAAAGGGGAATAGGTTGGCGGCAGCGCTCGCTGCTCCAGATGTGCAGATTCAGGAAGAGCACTTGCCAGCCACACGGCCATTTCACGCAGCAGGGTCTGTCCCGTTGGCAGGGATGACGTACCCTCCAGCTCAGCTACCCTCGAACGCGCCTGGTAAGCCAGCTCTATCACCAGATCAAACTGCTTGAGCGGCATATCCAGCAGGCGCTGGTGCAAGGAGGCCACATTGGCGCAGAAAAAGGTTCCCTCTGAAGGGTCGAGATAGCCCTCAACTTCCCACCAGGAAGTATAGGTGGCATAGGAGGTGTGTGCTCCCCAGGATTGCACGCGGTAGTTGAGCAGCAAACAGAGATCATCCAGTTCCTCATCCATCTCTGCTTCGCCGATCATCTCTTCAAACCACTCTGTAAGCAGCGCAGCTATGCGCTGATTGTCCTGCTGCAACAGAGCGGTACGACACTGTTCCAGCAGAGCTTTTGTTTCAGCCTTCATAATGCCCCCTACTTCCTTACAGAGAAGACAGCATATCGCCGCCTACTGAAGCAAATTATAGCTCAGAAGGCTTTTGTCGGGAAGAGCCTGGCTGCCTCACTAGCGTGGGGGAAAGCGCTGTCGCGTCAATGGACGCCTGGACCGCATGACGCTTGATGAGAAGAGAAATGCGCCGGGGATTCAGGATTAGCGTGACCAGGCAGGCCAGGTGAAGGAGCGAATCAGTTCTCTAGTGCTGTCCCTGCTGCTCGGCGGCAATCAGGGCATTTAACACGGCTAGAATCACCAGATGCACCACCACCCCGCCAAGCGCGCCAAGCTGCTCAAAATAAAAAGCGAAGACATCTACCAGCAGGAGAGATACCAGGATGGACCGCCGAAACCAATGATAGGCTTGCAGGCGAGAATGGCGCAGTGTAAGTGTCCCGATTACCAGCAGGACTCCCGCGACTGCGGAGGAAAGCCACAGGCATGCCTCGACGGAGGAGGTGGCGCCGTTGTTCCCCTGTCTTGTCGAGGAAAGCACCAGAACCAGCAGATACCCAACAAAAAACAGCGCGTAGACGGTCAGCCCAGCAATGATGAACCTGGCAAACTGCCGAGAATGCACTACGCGCTGGTACAAACTCGTCGCAGCGTTGCGCCCTCGCGTGAGAACCGACGGTTTGCCAGCGGGAACCACCTCCATCTGCTCTACTGCTCTAGTCAACATCCTCAGCCGCTGATCCTGCTGATCGCCTGCATCGAGCAGCGCCAGCACCTTTGTCTTCTGCTCAGGGTGCAGACGATGAAGTAAGCTCTCTTTGAGCATATCCAGGGTATTCGCCAGGCGTTCTTCTTTGGAGAGCGGGGCATACTGTTCAATGCCCCGCACACCCAGAAAGAGCAGGATAAAGAGAATGTAGATCAGCATCAGCGTAGGCTGAAAGAAGTAATTGTTATCGCTGGTAATGAACTTCCCCAGTTCGTCAATGAAGAACCCAAAGCCGATGCCCCCCAGGAAGGCCGAGAACACCTGCACGCGATACCCAAGGAACGCCAGCAGCAGGATGAGAGCAATCAGCATACCCAAGCCGCCCCAGAGCATATGCGCGATGTGCAATCCATTCCCGCCAAGCTGTGGGTAGCCAGTCAGTTCCAGAAACACGCGAATCCCCAGGATGGAGAGAACAGCCGCCACCAGAAATGTCTCCAGCAGGCTTCCGACATGGATGTTGCGCAGCGGCAGCGCCCGGCGCGACTCAGAGGCGACTGGGCGCTCAACCCTGATCTCTCGCTGCTCTTGTTGTGGTGAGAATGGGGCTTCTTGCGCCATGAGAAACCTGGCACCTTTCCTGCTGCCTGGGAGAATCCAGGCAGGAACAACTTGTCCCCAGCAAAGAGCATCATGCTTCTTCTCCAGTGTATCTTTTACCCAGCCCTTTTTCTGTGGGGCTGGCTACAGTGCCCCAGCGTGTGGAGCAAGGCAGGAGCTTATGGACACAAACGTTGTCCTCAGGCTTTCCCAGGCGCGAGACACCAACGCGGCAATCTCCTAACAGAGCCACAACCTCTGCTACACTTGAACCCCAGGATGTGGTTGTGGCTACAGACACGATGCTCATGCTCAGAGTAGAGTAGTACAGGGAGAATGGAGAGCTTACCAGGCATTGGTCAGAAAACACCCTGCATAACTTACCACTCCCATTCAGGCGAGTCAGTAAATTTAGAGAGGAAACAGCATCATGGGCGGAGCAGCTATGAAAGCGCCAGGCGCCCTGGGGCAGATGCGACCGCTGGGTTCTACCGGCATCCAGGTTTCAGCCGTAGGCCAGGGAACCTGGGCGATGGGCGCTAAATGGGGGCCACAGGATGACCAGGAGTCCCTGGGCACGTTGCACCACGCGCTGGATTTGGGCTGTCAGTTTCTTGACACTGCTCAGGAGTATGGTGATGGGCGCAGCGAGCAATTAATCGGGCGGGCTTTTCAAGAGCGCGGTGCGACTGTCCCGGTAGGGACCAAGGTGCCGCCCATTGATATGAACTGGGAAACCACGCCCGGCGTGACACCTATACGGGAGAAGTTTCCGGCGCAGTACCTCATTGACCGCTGCGAGGTTAGTTTGCGCAACCTGCACACCGAGTGCCTGGATGTGTACTATCTGCATACCTGGTGCCCAAGCTGGAATGAGGAGACGGAATGGTACGAGGCCATGCTGAAACTCCGCAAGCAGGGCAAGATCAAGGGGATAGGGATTTCGGTGAGCGATGCGCGGCCCGCTGAGGCGAATGGCAGCATTCAGGCGGGGCGAGTGGATGTGGTGCAGATGATCTACAATATCCTCGATCAGCGGGCGGCGACTGAGGTGTTTCCGGTAGCACAGCAGCACCATGTTGGAATCGTGGCGCGAGTTCCTCTCGCTTCTGGGGCTTTAACGGGCACCTGGACCCCTGAAACGACCTTTCCCATAGATGATTGGCGCCATGATGTCTTTGTTGGGAAGACGCTTGAGCGTTCCCTCCACTACATTGACCACCTGCGTTTTCTGGAACATGGGTCGAGTAATTCAATGGCAGAGGCTGCGGTTCGCTTCAGTTTTAGCGACCAGGCGGTTTCTTCCGTCATTCCAGGGGCACGCAGCCCACAAGAAGCCGAATGGAATATGCAAGCCTGGCAGCGTGGACCGCTGCCAGAGCCGAAGTTGCAGCGCATCCAGGAGTTGTGGCAGCGCGAGTTTCGTCACTTCATTCGGACGAGCTTTTATCCTGTCACCTGATTGAACACCTGCCACAACGTTATTCAACGCTGTTCCCACTGGCGAGCGAGCTTTTAATAATTCAGTCGCCTGGGGATAATCCTGTAGCCAATGCTACAGACATCCAGACTCTCCTCAGGTAGTCTTGAACTGAAAGATCGCGTGTTCCTGGAGGGCTGGTCATTCAAACCGCCTTGAAAGGGAGAACGGTGCGAGGAGCACGCATGGCGCAGCGGGTGAGCCGCTTCCCCATACATGTGTAAGCACCAATCTAGCTTTCCTCCTGGCGCCAGGTCTTTTCGAACACGAACGACCATGAACGACCTGAGACTCTTCTATGAGAAGGAGCATTGCATGAGTGATTTGATTGCCGTTGCCTATCCTGAGATCAACCGGGCAGAGCAGGTGCTTGATGCGCTATCGCAGATGCGCAGTGCCCAGTTGATTGATCTGGAGGATGCCTGCTATGTCACCAAAGATGCCAGCGGGCAGATGAAACTGCACCAGGCCGTGAACCTGCCAGGCATGGGGGCAAAATCAGGCGCTGTGTGGGGAGGCTTGTGGGGCTTCTTGTTTGGGCTATTGGTTCTTCAGCCCCTGGCTGGGATGGCAATTGGGGCGGGCATTGGCGCTGGGAGTGGAGCCATCGCGGGGAAATTGAGCGACTATGGGATTGACGACAATTTCATTAAGCGCTTGAGTGCGACCTTGACCCCCAACAGTTCTGCCATCTTTCTTCTGGTGCGTCGTGTGACCGCCGATAAGGTGGTGCCGGAGTTCAGCCGCTTTGGTGGGACGATTATCCAGACCTCACTGAGCAAAGATGCTGAGGCCAAGCTCCAGGCTGCTCTCGCCCAAAACGCCCAAATGCAGGGAACCCCAGGCATGAGCGCATCACCCAACATGTAGGGAAAGGATCGAGGCACGGGTAGCCGTTTGAGGCGTGGCAAGGAGAAAACAACCGACACTGCGCCTCTGTTTTCCCCTGTTTAGTGCTCTGCATAAAGCCGATCAGAACTCCCTGCGGTGTTTTTGAAGGAGATTCAACGCCTGGCAGGAGAGAAGAAGCCCTCTGCTCGTAGCTCCCCCTACTACCACACATCCTGAAGAAATTACGCCCAGTGATGATGCGTAGCCACGACCACAGACAACACCGAAAAATCTGCATACCCTTACTTTATAGCGACATGTTTGTTGTGGAGAGTCAGGTTGGGTGACCTCATTTGCTTCTCCGTAAAAACTTGGAGGAGCCTCGCAAGCCGCTAAACGACCCCGCCTGCCAATGTGGTAGGCAGGTTATGTACTTCTACCCAGTCCTCGAATAAGCAAGCGCTTCTTGGAGACGCGCATCAGCCCATCAGGAGGTGAACCATGTCTGTTCTGGAATGGATCCTGGTTAGTACCCTGTTCGTCCTCTATATCATGTGCCTTGTCACTGTCTGCATGCTTACCTTCAAGAAAGGGTATGTCGTGATGGGCATTGTGGGCATCTTCTTCCCCCTTCTCTGGTTGATTGGAGCTATATTACCACCCAAACGCGGCTCCCGGTATGAGGTGGAGGAATCTATGCGGCTCCAGTACAACATTCAACAGATGACGAGGTAACAAGGGAGCATTGCCACAAGGAGCGGGGTATGACAGCATCAACTCCCCTGGCTCAAGGGGTTCCCGATCAGGAGCCTGCCTGGCACACGCTGAGTGTTGAGGAAGCGCTGTGCCGCCAGCAGGTCAAGGCTGAGGATGGGCTAAACCAGGCCGAAGTTGCTACACGCTGCCAGCAATTTGGACTGAACACACTTCCCAGTGTCGGCAAAGAGCCAGGCTGGCGTACCTTCCTGCATCAGTACCGGGACCCTATGCAACTGGTCCTGCTTGTAGCTGGGATTATCAGTGGATTGCTCCTGAGACAATGGGGAACTGCCCTGGTATTAGTGGCGTTGACGCTTCTGAATGCCATCATTGGGCTGCGGCAAGAAGGGAAGGCAGAAGCCAGCATAGCCGCCCTGCAAAAGATGTTACTGGTCAAAGTGCGGGCGCGCAGGGATGGTCAGGTACGAGAACTTCCTGCGGAGGAAATCGTGCCGGGTGATGTCGTCTTGCTTGAGGCGGGTGACAAGGTTCCAGCGGATGGGCGATTGATAAAGGCGGCGACACTGGAGGTGGATGAGTCGGCCCTCACTGGCGAGAGTGTTCCGGTGCCTAAGCAGATTCAACCAGTTGCGAAAGTGGATACTCCGCTCGGTGATCGAACCGATATGGCGTATATGAACACGAACGTCACCAGGGGGGCAGGCGAGTTGCTCGTTACCGCAACGGGCGCAACAACCGAGGTTGGGCATATTTCAGGGCTGTTACAAAGCACCCCGCTTGAAGAAACTCCGCTGACCAGACAGCTCAACAGGCTCACCCATCAGATTCTGGTGCTGGCTGGGGGAGCGTTGCTCGTCTCCCTTTTGCTGGGATTTAGCCGGGGGCAAACACTAGGAACGCTCTTCGTGGTCGGAGTTGCGTTTGCGGTTTCGGCCATTCCTACCGGGCTTCCAGCAGTAGTGACGTACTTGCTGGCGACCGGAACTACCAAACTTGCTCAGGAAGGCGCAATCGTCAAACGGCTTCGCTCCGTCGAAACCCTGGGGTCAACATCCGCGATCAATTCTGACAAAACGGGCACGCTGACGCTCAACCAGATGACCGCAGTTGAGATGGCGATTCCTGGACAGCGCTTCACCATCTCAGGCAAGGGCTACTCCCCAGAAGGGCAGATTACCCGCATTGGAGGGGATCCACCTGTTGATTTGGAACCCTATCTGCTTCCTATGGTGTTGGCCTCGGATGCGGTCGTCAGGAATGGAGCACTGGTAGGAGATCCAACCGAGGGAGCGCTTGTTGTCCTGGCCGCGAAGGGAGGCATTGACATAGAGGCAACGCGCCAGGAATTTCCGCGTATCGCGGAGGTGCCCTTTGACGCAGCATACAAGCTGATGGCAACGTTTCACCGGATACAGAATGAGCAGGGTCAGGAGGTCATTCGTTGTTACGTCAAGGGTGCCCCAGATCAACTGCTCGCTCGCTCGGAATACGCGCTCGACCGTCAGCGGCAAACGGTCCCCCTGGTGACCCATCGGGACCGGGTGCTTAAGGAAAACGAGCGACTGGGGCAACAGGGCTTGCGGGTGATGGCGTTGGCACGCAAGGATTTCGACCCTGTGACCTTTCGCCTTTCCGATGATGATCTTCTGGCCCAGGTGACAGACCTGACGTTGCTGGCGCTGGTGGGCATTGTTGATCCACCCAGACCCGAAGCCAGGGATGCCATTGCCAGCGCGAGGTCTGCCGGGATCACTGTCAGAATGATTACTGGGGACCATGCCGTCACGGCGGCGGCCATCGCCAAACAACTGGGAATCCCTGGACGCGCCATTGCAGGAGCAGACTTTGCTGCGATGAGCGATGAGGAAGCCCTTCAGCATGTCGAACAGATTGGCGTCATCGCCCGCGTGACGCCGGAGCAGAAGGTGCGATTGGTCGATCTGCTGAAAAAAACGGACAAGATTGTGGCGATGACGGGCGATGGGGTCAATGACGCACCAGCCCTCAAGAAAGCTGACATCGGGGTGGCGATGGGCATCACCGGAACGGAGGTCGCCAAAGAAGCTGCTGTAATGGTGCTTACCGATGACAACTTTGCGACGATTGTGCGAGCGGTGGATGTGGGCCGAGCGCTCTATGATAACCTGATCAAGTATATCCGCTTCCAGATGGGGAATCTGTTTGGTTTTATTCTCATCTTTCTGGGAGCAGGGATATTCAACATTCTGCGGGGCATCCCCTTCCTGCCGCTTCAATCCCTCTGGATCAACTTTACCGTTGAGCTGTTCCTGGCGATTGGGATTGGCACAGGGGCACCAACCCCTGGGCTGATGAAGCGTCCTCCACGCTCAGCAAACGAACAGGTTCTCCCTCGCAGGCACGCTGTGCGCCTGGCTATCTATGGTTTGCTGATGGCAATAAGCACTCTGGGAGTCATGTCGTATACCTCCAGTTTGTGGGGAGAGACGGTAGCACGTACGATGGGGTTGACAACCTTTTCGCTAGCCCATATCTTTTTCGCCCTGGATTTGAACAATGAACAAGGATCAGTCTTCAGTCTGGAGACGTTGGAGAACCGTCGTCTGCTCACTATGAGTGGATGGGCTTTGCTCACCACGTACTTGATCACGGCGTTGGGGTTCATGAACAGGATTTTTGCAACGGCTCCTCTGGGGCTTTGGCAGTGGGTGATCTGCATTGCGGTCAGTTCGCTCATCCTCTGGGTGGGTGAACTGATGAAACTTCTCCGGCGACGACGGGGCATAGCAAGAGCCAGCGAACGAAAGCCCAGTGGTGCTGATACTCAGGAAATTTCTTCCCAGGTGGCGGCCTAAGCAGAACGATTGGAACAGCGCAAGCTTCCAACAACACAAAAGGAGCACAGAATGGATAGCCCTATGCAAGAAGCCTCTGAAGAGGTTCGCCAGCCGAACCGAGTAGAGCGTCAAATGAATGAACCCCACAGAGAGGTGGTTCAGATGACCCAGCAACTGAGCAAGTGGTGGTGGGTATGGTTGGTCGCGGGTGTCTTGTGGATCATCGCCTCGCTCATTATCTTACAGTTTCAGCACGCCTCGGCTGTTACTGTAGGGATTATTTTCGGGGTGTTGTTCCTGGTTGCAGGGATTCAGGAGTTCTTCTTCGCCAGCATGGCTCAGAGTTGGAAGTGGCTCTGGATTGTGCTTGGCATCTTCCTGGTACTTGGTGGCATTTTTGCCCTGATAAACCCTCTCCACACCTTCGTCGCCATTGCTGATATGTTGGGGTTCTTGTTCCTGCTGGTTGGGATTATGTGGACGATTGAGGCATTCGCTACGCGGCCCGTCTATGACCTCTGGTTCCTGAATTTGATAGCGGGGATTATGATGATCGTCCTGGGCTTCTGGACTGGGGGCCAGTTCCTTGCCACCAAAGCTTCCACCTTGCTGATCTTTGTTGGAATCTGGACGCTGTTGCACGGCGTCACTGCTATCATCCGCGCGTTTCGCATCAAGCATCTGGGCCAGCAGGTACCCACACTAGCCACCAGCTAGGAGCGACCAGAGCAAGAGAGACAGAGATGTAGGTGCGTATGCGCTAAGATGGCTGATAGCTTGCTTGATTATTTGCTTGCTTGCTTTGGCCTCCTTCTGTAAAGTCACAGTGCTGTCAATCTCTCGCTCAAGCATCACCCAGGTATGGAGCGCGGCACTTCCGCCGCGCTCCATACCTGGGTGATGCCAGCTTGTGGCAGGTGGGGTGGGTCGCCTTCAACGTTCTCGGAGAGGCTGCTAGATTGGCATCACCCAAATGGCCCCCAAACGTTTTCAGCAACGTCAGCATTCCCCTCTCAATCTTCGATTAATTCTGACCAGAAAACCTTCTTGTTTGGCAAGAAGAATGATACCAGGAGCGCCAGAAGGACAACTCCAAGGACGCAGAGGACAGTGAGACGCATGGCCTCACTTGCGGCGCTTGGCGCAACATCCCCCAACGCCTGCCGCACTGACGGAGACAATGGAGCCAGCACACGGCCCAACTGGTCAGGATTAAATGTGTGCAAGATGAGCGCAAATTGATTGATGATTGACTGGAGTTTGAGCGGACCCAGGCTGAGTCCGATGCGCTGCGTCACCCCACTGACAACCAGGCTTGCTGTGTTACTGATCAGGACTGCCCCAAAGAGAGAGATGCCAAAGGCATAACCAATATCTTGAAAGGAAACCAGGAGCGCATTGGATTCTCCCCGTTCTTCTCGGTGAGCCAGTGAGAGGGCCAGATTAGGAACCTGTCCTACCACGAAACCGGCGCCGAGTCCTATAATGATCAGGGCTGGCATCAACTCAAGCCTCGTGACACTTGGACTGAGGACCAGATACAGCAGCACCAGGCCCGCTATCATCCCAACAAGCCCTAACTGAATCATATGTTTGGGAACCGCCCGCTCACTCAAGCGCATCGTCAGCAGCAGGACGATGATCAGCGCCAGGTTAAATGGCAAGACGGTAATGGCTGTCGCAAACGCCGTCAGTCGGAGCGCCCATTGTAAATAGAGGAACAACGTGAAGGTCAGGCCAGCTGTGCTGATGACATACAGAGCATGCGCTGTCGCCCCGACAACAAATGGTCGCCTGCCAAGCATGCCCATTTGCCAGATACCTGCTCGCTGAATTCTCATGGCTCGGCGTTTCCACCAATGGAAGCCAAAGACTCCTAGCAAAATGATACCCACCAGCAAGAGAAAAGGCACAACGGATAACCCGAAAAGCATTCTGATCAGATGGCCGAAGAGGAGCGGTGACTTGAGAGCTAGCCACCAACCATATTCACTGCCCAGACTAAGACCCCACAAAATGGTGATCAACCCAAAAAGCAGGACCAACCCACCTGACCAGTCCAGTGAGGTTGTGCGCTCCTTCTTCATTTCAGGCATCTCGCGCACTAAGAGCAAGATGACTAGAGCCAGCAGCACCTGGGGGAAAAATGCCAGGCGCCAATTGATATTCGTGGCGAGCAAGCCCCCAACCAACGGCCCAAGCAATGTGCCAATAGCAAGCGAAGCGTTCAGGGCAAAGAAGGCGAATTCTCTGCGACGGCCTTTATACGCTTCGAGCATCAGCATCCAGGGTAAGGTGATGAGTGGAGCTGCCGCCAGACCGGCGACAACCCCAAAACCCAGGACCAGCATTGACGTGCTCAAGCTCGACGCAGTAATACCCATACCTACCGCAAAAAGGAGTAATCCCAACATGAAAACCTTCTTGCGGCCATACAGCCCAACCAGGCTTCGAGCACTCGGAAGAGTGAGAGCCGCCAGGGCCGGGAGGAGCACCAGCGCGATCTGGACACTGGCAACCGTAGCATGGAGTCCTCGCACCACCGGACCGACGATATTTGCCAGCGCGTAGAGATTGAACTCCAACATAAACAGCGTCAGGCAGAGCGCCACTGGAATGCGCCGCTGCTTGAATCCGCCCTGATCAAGAGCCTCTGGCTTTGCGCGTTGGCGGCGTTTTTTCCATTTCCGCATCAGCGTACCTCCCATTTCCCCGATGTAATCATTTCTGCTCTGCGCTGGCACGCATGGGGCGCATTGATTTCGGCCCCCAGAAGCAGGATCAACCCAAAATAATAGAAGAAGAGCAGAATCAGTAACGTAAACCCCATCGCGGAACCGTAGTTGCCAAAGGGAAGGAAGTGCGTGGTATAGAAGGGGAAAGCAAGATTATAGAGTTGCAACAAAGCTCCGGCTATCAAAGCTCCTCGCCAGGTATCTCGAACGCGTAGCGGGCGGTTTGGCACCACGAGATAGATCACCAGAAAGAAAGCAGAAGCGACTATAAAGCTGGCGGCTACCCCGGTGATCGTCAGCCAGAGGCGAATTGACGCGGCAGAAAGCACCACTTGATTAGCTATTTTCGAGGAGAGAATGGTCATTCCTATCCTCTCTCCAGACCAGGAGCCAGGACCATAGCCCGGTCCTGGAAACCAGGAGGTTGCCACCAAGCTCTCTTGATCAAGAAGCATCGGGAAACTTCTTGCTCTTGCACATCTGAAGCAAGAGCATCCAGGGTACTGAAACTGTATCCGATGGTTACTGCTTTGTCTGTGGGCTGCGCTACGCTCTAGCATCGCTGTGATACCCCACTTTCAAGCAGCAGCGACAAGGTGGGGAAGCTGGAGATCTCTCAAGGAGGCCAAAAAAGTACAACAGTACCCCATCAGGGCCAGTACAGGGCTTCCACATGGCATGCGTCACCTCGCCTTGCGCTGTGGACAGTCTGCCACAGCCCCCGGATTAGTTGACCTGCCTTCGTGGTCCGGTCCGAGGGGTTCACTCCATCGCATGCCCTCTCCCCGGTTCCCAACCGCTGACGAAAGGAGCCTGCACCAGCCATCACAGCCAAAGTTTGGCTACCTCAGCATGCAAAAGCAGACGCGCGACCAATAGCCGCGCGTCTGCTTTTGCATGCTGAGGTCATTTTTTCTTTCCGCTCGGTAGTGCAGATTCCAGTGCCTGCTCTACCTGCTCTTGCAACGCCTGGTGCACCGGCGCGAGCGCTTCATCTATCTGTTTTTCCAGCGTTTCCTGCAATGGTTGCAACGCCTGATCTACCTGTTTATAGAGTGATTTGCGAAGTGGCTCCATGATCTTTTGGACCTGCTCTTGTACCTTCGCCTGGACTGGCTCCAATGCTTGATCCATTTGCTCCTGGAGGGTCTGTTTCAGCTGCTGGCGCAGCTCATCAATGACGGGTGAGATGGCCTGTGTAAGCTGCTCAGCCAGTTGCCCGCTGCCAAGCACTCCGCTCAGACCCTGCGACTTCTGCTCGCCCTTGCCATTATGCTGCTCTTTCCCGTTCTGCTGCTCTCGCTCTTTCCCGTGTGGCTGCCTGGCGCTCTTTTCTTCCTCGTGCTCTCCGCTCCCATGCTGTTCCTGCCTGTGAGTCTGGTCGTCCTCCTGCTCATTCCGAGTCCCATGCCTCCTTGCTTCTCCTGGCTCCTCACCACGCTCCTCATCCTCAGTTTCGCGCTGGGCAACCCGCTCTCGATGGCCGACCTGTTCCTCCTGGTCCTCGCCATCATTCTGATGGCGTGCTGGCCGATGACGGCTGCGTGTTTCTCGCTGCTGCTCCTTTGGCTCGTATTCCTCTTGTGCCTGGTCAGGTGGTGGGGATGCCTGTTCGTCGTATTGCTCCCGTTGCTCTTGCTCGTCGGCCATACTATTTCCCTTTCGATAGCTCTCTATAGCTCAAATACTTACACCGATGATTAAGTGATGAGGTGAGGTGCAAGATGTATACCCGCATTGGTTCAGCAAGGTCACGATCTTGGTCCCGGCTGCCGGTCCCTGCGCAGCGGGCCTGGCGGCGGCTTTCGCCCAATAGGCCCTTTGGGAGCCAGCCCACCTGGGCCTTCCTGCCGCTTGCTGAACTCACGCAAAGTCTGAAGGGGCGAATCCTCATCTGTCAGCGCATCCAGCAGTCCGCCGCCTTCTTCGCCTTTGTTCTTGGAGGACGAGTGACCAGCAAGCGCTTTTAGGGCGGAAGAAGCCCCACCCTGCTGCCCTTCTGATGCCTCTGTATCCTCCTTCTTTTTAGATGCAGAGTCGTCACCCAGCATATCTCCTATCTTCGATAAGGCTCCTGAACCTCCCTGACTCTGACGAGATGGGATAGCATCCCCAAAGGTCTGCTTTAATTCATCCACCAGAGCGTGTGCGCTTCTGTAAATTTTCAACCACTTGCCCATCGAAGCAAGCCCAGTTTCTCCCTTCTGTTTGGAGAGTTTGCCTAAGTCTTGCATAAGCGTTGAGGCGCGTTCAAGAATGATTCCCCACTGCTCCAACGCGGCGAGGCCCCGCTGCGAGGATGCCCCGTCCCCGGTCACGTGGCTCAACGCCTCCTTCAACGAAGAGACGCTGTGTGAGGCAGCTTCGCTGATTATTCCCAGGAAGGAAGACCCGCCCTCGTTTTTTCCCTCGGCCCTGGCTTTCTCATCCTGATCCTCTCTGGGAGGTACTTCCTCTCCTTTTTTTCGGTCTAGTACATGGGTAAGCGAAGAGACACCGCCCTCAACGGCCTCCCAGAGTTTTTTAGGGGCCGATGGTCCCCTTTCCCCCCCATCGTGCTTTTCCTCATCTTCCTCCCCATAGCCCTGAACCTCATGATCTTCATGGGCTGCCGAACCACGATCACGAAAGTAGGCAATGGCCTGGAGGAGCAAAGCAATTCCTTCCAGCACCTCACCCAGCGCGAGGACCATCAAAGCTACACCCTCAAGGCTCTCTCCCCACTTCTGAAGGGCTGATTCTTCACCTTGCTCTGCTAAAACAGCAACCTCAGCAGGGGCAGCTTCCTGAGGGATGATGTTTTGGTGGGGAGCTTCAATTTGTCCATTCCCTGCTGCTTCAGGCTGGCCTGCCTGTGTCGGCTGCTGAAGCGCATCCCTTAAAGGAGTTCCGAGTTGCTGCTGCGCCAAGACTTGCAGGCGCTCGCGCATCGGCTCAAACTGTTGTTCAACTGTTCGTGTCATTTGCGCCTGAAGCTGTGCCAGGGTGGGTTGCAACGCTTGAGCCACCTGCCGCTGCAAATCCTGGTCTACTTGTGGTGCTCTGTTGTGAGGTGACGGGTTCTGCTGGTCTGATGCCTTCTGAGCAGGTTGTGCAGATGGATTGGGCATACTCGGCTCCTTTCAGGGGTATGAAGGATAAGTGCTTGGCCGCATCCCTGAGGTGACGTTACCCAGCGCTGAACATGACTGCTCCCTACAGGTCTTCCTGGCATAATTTGCGCCTGACTCAGCTATAAGCGCCACTTCAGCCGCTTTGCTTGCCTGCCCTTATGCTTCCTTGGGGTTGGCAGAAAATTGAGGCATAGAACATGCCGTCTTACTCCATCAGGAGACACATATACACACCGATTTCTTCTGTGGTATGGGAAAGGAGTGCTCAAATAATGGCTATTGAGCGAAGACAAGTGGGGAGAGCACCTGGACCATCCAGCCAATCAGGGGGTCTGGTTGACCTGATTGACCGCATCCTAGATAAAGGTTTGGTCATTGATGCCTGGGTCAGAATCTCGCTGGTAGGCATCGAATTGATCACGATTGAGGCGCGTGTAGTGGTGGCATCAGTGGATACCTACCTGAAGTATGCCGAGGCCATAGCTCAAACTGCCCTGGCTGCCGAGCCTCGCCGCGACGGCCCTCGCGTGCAGCAAATCCCCTCCGATGATGAAATTGCTGCCTACCTGAATGATCATCCTGATGGCGCCCGCATTGAGGACATCGCGCGCTTCTTTAACATCTCGCGCAACGAGGTCGAGCAGATGGTGCAGCGCCTGACTTCTGGGCCACGTCTGCGCATGGACGAGAAACAGCGTGATCGTGTGTATGCGCTGGGAGGCTCGGACCGAGAAAAACAGCGGCTTCCAGAGGGCCGTCGCCAGGAAGAAGGCAGCAGGCGGCAGGAGGAGAGCAGTAGATCGGAAGAAAGCGACCGACAAAGAGAAGGCACAAAACATCCCGCAGGAAGCCGGGAATAAGTAGGGGATCTCCTAGAGTAGATGAAGAAAGGATGAGGCCATGCCATCATCCTCACCGATGGGCACCTACGTCTATTGTATTGCGCGGGCACATCCATTTGAGGAAGCTAGAGCATCCTTCCAGGCTCCGGCCATCATGGGTGCGGAACACCCTGTGCGGCTGCTATGCTACCGTGATCTGGTAGCCATTGTCAGCGACGCGCCCACCCGCCGGATGGGCATCACGCGGGAGCACCTTCTCACGCATGAAGGCGTCGTTTTAGAAGCCATGCAGCGCAGTGAGGTGATCCCGTTGAGCTTTGGCACGATTGCCAGGAACGACAAAGCGCTCATTGAGCGATTACTCCAGGCAGCTTACCCTGAACTTCTGGAGCAATTGAAAGCCCTCCAGGGCAGTGTCGAACTTGATCTGAAAGTGCTCTGGCACCAGGAACGGTTGTACGAAGAGATCGTAGTAGAAAATGAGCGCATCCGCGCGTTGCGCCCTGGTATTGAGCAGGCACCTCTCCAGGAACGTATTGAGCTTGGGCAACTGACCAGCGAGGCCATTGCCACCAAGAGTGATGAAGAAGCGCAGATGGTGCTGGAAGCCCTGGGGCCGCTCGTGTTGGAAGCACAGCCAGGGCGGATGCTCAACGACACGATGGTGCTCAATGGTGCATTTCTCATGGAAAGACCCCAGCAGGAGGCATTTGAGTGCAAGGTGACTGAGCTTGCCGACTCTCAGGAGGGTCGCTTGATCTTCAGGTTGGTTGGTCCTGTGCCCCCATATCATTTTGTAGATGCGCATGTGCAATGGGAGGAGGCCGCGAATGGGCCTGATTAGCAACCTGCTCTTCTTTCCTGTAGCCGGTCCAGCCCGCGGCTTGCTCTTCATCGTAGAGCAACTGAAAGCGCAGGTAGATGATGCGCTCCTGGGCGAAACGAGCCGAATTGAAGATGAACTGCTCAACCTGGGGATGTGTTATGAACAGGGAGAGCTTACTGACGAGGAGTATATAGCCCAGGAAGCGCAACTGCTGGAGAAGCTCAACCAGGTTCGTCGGGAACAGGACGAGTGGTTCGAAGGCTCGGAAACAGAGGTGGAGGATGAGGGAAACTTCATCGAAGAGGAGAACCTCGCCAGAGAAGAAGACAACTCCGCAAGCGATACTGCCACCTACGATTACGGCACATCAACCACCCGGTATAGCAGATCCATTGATGAACGCAGCGACTCTCCAGATGACTACTAAAAAGCAAAGCGATCAACCTGGCGAACTGGATGCCACAACAGCATGTGGTTGGTATCTGTATGGGATTACGCACGGCGAGCAGGTCGCTGAGCTAGTAGCTGCGGTTGCCCAGGAGCAGGGTGAGCCGCTTCAAGCGCTGGAGCAGTGCCAGCTTGCTGCCATCATTAAACCAGTGCCGCTGGAGGAGTTTTCTGCCGAGGCGCTGCGGTTACACGCGGAAGACCTGTCCTGGCTTGAGGCGATGGTGCGAGGCCACAATCGTATTATTGAGGGCATTCATCAGAACCGCCCTGTTTTGCCCGCCAGGTTTGGGGCTGTCTATCCCAGCCGCGAGGCGCTCCAGACTGCCCTGGCTGAACGCCACGATCAACTGCTGGCCCTGCTTCAGCAGCTTGAAGGATGCGATGAGTGGGGGGTGCGTCTTTATGCTGATCATCGGGCGTTGCAACAGCTTGCCATTGAGCACCCTTCCCTTCGGTCGCTCAAGAGCGAAGTGGCGAGAGCCACACCTGGGCGCGCCTACCTACTTAAGCGAAAGCTCGCTGATGAACTTGTGAGCATCATCGAACAGGCCCTAGATGATTTAGCCCAGGCCAGCTACGCCCGCTTGAAGCGGGAAGCTGTGGCAGGGCAGTTCAACGTACGCGCTTCCGTATCTACCGAAAGTGGTGGTGAGCGCGAGGTGTTTCACGCGCTTCTTCTTGTCCGTCGCGATCACCAGGCGACGTTTCTGGAGAAAGTGCAGCGATTGGCAGAGGAGCATGCAGAAATGCATTGCGAGTATAGTGGTCCCTGGCCGCCCTATAGCTTTGCCAGAATTGCTGGGGAGGAGGCTCCATGAGCTTTGCGATTGAGGGTGCCAATGCCACTGCTAGAAACGTTACCTTGCTGGAGTTGCTTGATCGCATTGTTGATTGCGGGGTGGTACTGACTGGCGATCTCGTTATCTCTGTAGCTGATGTGGACTTAATCTCTTTGGGGGTAAAAATCATCCTGGCCTCCGCTGAACGCATGGAACAATTCCAGGCACAACAAGTCGAGGCCGCCCTTCGGGAGTTCAGCAGTGAATAGCGCCTGCTATGTCTATGCCATTCTGGAGCACGATGTGCCGCTTCCCTTGGGGCTAACTGGCTTGCAGGCTGCGCCACTTTCATTGGTACGCTGGGGTGATCTGGCAGCAGCAGTTAGCCCCTATGCTGGCATGTCTGTACAGCCCACTGCCGATGCGCTGCTCGGCCATGAAACAGTTGTAGAGGCACTGTGTCAGGCTGGGCCTACGCTTCCCTGTCGTTTTGGAACAATTTTGGGCGGGCAGGAAGCAGTCATACAGGCGCTTATCAGCAGATATGATGTGCTGCTAGCCGACCTGAAGCGAGTGGGCAACAAGGTTGAACTTGGTCTGACGATTCTCTTTGAGGAGCTACAGGGGCAGAGCGAGGCGCTTAACACCGCTCAACCCTCCCCAACGTTGAGCACCTGCAACCCTGGACCAGGAACGCGCTACCTGCAAAGTAGGGCGTTACACTATAAGCATGAGGCAGCCCAGCAACATCAGGCTCATCTGGTGATAAACGAGTTGCAGCGAATACTTCATCCCCATACACTTGAGCAGCGCTATCGCACATTGCTGGAACCACGCCTGGCAATACGCGCTGTATATCTGGTGCATCAAGGACGGGTAAGAGAGCTACAGCAAGCCATTGGAGCTTTGCGCCAGACGTGGCCCACTCTCCGCTGGCTCATCAGCGGCCCCTGGCCGCCCTATAGCTTTGTTTCCGATGCAGGGATGCCTTTTCAACAGTGTGGGGCCAGAACTTGATAAGAGAAAAGTACGAGGGCAGTGGATATAGAAGGAGAAACGTATGAGCATGGATTATTCTCCATCATTTGATCCGGGCGTGCAAGCCCGCAGAAACATGCTGCGTATGGCTAGAAACCTGCGCGATCAGGGCCATGTCTACCAGGCGATCTATATCTTAAAACAACTGTTGAAGGACTATCCCGAAACCCCGGAGTCCCGTATCGCTGTGCAGGACTATTCCCAGCTTGGCGAGCAATTCGAACGCAAGGGTATGCCCCACACGGCGTTTAGCATGTATCAATGGCTGGAGCAGCTTTCGTGAAAAATGGAACGGAGATAGAACAACGTCTGAGCGGTGATCTGGAGGCGCTGGAGGCGTTCGCCGAACAACTCATCCAGCCCCAAAAGATACACCCACAACGGATAGAAGCTAATGAATCGAATGTGGAGCAAGGGTTAGCCAGGCTGGTGCTCACGCTGATTGAACTGATTCGTCGGCTCCTGGAAAAACAGGCCATCCGTCGCATCGAGGCTGGGTCGCTTTCCGATGAGCAGATTGAGCGCATGGGGGAAACATTCTGCAAGCTGGAGCAGAAAATGGCCGAATTGAAAGCCACATTTGGCCTGGAAGAGGAAGACCTCAATTTGAACCTGGGGCCACTTGGTGACTTGATGTGAGAAGGATAGGATTGCCAGCAAGGATTGTCAGCAGCGAATGGGTGCTGGCTTCCTGTCCTGAGTGGCAAGCAGAAAGAAGGAAGAGCACATGAGTCTCCCAGGCTATCGCCGAACGGTAGATGCTGATCAGCCTATTGGTCCAAACCGACGTGTTGGTGCCACCCAGACCGCCAACCTTGGCGAAATATTGGAGCGCGTGCTAGATAAAGGGATTGTCATTGCAGGCGACATCACCATTTCCCTGGGCGAGGTGGAGATCCTCAACATCAAAGTACGCTTGTTGATTGCTTCGATTGATAAAGCCCAGGAAATCGGCATTAACTGGTGGCAATCAGACCCCGCGCTCTCCTCGCGGGCAAAAAAGCTGGCTGAGGAAAATCGCCTGTTACGAGAGCGTCTGGATAGCCTGGAGCGCAGGCTTGCGCCCCCTGATGGAGAAACAAAAGATCGTGTTGCCGCCGAACCAGAAAAAGATACAGAAGCACAGCAGGAGGAGCAGGAAGCATAGTTCTTCTTGGTAGAGAAAGAGGGTTGTATGGCGCACAAAAAACGCTATCTTCCGCGCTATCAATCTGCAATGGCGGGGGCAAGCCTGCTCATAGCTGAGCGTCGAATGCGCAAAAAGACTGGGGCAACCCTGGCCTCACCTCTAGGCTCCATGGGCAGACGGCTGTTAACCCACCGTGTCAGGGTACGCTCTCCAACAGGCTTAGCGATTCGTTTCGGGTCGCACCTAGCACGGCAGCGCATTCGCCAGCGCCTCTTCCCCCAAAAGGCCACACCACCACTAAAAAATGCTGCCGAGAGCAAATAAGCATCAAGCCAGGAATTTAGATAATTCCTGCTTCTCTTGCTGGCACACTTCATGCCCCTTGTCTTTACAAGTGAAAATGCACGCGCGTCCGCAAGTCTATTACTGGCCTGTGGGTCGCTTGCGCCCTGGCGCATGGGAAAAGTGCTGACGAAAGTCCGCCCGAAACGAGCAGTCTTCCCTGTAAAAGTCTTCCCTGTAAATTGGAATGAGAATCAAGCCCTCTGTTGTCACATGTGTGAGGCGACAGCACATGTCATGGTTGATGTGCCGCTCGTCTGGGGGTGGGGCAAGAGGGTTGGCAACATGGTGCGGACAAGATGGGTCGCGTTCGTGCGATGGGACAGCAGCGTTCAGAAAGGCTGACACCAATGAGTTCACAGCAACCATCAAAGCAGCCTCATTCAGGCAATGGGCGAAACACGGGGCAGATCTCGCAAGCTGAGCTGATACAAGCGCTTCAGCCCATCATGTCGCAGTTGGAGCAGCAGATTGAGCAGATTGTCCAGGAACAGATGGAGCAGACCCGCGAGGGCACTGGCAAGATGTTCGAGCAGGTGCTCAAAGAGCCACAGAGTGGTGTGACCTCTGAGAGGGATCAGCCAGCAGGCACCGCTTCGCAGGAAAGTGCCCCCTCTGCGAACCAGCAGCCGTTGGGTCAGGCTCCAACCCAACCAGCCGAGAGACAGCAGGACTGGGCTGAGCAGCCAGAAGCGCAGCAGGCTCCACAAGAGCAGGGCGGCCAGGGACAGAATGGTAAATCGGACGAGGAGAGTGAGAGTCCCCTGGTAGCGGTGCTGCGACAGCAGGTGATCGATGCTATGGATCCCGTCCTCGATGATCTGCGGGAGAACATCGAGGAGGCGGTCGAGCAGCAGATCGACTACGTGCTCAAGATGGGTGAGGATGAACTGCACCGTCAGATCAACCAGGCGATAGAGCCGCTGCGCGATGAGGTGCAGAAGGAAACTGACCAGACGGTACAAGACGCAAAACGGGAACGTGAGCAGCCCCCGCAAACCAAGCTGCAAGAGGCGGTCCAGCGGACGGTCAAGGCACTGAAGAAGACGATGCAGTGGTTAGCCAGGACGCTGCGTTCTCTGCTCAAAACTGTTGTCGAACTGCTCAAGGCCGTCGTGAACTTGCTCGTGGTTATCCTGCTGGCCTTGTTTGAAGGTTTGAAGTCGCTGGGAGGGGCGGCAGGGCACGGCTTGCAGGCAATTGGGGGCGGCATTGCTGGTGTCATGAAGAAGATGGTCGGGAGTATGGCTAAAAAACTGGCTAAGGGCCTGATCCCAGAGCCGGAAATCGATCAGCAGAAGCAACCAGCGTAGCCATCCGTGTCATCGGCAAAATGACTGTGTGAATGCTCGGCAGAGCCATCGAGCACTCACTCTTTACATGTCGCACGGCATGGCCGATTCACCTCTCATGGGATTGAGGTCCAGCCCTCTTTCGGCTGCTTTGGCTATAGCTTAACCAGTGTCTGTGGCTTCCTAGTCGATGGACCAGCATCGGGGCGTACCGAGGGGAAGCAGCCATTTAGAAACCTCGAGTGGCGCGGTATCGCCTAAACCACGATCCCGATAAGGAGGCCAACATGGCATTCTCGCAGGACAGTGAGCGGCAGCAGCAGCCCCAGCCAGCCGAATCAGAGCATGTTCGATCTCATGGCTCGGATGCGCAAGCGGAACCAACCAACCTGGAGACGAAGAAAACTCCTGAGACGCAACCGTCACAGAGAGGTGCTTCTGGAGCACGGACGTCGGCGCGAGGCAATACGATCCACAAGCCCAGAGCGCAATCGCCACAGGGAGCCACTGGAGAGGAGGCGCAAAGCACTGACGAGGGCTTCGGCCAGGCACTTGAGCAGCAAATCGCACAAGCACTCCAGCCCATGCTGGATGAATTTCGGCACCGGATGACACAGGAGTTGTCAGACCAGATGGCAATCAGGCCGAAACGTAGTGCCGGTGTGTCAGACACCAACCAGGAGGCAATGTACGCGCCAGACACGCAGGTGCCCGTTCAATCCGCAGCACCGGAGGTTACGCCTCAGCAGAGTGAGGGTGAGCAGGCGCTCATACAGGTCCGGAATATCAAAGGGCGCCCGCAATCTGGAGTCCTTCCCTCCCTGGTGCAGATGGTGGGTCGCTCCAGTGCGCAGTGGCTCCAGTCGTTGCTAGTTGCTGGGTTGGGAGCACTCCTGGCCGAAGCGACGCACGCGGCTGTACAGCAGCGCGCAGAGCGGAGCCTGCACATCTTGCTCCAAAAGGCGTTCGAGGCTGCGCCACCCGATTTCGCCAACCAGGAGATTCAGAAGAAGGCCGAGCGCACACTCCAACTCATCTTGCGTGAGGCGCTTGATGCGGTATTTGCAGAAGGAGTGCGTACGTCTGTGCAGGAGGGAAGTAAGCAAACCATTCAGCAGTCGCTACGCGGGGACTTCGGCGGTGCCTTGAGAAAAGTCGAGGAGATGCCTAAGGTCATGATAGCAGCGCTCGTCATGGTGCTACGTCGCCACCAGCAGACCATCCTTCGGCTTTTTCTAGCGCTCTTGCTCTTGGCAGTGGACTACTCTTTGGAGCAATCTGAGAAAACGAATGAGCAGGAGGGTCATCGCGGAGCGCCAGGATGCGCTCGATAACTGGTTGGGGTGTGGGTAGTGGGCGTGGGAAGGGGGATGAAAGACAGAAAGGTTAGCAGCGCTCGTCTGCTTCGGACGAGTACGCCACTCTTCACCTAGCTAAAGGCCAGCGAGAACGTGGTGCGCGCTTGGATGCGTAAACTGAAGGCGGTACATCTGGTGTCACAGCGCAGATGAGGTCAGGGCAGAACCACCCTCTAAATCATAGAAAATAACTCTATCTTCTTGTTTAGGTGTGACAGATCCTGGCAATGAGGCATTGAATTGACCGCGCAAGCTTGCTGTTTGGCGTGTGCTAGATGGACTGCTGAGTTGCGGTTCAGTGGAGGAGCACCATGCAGCAAGGGGACGAGAGCCGCCTCTGTTGGCCCAAAGTTTCAGCCAGTGGAGGACTGGTTTCAACGAGAGCCAGCGAAGGCGCTTCGCATCAAGGTGACTACGCCCTGGGCAGGAGGAGCATAGCTAGGCAGTTAGTGCATCCCTCCAGCCGCTGCTAGCCGCAGCGGAGGGGAAGCGCTTCTTGGACACTCCTTCTGGTAAGCACGATCAAGACGGGATACATTCGGCGGAGGCAGCAGACATTGCTGACCCAGCACGGAGGCAGGCGGGATGAAACTGAGCGAGGCACTCAGTATCTATGGCACGGTACGGGAGTTCCAGAGCAAAGATTTCAGCGATCCGGAGCTGCACTGGCTCTAGCAGCCTGTTTGACGAGGCGTTCGATCTGCTTGAGGTGCGGCTGCTCGTGGCGAGCCAGCCACCGCCCATAGGTCAATATGGTTCGCTCAAGCACCTTTCCTGCCCCCTTCACTGTCGCCGAGCGTAACCAGTCTTCACGCGCCAGTGGCTTCAGGGCGGCTAGTAACTCGGCGCGCTGCGCGTCAAAGGCGGCAAGCGAGGTCTGGAAGTCCAGGGTGTCATAATCCGTCTTCTTGATCCAGGTGCGAGGATTGACCGCCCGCAGCGTTGGGTGGTCCTGGGCAATGATCGTTCTGATGCAGTTCCCCCAGACGTCGGCACACGAGCGCAAGTGGGCCAGCACATCGTTGGCAGACCACCCACCGGACGTGGGCTTTGTCTGCAATGCTTCGGGGGAAAGATCAGTGGTAAGTGCGGCGAGGCGCTGAGGCGTCTCTGCCAGCAGGATCAGCACTTGCAAACGAGTGAGTGATGGGTCGGGCATAGGACATTCCTCCTTCATACAGGCCGCGCATCTCGCGGAGGATGGCAACAGATCAGCCGTAGCGCGGAGCCGTGTTCCCTGATTGGTGGCGCTCTCGATCTGTAAAAGGCTCAAAACTATTAAAGTTGTGTATGGAAAACACCTCCTCCCTGGAAAAAGGGGTCAAGCTGTTCTTTCTGGCACAATCCTCTGTATCTTTTGCTCGCGTATTTCAGAAGTAGCCAGCACAACTCGGATTCACTGTATTTCTTCCAACCTCCTCAGTTACGATTACTTGGGCTGCCAGTAGGTAATCTTGACTGGTTGATTTGCTTGCAGCGATTCGAGTGCAGCCTCCGCAATGATCTGGGCGCGCAACCCATCCATCAGCGAGGGGTAAGCAACCTTTTTGCCCTCAACGGTGGAGATGAAAGCGTCCAGGGCCAGAGCAAAGCTGGGCGCGAGCCGGTCCAACCAGGCGGGATGCACTCCATCAGACATCACCTTTGAGCCGGTATAGAGGGAAACCTCGCGAGTTGGTTTGAGCCGGGACTGCACCATGCCGCCAGAGCCAAAGACCTCGATGCGTTCATCGTACCCATAGGTGGTGCGGCGACTATTGTCGATGTGGCACAGCGCGCCCGAGGGCATGCGGAGGATGAGCATCGACGTATCCACATCGCCTACCTCGCCAATGGCTGGGGCAACCAGTACCGCGCCAGCGGCATAGACTTCTCGGGGAGCTTCATCGGCAAGCCAGCAAGCCAGGTCGAAGAAGTGGATCGTCTGGTCGCGGAATTGCCCGCCAGACACTTTGACGTAGCTGATGGGCGGAGGCTCCTGGTCACGCGAGGTGAGGTGCATCATCTCCACCTTGCCGATCGCGCCTCGCTGGATAGCTTCACGCACGCCCAGGTGATTGGCGTCAAAACGACGGCTGAAGCCCATCATAATCGGGACATCGACATGAGCGGCTTCTTGCACCACCGCTTTGACGCGCTCCATATTCACATCAATCGGCTTTTCGCAATAGACCGGTTTATTCGCCTTGATCGCGCTGCTCAGTAACGCGGCATGGGTGTTGGTGGATGAAGCAATGAGCACTGCATCCACGTCATTCGCGGCCCAAACCTCCTCCACCGAGGAGGCGGCCTGCGCACCGAAACGGGATGCAGCTTGTTCACTCGCAGCACTATTGACATCATACACATAGCGCACTGTGGCCCGCGGATGAGCGGTGATATTGCTGGCGTGAATGGTACCAATCAAACCGACGCCGAACAGGGCAAATTGCACCATCGTGTCTCCCTCTTTTCATCCAAGCAAGACGAATTGGCGATAGCCCGTAATGTACGCAAAAACCTCATCCCAGGCTCTCCAAGCGGTTACACCTGCTCTGACTACTTGCGTCATCTGGCTTCAAAGCAGCGAGGTTCATCGCGTTTACCCCCCACTTTATGAACGGATGAGAGCATTTCCAAACCAGAACTCATGCTCCTCGGTTTGGAAATGCTCTGGAAAAACGCTGCGTTAGAGATCGAGTGCCGCTACTTGGTGTATCCCCAATGTGAAAGATACCTCGCCGCCGTGGTGGAGGTCATGTTTGATGGTGCTCCAGATGATCCCTTGACGTGTGAATCTGTACGTTTGCTCGTCCTGCACCTCCGTGAAAACGTCCTCCAAGTCGGCAGGGGTCCAGCGAGCAAGCGCCATCTGAATCATCTGCCAGGTGGCCTCCAGCCCACTTACTAACTCGGTGGCACTTCTGGGGGGTGTGCCCGGTACGTCCCATTGTTCCAATGGCGCCAGATCAGCATTGCCTTCTCCCAGGAGCAGATGAAAATTGCTGACCCGGCCACTCGTGATATGGGCCACATTTTCACCTATAGGGCGCAGATGTGGAGCGGCTCGCAGGGCGAGTTGTTCGGACGAGAGTGGGGCAATCGCCTTGATCAAGAGCGCCTGATAGGCATCCCACCCTTTGTAGAAAGACAGAAGGTTTGTTTGCTGTTCGGCCATAGAGGTCTCCTTTCCTATGCGTGTAACGGCACATGCCCTCTAAGAGTCTCTCACGAAAAGCGGTCACTTCTTGTCCGCATTCTGTTCTGGCCTGAGCATGCCTGGAAAGGCACTTCCCCACTTGAGTGAGTTTGGAAATGCCTTCAACGGATGACAAAAGTAGCCAGCACACCGGGAATGGTTGGAGGAGAACAGCAAACCACAGACATCTGGGAAATATTTGGTAAGCCGCCAGGGCTTTCTCAAATTACTCCCGTCCCCCGATCACGAGGAATCCAGGGGCCGGGCGTCTGTTGGCCTACAGCGCTGGCGGTAGTGGCAGACCCGTGCCCGGTAACACATTTGCGCTGGCGCCAATAGGACTATGCCATCCGCTCGCGAGGTGTCCGCGGCAGCTTGGGCAGGGCCTGTTCTGGCTACTCTCGTCATATGCGCGAGCATTGGGTGTGGTGACTACTTCGATATCAGCACAGCAAAATGGCGCTCTCAGTAGATGATGCCCTTCTCCATCAGTTTGCAGGAAGGGTGCGTACAGGATAGAATCAAGCATGATCAGCCAGCTGTTCTGCTCTACCCCATCTCTGTGCCAGCCACTTTCGTCATCGGTTCGGTAAAGTGAATTTGAACAAGCTGAATCTGAACTTTTGTATCCTGATGAAAATAGCCAATACAACAGAGGAGAGAAAGAAAGGGTACTACAGCCATGGCAAAGCATCAGGTACTGGGGTTTGGGGGGTAACGGAACAGAAAGGTGGTTCTTGTAGTCTTCTTTTAGTAAACAGGTAGCTTGTGTTCCACGCTTGCATGCCCCCAGTCACAAGCAGGCAGGGGTGAACTGCTTCACTGCCTCTTTGTCTGTTTGACCTCTGCTGGAGTGCCTCGGTGCCCATTGAGATAGCGATAGAAGGTCGTGCGCGCAATCTGTAAAGTCTTGCAGATCTCCGCGACACTATGCTTCTGTTCTGCATACAACTGCTGAGCCAAGGCGAGCTTCTTTGGGTCGTAGCGCACGCTGCCTCGAGGGCGTCCTCCCTTGCGCCCACGAGCGCGCGCTGCCGCCAGCCCAGCTTGGGTTCGCTCAACAATTAAGGTGCGTTCAAATTCCGCGAGACTGCCAAAGATGTGGAAGATCAATTTGCCTCCGGGGGTGGTGGTATCAATGTTCTCTGTCAGGCTCTTGAACCCCACCCCGCGCTGCTCCAGGTCGTGAACGGTTTCGATCAAGTGTTTGAGCGAGCGGCCCAGGCGGTCAAGGCGCCAGACGACCAGCGTATCTCCGGCACGCAGATGCGAAAGTGCCTGTTCCAGCCCCGGGCGACGATCTGTGGATCCACTGATGGTATCCGTGTAGATCGGGGCACATTTTGCCGCAGTGAGGGCATCTTGCTGCAATGACAGCGTTTGGTCTGTGGTGGACACGCGCGCCTACCCAATCTCCATAGTTTACCTCTTGCCTGTTTCATGAACTCAGTGGGGTGAAAAATCTGGGACGTAGATTGATGGAACGAGTTGCTGGGATAGTCTACCACCAGGAGAGTTCATTGGCAAGGGGGCAAAACGAATTGTCCCACTAAACCCACCTTTTCTGGAACAGGCAGGGGATTTTCTCAACAGAGGCCCGATTCTCCTTGACAACAGGGGCTTCCTCTGGTAATAGAATATATCCGAATATTCGAATATCTTATCAATGGAAAGAGGCCACTATGACGAATGGTTCGGGAGTATCCTCCACTCCGGAGGTTCTGCCTGGCGCCGCCTCTCCTCCCAGCCTCGGAGAAGCTGACCTGCTCGCGCGCTTCTTTCGCGCCTTGGGCGATCCCACACGCCTGCGACTCCTCACCCTCCTTCTGGAGCAGGAACGCTCCGTGACCGATCTGGTTGAGGCCGTTGGCGCTCCTCAAGGCCGCATCTCGACGCATTTGGGGTGTCTGCGCTGGTGCGGCCTAGTCACCGCCCGGCGCGAAGGCCGACAGATGATCTACGCCATCACCGATCCACGCGTGCGCGCGTTGCTCTCGACCGCAGGCACGATGCTGCATGACTATGCAACGGGTGTGGCTAGTTGTGGCGTTATTCGCTAGGCAAGTTGTACGAAAGGGAATACCGCGCCATGTCTGAACAGGCACAGGGGCCATTTTTTCGAGTTTCTTCGCTCGCCAGTTTAGGGTTGAACCCAGACGTATGTCAACTTGATCTGCATCAGCGGGTGGCTGCCCTCTCAGCCCCGGCGCGCCTCTTCCATCGGGCGGTGCTGCGTGCCTTTCTTGAACAGGGGCGTGCTCCCACGCAGGCTGAACTCCGCCCGGCGGCGAGACTGATCGGCATTGGGCTGGAGCGCCTGTTGGCTGATCTGGTGGTCCACGATGTGATCCAGCGCGCGGCGGATGGCACTCTTCAGGTGGCCTATCCGTTCTCTGGCGTGCCCACCCTGCATCGGGTGGAGATCGATGACGCGCCACCCGTCTTTGCCATGTGCGCTATCGATGCACTTGGGCTGCCCTTCATGGTCGGACGTCCGGCGACCATCCACACCCAAGACCCCACCGATGCCACGCCCCTCACGATTGCTATCGAGCCGATCAGTGGTGCGCAGCGTTGGCATCCGGCGACGACGGTTGTGCTGGCAAACGAGTGCTCAGAGGAGCCAGCCATCAAGGCCGAGTGTGCATGCCCGTTTATCAATGCCTTTGCCAGTCCTGAGACAGCGGACCGCTGGCGTGCCGCGCACCCGGAACTCGTTGTCAAGCTGCTCACCCAGGAGCAGGCGCTCGAAGATGCTCGCAAGATCTTTGGTACACTCTTGGAGGAGCCTCCCATTGCTGGATAATCTATCTGGATATCAGGATATATCATGTCCACCATTAAAAGGAGGCTCCCATGCACTGCCAACGCGAGTGGAGGTGGCTTGATCGTGAGCGGGATCATTGCCTGTCCCTGTCATCTGGCGGTGACCCTGCCGCTCGTGGCCGCACCCTTGGCTGGAACAGCCCTGGGCCATTTTCTCATCCACAACACTGGTCTGGTGTATACCGGGGCGACCATCTCCCTCGTGGGCGCCCTCGCGCTGGGGTTCTGGTTCTGGTTCAGTCCCGTGCGTTCGACCCGTGAAACGAATGCTCCCTGCCCTCGCTGCGGGCCAGCCGTAGCTGATGAACGATCCCAGGAGCAAGCCCCTCTGCACAAGGATCAGCCTGCCCCAAGAACAGAGAGGAGTGACGATGACAGCAACACAAGACCACGCTGATCTGGTGATTCTGGGCAGTGGCTCGACCGCCTTTGCTGCCGCCCTGCACGCTGCCGAACTCGGCAAAACCGCCGTCATGACCGAATGGCGCACCATTGGTGGAACATGTGCCAACCGGGGCTGCCTGCCCTCCAAGAACTTGATCGAGGCAGCACGGTTGGTCTACGACGCGGCTCATCCCCGCTATCCGGGGCTTTCGCCGGTGCAGATGCCCATCAATTGGGCCGACCTGATTGCCCAGAAGGATGCGATCATCCAGGACTATCGCGCCCACAAGTACGAAAGCCTGCTCGATGACCCGGAGCGCGTTCAGGTCGTCTCCGGGCACGCGACGCTGATCTCTGACCACGAGGTCGAGGTGCAGAGTGCCGCTGGCCCGCGCCGTCTGGTGGGCGACCAACTGTTGATTGCCACCGGCTCGGCGCCGACGCTTCCTAACATCCCAGGCCTGTCTCATGTGCCCTATCTCACCAGTGATCTCTTGGGTGCTGCCGATGACCCCTGGGACACCACCCTGCGCGAGCGACCTTGCTCGCTTATCATCCTGGGCGGCGGCCACATCGCGCTCGAGCTGGGCCAGATGTTTGCTCGCTTTGGCACCGAGGTGACGCTTGTGACCCACGGCAGGACCATCCTCTCGGGCTACGAGCCGGAAATTGTCGAGGCACTCACTGCTCTCTTACAGGAGGAAGGGCTGCACTTGGTCACTGAAGCACAGGTACACGGCGTAGATCGCCAGGGGGAGGGCATTGCCCTGGTAGTCCAGCGGCAGGGGAGCCAGCAGACGCTCACCGCCGAACGGCTGCTGATCGCCGCTGGGCGACGCCCCAATACCCAGGAGCTGGGCCTGGAACGAGCAGGGGTCCAGCTCGATCAGGTAGGAGCGGTGCGTGTGGACCGCACGTTGCGCACCAGTGTCCCCCATATCTAGGCTGCGGGGGACGTGATTGGACGGGAAACCGAGAGCCAGATGGCGACCCCAATTGGGGCGCATGATGGCAAGATCGCCGCCCACAATGCCCTCTCCGGGGACCCGCTGCGCCAGGTCGATCACACGGTCATCCCGCGCACGATCTTCACCAATCCCCAGGTGCGGTGGTCGGGTTGACTGACGAGGAGGCCAACGCCCAGGGGATCATCTGCGCTTGCAATACCATCCCGTTGAGTGTGGTGCCGCGTGCTGGGGCCATACGCGACCCGCGCGGAGTCATCAAGATGGTCCTCGAACGGCCCACACGCCGGGTCGTGGAGGTCTCGATGCTGGGCGCTAATGCAGGCGAAGTGATCCACGAGGCGGCCATGGCTTTGCGGTTTGGGGCGACAGCGGATGACTTCATTGAGATGGTGCATGTGTACCCAACGATGGCCGAGGCGCTCAAACTCGTCGCCATCTCCTTTACGAAGGATATCAACCGGCTGAGCTGCTGTGCTAGCTAGCAGCAGGTAGAGCTGCTCAACCATTTTCCGGTGAAAGGTGAGGTTATGTTACGATCACAGGCCATGACAATCGGGCAGCTCTCTCGGCGTACGGGCGTGCCCATCAAAGTGCTGCGGGAGTACGAAGCGCTCGGCTTTCTCTACACCCTGGGCCGGAGCGAGAGCAATTACCGGCTCTTTGGCGAGGAAGCGCTGTGGAGCGTGCGGGTGGTACAGAGTCTGCGCTCGCTGGGGCTGACGCTGAAAGAGATTCAGGCCTTCACGACGAGCTATCGTGAGCAGCAGGGCCAGCCAATCGATCCCCTGCTGGATGCACACCTGGCGCAGGCCCTCGCCCGCATCGAGGGCCAGATCGCTCAACTTCAGGGGTGCGTCAGTGTATCCTGGAATTCCAGGCGGTGCGGGCCCGCGCGCTGGCCCAACTCCCCGCCCACTCCTCGGCATCCGATCTGGCACACCTGTTGGCCTCAGACCCACGCCAAAGTGTAACTGAACTCAAAGTTTCGATCTCCGCCACAGGTGGTGGAGCGCACACGCATCACTTGCCCGATGCGCTCGAAGTCGGTCGGTGGCTGGTCGGGAATCACTGCTAGTGGCTCTCTGGCTCTGTTTCCAGCGCTCGTGTCCTCACGCTCCTGGTTCCGTGTTGCGCTCCCCTTCAGGAATGTTTTCCTCAAAAATCAGGATATTGCGAAAGGGATCGCAGAGCCAAAATCCTTTCGTCCCCCAGTCCGTCGCCTGGATCGGAGACCGAACGGCGCCAGTGGGTACATACTGCTGATACAACGCCTCGATATGGGTGACGCCGATATAACATACCCTGCACCCCTGCTGTGGTGGTTCGTGTGTGGGATCGGAGACATTGAAGTGCAAAGCGATCCCATCCCGTTCGATAAGAGCAAACCCCTCGTCGTGATAGGGACTCGCAAAGCCGAGTTGTCCATAAAAGGCCAGCGCTTGTTCCATATCTGCGACCAGAAAACGAGGAGCCACCGAATCGAGGGTGGGATGACGCTCTTGGGAGGCTGACATGGATTCCCCTTCCTTTCTGCTGAACATGCGGAATGTTCCTGTGCGGTCATTCTTCCGAACGCTCCGAGAGGCGGTAATACGCTTTCTTGCAGTAACCACTTCCGAGAAGCGGGAACTCATGCACCATCCATCTCTCTGCTTTCGGGATGCTGCCTTCACGGATATGCTTTGCTTCAACAAGGGCGAGCGCGGAACAACGGCAAGCATCCTGCCAGAGAAACACAATCCCAGGGCCATCTGAAGGGTACATGAACTGCATCGTTCTTCTTTCCCTTCCTCTCACAGATGGAAGAGCAGCGCTGGTAGCACCCTGGCATCTGCGAGAAAAGCGTATCTCTTCCTTATGCCGTGCCTGGATGGGTTCCCTGCCCCAAATAAAGGGACCAGAACGCTCCTGCCTGCTGTTCCAACTCCTCATGGGTGCCGCTCTCGGCAATACGTCCATCCACCAGCACCACGATTCGGTCCGCCTGGCGAATCGTATCATAGCGATGGGTCGTAAAGAGGATGATCTTCTCGTGAGCCAGCGTCTTCAGCAGTGCGAAGATTTGCCGCTCTCCCACGGGGTCCAGGCTGGCACTTGGCTCATCCAGGATGATCAGCGGGGCATCATGGTAGAGCAGCCGCGCCAGTGCCAACCGCTGCCATTGCCCACCTGAGAGATCGGTCGCCCCGCCAAACCCGGCACCTACGATGGTATCGATGCCCTCTGGCAAGCCTTCCACCACCTCAGAGAGCCCCGCGAGCCGCAACGCCTCAGCAATGCGCTCCTCCTCGCCGGGTACCCGCTCAAACTGCATGGTGACGTTCTGGCGGATGCTGAAATGGAAATGCGCCGGGTCTTGGAAGAGCACCGCTTTGACGACTGTCGAGAGCGCGACAGATGCTCCAGTACTGTCCATCGCCTCGATGGAGCCACTCGTTGGAAATACCAGCCCAGCAAGCAACTTGACCAGTGTACTCTTGCCCACGCCATTGGTCCCCACGATGGCGGTCAACCCGGGAGTGAAGGTAGAGGTGATCTCCTCCAGCGCCGTCTTCTGGGTTTCGGGATAGGTATAGGAGACCTCCTGTACGTGAACGGCGGTCAGGCGTGGAGAGGCTTTGCTCTGCGGGGGAGCAGGGGAGGCAGCGGGCAGTCCGTCAAAGGATTCGGTGGTCAGGAACTCGAACAAGGTCTGGGCGTAGCGCAGCGAATCTAACAGCGAGCGGTACTGGTAAATGAAGGAGTTGACCATCCCCGAAAGCCAGGCGATGCCAGGGATCAGGACGGCAAACGTGGCGAGACTCAGTTGCCCCTGGCTGATGAGGAACACCGCTGCGGCCAGGGCCAGCCCAAAGCCGATCACCTGGATGAGGGCGGCTCCCCCGCGCAGCCCCAGGAATCGCACCGTGAGTCGCTTTAATTCGGACAGATAGGTTTCAGCCAGGGACGCGTGCTCGCGGGGGATCAGATTGCTCTGATAGATGCGCACATCGCGCTGCCAGGGGGCATCGACTTGCATGTTGGTCAGCGCCTCCATGCGTAACTGGTTGGGAGCGTTATGTTCCTGGAGCGCGTAGTACGCTCGACTGAATTGCCGCTCGATGCGCGCAGCAGGCAAGCCAATCACCAGGATCGCCAACACCATTAGTGGAGCAATGGCAATCATCGTCACCGCCAGGGCAATCAGCCCAAAGAGAATGGGGAGGGTCGAGAACAGCGAATCTACCAGGCTGATGGACTTTTCGGATGCCTCGCGGATGACCAAACCATAGCGCGCCTGAAACGCATTGTTCTCGAAGAGCGGATAGGGCACGCTGGGGAGCTTCTGCATAATGCGCTTGCTGATGTCCACCCAGGCGTCCTGGCGCAGGATGGTCGCAGCGCTATCGCGTACGATCACCCCCAACCGCTGAATGAGGAGCGCCGCCAGCAGGCCGAGCATGAGCGGGATGATGGCTGGAGTGAATTGGACGGCCCCATGTGAATCGGTCAACGCTCCAAACAGTTGGTGCAGCAAGAAGAGGACCGCCGGGAAAAAGAGCGGTTCGGCCAACGAAGCGACGGCATTGATGACAAAGGCACGCGGATGGCTTCGATAGAGCAGACGCAGCGTCGCACGGGTGATCGACAAGCGGGACGAGAAGGGCAAAACCATACCAGACACCTCCAAATTGAAAGGAGAACAAACCACACAAAGGCTCCCGTCTTTAGGGGGGACATGGCAGCGCTTGCGGTGAAGGATTGGAGGGGCGCGGGGATACCAACAGCCACCAGCCCGAACTGGTGGTGGCATACCACGAACTGGACAGGCCGCCAGGTTATCTGCGGTCGGCCAGGACCGGTGGAGATGTGTTGTTCAGTCGGTTCAGCAGTAAACACGCATCGGGGTGATCTTCCCATGAAGGAGCAGGCGTCTCTAGTGACAACCGCTGTGCCTAGTATGCCAGACGACGCTGCCCGGTGTCAAGCCATAAACAGCCCAGGATGGTCATGCGCTCCTTGTTGGCTCTGACAGTGCTGCCAGGCTCCTCTAGCGCTGGTGCGGGGGTGCTTGTGTGAGGATCTCCTGGCACAGAACGAGCAACGCAAGCCACGCTCCTCCTGGAGCGCTTCCGGGCTGATGCGGAAGCGCTCCACACAAGCGTCACAAATGTAGACATTGGGGCCAGCAATGAGACGCTGAATCTGGTCCTGCGGTGTGCCACAAAAGGAACACTTCTGAGGCTTTCTGCTGCGCTTCATGAAGGATCTCCAGCGTTTTCTTACGCACCTGCTCCACCTCCAACCCAAAACCTGTTGATATCCCGGCGCCGATGCCCTCGCCCTCCCTGAGCATCTCCAACAGGAGATGCTCGGTTCCTGTGTAATGGGGGGCGATCCCTCTCCGATGGCTCGGCTTTTTCCGAGCGAGAGAGTGCTTGTCTGGGAAAGATGAATCCACCGACCCGCAGCGCTCAAATGCCTCTGAAGCAGAAGCAATTGCTCCTCCCCACTCTCTTGCAAAACAAGATACCTTATGTTATACTATTCCCAGTAGCATGTACTGCATGATAGTGGGGAGGCACACGTGGACACCCGCTCGACGCAGCTCCTCAAAGGCACCCTGGATATGTGCCTGCTCGCAACGCTCGCGCAGCGTCCGTGTTATGGCTATGAGTTGGTGCAGCAACTCGCCCACCAGGGCTTGGATCTGGTCAGCGAGGGCAGCATCTATCCCCTCTTGAGCCGCCTCCAGCAGCGCGGCTACATTGCAGGCTACCTCGTGGCCTCGCGGGAGGGGCCGCAGCGCAAGTATTATCGCCTGCTCCCAGAAGGCGCCAAACAGTTAGACCTCTGGCGGACCGAATGGGAGCGGTTCGCTCAGGTGGTTGACCGCATTCTCAAAGGAGCCTCTGCCGATGAACCGAGCAGACCACCATAAAGAGCACCAGATTGCTGATCTGGTTGCGGCCTGCACAAGCTATTGGGCGCTGCGCGGCGTAGCCCGCGAGAGCCGCCAGGAGATGCAACTGGAACTGGAGCAGCATTTACAGTTGGCCGTCGCCGATGGCAAATCCCTGTCCAGGGTGCTTGGTCCCCAACCGCTGGCATTTGCGGAAGCCTGGGCGCGCGCGAGGCACCCCCGGTTCTGGAGAGGTGGGATCACCGTCTGGCCTTTTCTGGTCTATGCCCTCAGTGTGGTGAGCAGCACCGCGCTCATCGGGCACTTGCTGGGGCATACCTCTTCGTTTCCGTTCACGTGGCTTGCAGCCTTTCTGCTGGTCGGCAGTGGTGGGCTTTCACTGCTGCTCCAGTTGAGTGGGTTCCTGGCTCTGCGCATCCGAACGCGGAAGGCGCGCCAGGGCCTGATCCTGGGCAGTGGCGCGCTGGCAGCGCTGACGTTGCGCGTGGCGGGTGTGCAGGTGAACTGGAGCATGACGCTGCTCCGATGGAGTTGGCCGCTGACCGCTGTGTTGCTCGCCCTGGCCGGAGGGCTGTTCATACTCGAGTGCTGGCGGGCCACGCACCGCGAACAGCACTCCTCACTTCGCCCTATGCTGCTGGTGCGCTCCATGCTGCCCTTTGTGAGCAACGTGGCCCTGTTTGACGCCTTCTTGTTCGTTGCCAGTATGGCCGTGGTGGCCTTCTGTCGGCTTCCCATCCGGCTGATGTGAGGAGCGAGAGGAGACATCACCCCATCACACGCACCTAAGAGCAGGGACCCATGCTGTGCAATGATCAGAGGTGGACCCAAGAGAGCACCGCTACCCGTCAAGAGGGAGACTGACCTGATGCCACAGAGCTACTTTACGCTCGCGTACCTCATTCTCAATATCAATCCTGCCATTCAGCTTGGCCCGATCACCATTCACTGGTATGGCGTCGCCTACGTCGTGGGCATCGTCGTCGCCCTTTGGGCCATCCTGCGCTACACCAAACGGCTGGGCCTGGACCAAGAGATCGTCTACCGTGTCTTCTGGTGGGCCGCGCTGGCCGGACTCATTGGTGGACGCCTCTATTTTGTCATCCAGCAGCCTGATCTGGTCTCGCAGTATCTGGAGAAACCCATCAACATCATTGCCGTCTGGAACGGAGGTATGGCGTTCTTCGGGGCCATCTTCCTCGGGATGGCCACCGTGGTTTTTGTCTCCTGGCGGCGCAGGATACCGATTTGGTTGGCCCTGGACATTGCCACCTTCTTCGCCGCTGTCGGGCAGATTTTTGGTCGCCTGGGCAATCTGATTAACGGTGATATAGTGGGCTATCCGGCAGGCACTCCCTCCATCTCCCCCGACATCCAGAGCTGCGCGCTGCCGAACTCATCACCCTGCCTGGGCAGTGTTTCCGATCCTCATATTCTGCCCTGGGCCACGCTGTACACCAATCCGCATGCCTTCACCCATTCCGCTGTTCCGCTCCATCCGGCGTCAGCGTACGAGATCCTGATGAACCTGATCTTGCTGGCCATCCTCCTGCCCCTCAGCTCGCGGCTGCCGCGCAGCAGAATGGGACTGGTCTCGCTCGTCTATCTAGCGGGGTACGCCATCACGCAGTTCATCGTCTTTTTCTTCCGAGGCAGCGAGCCAACCGTGCCATTCCTGGGCCTCGATGCGCTCAAACAGGCCCAATGGACTGCCATCTTCGTCCTGCTGGCGATGATTCCTTATTACTTCCTGATGCGGCGCACTTCGCGGTCCTGGACCCAGGAAGAGGCGGAGGCGGTCAACGCCCTGCACGTGCACCAGCATCAGCAGACTACTGTTTCAGCGAAACCAGTCCAAGCAAGCCAGGTATACCCCGCTCATGAGTAGCACCACGAAGCATCGAGCGAGGACACTCGGTAGTTGTTTTCGGCAGAGCACGGAAGGCGAGCCCGAGCCGGCTCTGTCTGCTACGGAGCGTCTCTGTGTGGCAGGTGAGCAGGGAACCGACGGAACACCGCAGGCATAGGGGTGATCCGGTGCGTGATCGCACGCCCACTGTCAGGGAAGTGTGGCCCCCAAGATATACCCTTGGCCACCATTCAGGAGGAAACCGAACATGTCTCTCACTGTCCTGAGTTTGCTCGCAACGTTTGGGGCGGGCATCCTGTCTTTTCTCTCGCCCTGCGTCCTTCCCTTAGTCCCTGGATATCTCTCGTATCTGGCTGGAGTCGGTTGGGAGGAGACCCAGAGCCAGCCCAGCATGCGCTGGCGGGTGAGTCGGCATGCCCTCTGGTTCGTATTGGGATTTACCCTGCTCCTCATGTTGCTGGGAGCAGTGGCTGCCTTGTTTGGCCGTGCTCTGAGCACCTATCAGCAAGGGCTGGAGCGTCTCGGGGGGCTGCTGCTCCTGCTCTTTGGCATCGCGCTCACCGGACTGGTGCCGATCCCATGGCTGTCCTACGAACACCGCCTTCAGGTGAAGGCAGGACCTTCGGCGTGGTGGCGCTCCGGACTCATCGGCTTCACGTTTGGGGCCAGTTGGTCAGCCTGTGCTGGCCCGATCCTCGGCACCATTCTGGTCCTGACCGCCGTTAGATCGTTGCTCCTCGTGCAAGGGGTGATAGTGATGCTCGTCTTTGCACTGGGGTTGGGCGTGCCGTTTCTGCTGGTGGGCCTGTTGGTGGATCGGATAGGGCCATTTCTGCGCCGGATGCGGCGCTACACGGCGTTCCTGACGTACCTGGCAGCGGCCCTCCTCATCTTAGTGGGCGTCTCACTCCTCTTTGGTCTCTTTAGCACGACGGGGTAGCCAGGAGCAGCAAGGTGCCTCTCGTATCCTGTATCCAGGCAGGAGATGATGGTGCCAGGGGATTCTCCGCAGCAGTGAAGAACCCACCATATTTCTCTCTCCCTTGACTTCTTGCTGATTCTATGGCATACCAGGCCCTGGACCCTCCTGAACGTGTTGCATGCCTTCACCGATCTGTATCTGGCGATGCACGCCAAGGTGATCCCAGATCTCCCCTCACAGCGCGAGCAACTGATCCAGCTGATCCAGGACGCCGCTCTCGTCCCAACCACAGCACGCCAGGCCGTACTCTCCAGGCTGGCACAGCTTCCCGATGGCAAGGCGCTGTGCCATGGAGACTATCATCCGGAAAATATGCTGATGACCCGGCACGGACCCAACATTCTCGACTGGGCGGGCGCCACCACCGGGCACCCCCTTGCCGATGTCGCGCGAACCGCATTGATCGTGCAGATGGCTGCCCTCCTTCCCACCCAAAGGGCCCGACTTTCTGCTCGCATCAGTGCGCAATGGGGTAGGGAGCACCTACATCCGGCGGTATCTGAAGCAGAGCCAGGCGCGCGAGGAGGAACTGGCGGCGTGGCACCTCCCCATCCTTGTGGCTCGGCTGGGAGAGGGGAGTGTCGAAGAGCAGGAATCCCTCTTGAGTCTTTTGGAAACCATGCGATAGTGAAGCAGCCTCAACGTCGAGCTGTATACATTCGCTTCCACTCCAGGAGCATGATGACCGCGTGGAGCCACCACCTGGCAAGCATGCAGAGGAGGAGAGTCATGTCCCACTGTCAATGTGACGGCATAGAGCGCTGCTTTGGCACAGAGCGGGTAGCCCAGGAACTGGCGAACTATCGGAAGCGTGGCGCGGCCAAGACGACGCGCCTCTTGATCGAAACTTTGCAGACGGAACCTTTGGAAGGGCTGACCCTGCTGGACATCGGGGGCGGGGGCGGGGCGATTGCGCATGCGTTGCTGCCAGCCGGGGTCAGCCACGCGCTGGATGTGGATGCCTCAACCGCCTATCTCTCTGCTGCCCGCGAAGAGGCCGAACGGCGGGGTCTCTCCGAGCGTATGAGCTTTGCGCATGGGAACTTTATCGAGGTAGCACCGACGATTCCCACCGCTGATCTGGTGACCCTGGATCGGGTGATCTGCTGCTTCGACGATATGCCCGCTTTGGTGGGCTTGTCAGCGGCACGGGCCAAGCGGCTTTATGGGCTGGTCTATCCTCGTGATACCTGGTGGATGCGCCTGTTCAATCGGGCACGCACGGTCCTGTCAGGGATGATGCGAACTCCCATGCGCTTCTACGTGCATTCGGCCGCCGCCGTCGATGCGGCCGTACGCGCCCAGGGGCTGGAGCGACAAACCTCCCGCAAGGCTGGGGTGTGGCAGGTGATCCTCTATGCCCAGAGCACTCCGTTTGAGGTATAGCTTCGTGTCACGCTCCTAGCTCTCCCTCAGTATGGGGCATAATTCCACCAATGGACGAGAAGTGACAGGGGAATCATGTGCTACTTCGTGCTGGAAGGAGTGCAAGGCTGGCAAGTATGTCCTCCATTTGCGGCCCTTCATCTACTCGAGTGGAGCGGGATGCGAAAATGACCCTTCCCTCCTGGTTGATGACGAGCGTTGCCGGCATAGCGATTGGCTGTCGAGGGGCACCGAAGATCATCCGGTCATACCAAGGCGCCCCTCTCTTATCTAACACCCCGATGTGCTGCAACACGTCTTCTGAGACACAACAAAGAATCGTGATCTGCTTTCCGACATACGCTTGAATGGGAGTTGCCGTCTCTGGATCATCGACAGACGCTGCATAGAGGCTCACCCCTTTCTGGTTGAGGTGTTCATACTGCCCCATAATTTCCTGTAACTGCACTTTACTGGATGGACACCACCAGCCGCGATACAGGGTAAGCAAGGTAGGAGCGTTGGCGATCAGCTCTTGCTCGGTAATCGGTGTGCCATCGGTTGTTACAAAAGCCATGGGGGGCATGGTATCGCCCACCCGAAGATGGAGTGCTTTTGAACCACCAATCCTCAATTCGATTCTGGTCACCAGGAACCACAGGATGCCCAAGGTAATCGTGCTCCAGGGAAGCCAACTCCCACCTTCGAGCACCCAACTCGCAGCACCCAGGAGCATTCCTGCTCCAACACCGACATCAAACATCCAGGTCCGATAGGTAAAACGGTGCAGCACGAAAATCATGGTAAGATAGGAGAGAATGACACCAAGAATGACGCTACACCCGAGAATGGCCATCGAAACACCCCCGCGTAAAAGATACTTGCCGAAGCGATCTGCGTGACTCGCTGGTGTTCGGAATACGACTCGGCTGGTGAACACGATACACCCGAAGTTGGTAAGAGGCTCCTCCATCGCACAGCATCCCACTTCACGACAGGGGGGCTTGTCCTGAGGTCCTGTTTCTCGTACCCTGATGGGAAGACTCCATCCGGACATTAGATGGAGCCTTCGGCAACTGAGCACTACACCCCCTGGCGCAGCGCCAGAATCGCGGCACTCAGCACCTCAACTGCCCGCTCGATTTCTTCAGCAGTCGTCCACCGCCCCAGCGAGAGCCGCAGCGCTCCCAACGCCAGCGTCGGCTCGATGCCCATTGCCAGCAATACTGACGATGGCTCCATCAACCCGGCGTGACAGGCCATGCCAGTAGAAGTCGCCACCTCTGGTGTCCGAGCCAAGACCTCCTCACCGACCACACCCGGCACGCAGATATTCAGCGTGTTGGGCAAGCGCCGCTCGGAATGTCCATTCACCTGGACCAGCCCAACCCGCGCCACCAACCCATTCAACAGACGCTCGCGCAGAGCGAGCCAGCGTTCTTTCTGGCTGGCAAGCTGCGCCTCGGCCAGCGCGCTGGCCGTCCCCAGCGCAACCGCGTAGGGCACGTTCTCCGTTCCGGCACGCCGCCCGCCCTCGTGGCCCGCGCCATGCATCAAGGGGTCCAGCACGGTTCCACGCCGGATATACAACGCACCCACCCCTTTGGGCGCGTAGAGCTTATGCCCAACCATCGTCAACAGGTCCACGCCCAGGTCATCCACCTGCACCGGCACTTTGCCCACCGTTTGCGCCGCATCGGTATGCAATGCGATGCCATGCCGCCGGGCGATCTGCCCAATCTCGGCGATGGGTTCCAGCGTGCCTACCTCGTTGTTGGCGTGCATGAGCGTAATCAGGATGGTCTGCGGGGTAATCGCCGCTTCCAGCCTGGCTGGGTTCACCAGTCCATGCTTATCAACCGGCAGATAGGTGACCCGAAAGCCATGCCGCATCTCCAGATAGCGACAGGTATTCAGCACTGCCGGATGCTCAATCTGGCTGGTGATGAGATGGTTGCCGTGCTCACGCTGGGCAAAGGCGATCCCTTTGATCGCCTGGTTATCGCTCTCCGAGTCACCACTGGTGAAGAGCACTTCATCCGGTGCGCAGCCCAGCAGCGCTGCCACCTGCGCTCGTGCGTGCTCGTGTGCCTCCTTCGCTGCGTGTCCATAGGTGTGGCTGCTGGAAGGATTGCCAAAATGCTGCTCCAGATAGGGGAGCATCGCCGCCACCACCGCCGGATCAACCGGCTTCGTGGCATTGTAATCCAGGTAGATGGGAGGAGTCGTTCCGGGGTTCATAGGGATGCTGTCTTTCTGGCTGTACAACTACGCTTCTGGCCGCTCGTCAGATGCTCACTTATTCGGTAAGGGAAGGATCAAGACGGGAAAGAGGCAAGCAAACCACGCGCTCCTTACGGCGACTGGATGGGTTGGTGAGCCCTCCGCGGCAGGGTTTCCGCCATCACGACCTGAGCCAGCACACCGGAAAGCGCCGTCACTCCGGCAATCACCCCGATGGCCCAGGAAATCCCAAAGAGATCGGCTAGCCCCCCAGCCAGGAGCGCGCCAATGGCATAGCCACTATCACGCCAGAGCCGGTAGACGCCCACGGACGACGCCCGCCAGTTCGGGTGCGCCACATCGGAAATCGATGCGAGCAGCGTCGGGTAGACCAGGGCGGTGCCCACTCCAAGCAGGACCACTGTCACCACCCACCAGGCAAAGCCATGCACCAGGAGCAGCAGCCCGATGGCTCCCCCTTGCAGCAGCATGCCACCCACAATCATGCCCTTGCGCCCCAGCCGATCAGAGAGGGCGCCTGTCGCCAGTTGGGTGACGCACCAAACCCCTGGATAAATGCCCGCCAGGAGGGCAATCTCCTCCACCTGCAGTCCTGCCGCGGCAAAGAAGAGGGGAAAGAGGCCCCAGGCCAGGCCATCGTTCAGATTGTTCACCAGTCCCGCCTGGCTGACTCCAAAGAGCGTTCGGTTCTTCCAGGAAGTGAGCAGGAAGATCTCTTTGAAGGACGGGGCGTGCGGGGGCAACACGCGCTCATCTGGAGCCAGTGGTGCTGCGTCAGCCAACGGCTGGAAGGGCGGTGAAAGCCTGGCCGCCTCGTGGCGCGCATGCCCATGCGACTCGCGCACGAAGAAGAGCGAGAGCAGGAGTCCGGCCAGGGCAAAGCCGATCCCTGGCAGGAACGGCTGAGGCCGCAGCGCGTAGGTGGCCGCGAGGTAGCCCGCCGCAATCGCTGAGAGGGAGACGGCCCCGTAGCCAGCCGCTTCGTTAAAGCCCATTGCCAGTCCCCGGCGGGCGGGGCCTACCAGATCAATCTTCATAATCACCGTCGTGGACCAGCAGAGGCCCTGATTGATGCCCAGCAGGATATTGGCACAGACGACCCACCCCCAGGAGGGGGCGAAGATGAGAAGGAACGGCACAGGGAGTCCGACAAGCCAGCCCACCACCAGCACCCCTTTGCGCCCCAGGCGATCACCCAAGGCGCCTGCAAAGAGGTTGGCAAGTGCTTTGACCACGCCGAAGCTCACGATGAAGGAGAGGACAGCAGTCGTCGAGGCCAGGCCGAATACCTGCTGGCCGAGCAAGGGCACGATGCTGCGTTCCAGGCCCACCATCCCGCCCACGAAGGCATTGATCAGCACTAAGAGCAAGAATTGGCCGAGATTGGCCCGCAGCCCCAGCACGGGGGCCTCCGCTCGATCAACGGGCGCTTCCTGCCTGGCGTGGGACTTGGGCAACCGAGGTGTAAGCAGGCGCATGGGTTAGCGCTCCTCTTGCCCGCTCGACATGCCCAGGCCCTGCCCCTGCCGATTGGCGGCCCGAATCTCTCGATGCTGCGCTGGGGCGGGCGGCAGGTTGGTGAGCATAAAAGCCACAAAGTCCTCTGGACTGCCTGGCTGCAAGGCTGGATTGAAACGGCGTTCAAAGCCCAGGGTGGAACTGGGCTTGCCACTCATCGTGCGGCCACAGGCCGACCCAGCGAAGTGCGCCGGATACAGCTCCAGGTCATTTGGCAGCGTCAACAACCGTTGCAAGCTGGTATAGAGGGTCTGGGCGGCCTGTCTCGCTTCCTCTGGTGGGAAAGCGCTCGTTTGCTGGGAGTGCTCTTCGCTGGCCGTCAGGTCGGGTCGTCCCGCATCGCCCACGAAGAGGGTATCGCCCGTCAGCAGAAACCAGGGATCTTCCCCGCGCACTCGGTCGCCCGCGAGCAGGCAGATACTATCGGGGCTATGTCCAGGCGTGTGCAGTACGCGCAGGTAGCCGTTGCCCAGCGTGATCTCCTCCCCATCGTGGAGGTTTCGATGGGGAAAGTCGACGTCCGCTGTCTCGTGCAAATAAATTGGCGCCCCAGTACTCCCAGCCAACTCGATGGCTCCGGAGCGGTGATCGGCCTGCACATGGGTTTCGACAATGGCAACAATAGGCGACTGCGCTTCCGCTGCAACGGCAAGGTAGTCATCGACATGCTCCAGATGGGGATCAACCACCGCCAGCGCTTTCTTGCCGGTGCAGCCAAAAATGTAGGAAGCACAGCCGGTGGCCGGATGCAAAATCTGACGAAAGATCACAGGAACGGCTCCTTTCAGAAGCGGGGCTTCTGTGTACTCCAGAGAGGGAGAGGACGGCACGCGAGCGTGTTACCGCTGCCCTCTGACGGTCTCTTCCCGATCTCGCTGGTCATGGTGAATCGGCAAGCCCGCCGCCGCCCAGTCTGGGTAGCCTTCGGCATAGCGCTGGGCGGCAAACCCATGCGCCCGCAGCATGGTCACGGCTTCGTCGGCAAAGACACAATAGGGACCACGGCAATAGGCCACAATCTGCCGCTGGGGCTCCAACTCGGCCAGGCGCTGCTCCACCTCCTCGACCGGGATGGAGCGGGCGCCCGCAATGTGGCCCTGGCGATATTCCAACTGGGGGCGCACATCAAGAATGATCGTCTCACCATCCGTAAGGCGTCGCGCGAGTTCCTCGCGGGAGATCGGTTGGAGGCTCTGGCGGTCCTGGAGATAGGTGGTGACCAGCCGATCAATTTCGGCAAGTTGATGTTCGCCCGCCTCCCGCAGCGCCACCCAGAGGCGGAAGACACTCTTGTCAGCCAATCGATAATAAACCCGCAGCCCAACTTTGCGGCTGGCAACGAGCTGCGCTCGGCTGAGTGCTTGAAGATGCGCTGACGCATTCGCCACGCCCAGATCTGCTTCCTGGGCGAGTTCCTCCACCGAGCGTTCCCCTTGCGCCAGGAGATCCAGGAGTTCCAGGCGGGCAGGGCTGGCGAGGGCTTTCCCCAGCCGGGCAAACTGAAGGTATAAGCTGGATTTGAAGGCGCGCTCTCCCATTTTCTCCTCCATTATTCAATAAAACAATAGAATACTTGTATAGGAAAGCATAGCACAAAGGGAGAGGAGCAGTCAAGAGGAATACGGCAGAGCAGGCCCGGACATGTAAGAGCAGGCATGAGAGGCGGCGGAGCTGGTGCCTCTTCCGCACTCTGGCCGGCTGACAGAGGCGAGAGCTGGTGGTCGTTTGAATCCAGGGCACATTGCCTACCTCTGCCCCAGGTAGTTGGCCACTGCTTCTAGCAACCAGCCACCCTCCCACGCCCACTGAACAAAAATTGTAGCTGAGGCTCAGGAACAGGGCGTCACCGATGAGGGCCTATTTGACTCACCTGCGTGTTTTAACCACGTTGAGGAGGGCACAAAACCGCAAACCCTGGCTCGTGCTCATCGGATAGTAAGAAGGCGACAATCAGTGAGCACTGGTACGAAGGTCCCCAGGAAAAAACGCTCTCCTTCTGGTATATTCCCTGTGAGCCCTGTAAATGGCGTTCTTCACCTTAATGACCACCGGAGGAGAGAGATGAAGTGGACAGAACAGGTCACTACCAGGAGAAAATCAGCTGAAAATGACGCACGGATTAGTGACGTCTATCGAAAACTGGCAAAGGGCTATGACAAGAGCGGCATCGCGGCGCTGGAATCCTGGAGGAAAGAAGCGATCAAGCGCCTCAACTTGAGACACGGCGACCAGGTAGTAGATATTGGCTGCGGGACCGGACTGAATTTTGCCCTGTTGCAGAAAGCGGTCGGCGAGACGGGCAGGATTATTGGGGTAGATCTGACAGACGCCATGCTTGATCAGGCGAGGCTTCGCGTGGAGCGTTCGGGCTGGAAGAACGTGGAGTTGGTGCACTGTAACGCTGCCCACTACCAATTTCCTGCTCAAGTCGATGGCATTCTCTCCGCGTTTGCTCTCACCTTTATCCCAGAGGCGAGACAGGTGATCCAAAACGGATGCCAGGCGCTCGCACCCGGACGACGGTGGGTGGTGCTGGACATGGCCTGGCCCCACCGATGGCCATGGTGGTTACACCACCTGCTGTTCTTCTTACGGTTACCTTCCTATGGCATCACGAGGGAAGTGGTCAGGCGCCGTCCATGGCAAACCAGCTGGAGAACGATGGAGCAACACTTGGTCGAGGTCGGGCGGCAGTCATTCTGGATGGGGTTCTTCTATCTCGCTTGGGGGAAGCAACCTTTCTGATTCGATCAACAATAAAGCATGAAGTCAAACCATGGGTTCTTCCGCAACAACAGTGAAATGGTGGAGACTGTGCTATGGGGCTTATCAATCCTTACATCTACGGTTACAAGAAGCCTTCCTCGCAAGACAGCTCCCAGTTCACCTGTTCATCCAGGGGCTGCTGGCACCTTGACAGGCTCGGGCTCAGACCTTCTGTTAGTTCACCTTTTGCGCGGAAGAGCCGGAAAGCAATGGAGAAGTTTGTATGAACGACCCTTCCGGCATTGCAGGGCAGGAGTTGCTCCGACTTTCGTGAAGCAGGAGCCGTATGCCGGTTGATTTTTTGACCGCCGAGCAAGAGGCCCGCTATGGGCGCTACACTGGTGTGCCGTCCGAAGCCGAGCTCGCCCAGTATTTTTATCTGGATGCGCACGATCAGACGCTGATAGGACAGCGCCGGGGCGACCTGTCCCGCCTGGGCTTTGCGATGCACCTCTGCACCGTCCGTTTCTTGGGTACTTTTTTGCCCGATCCGATCGGGGTGCCGCCTGAGGTGGTGGCCTATGTCGCTGCCCAGCTCTTGATCACCAATACCAACCAGTTTGTCCTCTATCGCGAGGGCCACCTGCGCTATGACCATGCTGCCGAAATTCGCTACCGCTACAGCTATCATGAGGTGACTGACCGGGCTGAAGGCTTGGCACTCGCGCGCTGGCTCTATGCTCGCGCTTGGCTCAGCGCCGAGCGCCCCGGCGCGCTCTTTGAGGCAGCCGTCACCTGGCTCAAAACCCATCAGGTGCTCTTGCCGGGCATTACGATCTTGGATCGCTTGGTGGCGCGTATCCGCGACCGGGTGGCCGAGCGTGTCTGGCAGCAGCTTGCCCGGACGCTTTCCCCAGCCCAGGAGGCCACGCTGGAAATCTTGCTGCTGCCCGCGGAGGAAGGCCAGCCGACGCAGTTAGAGCGCCTGCGCCGTGCCCCAACGCGCGCCTCGGCGCCAGCGCTCTTACAGGCATTGGCGCGCCTGGAGGAAATCCGCGCGCTGGGCGTAGGCGATCTGGACCTATCTGGGATTCCCCCCAGCCGACTCAAAGTCCTCGCGGCCTTTGCGTTGACCGGAAAGCGCGCAGACCCTCCGCCGCATGCGCGCCTCACGGCGCGCTGCCACCCTCCTGGCGTTGGTCCGCACACTGGAGGTCACCGCGCACGATGACGCCCTCGATATCCTTGATCTGCTCCTGGCCGACCTATTTGCAAAAGCCGAGCGGGTCGGCAAACAAGAGCGGCTACGGACGCTGGGCGATTTAGACGAGGCAGCCCTCACGCTGGCAGAGGCCACGGCGCGGCTCCTCAGCCCCAAGGGGGGCAAAGCGCTGATGGCTGCCTACCTCGGCAAGCAACGCACCACGTTGGAAGCCGCGATCACTCGCGTGCGCGAGCTCGCGCGCCCGGTGGATACCCACTATGAAGAGGAACTGCTCGCGCGCTATACAGCGGTGCGCCGCTTTCTGCCAAGCGTCCTCCGCACCATCGCCTTTGCCGGCGCCCCAGCCGGACGTCCTGTGCTGGAGGCGCTGGCATTCCTCAGTGGGCTGGAAGGGCAAAAGCGCCCCTCCATGCAGGAGGCACCGTTAGCCTGTGTGCCCGCGCGCTGGCGGCGCTATGTCGCCCCCAAGGGCGGGAGCATTGACCGCAAAGCCTACACCCTCTGTGTCGTCGAACAGCTGCGGGAAGCACTCCATCGGCGCACCCTCTTTGTGAAGGCGAGTGGCCGCTGGGCTGATCCGCGTGCCAGGCTCCTCGCGGGCAGCACCTGGGAGGCTGTCAAGCCTGCGGTCTGTCAGACGCTGGGTCGCTCATCCACCCCTGAGCCGGATCTGGCCGCCTGGGCGCAGGAACTCGATACC
>DATBGS010000110.1:0-17278 GCA_036557885.1 Ktedonobacterales bacterium
TTCGGGCGTCATGATGACGCTGGAATGAACGATTCGAGCATCATCATGACGCTGGAATCTCAAAGAGGTCAGGAATACACGCTCTTTTTGTGGATAACTCTCCTTCCCTTCATGCTTGCGAAAGTCCTGTGGGTGCCTCTCGGTTTGACCTGCGCAGCCCACGCTGCCTATAATGGATGAGAAGGCACTGACCGACCTTCGTTTTTTTACGGAGCCATCAGGCTCTCGAACTTCTGACAGTGGCGGCGCCTTTCGTCACGATTGGCGTCGCCGCGCCATATTTCAATCAATCCCGTGATATAATCTTGCCTGAGATTACGGGTTAAACATCTCAGGCTAACAGCCATGCCGCTTGGTGTGAGTAACATCAGGCGGCGCTCTTTATGGTGGCATATGCTTCCCCCCTCGCCTCGTGCTCCACTTCCCATCTACCTCTGCCACAAGTGTACCTGAAGCATCCGGTTTTGTCAATAGATGCAGCCAGAAAATTCACTATGCCTTTCGCTTTTCCCACAGCCCGCGCAGGCGGGCTTCGTGGCCGTCAGGCCCATAGCCGCGATTTTAATCGCCAGGCTGCTTGACATCCCCCAACTGCTGTGATATACTGATCAGGTCAAGGGTAGATGCGCCCCCACAACAAAAGCTTACATGCGTTTGGGACGCAGAGGTCGTGGGTTCGAGTCCCACCACTCCTCGGAGTGTAGCTCAGTTGGATAGAGCGCTGAAAAATGGCTTTTGGAACTTGCGCATCTCGCTTTTGGCAAGCCCATCTAACGAACGTCCCAATCTCGCGCCCTCACAACGCAAGCATACACACGCTTTTAAAAAGCACCGTACTGAAAATACGGGAGCCGCAAGGCTTCTCGCTTACGGGACTTGCGCGGGATTGACAAGAAACACCCTGGAACACGCGCGCCCTCACCTCAGAAGCGTACATGCTAGCCCAATTGGTTGAGGCAAGAGTCTTATAAACTCTCGGCGAAAGCCATTGCAGGTTCGATCCCTGCGCATCGTTCCCGAAAGGGAAAGGGGAGCAATCCCCCCGCTTCCGAATCTTGCGCGCGTGGCTCCAGGGCGTTTTTGGCTGGCGGTTAAAACCGCGCCTAAGGGCCTGCGGCCACCAAGTCCGCCTGCGCGGACTCCCCACCCCAGACAGATTCCATTCGTCTCAACCCGCGCAGGCGGGTTTTGCCGTGCCCCCTTTGTCTTGGGGGTGGCAGCTTCGCTGCCTATAGGCGCGAATTTATTCGCCAGCCCTACACCACCTGCTTAATATCTCCATAGGCGCGGTAGAACGTGCCCTGCGCCGAAAGCCGCACATCCTCCACGAGATAGCGCCTGCCCGCGTGCCGAATATTGCGCGGGAACTGCACATGCAGCGCCGGGTCGTACCCTGGCGAAACCACGCGCACCCGCAGTTCGCTGCCCTCCTGCACACACTCCAGCATCACGCCCCGGCTCGTATCCGACGTGGTTTCCAGCGTCGTCGCGGGCAAGGCCGCCGCCACTGGTGGCGCCTTCACCTGCACCGCCTGCGGCACCTGGCCCTGTTCCGCCGCCTGAATTGCCGCCTCGCTGACATCCATGCACGCCAGATGGCCCCCTGTCGTCACGATGTACAGCCGATCTTGAAAGAACTGCATCGAAAGCGCCGAGCCGCAGCCTGTGCCCAGCTTCCACAGCCGCTTGCCGCTCTCGTCAAAGCAATACACCGAAGACGAGCTATCGCCCGCAAAGACATACTTGCCCTGCGGCGCCGTCGCGCAGGAGTAAATGGTATCGTCGCAACGGTAGACTGTGCCCGGCGTGCCATCCTTCTTGAAGCTGTACACCTTATTGTCACTCGTGCCCGCGTAAACCATCTCGGCTTCCTGCCAGCCAAAGAGCACCGAGCCGCCGGTCTTCTGCTGCCAGAGTTGCTTGCCCGTCGCGCGGTCATAGGCCGTCACGCCGCCCGAATGCCCATGATAGACGCTCGTCGTGTCGCAGCGCACCATCCAGCCAGAGCGGTACGGCGTGTTTTTCTGCCACAGCGACACGTCTTCCTGATTCACCAGCGCCACCGTCCCGCCTTGATCGGAGACGCCCAGATGCCCGTCGTGAATATCCAGCCAGAAAATATCCACGCCCTCGGCAATCTCATACGATTCGCGCGGAATCTTGCCGGTCAGATCATAGACCTTGCCGTTGTCGCAGCCCGCGTAAATCCAGCCGTGATCGCCCACCAGACACTTCACCCCTTCCGGCAGGCTGAACTGATTTTTGGGCTGGCCGCTCTGGTCCAGCGCGAAGATATGCCCGGATTGGTTGCCCAGCCAGCACGCGCGCTCATCAATGAAAATGCCAAACGCCGGGCTACCAGAGGCAAAGTTCCAGAGCACCGGCGCCTGCTTTGCCGTTGAGCGTGTGCTGGTGACTTGCCGCCGCGTTACCGGGCGCTTCTGTCGCGCGCCCATCACTGCCGGGGCATAGCCGCTGCGCACCTTCTCTTGAATCTTCTTCTGCGCGGCCTTCTTTGCCTCTTCAAATGTCGCGTAGCTGCTGTTTTGCGTCTGGCCCTGGTCGCCAATGCGCCCATAGCGAATGCTCACCTGCGTGTCGCGCACAATCACCTCGTAAAATTTGTGCGACCCGCCGCCTTCCTCCGAAAGCTCCAGATAGGTTGTCTCTTCTGCCATGAAATTTCTCCTCGTTTCCGCTCAGAACGAGCTTTTTTTCCTTGCTGCCGAGATGGTAGCCGAGAAGGTATTCCAAACGCAAGCCCCCAAACCGGCAGAGGCTTGCCATGCCCCCTTGTTTTGGGGGCAGCGTCGTCCTTCCCCCTCAAAGCAGGGGCACAGCAGCGGCGGCAGACGGTGAATCATCGCAAGAGCAAACGTTGGTGCTTGCCACGACTCACCGGCAGGGACGCCGGTGCTACAGGCAGGGGCGTGCCGCTTGTAGCACCGGCGTCCCTGCCGGTGCTACAAGCAGGGGCACAGCACTCCAGGCTTACGCGCTTAGCTCTTTGGCCCATTTGGGGAAGCGCTTCACAAACGGCGCGGGGATAGGTCGGCCTGCTGCCTGTTCCTTCCAGAGGTGAATGGTGATGCTCTTTTTCCCCTTTGGCGGCATGTCCTTGATGGGCTGGAGCCAGTGGCGGTGCGCCTTGGGCGGACGTGCCCGGCTGAATTGCTCGCTCCAGACGACCCGCGCTTGATAGCGCACGCATTCTTCCGCCAGAAACCGACTGCCCTTCCCACGCAGCGCCGCGCTGATCTGCGCCACGCGCAGCAAGACGATCATGGCCGCCTTGTGGATGGGCTGCCAGCCATTCTCATACGTGAACTCTTTGCGGTAGGCTTCCTGCGCCGCCCGCAACAGCCGAAACAGCAGGCGCAGTTCGTCTTTGAGCAGCCGAAAGAGCGCGTCGGTGCCCAGCCGCTTCAGCGCCTCGCGGTCTGCCGGTTCCTGCTTGAGATCTGCCGGAGTGAAGCGGTTGGGATGCTGCCAGCCGCCATAGACCGCTTTCTTGCGGACCTGCTGGCGGTCCATCATCTCCAGAAACAGCGGGATCAGCACGCACAGCAGCGTGGAGACGTAGCCCTCCTGAATGAAATAGTGCTGGTAAAAGAAGAGATGCAAGAGCGGCTTAAAATTTTCCGGGCAGCGCAGCCAGGCGGGGCCGCCCAGCGCCAGATAGCGGTAGAGGATGTACTGGAGCGCGAGCAAGGGATGTTTGCGCGGGTTGGGCATGGCCTGTTCTTGCACCGGGGTCGCGTGGGTCGTTGCCATAGTTCGGGCCTTTCTTTTGGTGAATTGGCCCGCGCACACGTTTTGCACCTTTCTTCTTTCTTCGTACTTCAGCAGCGCCGTTTCCCAGACGGCGAATCCGCTTGTAGCGCCGCCGTCCCTGGCGGCGAATCGTCGCCAGAGGCCAACGTTGGCGCTTGCCACGATTCCCCGGCACGGTGGCCGGGGCTACGAGCAACGCTGCTCGTAGCCCCAGCCACCGTGCCGGGGAGCGCTACGAAGAAAGAAGAAAGAAGCCCCCGTCGCCTGCTCAGGCGCGGGGGCCATTGCGTAATTTTTTCGTGCCCTCTAAAATCACGCGACGGCCCCGCGCCTGCTAAATGCCAGGCTTGGGGTAACGTGGCGCGGGTGAGCTACTTGCTCATCCGAGCCAGTTTTCCAGAGTGCGCCAGGGGTTATTCAGTTGCTTGCCAGGGCGACCACCGGGCGCACTCATCAACGGCTGCTACAAGTATACAGTCTAGTTGCGCTGCTGTCAAGCGTTTTTAGGACGAATTTCTGCGGGCGGTTAAAACCGCCAGCCCAATGAAGCATTTGCGGGTGCTCAGGCGTCATACAAGAGAACTTCCTCTTCAGATGTTCGCCAGCAAATGACTCTGCCCCTTCCTGTGTGCTGAAGGATGGGCGCGTGTCTGCTCCCAACACGGGGGCGCGACCACAAGACGCCGAAACTCCCCGGCAATGCGCGGCTGATTGGTCCATGTCCTGGCAAATGTGCAGAGCATGGGTGCTCTGCGCTTATCAACAGCAAACTGAGTTTTATTTAAAGGAAAGACACACGTATGGCAACGAAACTGAACCAGATTATCGCCGTCGAAAAAGGCGTCAAAAGCCGCTCGTACCAAGACCTGACCGAAGCGCACCACGCGCTCCAGAAGCAAACGCTGCTCTCTGGCATCTCGCGCACCTATCGCCCGCGCGACGAAGAGGGCGAGCAGCTTCCACCGGAATCCACCAAAGTGCAAACCAAGGCGCAGGACATCATCCGCCAGACAGTGGATGTCCTCACCAAGCTGTTTGATGTGACGGCCACGAAAGACTGGGCCAACTGCAAAGCCAAAGCGAACGTCGTCGTGGATGGGCAAACGCTGCTGACCGACGTGCCCGCCACGTACCTGCTCTTTTTGGAAAAGCAGTTGACCGATCTGCATACATTCGTGAAAAAGCTGCCGGTGCTGGATGCCTCGGAAACCTGGACCTTCGACGCCTCTGCCGACTGCTGGGCCACCGAGCCGGTGCAGACGCTGCGCACCAAAAAGGTGCCCCGCAACCATGTGAAGGCTGAGGCCACCGAGAAGCACCCGGCGCAGGTCGAGGTCTATTACGAGGATGTGACCGTTGGCTTCTGGCGCACCATCAAATACTCTGGCGCTCTGCCCGCGCAGCGCGTCAACGAACTGCTGTCTCGCGTCGAAAAGCTCCAGCAAGCCGTGAAGTTTGCCCGCGAAGAAGCCAACAGCCTGGAGGTTGAGGACATCAAGGTCGGAGAAACCGTCTTCAAGTACCTCTTCGGCTAGTAGAAACGTTAAAGAAAACAGTTCCATGTTTGTATGGGGCTGTTTTCTCTTTTCTAGATGCGTTTGCTGCTCCCGGCAGTTTTTCAGCAGCGTGAAGCGGAGGAATGCAGATGCAGACACCATCTGATCAACCGGATGATAACCCGATGCCCGCACAGGAACCGCTCCCAGCGCCAGGCGCCCGCCCGCAGCATCCCGCCTCCTCTCTGCGTTCTGCTCTCCAGAGGTGGCCGCTGGTTGTCAAAATTGGTATCGTCGCCGCCATCCTGGTCGCCATTGGCGGCTGGTCCATCCCCAAACTTGCCGCCCGCTTTGCCTCGCCGCCACCTGTTACTACCGTTGCGATCAGCGGCACCCCCTATGATTGTGGGGACACTTACACCAGTTCATCCTCTGCCCCCATTGGTCTGCCTGCCATCCAGCCGCATCTCTCTGGCGTGCCTGCCTTCACAGAAGACGATGTGCGAGATTACGTCAATGGGCACCCCTTTGCTGGGCGCCGCTTCGAGAGCAAAGGGGCCGTCACCATCACCCGGATTCTCTTTACCACCAGCTACGATGCCTGCCAGTTGATGAAAGGGAGCATCGGGTTGTCCAAGGACGCCATTGTCTGCTATGTAGAGTTGAGCGGCACTTTTATTATCTCTCCTCCTTTCACCGCCACGCCGCTGCCGCCCGTCCATACCGGCAAGGAAGTCTTTGACGGCAAAACAGGCAACCTACTCGTACAGGGCGTGGGGTAGGCTAGCGATTAGAAGCACCATCCCGCCCCAGTTGCCAGCGCCCGTTTATGTGCTATACTATCCTTGGAACGCAAACTTAAACTGAACCTTGTGCTTACCAAGGGCAGCCACACTCCCCACAACCTTTGGTGGAGCGGTTGCCTGGGCGTAGGGAGCGACAGCGCTGGTGCGAGTCCAGCCCCCTTCACCACTGTACGGGAAGGGGTAGCCCAACGAGCAGAGGCAGCGCCCGCGCCATACTCGACAATTGAGATTCTCGTTCCAAACTCAGCATTCGCCGTCGAAGGCCAAATCAAGTATTGGGGATCGTCTTCGTTTGGTTGCTGGTGCAAATCCAGTCCCGCCAGCCAGCGCGTTCCATATTTTGGCGGGTAGCTCAATAGCAGAGCGCAACGACTTGGCTGTGAATCCCTGATTTAAACGCCGTTGGCCCGCGCAAATGGACGGCAAACTGGGGGCACTGGACGTGCTAAGACCAGGAGCCTCCTTTCAGGAAGACCCGCCGATAATTACGTCGGCGGGTTTTTTTCTCTCCACGCTTCCTTGCAACCCAGCCATTGTTGAGATATACTGTCTGCTGGAGTGCAAGCTCAGTCTTAGCTTCTTTTATGATCTAACGGCGCTCGGACATCACAACGACCTTTCGCACATGGCGGCTTGACATCCCCCATGTTCCTGGAGTAGCACCAGGGTAAAGGTTGGTTCAGCGCCCAGGCAAGCGATGTAAAGCGAAGGTTCGATTCCTTCCCCCGCTATCTTTTCACGCGGCGGGGTAGTCCAGTGGCAGAGACGACGTTGCAAGCTGCATCAACATCAAGTTCTCACTCCAAACTGAGTATCTGCCGCCGAACATCATATCGAACGTCTGGGGTCTTCCATCGTTGAAATGCTGGTTCAATTCCAGCGCCCTCCGCCGATTTATGGGGGGCTGGTCAAATCGTAAGACGCGACGATTCTCATGCTGAACCCCCGGCTTAAATGCGGTGGTGTTCCCAAATGACGGCAAACCGAAGCCCCGGAATGTGCCACTTCCGGGGTTTCATTCCAATTTCCCCAAAAAATACAGCATTTTGCCGATGTGCATACTTGCCTCCATCCAGTACACTACGTGCAAGGCTCTCATCAGCAGCCCGTAGTATAAGGAGGCAGCAGTTATGCAGCGCGAACCATTGCCAGCGACCGTTCGTCAGAACAAACCAGGCAACAAACCACCAACGGACAGCATGCTCAGCCGATTGATCGGCCCAACCACCACCAACATCCCCACCTGGGGGATACTCCCGCTCCGCTTTTTCCTGGGCATCACCTTTGTCTACGCCGGGCTAGACAAAGTGACCAGCAGCACCTTCTTTAATCCCAACGGCGGCCCGCAGTTCATCGGCAACCAGCTTCAATTCGCCGCCTCGAACTCGGCCATTCTGGGCGGCCTGTTGAACGCCCTCGTCGTCCCCAATGCCATCTTTTTTGGCTGGCTCATCGCCCTGGCCGAAATCTGGATTGGCCTGGCAACGATTGTGGGCGTCTTCACGCGCATCACCGCGTTCCTGGGCGCCATCCTCACCGCCATGCTCTGGCTCTCACTTTCTGGCGGCCTCACTCAATACTACCTGGACTCCGATCCCATTTACTTCTTTGCCTGGGTCACGATGATCTTGATTGGCTGGGGCAGCTACGGCCTGGATGCCCTCTTCCTGCGCGAAGAAAAGAAAGAAGCGGCGCGGGAAGCCCTGGAGAAAATCCGCCAGGGCGTCAGGTCTGGCGATGCTGTCGCCGCCGCTGCCTCTGGCGGGCCGCCGCTGAAAACGGGCTTCTCGCTCAGCATGATCACCTCGCGCCGCACCATCCTGCGCATCTTTGGCGCGGCGGGCGTCCTGGCTGTGGGCGAAATCCTGGCGCTCGCGCTCCGCTCCGCCACTGGCGCAGCCAACGCCCCCAGCGGCAACCCTGGCACGACTTCCGGCGGTGGTGGCGGCGGTGGCACTGGCAGCACAGGTGACAATGTAATTGGCAATACCAAAAACATCCCGCTGAACAGCGCTACCACCTTCACCATCGCGGGCAACAACGACCCCGGCGTGCTCGTCCACCTGCCCAACGACAAATTTGTGGCCTACGACGCCCTCTGCACACACGCTTCCTGCACCGTCGCCTATAACGGTGGCAGCAAGCACCTGGAATGTCCGTGTCATGGCTCGGTCTTTGACCCGGCCAACGCCGCAAAAGTGCTGGGTGGTCCGGCACGCAGCCCACTTGGGAATATCAAGATCACCATTGACAACAGCGGCAACATCTTGCAGGGATAGTTTGGCGTTTTGCCATCTTCCCATTTTAAACCAACGCAGACGGGCAGCATCCCTCGGAGGGATGCTGCCCGTCCTCGCTCCCCTCTTTTCAGATTTACTTCGCTGGCTTCCCTGCTCCAGCCAGTTCCAGCGTCTCCGTCACCTCATCCTGCACCGCCGGATGCCTGCGCACCAGCAGCACCGGCACCTCCACCAGCCCAAGTACGCTTTTGGCAACGCTGCCCAGCATCAGCCGCCCAAGCCAGCCGCGCCCATGCGAGGCCATCACGACCAGCCCAGCCTGCTCCTCCTTTGCGCACATCTCAATGAGCTGCGTTGGCGGGGCCAGCGCCACCTTGATCTGTGCCTGCATCCCCCGGCTTTTCAGCTCAAGCTGCTTGCGCTTGAGGTAGCTTTCTGCCTCCTCGATGGACCACTGCACCGCCTGCCCCAGCACATCGCCATAGCCCACCACTCCACCCGCAATCAGCGGGTATTCCGCCGCCCGCGCCAGCAGCAGCGGATTGCCAAACTCGCGCGAGAGCTTCACGGCCACGTTCAGCGCCTCCTCTGCCTGGGCTGAGCCATCCAGCGGCACCAGAATCGGCGCCGTCGAATCGCGCAAAAAGCGTGGCAAGGCCCAGGCTTGCGCCTCGGTGGTGGCCTTGAGCGCCAGGACCGGCGCCGCGTTTTCCATCAAGACCTGCCAGGTCACACTGGGATGGAAGAAGGCGTCCAGCCCTTTGCGCCCATGCGTTGCCATCACAATCAGGTCTACATCGCTATACCTGGCTTCATCTGCAATGCCCTCGGCGGGATGCTCTGGCGGGAGAACCGCCAGCACCTCCAGGCCCTCCGCGTGCACCCGGCTCGCCATCGTCTCCAGATACGTCTGAATCATTGGCGGCTCACCCAGCCAGGCCGTCTCCGGGGGAGTATCGGGCGCGCCAGTATCAAATGCTGTCCGCACCAGGATAATCCTGGCTCCAAAACGTTTTGCCAGCGCAATAGCCGGGGCGACAGCGGTTTCTCCAAACGGTGTACCATCTAACGGTACCAGAATTGACCGGAACATATGGTCCTCCTTGCTCTCTGTCCGCTGGCTGCCTCGCAAGGCGCCAGACGCCGCTTCTCACTCCCTTTCCTCCACACTCTTACCATAGCGCGCTGACATAAGCAAAGTGATTACCAATGGTTACAATCTGGTAAAAACGCCTTATCCCCCTCTTTTTTCTTGCATAGTTGAGTCATTCTTGCTAGAATGATGGCAGGCGGGCACACGTTGCAGGAGAATGGCTGCCGCGCCCTCTATCCGCGCGGCAAGGAGTAGCTCGTGAACAAGCGGACCCTTCTCTACCTCAGTATCGCCGCAATAGTCTTGATCATCGTTGGTATCATCCTTGGCCCTACCACCAGCGTTATCGGGGGGATTCTCTCCCTGCTCGGCTTTATTGCCCTCTTCCTGGCCTGGGTGATGGGCCTGCTCTTTACCTTCCGGGCCAAACAATGGCTCTGGTTTGTGATTGTTTTTCTCTTCTTTGCCCTTGGCACACTCGTCTACAGCCTGATGGGAAGAAGCCAGAGCGCGTAACCCCTCAGTGTTGTCCTTTCGCGCAGACCAACAAGCACGGCTGGCAGCGCCTTCCCCGCCCGCGCTGCCAGCCGTGCTTCTGCCCAGGCTCTACCACCCCAGCCGCTGCTCGAACCAGGCCATAATCCTGCCCCAGGACGCCTCTGGAAGCTGCTCAATCACCTGCACACCAAAAGTATCCGCCAGTTCGCGCTCCAGCGCGCCCCTGGACTGGCCCGAATGGTGCTCCAACGCTTTGAGCCGCGTGTGCAGCACGATCTGATGCTCCCACGCCAGCGAGCCATCAGCATCCATCAGGTCGCTGATCTGTTCGCAGAGTATCTCCAGCACCTTATAGTCCCCGGCACGCTGCTTCTCAAGCCTATCCAGGCGGGCATCCTGCTCCATTTCTTTTTGCCCGATGCTGTCAATGCCTATGTGAATATGATCCAGCCCCGACAGCGGCGGCTCTTGTGGCGGCGGAATCGGCGCCGCCACTGGCTCCGGTTTGGGCGGCGCCGATTGCGACTGCTCTCTCGTTTCGGGGAAGAAAAACGCCCGCAGCGTCTGCACCGCCACGCGCTGAAACTCAATCAGCGTCTCGCGGGCTTCTGGCGCTACTTTGCTCTCATGAATATGCGCAAGCCACATTGGTATGGCCTCAGCAATGATGACATTTGCCACCCGCTTTCTGCCAGCAATTTCCACCTGTGCGAGAAGCAGGCTGTCGTAAATGGCTCGATTAGCCAGAATTTTCCTAATTTGCGTTCGATGATCTACGCCGAGCAAATCACAGATCATCCGAGTAGAAGCAGCAACGCGGTTGCCAGTCAGGAGGACACCCAGGACATTATGCCCTGCAATGTTGACGATTGCTTGTCTTATTGGAATGACAGGGGTCTTGGACGTTTCCATTGCTATGCTCCTCTTTGGTTGAACACATGAGTGTTTTGGGCAAGGGGTGTCATTATGACACCCCTTGCAAAAGAAGGGGTGTCATTATGACACCCCTTGAGGATGGGACTTAAAGTCCCATCCTTTGGGCAAGGGATAGAGATTTCCTCTACCCTTTGGGGCAAGGGATAGAGATTTCCTCTATCCCTTTGGTAAACTCCTTTCTGCCAGACACAAAATGTGGATAACTTTCTCCTCCTGATACAAAATGTGGATAACTTCTCCCCTTCCCTGCGAAAGTCTTGTGGATAACCTTCTCCGATTGACCTTTGCAGCCCTTGCTGCGTATACTGAATGCGAGAAGGCAAGTGACAAGCCCTTCGCTTTTACGGAGCCATCAGGCTCTCGAACTACTGACAGTGGCGACGCCTTTCGGAAAGATTGGCGTCGCCGCGCCATTTTTTCATGTGCCAACAGCCGGGCGGGGCATTGTGGCCCAGTAACCGGGCTGTTGATACAAGTATAGCGACTGTGCGCCTCTTTGTCAAGAGAAATTTGGGACTATTTTCGCAAAAAGTTATCCACAATTTTATCAAAGAGAGTGACATCAAGTCCCCCCTTGACAAAATTGTGGATAACTTTTCCCTCCCTTGACAAAAAATGTGGATAACTATTTGCGCGCGTCCTTGCGCTTCATCACAATGCCCACGATGCACGTCAACACGATGATGATCGCGCCCATCGCCAGCCACGATAACACGATGCGCTGCGTGGCGTCTGCCTGGCTGTAGATCGAATAGAGCGTGCTGTGATATACCGGGTCGCTGCTCCAGAGCGTATCGCCGCCCACCTTGTCGCTGTGTACTCCCAGCGATGACCCCAGGCCAATCATGCCCCAGCGAATAGGGAAGATCATTGCCACCACGCGCGTCACGTCATCCTTGAGCGGCAGCACAATGCCGGAGAAAATCACCTGCGGCATAATGCCCACCGCCAGCAAGCTGTTTGCCATATCCTCATTGGCGGCCACTGCCGAAATCACCATCCCCAGCATGGTGCCCGCAAGCCCGGCCAGCGCCAGCGTGATGTATGTTTCCAGCAGCACCGGCAAAAAGACGCCCTGCTCGAATGGCTCTATGAGATGGCTGATCACCACCAGCGACGCGCTCTGAACCAGTGCCAGAATGCCAAAGACGATAATTTTCGAAACCATATACGGCGCGATGCCCAGATTGACCGCCCGCTCGCGCCGATAGATGGCCCGCTCTTTTACGATCTCCCGCGAGGCATTGATCAGCCCAAAGATCACCATGATCAGCGAGAGCATAAAGATGGCGAGCTGCGCCGCGCCGCCTTGCCCGGCCACAATAAAATCCTGAAGCGCCTGATTCACGCCGCCGCGCTCCAGCGCGTATGCCTGGCCCTGGGGGTTGTTGCTCAAGAACGCCTGTACCTGATCGCATGTCACCAGCGTTGCCTGGTTGGGCACGCTGGGCAGCGCCAGCACTCCCGCGCTGGTGCGGATTTGCGGTACACATTGAATCATCGTATTGCCGTGAAACAGGCCCGCTCCCACTTCGAAGCGGAACAGCAGGATCAGCAGCAGCGCCGTCAGCGGCGCCTGCAACAGAAACACCAGCAGCGTAGGCACATCGTTTCTCAGCAGTTCCAGATGGCGCCGCGAAAGAATGGCGAACTGCTTGAACGGGTTGCCGCGCTTGGCGCGTTGTACTGTTCGCGCGGCAAGCTGGCCCGTCGTCGCGTTCAGCGCAGCGGCCTCATGCAGCGGCTGCGCAATCGTCTGCTGATAGTCCCGCGAGGCTTTAAAACGCGCCTCGGCCTCCTGTGCCACGCCTGGGCGCTCGTCGGTGGGGTCCAGGCTGGTGTAAATCTCGGCAAACTCCGTCTGCCCAAAGTACGCCTTGGCGCCCTCTGGCGAGCCAAAATACGCCAGCCGCCCGCCCTGCGTCAGAAAACAGACGTAATCGCAGACGTTGATGTTGTTGGTGGCGTGCGTCACCAGCACAATCGTGTGGCCTTTATCGGCCAGCTTGCGCAGCAGCACCATCATCTTGCGATCCAGCCCTGGATCAAGCCCGGATGTTGGCTCATCCAAAAAGAAGAGGCTGGGGTTCGCCAGCAGTTCCAGCGCAATGGAAACACGCTTGCGCTGCCCGCCCGAAAGCTTTTTAATCAGGTGCTTGCGCCGCTCGGTCAGTTCCACATCTTCCAGCACTTCGCTGATGCGCTGCCAGATTTGCCCATCCGTGAAATCATCCGGCAGGCGAATCTTGGCCGCGTAATACAGCGCCCGCTCCACCGTCAGTTCGCGGTGGACAATATCCTCCTGGGGCACATAGCCAATCTGCGTGGTGAACGCCGCCAGATTGCGGTAATAGTCCTGGCCGTTATAGAGCACCTTGCCCTTTTCCGCCGGGCGCAGCCCAGAGAGCGCGTCTAGCAGCGTCGTTTTGCCCGCGCCGGAGACGCCCACCACCGCCACAAAGCTGCGTGCCGGAAGCGAGAGCGAGATGTCATTCAGCAGCGTTGCCTGGTGCGAGCCGTACTTAAAGAGATTCAGCGCGTCAACGCGAATATGCTGGCTCTCGTCATACTGGCTTAGTTGCGTGCTTTCGTAGACCAGCCGATACGGGCCGATGCGAATCTCATCGCCATGTTTCAGCAGGTGATTCGTCACCTGCTGCGCGTTGACATAAACATGGTTGGTGCTGTTCAAGTCCTGAATGCGATAGGTGCTGCCCTCGCGCACCAGCCTGGCGTGTTGCCCGGAAACCTGCGGATGCGCTAGCACAACGGTATTTCCTGGCTTGCGGCCAATCGTCAGTTGGGCGTCGCCCAGGCGAATGGGGCGCACCGGGGGCACCGCCTCCTGTTGGGCGCCGCTGCCATCGTGATACGTCAGCGTAATCAGCGAGCCGCGCTCATCCACAATGCGGAACACATCCCCATTCAGCAGCACCCGGCGATAGCTCTGGCTGCCGCCAATCTGGTTGCCCGCGTACAGCAGCCCGCTGAGGGTGCTCTGGCGGGCGGGATGTGGGTGAATCAAGATGGTCTGCTGGCCTTCGCGCAAGATTTGCAGGTGCTGCCCGGCAACGGCAGCATCCGCAATCACAATGTCGTTGCTGCTGTCGCGCCCCACATTGAAGACGGGCTTATTCAGCGTGTGCGTGGTGCGCTGGCCGGTGGTCATCATGTTGACTTCGATGGAAGGCAGGCCCACCGCCCCAAACGCCGCCACAATCGTTGCCGATGGCCGATTGATCACCGTCCCCTCAGCCTCTGGAATATGCGGCAGCGCAGCGGGCAGCGGGGCGGCTGCCATGCTCGCGCCCTGGGGGATGCCCACCCTGGGAACGCCTACGCTTGGGGGGGCTGCCAGTGGATAGGGCAGCGTCGCCTCCTCTGGCGGGGCCAGCGTGGACGGAGGCGGATAGGGCCGCGTCTCATCGGCGGGCGGGGCGACAGCAAACTCCAGAGAAATAGTTTCGGTATCATAATCGGGCGGAACAAGCGGAGCAGGGAGCGGGGCCACCGCAGCAGACACCGCAGCGGCTGGCAGCGTGCTGGAGGGCGACCCCGCGATCAGCACTGCGGGGTTAGGGAGCGTCTGGTCAGGCGCGAGCGGCGGCGCGGGTAACGTGATCGTTTCCTCGGAAAGGTCCGGTTCAGGCGAGGCAGCAGGAGGGGATGACATCGCCAGCGTCAATGTTTCCTCGGCGTCGGAGGGGCTGGCTATCTGAAAGTCGAAGCGAAAGGAGGTATCTTCGCCAATGCGAATCGTGGCCTGATGCTGAAGGGGCGCCTGCTGCGCGACCTGCCCGTCTATGCGCAGGCTGTTGGTCCGCGAAAGATTCTCAATGTGCCAGCCTCCCTCGCGCCAGTGAATGCGCAGATGATGCCGGGAGACTTTCCCATCGTCCGCGATGACAATATCGTTGCCCGCGTCGCGCCCAAGCGTCGTCTCGGCTTTGCTGATGGAGATGGTCTGTCCCGCCAGGGGACCGCTGAGAAACGTGATCGAAGCCGTGTTGGGAGGAAAATTGTCGCTGCTCACCGTTACACCTGCGCTTTCTTGAATCACTCCTACAAGGAAGCTATCCGCCACATCACGCCTGCCGCCAGCCGCCACAAGAGGCGCCGCAAAAGTGGGAACATTTCCTGCAACGCCCCTGAACGCTGATTCAAGCATACCATATGCTCAACCAGGCGTATATACCACAAGGAGAGCCATGATGCAACGCTGCCCCTATTGCCAGGGAGAGGTAGACCCCACCACCCAGACCTGCCGTCAGTGTGGCCGCGTGCCCTTTGTGGATATGTCGCCCACTGCGCCGCAGCCACCGCCACCACCGCCCAGGCCAACATGCTATTGCACCGCCTGCGGCGATGCCCTGCCCGATGGCGCCCGCTTTTGCGGACGCTGCGGCCAGCCCGTCAACCAGACAGATTCGTTTACGACACACACGCTGGTTGACGGCGGCACTCTTGCTGGCAACGCGCAGCAGCCCGCGCCCATGCCTACGCCCGCGCCTCAGCCCCAGCCTCCGCCCCGGCAAGACCCCTATGGCGCGGCCCAGCAGCAGAGGCAGTTCACCCCTCTAACGGAGCCTGCTCCGCCGTTGCAATTCATTCCTGGGTTGCAGCCGCCTGCCGGAACCGGCCCATCCGACTTGTACCCGCCGCCAGAGGAGCCAAAAGGTATGTCATCGCGCGGGATTATCTCGCTGCTGCTGATTGGGCTGGCAATCGTCACCATCATCAGCGCGTATCTGATTACGCAGGCCAAATCCACCGGCCCTTCCCCCTCGCCCACCGCCACGCCGGTTATCTATCCCACCAACACGCCGCTGCCCGCGCCCACCGACACCCCGCAGCCCACAGAGCAGCCTTCGGACACGCCTACCACCGGCCCGGCGCCAACCGACACGCCTGGAGCCACCACTACCCCAGCGCCCACCGACACGCCATCCACCCAGGACACGCCCACGCCTGGGACAACGCCCTCTGGCTCGCCCACGCCAGAAACGTCTCCAACCCAGGCGCCAACTCAGCAGACAACTCCCTCAGATGTCCCTTCCCAGGAGCCAACGCCAGGCCCTTGACACAGCGCCGTCCTATCTCTACAATCACACAAGAAGCACAGGAGTCCGACATCTATCTCGTAAGGAGGGGACAGTTGGAAGGACATTCGCACGTTATTGTGGCACTGGCTGGCGCCGTCGCTGTAGATAGTCTTGTGGGGCAGTTCACGGGCACGCCCCTTTCGGGGCCGCTGCTGACGACTCCCATGTCTCAGCCAGCCACGCTCAGCATCCTGGTCATCAAGGGCATATTTTATCTGGGGGTGGCAATTGGGGGATTGACCCCCGATATTGACAACGCCCGCAGCACGCTGGGGCAAAAGCTCGGCTTTATCAGCAAAGAAATCATGCACCACTTTGGGCACCGCACCATCATGCACAGCCTGATCGGTCTGGGCATCTTTACCGCGCTGGCCTTTGGCGCGCAGCAGCTTGTGGTCAATTTCCTCGCCTCGCACCTGCCCGATAAACACGAGGTCCAGGTGATTGATGGCTCCAAGGCGCTCTGGCTGGCGCTGGTGCTGGGCTATATTCTGCATCTCTTTGGCGACAGCCTCACGGAAGAAGGCATCCCCATTTTCTGGCCCGCCAAATGGCACCTGGGCTTTCCGCCATTTCGCTCTCTGCGCTTCCGCGCCGGAAGCTGGGCGGAACCCATCGCCGTCTGGCTCATCGTCATTCTGGTTGGTGTGGGCCTCTGGCAAAACGTCATCCACCTTTAACGCCCGCGCTCCCTCGCTCGTATCAAGAGTGAGGGAGATTTTTTTTATGGGGAAAAGGGACAGGCTATTTCAGCCCTGGGCGACATGTTTCTTCTTTCTTCGTTTTTTGCTATGTTGCCAGCGTTTCCTTGTGCCACGCTTGCCCGGCAGGGACGCCGGAGGTACAAGGGGGACTTCCTTGCCGTGCCCCTGCTTTGAGGGGTCTTCCAGACGGCGAATCGTCGCAAGAGCGAACGGTTCACCTGTGCGCACGCGGCTGGCGACTAAAGATCCCCAAAGGGGCAAGCTGCGCCTAAGGGCCTGCGGCCAAACCCGCCTGCGCGGACTCCCAGCCACCCTCTGGCGCGGCGGTTGGCCTGGACGGGGAGGCAGGGAACCCGCGCAGGCGGGTTTGGCCGCGCCCCTGCTTTGAGGGGTGGCGGAACGCCCTTAGGCGCAGCTTGCCCCTTTGGGGATCTTTAGTCGCCAGCCACCGCTGCCCTCCTGCCACCGGTTCTTTTTGCCACGCTCGCCAGCCTCACACCTTGAAGCGCACCGTAAACGCCTCCGGCCAGTCCTCTCCCAGCGGTGGACGCGGCGGCGGTGGGTTGCCACTCCGCCACTCGTTCACCACCTTCAAGAGCGGGCGCGGCACTTTGGCATGCGGCACCTTG
>DATBGS010000111.1:0-16904 GCA_036557885.1 Ktedonobacterales bacterium
CGACTAAAGATCGCGGCTAAGGGCGTCTGCGGACGCCACCAAGTCCGCCTGCGCGGACTCCCCACCCCTCTGGTGCGGCACGTGCTCTGGATGGAGAGGTGGGGAACCTGCGTAGGCAGGTTTGGTGGCCGCAGGCCCTTAGGCGCGGCTTTTAACCGCCAGCCTCCGTCGCCTACCGAATTGGTAAATCCTCATGAACCGCCACGCTCCATTGCCTACGTCACCGTTCCCTCTTGCCACGATTCGCCAGCACAGAGACTGGCGCTACAAGGAGAACTACTCGCCGCCAGGGTCGGCGGCGCTACAAGCACGCCTCACCCACCGGACTGGCGAGCGGCCAGATCGGTGACAGCCTGCTTTTCTTCACCCGTATAGAAGCGCAAGAAGACCTCTTCCAGCGGCGCCTCTTCAATTGCCAGGCGGCGCACTTCGTGGCCCGCCAACACTTTGATGAGCGGGTCAATGCTCCCGGCAATCTTGAGGCTATAGGAACCGTTTTTCTGCTGCTCCACCGCCTGCACGCTGGGCAGCGCCTCTAGCTCGGCTACGGGCGCGCTGTGGGCAAACTCCACCGTCACCATTTGCCCGGCGCGCTCGCGCAGCCGCTCAATCTGCTCAACGGCGACCAGTTCGCCCTCGCGAATCACAGCGACACGCTGGCAGGTCTTTTCGACATCGCCCAGGATATGCGAACTCATAAAGGCGGTACGCCCCGCTTTGGCCTCATCCAGAATAAACTCGTTAAACGTGCGCTGGCCCAATGGGTCCAGGCCGCCGGTGGGTTCGTCCAGAATGACCAGTTCGGGGTCGCACATGAAGGCTTGCAGGATGCCCACCATCTGGCGCATGCCCTTGGAAAAGCCCTTGAGCTTGCGGTCCATTGGCACGCTAAAGCGCTCCAGCAGCTTGGGCAGCAGCACCGGCTCCTGCCCGGCCATCTGCGAATAGCGCGTCAAAAACTGCTTGGCCGTCAGGTCGCCGGGCAGCCGCACATCTCCGGGGAGATAGCCAATGCGCCGATGAATCGCCAGCGCGTCGCGGCGGGCATCCAGCCCAAAGATGCTGATGCTGCCGCTGGTTGGGCGGATGAGGTCGAGCATGCAGCGGATGGTCGTTGTTTTGCCCGCGCCATTCGGCCCCAGGAACCCAAAGATTTCGCCGCGCTCCACCTGGAGCGAGATGTCGCGCACGGCGCGTACCGGCGTTTTGCCGGGGTAGGTCTTGACCAGATGGGCAATCTCAATGCTCATCAGAGCACCACCTTTCAAGCAGGGACGCCCGCTCAAGTGCTCCTACTTCCAGCGGGTCAGAATGGTTTCGCGTTGAAACAGTTGGGCCGCGCCCCAGGTCAAGAGCGCCGCCAGCGGGACCAGGATCAGGCTGGTAATAACCGCCACGAGCGCGGTGAGTTCAAACTGGCCGGAAAGCTCGCCCAGGACGATACCGATGATGGGCACCACCGCCCAGACCGAAAGCTGCTGCGCGGTGCGGGTATCATTGACCCGCGATGAAATGGCCGTCATGACCGCCACCGCGATCAGCCCTAAGAGCGGTGTGCCAGCAAGAAAGAGAATGAGCCAGCCTGGTGTGGCTACATGCGAGACAACATTCGCATCCGTCAGGATGGCTAACTCAACGATGAACAGGCCGCCGCTGATCCAGGTGACCAGCACCGCTGGCAGCAGCGCGGCCAGAATCTTGCCCGCCAACAGTTGCCACCGACGCACAGGCGTTGCCAACAGCGGCTCAAGCGTGCGGTTGGTCTTCTCGCCAATGATGCTATAGGCTGCAATAATGCTGGGCACGATCATCGAAAGCAGGATATAGATGTTCGAGAACTCCGTTCCGACCAGGCCCTGCCTGTACTCGTTGACGGTCAAACCTTGCAGGGAGGGCACTTTCAGCGTACTGGCTCTCGACCCATTGCCGCCCAGTTGCAGAAAAAAGAGGGGAATCACGACGAACAGCAGCGGCGGCAGCAGAATGCTGAACAGGAGGATACGCTGCTGGACGATCTCGCTGAACTCTTTGCGCAGGATCACCACGACTTTGTGCATAGGAGGGTCTGCTCCTTCTTTGTGCTTAGTGGCTGACCGCCGCAGCCTGGCGTGTATTCTCCACCAGTTCCAGGTACACCTCCTCCAGGGAATGGGAGGTTGGTTCCACCGCGCGGATATGCGCGCCTGCCTCGACGAGGGCGCGCACCAACTCAGGATTCTGCTCATCGGGATGCGCGAGACTGATGGAGAGGGTACCGCCTTCGGCTGTCACCCCCTGGACAAAGGGCAGGGCACGCGCGGCCTCGATCCAACGCGCCGCGTCCCCAACGACGCGCACCTGGGTGCCCGCTCCAAACAGGCCCGCGCGTAACTGCGCGGGAGTGCCCAGGCGCAGGAGCTGCGAGCGAAACACCCCGATCAGATCGCAGAGTTCATCCGCCTCTGGCAGATTATGCGTCGTGAGAAAGATGGTCCGCCCCTCGGCCCGCAGTTCTTTGATGAAGTCGCGCACCACGCGCGCGGCTTCGGGATCGAGGCCAGAGGTTGGCTCATCCAGGAAGGTCACTTTCGGTTCGTGCAGCAAGGCGCGGGCAATCGCCAGTTTCTGCCGCATGCCTTTGGAGAAGCCACCCACCTTGTCGTTGCGCCTGTCCCACAGGTCGAGCAGGCGCAGATAGCGTTCGACCTGGGTGGAGGCGCGCTTGGCGGGGAGATCATACATCTCGGCAAAAAACAGCAGGTTTTGCCAGGCACTCAGTCGGTCATACAAGCCCGGCGTCTCCGTGAGAATCCCAACGGCTTGCCGAATGGCGTCGTTGTCCTCGCCCAGGCGATGGCCCGCCACCACCGCATTCCCGCGCGTGGGGGCAATCAAGGCCGAGAGCATGCGAACGGTGGTCGTCTTGCCCGCGCCATTCGGCCCCAGGAACCCAAAGACGGTTCCCTCTGGAATGGCAAGCGTCAAGTCGTCCACCGCCACCAGGCTGCCGAAGGTACGGGTCAAATGGGTCGTTTCGATAGCGTTCATTGGTTCTCCCTTGTGCTGGTTGCCCAACCAACGCGCATTGATTGGGCAACCAGCGCGATACTCACCGGCCAACATCCTTGCGCATAAAGCGCAGGGACGCCAGGGCCAGCGCCGCGATGGTCACAGCCAACACGCCCAGCATATCACCCAGCGGCAAGCCATTCACCAGCGGCGTGCCGTAGTAATAGAAGGCGGAAAGCCGCTTGACGCTTTCGGGCCAGTCCAATTCCGGCCCGACAAAGGTGATGAAGAACCAGATTGCCAGCAAGAAGCTCAGGAGGCCAGTATCCACCGCTGTGCGCAGCCAGCCCGCGAAGAGATAGCCCAGCGCGGCCATCAGCAAGCCCAACGGAATCATAGAGAGCGTCGCGGCAGCCAGATGGCCGCTGTCCAGCGCAAAGCCCGTCGCAGCCGAGGCCAGCGCGGTGAGGGCCAGCGTCAGCACGCCAATCAAGACCGTCGCGGTGGCAAGCGCCGCAAAGCGCCCCAGCAGCACGCGCAGCCGCGACTGCGGCGTTGCCAGCACCAGTTCCAGCCGCCCATCTTCTTCATCCGAGGACCAGCGGGTGGTCTGGGTGACGGCAAAGGCCATCAACAGTACGGGCATAAAGACAAAGAAGAAGCTCAGCAGCGTAGCGTTATTGTTGATGTCGCTGCCGCCCACCTTGGTGAGCAAATCTCGCAGGATGGGCGTGTTCTGGTACAGATCGGCAAGCTGCTTCTCGGTTTGTCTGGCGATCACCACCGTAAACGCGGCAAACCCGGCGATGCCTATCGTCCACCAGAGCGTGGGCATCGCAATCATTGCCAGGCCGCGCGTATAGACCGAGCGCAGCGACCAGGCATTGACAGGCAGCGCCTGTTCCGGCGACATTTTCCGCTCTGGCAGGCGCAGGAAGCTGGGGAGCGCCACCACGCCGCCGAGGTCGCGCTGCACAAAGAGCACCAGCGCCGCGCCGCTCAAGAGCAGGCTGAGGGCCAGCAGCACCAGCATCGCCACCGGGTCGGTGCCGTAACCGGGCACCAGCGGCCTGCTCAGGTTATAGTAATAGACCGGGGACAGGCGCGAAACCCACTCGGTACCGGGGACCACGCGGTGCACCATATCCAGCACGATGAAAGCAAACAGCAAGGCGCCCGTCAACCCAGACGCCGTGCGGCGCTCCTGGGTGAACTGCGAGAGCAGCAGCGCGATGCCCCCAAAGACGGCGCAGATCAGCGCCAGATTCAGGCCAAAGAGCAGCGCGTCGCCAAAGCTAATCCCCGCGTTCACCTTCTGGCCGCCCCCAAAGGCCAGCAGGCCAATGATCAGGCCCATCAGCAGCAGGGCCGTCCAGACGGCGGCGAGTTTTTCCAGCGCCACGCGCCCGCGCCCACGCGGGAGCGAGAGCAGCACATCCAGCGAGCCGCGCTCCTCTTCGCCGCGCAGCGTGCGGCTGCACACCAGAAGCGGCCAGAGCGCCATTACCAGGATGGTAAAGCCGTACTTCCAGGTGGCGTAGCCGCCGGGGGTGTCCACGTGCACCGGCTCGGCAATCCAGGCGAACTGCTGGGCCAGCGTGACCAGTTCTTCACGCGCCTTCTGTGTGGTGATCAGCGAAGGCACAGCGGACAGGACGGCAAACATGAGCAGGCCGGTGCCCAGGCCCCAGCCCAGAATGGGAACGCGAAAATCGCGCAGGGTTTTTAGATAAATGCTTCTAAACAGCATGACTGGCCTCCTTGACGGCCAGGCCGTCGTGCTCGTAGTAGCGCAGGAAGATGTCTTCCAGGCTGGGTTCGTGGCTGGTCAGGGTGACGACGCTGTATTGCGCCGCCGCTTTAATCACGGTATCCAGGCCGCCCGATACCTGAAGGCGCAGCGTGTGCCCATCGGCCAGCGCCTCCACCAGTGCTATGCCATCCAGCGCCTTGAACGCCTCAGCGGGCGCGGCCTCGACAAAGCTGATGGTGACTTCGTAGTGTTTGATGTCCTTCAGTTCAGCCACACCACCCACGCGCACCAGTTGCCCTTCGCGGATGATGCCCACGCGGTTGCAGGTCTGCTCCACCTCGGTCAGGATATGCGAGGAGAGAAAGACGGTGCGCCCGTCGTCGCGCACTTCGTTAACCATGCGGTCAAACTCTTGCTGGTTGAGCGGGTCCAGGCCGTTGGTTGGCTCGTCCAGAATCAGCAGGCGCGGGCGGTGCATAAACGCCTGGATGATGCCGATCTTGCGCTTATTGCCGCTGGAATACTGGCGGAACTTGCGCGTGGGGTCAAAGTCCAGCCGGGCGATAAGCTGCTTGAGATAGGCTTGATCAATGCCGCCGCGCAGATGCCCAAAGTATTCCAAGATTTGCCCGCCGGTCAGATTGGGGTCCAGCGCCAGTTCGCCAGGCAGGTAGCCGATCAGCTTTTTGATCTCCACCGATTGCTGCCAGCAATCCAGCCCGGCAATGCGCGCGGTGCCCGCGTCGGCACGCAGCAGCGCCATCAGCGTGCGGATGGTGGTGGTTTTGCCCGCACCGTTTGGCCCCAGGAAGCCAAAAACTTCGCCTTCTTCCACCTGGAAGGAGACGTTGGTAATGCCGCGTTTGCTGCCATAGCTCTTGGTCAGCGCTTCGACTTCAATGATTGCACTCATGCTGTGCATATCCTCCCTTTATTGCTCTTGATTCTCGACTTCTTGGACTTTTTCCCACCACTCGGTTACAAGCTGCTTGCCCACAGTGGTGTCGCTGGGAAGCTGCTCCGGCTCCAGCCAGCGGCGGAGCATGTCGCTGATCGCGTCGGTAAGCTGCTCCATCGAGGGCGTGTGTGCCTGGCTGTAGACATCAGGCGTGTTGATGAGGCCAATCTTCAGGGCGCCCGTCACAAACGAGATAACGGACACCGGAAGATCGGCGCGAATCAGCCCGGCCTGTTGAAGCTGAACAATATACGACTCGTAATCACCTACAAGCTGCTGGAGCATCCCAGGCTCAAACGCGCCGGCCAATCCCTGGAAGATGTCCGTCTGGCCTCTCAGGATGGCCGCCATGAGCGGATTGGTGAGGGCCGCCATCATGCCATGCGTCCACAGGCGATGAAATCGCCCGCCCTCTGGGTCGGCGGCAATCCGCCGCATCACCTCCACGCCGGTCTGCTGCTGTGCACGCAGAACGGCGGCCAGAAAGAGTTCGTTTTTATTCTTCCAGTGCAAGTAAATCGTGCCCTTGCCTACGTTTGCCTCGCTCGCCACGTCGTCAATGGTTGTCTTGTGGTAGCCCCAGCGGGCCAGCAGTTTCGCGGCGGCGTCCAGGATGCGCTCCTCGCGCTCCTGGCGCTCGTCAAGCTCCTGCTGGCCCTCAGATGGCTGCTGGGGTGGCCCTTTGTCGGTTCTTGGATGATGACGAGTCTTGCTGCTGGTTGCCATGTGCTCTCTCCTGGTAGCTCTTCTCTGACTCAAATGACCGGATTGGTCACCTGAGTCAGAGCATAGTCCGAGCGGCGCCAAAAGTCAAGAGGAACATCGCAGGCAGTTAAAACTTTGCCTAAAAACGTCTCATGATACCTCGTCTCCTTCCCCGCCTTTGTTGCGGGGCTGCTTTGTATCCAGCCAGTGGTGCAACAAATCGCTGATTGCCTCGGTAAGTTGCTCCATTGATGGCATGTGTTTCTGGCCCATGAGGTCAGGCAAGTTGGTGATGTCAATCTTCAAGGCGTCCAGCAGGAACGAACTAACAGGAACAGGGAAATTGACACGGATCAGCCCGGCATCCTGAAGCTGAGCAATATAAACATCAAAATCAGCCACAAGCTGCCCCATGAAATCGGGGCCGTAGGTTTTCAGTTCGCCCGTGAAGATGTGTGATTGCCTTGTTAGAATGGCGGCCATGAGTGGATTGGAAAGAATGGCGAATAGAGAGTGCGCTATCACGCGATGAAAGGATTCACCCGCTGGGTCGGTAGCAATGCGCCGCTTGATGTTCTCGTTTACACGATGTTTTTCGCGGAAAATAGCCGCCTGAAAGAGTTCTCTTTTATCTCTCCAAGGCTGAGAGGAGATTGCACTGCCCACGCCCGCTTTGTCTGCAACATCAGCTAATCTGGTTTTGAGATAGCCACTGCGCGCAAACAGTGAGGCGGCAGCATCCAGAATTCGTTCCTCGCGCCGCTGGCGCTTCTCGTTCTCTGGCTGGCTTGTCACTTCTGTACCCGGCCCTCTTCGGGCATTGAGGAGAGCCATCCCCTGGTCTTGAAAGTGGCGAATCCAGGCTTTTTCTCTGGTCAGCGCCATTCTCTTCCCTATCACTGTCTCTAATACCTGCATGCGCGGTTTCTGGCCTTTGTCTTCCAGAAGACGCACCCATTGGGCTTTTTCGTCCAAGAGACGCATCCATTGGGCCTTTTCGTCCCGAAGATAGTGGTGTGTTGTCCTTAGATGCGCTATCAACCGCTGTTCCGGCTGGTTGGTTTGGCCGACGTAGCGAACAAGGCCATCTGTGGGGTCAACCAATGCGTAGATAATGTACTGGCCTGCGGGAAGAGTGTCGGGGATGTCCATAAAAATCCTCCTGCTCATTGTGGGGCGCTTGACGAGAGGAGGAGCGGGGCTTGTAAAATAGCCTAGAAAGAAATAGCCCTGCGCGTCTGCTCTGTGCTGCGCCTGGGTGATGATGGCCGTTGCTGTTAAAGAACAGTGACGGCCATCGCTTTTTGCCTGCAAACAAATGTACCAGAGCCGAGCAGAAATGGCAAGGGCTATTTCTCTCAATGTTGCTAATCCCCCGGCAGGGGAGCGGGCGCCGGTTCAACCACCTCGCCGCGCTTTTTGGCGGCTTTGGCGGCCTCCAGCGAGGGGTCGCGGCCCAGGAAGAACGCCAGCGCGGTGCAGACAACGCAGCCAATCAGCGAGAGCAAGAAGGTATCGTTCAGGCCCAGCGTTGTCGCGTGCTGCGCCACACACGCCTGGAGCGCCTGAGCGTTCTGACCAACCTGCTGGAGACAGGTGGCCGCGATGCCGCTGGGCGGGCGCGTCAGGAATCCGGCGGCGATGTCTCTGGCGTGGGCCGTCGTTTGTTGCGTCAGGTAGGTGGTGAAGATTGCCACGCCAACGGCCCCAAAGACGATTTTGGTTGAGTTGAGAATCGAGGAGGCTTTCGCCATTTGCTGGTTGCTGACCACCGAGACGGCCAGCGTTTGCAAGGGCTGGCCTACCAGCCCCAGGCCCAGGCCACGCAGAATCAGCCAGACCTGCACCTCGGCCCCGGTGGTCGTGACCTCCAGGCGCGTGAAGCCCAGCATCGAGAGCGCCACCAACGCGGCGCCGATCACAGCCAGCAGGCGCGGCCCGACGTTGTTATACAGCTTCCCGGCAATGGCAATGCCAACGGCCATTGCTAACCCCTGCGCGATGAGGATTTCGCCGGTGGTGAGCGCGGATAAGCCTTCGACGCGCTCAAAAAAGACGGGCACCAGGAACAGGCTGGCAAAGAGCACGCCAACGGTGGCCCATTGCAGGATATTTGCCATCGTGAAGGTGTAGCTGCGGAACAGGCGCACATCTATCACCGGGTCTTCGGCACGCAGTTCGACCAGCACGCAGGCCAGCAGCAGCGCGCCACCCACCGCCAGAAACGTGATAACAAGGGCATCGCCCCAGCCACGCGACCCGGCCTCGGTGATGCCGTAGACAAAGGCGCTGAAGCCCGCCATCGAGAGCAGCAGGCCAAAGACATCAAAGTGCTGCGCTTCGGGCGCGTCGCTGCCGTTGGCGGCGTGTTCGGCATCTCTGCCACGCAGGATGAGCAGCCCCAGCACAAACGCTGCAATGCCTATAGGCAGGTTGATGGTGAAGATAGCATTCCAGCTAAAGTTGGTTGCCAGGGCGCCGCCCAGCGTTGGACCGAAGGCTGGCCCCAGCAGCAGCGGAATGAGCAGCACCGCGATGATCCCTGCCCGCTCGGTTGGCTCAAAGAGGCGAAAGATCACCGCCATTGCCACCGGCACCAGCGCGCCGCCGCCCAAGCCTTGCAGCATGCGAAACGCGATGAGCCAGGGCGCGGTGGGGGCAAAGACACACAGCGCGGAGCCAAGCGTAAAGAGCGATAAGGACAGGAGAAAGATGGTTTTGCTGCCCAGGCGATCACTGAGATAGCCCACGACAGGAATGACCGCTGCCTGGGCCAGGAAATAGCCGGTGCCAACCCAGGTAATCGTCTGGTAGTCGGTGTGGAAAGCGGTAGCGATCTGGGGCAAGACGACGCTGACAATGGTGTTATCGAGGACAGCCATAAAGAGGCCCAGCGCAATCACCAGCGTGGCCTGCCATCGGTACGTGAGGTGCATGGTTTTCCCTCCGTCAAAAATATTTTTAGCCATGCCTCAATTTTAATTGATGATGAGCTTTTTGTCAATGGTTGGCGAAACCAATTTTGAGGATTGGCTAAAATTGGTGGGATTGGCAAAGGGAGGCTGTTTCTGCTAGAGTATGGGTGGATTTGATCTGGCGCTTTTTCAACGGGTGATGTCAGAAAGGATGGACGTTGCCATGCGCAAGTTCTGGATGCTCTCGCTCTTCAGTGTGCTGGGGCTGCTGCTGACCCTGGGCGGTTCAGCTCCAGCTCAATCGTCTTCTGACCCCTTTCCGATCTACAGCGGCTACGACGATTGCCAGCCAACGATCATCATCTCCAACAGCGGTGGTCCGCCGCCCGCGCTTGGCGTGCCTGCAATTCAGCCGCATCTTTCGGGCATTCCGTCCTTCACAGCGGAAGATGTGCGCCAATACTTCAAAGCGAATGGCTTCCCTGGCGCTGATGGGCCGTTCACCATTCTGAAGATTTTGTTTATCACCAGCGGGGAAGTCTGCGAGCGCACGCGCGACGAAAGCACCGGCCTGGAGTCTGGCGCGCTGGTCTGCTTTGTGGAGTTGCAGGGCACGTTTTACCCCTTCTCTTATCCTCCAGGGTTCCATCCGCGCCCATCGCCCTACGCCTACGAGGTCTTTGACGCGCAGACCGGCAATTTGTTGATGTTCAGCAGCTAGGCTGGCGAAATGTGCTCGCCAGTACCTTTGGTACACCTCGTAGATAAAGAGCACCTATGCGCGTCTAGGTAAGTAGAGGAGCGCAGACGAGTGTGGTGAGGCTTGCGCGGGGCAACCGTCAGGCGGGGTGGAGAAGCATACCAGGATGAGGGACACGCCAGGCTGAGCGCATTCGTCGCCCCTCTTTCCGAATGGGTGTCCTTTCTTTAGATATATATGAAAACGCTCTAAAAATCTCTGGCCCGCTGTTGCAGCCCTTTTGCTGAGCAGCGGGCGTTCTCTTTGTTACTGCGCGGGCGCGACCTGAACATAGATGAACTGGCTATAGGTTATCAGGTCATCTATCTGAACAGCATAGCAGCCTGGCGCAGGCACGCGCAGGTAGCCGCCCCACAGGGCCAGCCAGCCCGAAGATTCAGGAGTGGCAGCTTGTTCGCTCAGGCGAAGCTGGCTCGCGGGATGGGCGCTCTCGCCAAAGCTCATCAGATTGGGGCCGTCCACCTGCCGACCACGCACCAGGAGCGGCCCCTGATAATCTGGCGGCGCAATCAAGACTGCCTTGAGGTAGGTGCCGCCAGCATCCAGCCGCGCATCCTCAAACGACACGACGCCCCGCTCCCCAAAGCCCACCAGATAGACCGGACCATCCCCCAGCGCAGGCCCAAACCCTGGCGCAACCTGCTTGCCCCAACTGATGGGGCAGGCGGTGCCTGGCGGCAACTGCTGGCTTATGAGCGGGTGTTGGGCCAGGCGATCCCAGGCGTCCGGCGTGGGAGGCGGCGCCAGGATAATCGGCGTGGGAGTGGAGGCAAAGCGCTTGCTCACGGGCTGCTGCTGGCAGGCGCTCAACAGCAGCAAGCCCGAAACCAGGCTTATCAACAAGGCGATGCGTCGCACAGAAGCCGCCTCCTTTCCTCAAGGGCATTTTGCTGCATCTACAGAGTAAGACGCGCGTGCCTGGCAACGCATCACAACGGCAAGCGAAGCGGCCCTGGCAGCATACTCTGCCAGGGCCGCTAGATGCTGCTGAAGAGGACTACTTACTGTAGACGCTCCACACCCCATTCAGATAGTGGAGCATGAGCGGACTGGCGAGAGAGGAAGTGACGTTCACCACCCCAACCGCCCAGCCTTCATTGGCCGAGAGCATCGCCAGGTTGTTGAGGGAATACTCGATGATATTCTGAATGTTTGGCAACTCCACTTTGCTCCAGGCGGTGCCGTCGTAATGCAGCAGTATGGAATGGAGCAAGCCGCTATCAAAACTCGTCACCCACCCATCGGTGGAGGAAACCATCGAGATAGGGCCAAAGGAGCCTGTGATCAGATAGCTTCCCAAGTTGAGTGGCTGCGGCGCCTGCGCCCACTGGCCGCCGGAATAGTGCAGCAGCAGCGGGGCGGTGTAACCAGGTATATTGGCCTCCGAAATTGACCCGCTCACCCAGCCATCAGCCGCCGAGAGCATAGAAACACCAGCAAGCCCGGCTCTCTGGATGATCTTCTGTACCGTCCAGTACCCGCCGATGTAATGAAGAATCACGCCGCTGGAGGGTGGGTTGGCTTTGGAGGTATCGCCGTTCCCATTGACTTGCAGGGTGCCAACGGCCCAGCCTTCAGCAGGCGAAAGCATAGAGATGTCACTAACGTAGATGGTCTTTGCTGCGCTCAGACCCAGGCTTGTTGGCAGCGCCTGACGCCGCCAGGTGCGCCCATCATAATGCAAAATGCTGCCGTCGCCAACGGCCCAGCCTTCGCTGGCCGAAAGCATCTGCACCTGCTCCGCGTCTGCGCGCTGCGGGCCGGGTACCTGTTTCCAGGTGTGCCCGTCGTAATGCAGCAGCAGCACGCTATCCGGCTTGCCAACCTCAAAGCCTCGCCCAACAGCCCAGCCCTCGCTGGCCGAAACCATTGAGATGCCTGTCAGCACTCCCCCAATTGGTAGCACCTGCGACGACCAGGCACCATGCTGATAGTGCCTTACCAGAGCCTGGGGAGAAACACCCCCATTCGCAAGGGGATGGTCAGCCTCGCCCACTGCCCAGCCTTCGCTGGCGGAAACCATCGCTATATCCCACACCTGCCCTTGCAACCCGCTCTCCAGCGGCGGCGTGGATGTCCCTTTGACGATGGGCGTCCCTTTGGTGGCGGGCGTGGGATGGCGCGGGGCAAAACGCGCAAAGAGCGTAGCCGCCAGCAGCGCGATCACCAGGACAGCAGCCAGGGCGCCCAATCCCGAAAGCACGCGGCGCGTGCCCGGCACGGCGGTGCCCCTGCTTTGAGGGGAGGCCGGGGCTACAGGCGCAAGCGGGGGAACAGAAGGCGCGGCGGGCTGTTCTGCCGCGCCCTCAAGGATGTCTTTCATAAGCTCCTCCGTCCGATACCTGGGCGGCCCGGAAGGGCCAAGATACCGGCGTATATCCAGGTCAAGCCGCTCGTAGTCGGCCAGTTGTTGTTGACAATAGGCGCAGGTTGCCAGATGCGCGCGGGCCGAGGCTGCCAGATCAGCGTTGGTGGCTTGCTCGTTGAGCACAGGCCAGACCTCGGCAAACGAGGGGCACTGGCTCCCAGGCGTGGGTTGGGGTGGACGGGCAGAATGACGCATCAACGGGCCTCCTCGTTGTGGGCAAGATAGACGGCGCGCAGGCGCTGCTTGGCGCGCGAAAGACGCTTGGCGACGCTGTTTGGCGCAACGCCCATGATCTGCCCAACCTCGGCGGCGCTGAAGCCATGCGCCACGCGCAGCAAGAGGCAGGCAGCATCTTGAGAGGTGAGCCGGGCGAGGGCTGCGCGCAGCGCCTCGCTTTCGACAATCTGCTCCTCAAACGAGCCGGTGTCTCCCGCTGGCTTGGCTGCCATCTCGCGGAGCAGATCAAGCGATTCCCAGCGAATGAGCTTGCGACGACGGAGCGCGGAGATGCCCCGATGATAGGCCACCTGAAAGAGCCAGCGCCGCCGCTGATCGTCGGTGCACTCAGCGATAAGCGGGTCAGCGCCCGCCCGCGACGCGCGCCAGGCTTCCTGAAAGGTGTCTTGCATCAGGTCATACGCCTGCTCTGCATCGCTGACGAGGTTGCGCAGGAATGTGTAGAGCGCGTGCTGGTGGCGGTCTACCATGTCGGTAAACGCGGCCAGCGTCATCAGCGTTACAGATAACGTGGACAGCCGCTCGTGCATGTCCCCTCCTGCTCTCCCAAGATGGGCAGAGGGCTTCAGCGCCTCTGGCCCTGCATTTTCTTACGGCGCGTGAGCGAGGAGAAATGTGACAGGCAATTTTTCTATGGGCTATGCCCGCGCCCGCACGCGCTGCCAGGCGGCGCGCACCGCGCCAGTATACAGGCCGGGGTGCTTGCTCAGCAGCGAGCGTATCAGCCCAAAGAAGCTGCTATCCATGCCGATGATGGGCGTCTCCAGCAGCGTTTTCTGGAGCACCTGCTGGCCGTTGGGCGTGGCAAAGAGGCCGTAAAACGCGGCAACGTCGCTGTTGGACCCCAGGCGGTCTAGCGCCCAGCGCAGCCAGTCTTCGATCTGGAGATAGTGGCCCAGCCGCCCGGCGTGCGGCAGGTCGCGCAGGTAGTTCTTGACCGCGCCCTTGACGCCGCTCAGCACTTCATAGGCGACGGCCTGCGCCGCCAGTCGCCCGCTGATGATGGCCGGGTAGATGCCGCCGCCAGTGGCCGCGCCGCAGAGTCCGGCGGCGTCGCCCAGCAGCAGCGCCCGCCCCCCTGCGTCGTCACGGTAGACGTGCTTGAGCCGCCCGCCAATGGGGATGACGCCGCCCTTGCGCTGGACGAGCCGCATCTGGCTCAAATCCACCACCTGCCCAAAGAGTTGTTGCGCGGCGCGCAGCGATTCGGTGGGGTTGAACTTGCGCATGTGACCGGCCACGCCCAGCGCGGCAATCTTGTCGTGCGGCGCCAGCCAGAGGCAGTAGCCCGGCGCAAGCTCGTGGTTCATAATCAGGTGAAACGTTTCGCCATCCAGCGGCGGCGCTTCCACCAGCCATTCCGCGCCCGCCAGAAAAGACGTGTTCTGGTCCAGGCCCAGGCGCTGCGCCACTGTGGAGCGCGGGCCGTCCGCGCCGATCAGAAAGCGCCCGCGCGCCGTTTCGCGCGTGCCGGTGGGCACCGCGCCCTTCGCTTCTTGCTCTGGCAGCGGGCCAAAGGTGACATCCATCAGACCATCGCGCCCACGCGAGGCATCCAGAAAGGCCGCGCCGGGGCGAATCGTGGCGCCGCGCGCTTCGGCCTCTTCTGCCACCCAGCGCAGCATGCCGGTCACGTCCGCCATGTGAAAGCGATAGGCCGCCGCGCTAATCTCGATGGGCTGGTCGTGGTTGGGCGCGCTGATCTTGATGCGCCGCACGGCGTTCATCAGATAGCGCGCGGGCACATCGCAGACATCCAGCACGTCATCAAAGAGCACGCCCGTTGTGCGCACCACGCCGCCTATGGCATGGTCGCGCTCCAACACCAGCACGCGCAGGCCGCGCGCCGCCGCCACGCTCGCAAAGCTGAGGCCCGCGAAGCTGGCGCCCACCACAATCACATCGTACACGTTGCCCTGCGGGCTGGACATTTCCAGCATGAATCGCTCCCTTACTGTAAAAAAGACAGCATGATCGTGGGCACTATTGTACACGAGGGGAGAGAGAGGTTGCTATTGCAGCGCCGCCAGGGTCGGCGGCGCTGCCCCTCAAAGCAGGGGCACGGCAAGCACACTAGCGCCTGGGCACGCTTTGCGGCTGGGCTGGTTGGGCCTGCGCGGGCTGGGGAAGGGTGATATGCGTGGGCTTGTGGCGTGGCCCAAAGAAGACATAGAGCAGGGGGCCAAGAAAGGGCAGAACCCAGATCAGCACGGTCCAGGCGATTTTTTCGCTCACGACGACGCGCTGCGTGAAAACATCTACGGTCAGGGCGGCCTGCCCAACAATGGGAAAGAACAGCGCGACAATCGCCAGCGTAATTTCCAGCGCCAGCAGCACGCGCGCTCTTGTGCCGACGCGCCCCATGCGCCGGATTCTCCAGACCGCCAGCACCGCATCAATCAATCGTCCCATGTGGCCTCCTTTCTCGCTTGACACGCCCAAACGAGAACATCATACCACTGATGAGATGCACCTGGCATGCCAGTTTTCTGCTCCCGCCCCAAACGGGAGTCATCAGCCATTTAGACGAGAAAGCCGATGAGTAGACGCCGTGAGTCTATCTTGTGGTTTCCATCCCAAACGGGAGTCATCAGCCATTTAGACCGGCGCTGAGCATAGATCTGCTGGCCCTGCTCGATGCGTTACCATCCCAAAAGGGAGAACGTTTCCATGCGTTTCTCTGAGAGCGAACGAGAGCAGCAGCCAACGGAGGCTGGCGGTTAAAAGCCGCGCCTAAGGGCCTGCGGCCACCAAGTCCCTCTTCAGGGACTCCCCGCCCCCTCTGGCGTGGCAGGTGCTCTGGATGGGGAGGTAGGGAACGTGTGCAGGCAGGTTTGGCCGGGCGACGTTCCCTTTGGGCGCGTCTTTCAACTGCCAGCCTCTCTATCTTTTTTGTCGGCAGAAGATTGTTCCAGGGCGGGATCAAGCGTTCCAGCGGCATGATGGGCACGTTGATGCTTGATATATTCAGTAACCTTGCCCAGATCTTCAGGGCTGACCGAGCAGGCGCCATACGCGCCCTGCCACTTGAAGAAAGCATCTTTGCTAGACGCTTGCTCATTGAGCGCATGGGAGGAGGCGCCCTTGACATGCTTCACCAAGTCAGCAATGCTGAGGGTAGTGGGTAAACCCACCAACAGATGAATATGATCTTCGACCCCGCCCAACGCGACCATCTCGGCCCCCAATTCCTCGCACTTGGCGCCAATCGCTCGATAGATGTGGCGCTCTACATCCCCGCGCAAGAGCGGGAGGCGATCCCAGGTTGCCCACGCCAGATGAATATACACTGCTAACCCTGCCCGCCGCATATACCCCTCCATTAGCACCTAAGAACTACAGGTGCCGCCTGGCACGGTGCCAGGCGTTTGAAAACCCCCAAAAGGGGCAAGCTGCGGCAAGGGTATTCTGCCGCCAAACCTGCCTACGCAGGTTCCCCGCCCCTTCACTAGATCAACCGTTGCGCCAGATGGGGCGGGGAGTCCGCGCAGGCGGACTTGCTGGCGTCCGCAGACGCCCTTAGGCGCGGCTTTTAACCGCCAGCCTCCGTTCGCCTAAGGCAGCCTTCGCCCCAAACGGGAGTCATCAGCCATTTAAGGAACTGAGGCGAGGATTGACACCTTCAGAGCATATGAGTTTCCATCCCAAACGGGAGTCATCAGCCATTTAAGGCTCCAACCCCGGCTCCTAAGGGCAGCTCTGTGCCTCAGTTTCCATCCCAAACGGGAGTCATCAGCCATTTAAGGGTCCAGTCACTATCCCTGTCACCATCGGTGGCTCTGGGTTTCCATCCCAAACGGGAGTCATCAGCCATTTAGACCTGACGGTGCTTGTTAGCACAGTGGTCGTAGAGAGGTTTCCATCCCAAACGGGAGTCATCAGCCATTTAGACAACGGCTTATCGTGGGTTGGCAATCGCCTCTCCAAGTTTCCATCCCAAACGGGAGTCATCAGCCATTTAGACTTCTCATGGCGCCTATGGAGCAATGGACAAAGGAGGGTTTCCATCCCAAACGGGAGTCATCAGCCATTTAGACCACAAAAAGCCGTGAAACGGTAATACAAGACCGGGTTGTTTCCATCCCAAACGGGAGTCATCAGCCATTTAGACTATTAAAGTTCCCGACAAGAATCACCCACATCAGGGTTTCCATCCCAAACGGGAGTCATCAGCCATTTAGACATGGCTCGTTGAGAATAGCCCCCACACAGCGGTTTCC
>DATBGS010000112.1:0-1695 GCA_036557885.1 Ktedonobacterales bacterium
GGGATGCTCGTAGCCCCGGCCTCCGCCTGCCCTTTGTCTTAGGGTGCCGGGGAACGCGGCACCGGCAGGGACGCCGGTGCTACCCCAAAACAAAGGGGCACAGCAAGCGTTCTGCCCGATGGTGTCGAGGTTGTGTTAGGCGTTCTATGGGTTACAATCCCGCTTGCGCTCTGCAAGCGAGAAAACGGAGGAGGCCACACGCAAACAACTGCGTGTGGCCTCCTCCGTTTTCTCTGCAAAATAGCGGCTCTTCAGGCGGCAGCATCCGCAGAGCGTGGCTGCTCTGGCTCCTGCACCGCGCGATAGGTCCAGAGGTGATGCACGGCGAAATTCACAAACGTCACGATCAAGATGGCCGCGCCCTGCGCCACGAGCGGCGGCAGGTGCAGCACGTAATGCGCCACATCCGAGAGCAGCAGTGTGAGCGCAAACCCCAGCATGGCCGGGGCATGGAAGCGCAGGCAGCGCACCCACCAATTGCGCCGCCCGTCCACCAGCGCCCGGAAGGTGAAGCGGTCATTCAGCGCGAAGTTGCAAATCAGCGAGATTTCCGTCGCCAGCACGACATACAGCGCGTACGGCAGCGGCGTGAAGCGCGAAAAGACCCAGACACAGCCCAGATTCACTATCGTCCCCAGGCCGCCCACGATTAAAAATGAAGCCAGGCGCAGCGCCTGTTCCCCGTGTCCCCAGGTCCAGCGGTCCAGCCAGCGAACGAACGTCGTAGAAAGCACTTCTGAGCGGGGTTGGCGCGTGAGGAGCATCTCCGCTTGCGAGGCTTCTTCTTCCAGCCCGCCAACCCGTTCCAGACTTGTTAGCATACTCGGCATATCCTTTGTTGTTGCTTTGGTTCATCTGCCGTCACTCCTTCCACTCTTGCGCATTGCGTGCCATCACCCCGACAGATGCCAGACAAACCCAACAGAAACAGCCGTCTCTGTTTCCCACGAGGGTACATACGAGTAATGCTTCGGGAGGGTCACAAGGCGGGCCGAAAAAGGAAGCGCTGAGAAGAAGACGCTGCGAGCCTCAACGCGCGTTGAGGCTCGCAGCAGTTTATGTGCGCTCCGGCGGCCCATCAATCACAATCGCCTGCAATGGCTCGTCCTCGGTCCAGACGTGGTGATCGAGGCCAGCGGGCCAGAGCACCGCATCCCCGGCCTGCACCTGCCTGGTTTCGCCCTCTGGCCCACCCACGCGCACCCAGCCCTGGCCGCCCGTCACCAGAAAGAGAATCGGGACGGGCGCGCTGTGCTCCTCCATCTGGGCGTGCGGCTCAAAATACATCGCCACGACGATCATCGGGCGGTTGAGCAGGATGGGCAGGCCGTTCAGCCGCTCGGCCAGCGCGTCCATGTCCTGCGTGGGCAGGTTGGCGCGGTCAAACTGGATGGGCACGCCGTACATGCCGGAATGCCCACCAGGAACTTTGGTTTTCAGATCAGCGCTAAAGCGGCGAATCTGCATGGGTCATGCTTGCCTTTCTCGCGTTCATCTGATGCCCAGGCATCAATACTGTTGCTTGCGAAAGAGTGGAATCGCCACAGCCATTGGCAGCACCGCCGCTACCAGCAAGATGATCAATCCCTTCAGCGGGAAGCTGTTGCCCAGATAGGCTGAGTAGTCCGCCCAATAGCCGGTCAGATTCCAGGCACCCCAGCCCGGCACCAGCCCCGGCAGGCTCAACACGACCAG
>DATBGS010000113.1:0-8527 GCA_036557885.1 Ktedonobacterales bacterium
GGCTGAAGAAGAGACGCACGTCGTCTTGCTGGAGCCAAAGACGGTGCTGAACACAGGCAATGTGCAGAACGAAAGGACCGTTACCGATGTCGAGCGTATCTGAGGGCAGCGCTCCTGACGCTGCCGCCCCCAGCGCGAGCAACGCCGCCCGTCCTCAGCTTGCGCTGGCAGCCAGCATTGATCGCGCCTTTGAGCGGGCCAAAGATGAGGGGCGTATCTGCCTGATACCCTATGTCATGGCGGGCTATCCTGATGCTGCCAGCAGCCAGGCGCTTGCGCTGGGGCTGGCGCGGGCTGGCGCGGATGTCATAGAGCTTGGCGTGCCGTTTTCTGACCCGCTGGCGGACGGCGTGACTATCCAGCATGCCGGGCAGGTGGCGCTTCAGGGTGGGATGCGGCTTTCGGGCGTGCTGGCGCTGGCCGAGGCGATTCATCGGCAGGTTGCGACGCCGCTGGTGCTGATGGGCTATTATAACCCGCTGCTGGCCTTTGGGCTGGAGCACTTCTGCGAGGCGGCGGCTGCGGCTGGCGTGGCTGGCCTGATTGTACCTGATCTGCCGCCGGAAGAGGCGGAGCCGCTGCTCCAGGCGGCGCAGCAATCTGGCCTGTGCCTGATCTTTCTGGTGACGCCCACCAGCCCGCCGGAGCGTATTCGGCGCGTGGCGGAGGCGGTCCACACGCAAGGCAGCGGCTTTGTGTACTGTGTTTCGCTGAGCGGTGTGACCGGGGCACGCAGCGATTTGCCGTCGCACTTGCAGGAATTTCTGGCGCGAGTGCGGGCACAGATTCGCCTGCCGCTGGCAGTGGGTTTTGGCGTTTCCACGCCCGCGCATGTGGCGCAGCTTGCGCAGATGGCCGATGGCGCGGTGGTCGCCAGCAAGTTGATCAATCTGCTTGATCAAACGCCTGGCCCGCAAGGTATTGCTGAAACGCTGCGCTATTTCGAGGCGCTGCGCCCAGCAGCCAGGCGCTCTGCTCAATGACACCTGTGCCGATAGGTGAGGGGACGCACCGGCAAGATGCCGGTGGTACAAGGGGGTGGGGCAGGGCAGGGGAGGAGGAAATTGGCCCCTTCGATGCTCGCTTTTGCGCATGCCTCTATGTTACAATGAGGGTAAACGTGTCTTCCGGCAGCGCAACCCTGGCCTCATCTTTCACTCTCAGCATTCATTCCGTGCTGCCGGATAGAGAAGGGAGCAGCATGAGCGGTTCTAGCACCATTACCGGGTGGGGCAAGTATGTACCCTCTAAAGTCCTCACCAACGCTGACCTGGAGCAGATGGTAGAAACCAACAATGAATGGATTATCTCGCGGACGGGCATCCGTGAGCGGCGCATTGCGGGACCAGAGGAAACGGCCTCGACAATGGCGCTGGCGGCGGCCCGCGATGCGCTCGCGGTTGCCGGTATCACCGCCCAAGACCTGGGCATGATTATTGTGGGCACGGTCTGCCCGGATTATCACTTCCCCAGTGTGGGCTGCATTGTCCAGGCAAAGCTGGGCGCAAGCTGCCCGGCTTTTGATATTGAGGCGGCGTGCAGCGGTTTCCTGTATGGCCTCTCGATTGCCCACCAGTTTGCCCGCAGCGGTGCGGCCAAGCATGTGCTGGTGATTGGCACCGAAAAACTCTCGATGTATGTGGACTACACTGACCGGGCGACGTGCATCCTCTTTGGCGATGGCGCGGGCGCGGCGGTGGTGAGCGCGTGCGAGGCGTCTGTCGGCTTCCATTCGTTTACGCTTGGCTCGGATGGTTCGCGCCCGGAACTGCTCTACGTGCCCACCGGCGGCAGCGCTGAGCCTGTGACCGAAGACGCCCTGCGCAGCGGACGGCACTGCATCAAGATGATGGGGTCGGAGGTCTTTAAGTTTGCGACGCGGGCGATGGACTCGGCCAGTGAATTTGTACTCAATGAGGCGGGCATCAAACCGGAGGAGATAGATCTGTTCCTGCCGCACCAGGCCAACCAGCGCATTATCGAAGCGACGGCAAAACGCCTGGGCCTGCCCAACGAGAAGGTCTTTTTGAATATTGATCGCTACGGGAACACCTCGGCGGCTTCGATTCCCATCGCGCTGTGCGAGGCGATTGAGCAGGGTAAAGTCTGGCCGGGCGCGAAAGTGGTCTTTGCCGCGTTTGGTGGCGGCCTCACCTGGGGCGCGGCGGCCATGACCTGGACCGCGCCAACGCCAAAGTCGCTGGTTGCCACGTCACCAGCCAGCGGCGCTACGGCTGGCAGCCGCTCCTAGAAAGATGGCAAATCAAAAGGGCGCGCGACAGATGTCGCGCGCCTCTTCGTCGCTCTGCGAGAGCGTCTTTCAGGCCACCTTCAGAACGATCTTGCCGCGTGTGTGCCCAAACTCTTTGAGCGTCTGGGCTTCTTGCGCGTGTTGAAGCGGGAGAACCTTGCCCACGATAGGCCGCAGATGTCCGCGATCTACCAGGCGACCCAATTCCTGCAAGATCTCGCTCGTCGGGTTGCCCATGAGCATCAGGCCGCGCGCGCCGTGTTTGGCCGCCGCCTCCTCTGAAGGAGGCATCAGAAGAGAGACCAGCAGCCCTCCACGTTTGAGGGTGCCCCAGGAGCGCTGCTCGACTTCTCCGCCTTGCGTGTCAAGGACGATGTCCACGTTGCCGTTCAGCGTTTCAAACCTCGTCGCCCGGTAGTCAATGACCTCGTCAGCCCCCAGACTCTGGACAAACTCGGCATCATGACTGGCGGCGGTAGCGACTACCCTGGCTGCTTTGTAGTGGGCCAATTGGATAGCAAAAGTGCCAACACCTCCTGCGCCTCCATGCACCAGCACCCGCTGCCCGGCTTGCAGTTGGCCTGAGTCTACCAGGGCTTGCCAGGCGACGGCGGCGGCCAGAGGCATTGCTGCTGCCTCCACGAAGTCGAGGGTCTGGGGTTTGGGCGCCAGATGCGCGCTGGGGATGCAGGCATACTGTGCATACGCGCCGCCGCTCACCCCGGCAAAGCCATAGACCTCCTGCCCGACGCTGAAGTTGGACACGCCCTCCCCTGTCGCGGCCACGACTCCGGCCACGTCGGTCCCGGTAATGACGGGCAAGGGCAAGGGGAGCATGCTCTGTAGCCAGCCTTGCCGCAGCTTGTAATCGAAGGGATTGACTCCTGCGGCTCGAACCTTAACAAGCACCTCCCCTGGGCGAGGCAGAGGGGCGGGCACTTGCTCATACATGAGTACCTCTGGTCCTCCATAGGTGTGAAAACGAACGGCTTGCATGGTTTGCGGAAGATGGGACGGCATGTGTTTGGCTCCTTTCAGATGCTGAGAGATATGCCGAGAGGCACATTGGGAAAAAGCGTTTGAGGCTGTACCGTCCCAGCGCTCATTTCTCTTCAAGTGTAGCCTGCCTGCGTCCCAAAAACGTTACGGCGAGCGTTACGAATCTTTGTTGGGTTTTCTGCTGCCGCAGCCCCTATGAAGGCATTTCCAAGACAGATGGGTGGCTTTATCAAGAGCCGCGTAAAACCCCTGCCTTTAGGCATGGGGATATAAGCGGCGCGGTTCGCGCTTGACACACACGTACTGCGTATGGTATCATATGTGTATGAACACATCAGAGAACAATCCGAAGCGTTGGACCATCTATGCTGACCCTGCGTTGATTGAACAATTTCGACAATTGGCGGCTTGGCATAAACGGTCCTTGAATAGTGAATTGATCTGGGCCTTGGAGCAGTATGCCAAGCAAGAGCAGCGAAAAGCCAAGCGAGAAACGTCCTCGTAAGGCGTTTCAGTACCGACTGTACCCAACCAGGCAGCAAGAGCAGCACTTGCTCTTTGTGCTGCGCCGCTGTCGGGAACTGTACAATAGTGGGTTGGAGGAGCGCAAAGCCTTCTACCAAATGCGCAGGAAAAGTCTGGGCTACTCTTCCCAGGCCGCCGAACTGGCTGAGATCAAAGCCGCCTATCCTGCCTACCAGGACATCTACAGCCAGGTCTTGCAAGACGTCTTGCGCCGACTCGACAAAGCCTTTGCTGCCTTCTTCCGTCGCCTCAGAAACGGGGAAAAGCCGGGCTATCCACGCTTCCAGGGGCAAGGGCGCTATGACAGCTTCTCCTATCCCCAATCCGGCTTTGCCCTCGCGGGCTGGCAGGGGCCGGGGAAAGAGCGCTACGCGCTGCTCACCCTCTCCAAAATTGGCGACTTGAAAGTTCGTTTGCATCGCCCGATGCTGGGTCAGGTGAAAACCTGTACGATCAAGCGGGACGTGAATCACTGGTACGTCATCTTTTCTTGCGAAGTAGAAGAGGAGTCATTGCCACCCTGCGAAGACGCGGTAGGCATTGATTTGGGCCTGCTCCATTTCGCCACGTTCTCGACAGGGGAAACTATCGAGAACCCACGCCTCTATCGCAAAGGACAAAAGCGCTTGAAGCTGCTTCAACAAGCCAAGGACCGCAAAAAGCGTGGGAGTCGGCGACGGAAACGTGCCGCGATAGCGCTGGCAAAGGCGCACCGCAAGGTACGGAACCAACGCAAAGATTTTCAACAGAAAGCGGCGCGTTCCCTGGTGAACCGTTTTGGCCTGATCGTCTTTGAAGACTTGCAAATCACTAACATGAGCAAAGCGCCCGAACCGAAGCCGGACCCAGACAAAGAGGGCGCCTATCTGCCTAATGGGGCCAGCGCCAAGGCTGGCCTGAACACATCCATTCTCGATGCTGGCTGGGGACAATTCCAGCAGTTCTGTGTCGCCAAGGCTGAGAGTGCCGGACGCCGCGTGCTGTTTGTGGACCCCTACAACACCAGCCAACTGTGCAGCGGGTGTGGTCGTCTGGTGCCCAAAGACCTGGACGTGCGCTGGCATGCGTGCCCGTATCCAGACTGCGGCCTTGAGCTAGATCGTGACCACAACTCTGCCAAAATCATCTTGTTCCGGGGTCTGGAAGAGGCCCACAGGCTTATGGGCCTGTAGAAGCCCCGCGCTTGAGCGCTGGGGTACTTCACCTATCAACCAGGCCAGCCAGGATGCTGACATACTGCGTCAGTTCCTCTCCGCCAGAGACGCGAATACGGGGTAGTTGGTAAGGGTGCGCGGGGTCTTGCGCGGCAGAATCGGGCGGTGGGTCGAGCAGGGCGCCAACGTAGCCGTCTTGAGCGAGCAGGGTGGTGATGAATTGCTGGCGTTCGGGCGTGCCGTGATGGAAGGGTTCCCCAGAGGGGTAGCAGAAAAACTGGACGGGCTGGCCTAATTCGTCCTCCAGCGTGTGCTTTGAGTCGAGCAGTTCCTGCTCGGCGGTGGCTGGTGTGACTATGGCGAGGTTGACGTGATGAATGGTGTGGGAGCCAAACGCCATCCCCCAGGCCGCCATTTCTCGAATCTGGTCCCAGGTGAGGTACCAGCCGCCAATCATGCCGGTAATGATATTGATCTGCGCCACAAAATGATGGGCTTTCAGGATAGGGAAGGCGTAGACATAGTTGTCCTCGTAGCCGTCATCAAAGGTAATCACGATGGGACGCGCTGGCAGGGGCATCTGGTAGTAGAGGTGGTCGAAGAGATCGGTCAGCGTGACCGGGTGATACCCGTTGGCCGCCAGATAGTCCATTTGCTGCTGGAAAGCGGCAGCCGTGACCGTCAGGTTGAAGTCAATCTGGTTTTTGGTGGGTTCGGCGGAAACATGATGGTACATCAGGATGGGCACCTGCGCCTTGAGCGCTGGCGCATTGGCGGGGACAACGAGCGGCGCTTCTCGATCAAGTGGCCCGGCTTCCAGCACGCGCCAGAGGCCCGCGCTTCTAACTTCGGTTAGGGGAAGGTTGGCAAACAGCCCAGTCTGCGCGGCTTGCGCTGATGGGGGCGTCAACGCGCTGCTGGAGGGTGCAATGAGCAGCGAGACAGGCAGGATGGCGGCGTTGGGGTAGGTGATGGTCTGCGGGTCAACGAGATTGCGCACCAGCCTGGCTGGTCCAAGCACAAACGAGCGCACCGGCAGGGCGCTAAACTTCTCCAGAAGAAAGTCGGTGAGGGCCGCTGCATTGGCCCACAGCGCCTGGGCGTCGGGGTGCAGCATGCCCCAGAGCGTCTGGAAGTGTCTATGCAGAAAGGCGTCCAGAAAACGCCGGGCGGTTTCAGTGACATCTGGCGCCAGCTTGATGAGGAGGCCAGATTGTGGCGCGATGCTCTGAGGGTCGTAGCTGGCGGCGCTTAGCAGCACACGGCGGTATGCAGGAATATCGAGCGAAAAGTGTCCCTGGCTGTCGGTGGTGGTGGCCGCTTGAAAGCCGGGGGCGCTGAGCGTGATGGGCGCGTGGGCCAGCGGCTCGCCTGTCTGCCCATCTTGTAGCACGCCTGCAATGGTGGTGGTTGGCAGCAGCGTGAGCAGCCGCTGCTGGAGAAAGGCCGACACGCCGGACTGATTGAGGCCGATGGCGAGCAGCGCCAGGCATGAGAAGGCGCCAAGGGTGGTCAAGAGAGAGCGGCGTTTTGTGGGGCGCGTGGCTGGCTTGGGATGGGGCGGTTGCTCCGCCGTCCCGCGAGGCTGTTCCAGCGTGTCCATGTGCTTTATACTCCTGGCGCTCCTGATCCTTCGGGGAGAAGCGCGTATTTGATGCCTTGATGCGCCAGAAGGCGCCTGAATGCTTCGGGAAGCTGCCGTAGAGGGAGCGTATCCGTGATCAGTTGTTCGACGGGGACGCGCCCGCTGGCGATCAGTCCCAACGCCGTCGAGAAGTAGGCGGGGGTGTGGTGAAAGACGCCTTTGATGGTGATTTCGCCGTAGTGCAGGGGTTGTGTCTCCAGGGTGATGGTGGTGCTGCTGGCGCAGCCGCCAAAGAAATTGACCAGCCCGCCGCGCCGCACCATGCGGACGGCGGTTTCCCAGATTTCGGGCACGCCTACGGCCTCGATGACCACATCGGCCCCGCGCTGGCCCTCCGTCAGGGCGCGCGCTGCGGCTATCTGGTTGGCATGTTCGGGCATCTGGGCCATGTCTATAATCTCATCCGCGCCCAGCGCGCGTGCTGCCGCGAGCTTTTCCGCGCTGCGTCCACACATGATGACTCGCGCTCCTTTCAGTCGGGCTACCGCCAGCAAGAGTAAGCCCAGCGGCCCCGCGCCGATAATTACGACGCTTTCGCCGGGATGAATGTTGCTGGCCTCTACGCCATGCAGCGCGCAGGCCAGCGGTTCGGTGAGCGCGGCGCGGCTGAAGGGCACGCCAGCAGGCAGTTCCCACAGGTTCTGCTCGACGATACGGGCGGGGACGAGCAGATAGTCGGCATAGGCGCCGTTCAGGATGAGCAAGTCTTCGCACAGGCTGTGCTGCCCGCGACGGCAAAAGAAACAGCGATTGCAGGGCGCGGAGTTTGCCACGACGACGCGCGTGCCGGGATGCCACCCTGCCACCTCTGTGCCAACCTCGGCAATGGTTCCGGCGACTTCGTGCCCAAAGAGCGAGGGCAGGTTTTTCAGCATGACGGGATGCCCGCGCCGATAGGCTTTGAGGTCGGTGCCGCAGGTGGTGGCGGCGCCAACTTGTACCAGTACCTCGCCTGGCCCTGGCCGGGGCACTTCAATCTCTTCCAGGCGCACATCCAGTGGCGCGTAAAAGCGGGCAGCCAGCATCTTCATCGCAGACTCCTTCCAGAAGCAAGTTCTCGACGCTCTGATAGCCATATGATACAATGGCCCAGAAGCTGTTCTATCTGCAAGGAGCCATGCTGTGCCTGAACTGCTGGTGGCGACCACCAATCCCGGCAAGCTGCGCGAATACCAGGAGATTTTTGCCGGGCTGCCCTTTCATCTGACGACGCTGACAGAGCAGGGGATTGATCTGGAGGTAGAAGAAACCGGCGCCACCTTTACCGACAATGCCTTGCTCAAGGCTCATGCGTATGCTCAGACCAGCGGGCTGCTGACGCTGGCCGATGATTCTGGGCTGGAGATTGACGCGCTGGGGGGCGAGCCAGGCGTGCATTCGGCGCGTTGGCCCACGCCCGCTACCTCGTATGCGGAACGCTTCAAGATCATTTTTGCGCGTCTGGCAGGGCTGCCACCGGAACAGCGCGGCGCCCGCTTTCGCTGCGTGATTGCGCTGGCCCGGCCCGATGGCTGGGCGACGACGGTAGAGGGCGTGGTTGAGGGGCGCATTGCTGACGCGCCACGCGGGACGCATGGCTTTGGCTACGACCCGATTTTTCTGTATCCCGAACTTGGCCGAACAACGGCAGAACTTCCCCCCGAAGAAAAACATCGCATCAGCCATCGGGGGCGCGCGGCGCGCGCGGCGCGTGAGGTGCTGGTGCGCTTGATTGAGGGGAACCAGTATCAGTAACTCGCATCGCCGCCCAGAAGTGGAAGTTGCCCACCTTCAGCAGCCCAAAGAGCGCCGTTCACCAAAAGGTGGCAGGCAGCCTGTTCGTGTCTCGATTGATCTGGAAACCACTGGCCTGCAACCAGAAACCGAGACGATCATTGAGATTGCAGCGGTGAAGTTTCAGGGCGCCGCCGTGCTGGATACGTTCCACACGCTGGTCGCCACGCGCCGCCCGAT
>DATBGS010000114.1:0-31001 GCA_036557885.1 Ktedonobacterales bacterium
CAAAAACGTCTCAGCGCTACCTCCAGCAGCAAGCATTTCCTGGGTCTTTCCATCCAGCTGCGCAACCAGCGCGCCTGCTCGAACAACTCGTCGCACCTGCTCTGCTCTGGCATTGAGTAAGCGCTGGTATTCCTGGGCAGCCCCCCAGGTCAGCACCGTAAACAGCAAAAACATCCCTGCCCCAGCCGCAAAATACATCGGATAGAGCGAAGGCTCCTGAAGAAGCGGGCTGTTAGTAAACGCCTCTGTGACTCCTGGAAGCTGACCACTCAAGAGATTTTCCAGATATTCAACCGCCACCGCCCCGATGACCACCAGCCCCAGCGCCAGCCAGAGTACGCGAGTAACAGGCCAAAGCACGCGCAAGGGCACCCAAAAACCGCCAAAAAGGACATGGACTATCCGATCAAACCCAGTGGGCGGAAGCGGTGGAGGCAGATCCGCCACCCCTATCGTCTGAATACCCTGGGGCTTCGGCTTCTCAGCAGGGGCCACTTCCCGCGATCTTGGCGCGCCTTGCACGTCTGACATGGAAGTTGAAGACATCGTTGGCCTCGATGGAGTCTGGCCCCAGGAGGGATTTTGCTGTGGCTGCATTCTCTCCATAGACAGTCCTTTCTGGGAGCCTTCACCAAAAGGGAACATCAAGCCCCAGACTCAAGGGCAAACCAATTACAGGGGCTTCTCAAATCTCCGCCTATTATGTAGCATGCGCCAGGACAAATCAAGTAACCAGGACTGCTGGATAGTCGGTAAGGTGCTTGCTCAACCAGCCAACCACGCCTGTTCAGCCTCATGTCCCCAGGCACAGTTGGAGAATTGTTGTTGCAAGTTCTCCAACATTCTATAGTATCTTCAGTATCTTCCATGAAATCTCGCTCATGTGAAAAGAGGCAACCATGTTCAGCGTTGGCATCCTGACCATCAGCACAAAAGGGGCGCGCGGTGAGCGCGAAGATACCAGCGGCGCTGCTATTCGTGAGATCATCTGTGCTCCAGCCATTGGAGGCCAGATAGCCGCCTACGAAGTCGTCCCCGATGATCGACCAACCATCGAAGCGCGTCTGCGGCAATGGGCCGATGAGCGTAAACTGCATCTCATCCTCACCACCGGTGGCACCGGCTTAGGCCCCTACGATATGACGCCAGAAGCCACTCTGGCAGTGCTTGAGCGCCAGGCGCCAGGGATTGCCGAGGCCATGCGGCTGGAAAGCCTGAAACATACTCCTTTCGGGATGCTTTCGCGCGCCGTTGCTGGAACACGCGGAACCACGCTGATTATCAATCTCCCTGGCAGTCCGAAAGGCGTCCGCGAATGCCTGGGCGCCATCCTGCCAGCACTCCCGCATGCTATCGGCCTTCTGACCAGCGAAATTACTGAGCACCTCCAAAAGCCGGAGGAGCACAAAACCTGAAGCACACTGCTCTGTATCACCAGAGGGACTGGCACAGAAAAGCAGAAAAAATGTAAGGGGCGTTCGCTGCGCCAGGTCTGGTGTCCTCTCTGCCCCAGACCACGCACGCAAACTGCCCCGGTGCGCTTTCGGCTAGCAAGAGTCGTGCCGAGGCATCGCCGAGGCATCTATGTATGGGGATGAATATCTGGGGTGAAGTCGGCAAAACGAGCGGGCATGAAAGCTGGAATGGCTGACCTGAAAGGCAGGACAACGGCAAAGGTTGCGAAATCCTTCTAGTTATCGCACCTGATACCAGGCGAAGCGGACCAATCACAGGTTCAACGCGCTGTGCTGCAACCGTGCGCACAGAAAGAGCCGCCAGCACTACGCTGTCTGGCAGCGCGGCGCCTGAACCAGGGAGGCTAAACCATGTGAGCAGCGTTTCGCCAACTTGAAGATGCCCCGGCGTGCATAGTGCTGTGGAGGCAGCGCCTGAAGCGTCGCTAGTGCCTGTCATGGGCTGAACGCTAAAGAGCAGGCTAAGCGGCTCCGCTCCCGTTCCGGTTGGCTCCTGGTATGTCTGGAGCACGCGCCACCGCAGCACCACCAGGCGCTGCGGGCCTGGCAGAGCAACCATCCCTTCCAACGCCAGATGCTGATCTGCAACCACTGGCTGGCTCAGTGTCTGCTCCCCGGCAAGATGCAGGGTGGAACCATCCACGCGATAGAGATGATCAGGGGGCAGATCACGCACCGGCAAAGTCCTCAGCAATGTTGCTGCTGGCAGCGCAGCAAGCACCTTATCAACCGCGCTTTCTTTTTGATCGAACGCAGTTACCACCACCGTTGGCAGCGCCGCTGCTGCTGGCAGTGCCAGGCACGATTCGGCGCTTTGCACCTCAACTGCGCCTGGTTCATGCTCGGCCAGATACGCAAACGCGCTCTGTAAAAAGAGAGAACTGGCAACAATCGTGTGCTGAGCGCCGATTGCGTATGCCTCGTGTTGCCCGGCGCTCAGGCTGGCCTCCTCGGTATCCAGCCCGCGATAAGCCACCATCAGATGGCTGCTAGCCAACGCTTGAAGCCCCAGCAGCACAACAAGGCTACATACAAGAGCGCCTCGCCAGAGTATCCCTGGCAGCGCGCCCTGGAGTGAAAGAGCGATACTCGCCGGTGGCCTTCGCGCCAGGCGAACGCTTGCTGTGCTTATTGCCTCTAATAATTTTCCGCGCCGAACAACCCAGGCAAAACATACCCCCAGGGTAATGTAGGGAGCGGGAAAGAAAAGCACCATATAACACTGGCAATACCCCTGCGTGCGATGAATAAGCAAAAGCAGGGGCGCGGCCTGCCAGATGAACAAAAGAAGCGCGCCTCGCCATTCGGCAGCCTCGCGCACTTGCCAAAGCGCAACCGCTCCATCGCGCCGCATTGCTTGCAATGCTCGCAGCAGCGGCGCCCCTACCCACCAGCCCAGCCACCCCAACGCCAGCACATACGCGCCATTCATCAGCCAGCCCAGCCAGGCTGCACTTACCCCAAAAGGAAGCATGCCCTGAAAGCGCAGCACTGCTAATAATTGATCCAGACCCAGCAGATCATAGGTTGAGGAGGTAGCAAAAAAATGACGCAGCAGAACCCGCGTATCGGCCCAATTACTTACCAGTTCCCAGAGCAGCGTGGGCACATACAACAGCCCAATACAAAGCAAGCCAATAACCAGACTCTTCCAGGGAATCCGGGGCCAGAGCAGCGCTAGACCCACCAGCGTGGTTGGAAGAAGATAGGCCATGATGGGATGAAGCTGGCTCAGCAGCCCCAGGACAATCAGATGCGGAACCAGCCAGCGCTTGCGTTTCTGGACAACCCCGGCATAAAGCGTCAGCAAATACACCAACAGAAACGGAGCCACCGCCGTCTGCTGCCAGAAATAGCTGGAATAGAACACCGCCCAGGCCGAAGTCGCATACAGGGCCAGCGTTGCTCCCGCTGCCAGCCGCCCAAATGCCCGATCCACCACCACATAGGTCATGAGTAGTGCGACAAGATTTGCCAGCGCAATCATCCAGGCAGCACCCAGCGGGCTACCAGCAGCAGCAAACGGCAAATACAGATAGATTGAGAACGGAGCATTCAGCGTCCCAATGGATGAACGAATACCCGTGACTGGCAATCCGCCGTCTTTCAAGGCAGCCTGGCCGAGTTGGAGCAGCGCCACTTGATCATCCAAAAATAAGGTGTGATGCAAATCAGCCAGGCGCAGCCAGGCGCCCACTACCAGACCCAGCCAAAGCTCCCACCGCTTGTACCATTGGTACGCCAAGGCAGATCTGAAGACGCCCGCGCCCCATGCTCGCCAACGTGGTGCCACTGAAACCGGGATGGCTTCCTGGTGATTGCGCAGCGGGTCACGCGCAATCGTGTGTGGTACTGCGTCTCCAGAACCTGCTCGCATCGTCTGCCTTTCACGAGAACCTGAAGCATTACCTATGCCGCTCTCAAGGACGTGCTGGCAGAGTGGAATGTAACAACATGGCTGGGAATGCCTGCGTGCAAAAACATGGCAACACACTGCACAGCCACACGCTGCACATAGGAGCGAGGCCGGAAAGCCTATTCATTAAGCCTTCCAGCCTCGCTGTTGTGAGGAGGGAACAGGGCGAAAAAGTTCTGCGTGGCCTCTTATGCCTCAATCTTACCCTGTTGATAGAGCCAGCGGACAAACTCCAACCGACGCTGCTCAGGCGGGTTATCAACGTATGTTCCGCGGGAATAATGATCGCGGCAAGACATCAAAAAAGTAATCTGGTCCTGGTCAAATCCCTGCTCGCGGAGTTGTTGTATCTCTTCATCAGAACTGATGGTTGATTTCGCTGGAAGCATTGTCATATACCTCGCTTTTGGGTACTAGAACCCGATAATGGCTGCTCCTGTCATAGCAGGGGCGACTTTTTACTTCCTACTAATAAGTACGAATCCGCTGGCTTTGGGTTACATTTCCTTCACATTTCTATTCTGATAATACCCGCCTACAACGGAAAACGCTGTAAGGCATCTCACTTTCCCGGAGTGACCCTCACAATGTTCTCCGTCCCTGGTACACCAGGTCAAAATAGCAAGAGCCAGGCAGCAGCTACTTCTCTCGTTCGAAATCGGAAGTAGCTGCTGCCTGGCTCTTAACGTATCACCTGGAGCATCGCGGAAAAGTATCAGGAGGCGCGTGAACTCACCGCGCTCCCGCTCCCCTGTTGCTCATCTGGCGGTGTCAATTGACGGGGCAAGGCGAACGCAAACGTGACCCCAGCCTCTTGCTCATGACGCTCTGCCCAGATGCGCCCTCCGTGCAATTGAAGAATAGCCTGGGCATGATACAGGCTGACCCCAATTCCATCAACGTGCTGCGCGCCCGGCGAGATTGGCTGATGAAAACGCTCAAAAAGGTGCTCAATCTGTTCAGAAGGTATCCCCTCACCTTGATCGCTCACGGTAACAAGATATTCCTCGTCACGCGCCAGCAGACTCACCTCCACCACACCGCCTTCTGGCGAATATTTCATGGCATTCTCCAGCAGATTCCCAAGAATCGAGCGCAGTCGCTCCCGATCAGCACACAGCATCGTCTTCTCTGCCATATGACACAGTGTGATCTCGTGCTGCTCAGCGGAAAGCTGAACTGATCGAACCGTTTGCTCGATGAGTTCGGCCAGATCAAAACAGTGAAGCTGCACCCGAAGTTTGCCCCGCTGCAACATAGAAACATCCAGCAGCGTATTTACCAGACGTTCAAGATGTTCTGCCTCACTCTGAATAATCTCCAAAGAGCGCTGCTCGTACTTGATAGAAGAGATCTGCTTTGCCTGCTCATCGCTGCCCTGGCTGCCAATCTCTGCCAGTTTCCGCTCAGTCCTCCGCAGCAAATGCTGGGTAAAACCCTTGATCGGCGTCAAGGGCGTGCGCAACTCGTGCGAAACGGTGGAGAGAAATTGATCTTTCCATTGCTCAATTTGCTGACGTTCTGTGTGTACCTCTTCCCAAAGACGCTGCTGCGCCTGCATCAGGTGCGCATGCTCTAACGCCGCCGCCGCCGCATCCAATAAAACCGCCAGTAACTCTGCCTGCTCTGCTGGCGCCTTCTCAGCATGCTCGCCAGCTATCCCAAGCACGCCAGCACACGTTCCATAACGCGCAAGCGGATGGACAAGCAAGAACTCCAGATGCTCAGCCGAGGCAGGCAACAAATGGCTCTGCCGCTTCTCCAGAACATCAACCACCTGGCTTTGGATGAGAGATGCGCGTTCCACTGGCGGGAGGCCATGCAGCATGCCCTCATGCTCTAAACGTTTGATAGTTTCTTCTAAAAAGCGCTCGCTTAAAGCATACTGGGCAGCGGCATAGAATTCGTACTGTCCCGCTTCTTCACGCAGCAATACAGAGCAAGCGGTAAAGTGATGAATTCGTTTCAAGCTGCTCAAGAGCGCTTGCAGCACCTCTTGAGGCCTGGTCGCCGCTGCAAACGCCTGAACAGTTTCGCGGATCAAGCGCACCTGTTCAGGCGCCGAAAGCGTCTGTGTATAGCTGGAAGGGGCAAGCAAGGTTGCCTGATCACGGGTGGGCTGGGGATGGGTGTTGCGCGCCGGATGAAAAGGTGGCGGTGGCACAGGGGCCAGGGGAGGAAACATCGGCAGCAAAGCAGAGGCTTCTGGCTCTGATTGAGAGCAATCAAGTGAGTGAGATAGAGCATCGAGATTCTGCACAAAACGTCTCCTCAAAGCTATTGCGAGTGTTGCCGCTCCGCCTGCTCGCAAACTCTGTGCCAGAATCGCCCCCCGTCTCTTTCAATTCCCCTGCCGCTTGATACTGACCCATCTGGCGCTCTTCGTTTCGGTACTTTTTTCCCAATTCCTCTTGAAGACGACTTGCGAGACTAGACGTTGCAATGAACAAGACCTTATAATGGGCGCGAGAGAAAACCTCTCACCCACCAAGGGTTCAACTGTCACCACGCACTGCGTCCCCTTCTAGCTACAGCGTATTAGCGTCCTATTTCATTGCAAAGCCACTCACCTCTATGCGAGAGTCGGTTGTTGTTGGGAAGAAGAAGGATCTCACAAGCGCATGAAGAGATATACCAGATCACCAAAGAACGAACCTATGAAACCGCCAAAATCGCCCAAGACCCACAAACCCTCTGACCCAGACCCCAGGCGCCCGCTGCGTGTACCGCTGCGCCTTGGCATCCCCATTATCTTGCTCATTGTGCTTGGCATGGGGGCACTTTTCTGGGTAGCTTCCAACAGCGACGACAGCGACGCCTATAAACAGGTTCCCATTACCCAGATTTTGACGCTGGCCGATAATCATCAGGTGCTACAGGCCACTATCACTGGGGACCAGCTCCAGGTGACGACAAAAGACCATCAAAAGCTGACTGCGACCAAGGAATCGCAGGATTCTGTCACAGACCGCCTGGCAAAAGACGGAGTACAAGTGACGGTTGCCCCAGCCACTGATAACCTCAGTCGCTGGTCGCAGATTGCCATCAATGTCATCTTGCTGTTGCTGATTCTGGGCTTCATCGTTGTCCTGATTCGCCGCAATGCTGTTGGCGGCGGGCAGGCGGTACCCTTTGGTCGCAGCAAAGCAAAACGCTTTAGCGAATCGCGCCCTTCGGTGCTCTTTCAGGATGTCGCGGGCGTTCAGGAAGCCAAACAAGAGCTTGAAGAGATTGTCATGTTCCTGAAGCACCCCGAAAAATTTGTTTCGATAGGCGCGCGCATCCCCAAGGGGGTGCTGCTCGTCGGCCCTCCAGGGACCGGCAAAACACTCATTAGCCGCGCCGTCGCTGGGGAGGCTGGTGTTGCCTTTTACAGCGTCAGTGGCTCCGAGTTTGTCGAAATGTTTGTGGGCGTGGGCGCTTCTCGCGTGCGCGATCTGTTTCACACCGCCAAAGAAAACGCGCCCTGCATCATCTTTATTGACGAGATTGATGCCGTTGGGCGACAACGCGGCGCTATGCCGACCACCGGCAACGACGAACGCGAACAAACCCTCAATCAGTTGTTGGTCGAGATGGATGGCTTCGACAAGAACACCAATGTGATCATCATTGCCGCCACCAACCGGCCTGATGTGCTTGATCCGGCCTTGCTCCGGCCTGGGCGCTTTGACCGTACCATCACCCTGGAAAAGCCCGACATCAACGGGCGCAAGCAGATTCTGGCTGTCCACGCGCAAGACAAACCACTTGACCCAGAAGTGGACCTGGGGCGCCTGGCCCGTCAAACTGCTGGATTTTCCGGCGCAGACCTGGCGAACCTGGTAAACGAAGCCGCATTGCTGGCTGCGCGGCATGACCGTTCCTCGATCAATAACACCGATCTGGAAGAGTCTATCCTACGTGTCGTCGCGGGGCCGGAACGCAAGAGTCGTGTCATCACTGAATCAGAGAAAGCGATCATCGCTTATCATGAAGTCGGGCATGCCATCGTCATGCGCTCGCTGCCCGGCTCTGACCCGGTGCAGAAGGTTTCGGCCATTGCGCGCGGCATGGCACTGGGTATTACGGTGTCTGCGCCAGCCGAGGACCGCTATTTAATGCGCCGCTCCGAATTGCTGGCGAAGATGGCCGGGTTGATGGGGGGCCGCGCTGCCGAAGAGATTATTTTTGGCGACATCACAACTGGTGCCTCCAACGACATCGAACGGGTCACGGGTCTTGCCCGCAAAATGGTGTGCGAGTTTGGCATGAGTCCCCTGGGCCACATCCAATTCAAATCACCTGAAGAAGGCGGCGTGCTCAGTCAAGAGACCGCCGCGCGGGTTGATACCGAAATCAGCCTCCTGGTAGATCAGGCGTATCAAACCGCCAAAGACATCCTGCTCCAGCGCAAGGACAAGTTGGTCGTCATCTCCGATCATCTGATGGAGGTCGAAACGATTGATGGCGAGGAGCTTGACCGCCTGCTCAACGACCAGGAAGAAGACAACACCCTTCAGGGACTTGCCATCAGAAGCGATGCGGTTGCCTAGAAATGGTGCGATGGGTTGCAGCAGCGCTTGTCTGGACCCATCGCATTTGCTTCTGGCAAGCACGTTTCTCCTGGTAGAGACGATGCTGAATCAATGACACGCACATTTATTGCTGTTGAACTGGACGAAGAAGTCCGCGCTTACCTTGAGCACGAGCTACGCAGGCTAAGCGCGCTCTTGCCCCAGGTGCGCTGGGTAGACCCGGCCACTTTACATCTGACGCTGGCCTTTCTGGGCGAGCTAGACGATCAAAGGCTGGCCCAGGCGACTGAAGCCGCTTTGGAGACGGCACGCCAGGGCAAGCCGTTTACGCTGCGATTGTCCTCGCTTGGCACATTTGGGCCACGCTACCAGCCACGAGTCGTCTGGGTTGGTATTGCAGGGAACCTCCCGCGCCTCCTGGAACTCCAGGCAGCACTGGTTGCCTCCCTGACCAGCCGAGCTTTTCCTCCCGAAGAACGTGCCTACAGCCCACACCTCACCCTGGCACGTCTGAAAGACCCACTCAGCAAGCCAGACCTTGCCACCTTGCAACGGATTCTCGCTTCATCTCAGTCTGCGCAAACTGCCTCCAGCCACGCATCATCCTCACCCAAAAGCACGCCTCCCGCTCTCCCAGTTGCCCAGATCAGCGTAATGAAGAGCGAATCATTTCCCGGTGGTCCACACTACACCTGCTTACAGAGTTGCCCACTCGGTTGACAGATAGCTCCAGACACACCTCAAACGCAAGGCAGGCTTGACACTCCACCTCCTACCTGATAGCATAAGCAAGGAAAGGCTGGAAAGATCAAGAGGGCAGATGCACCTTCCTATGCGCATACTCCACGCACGTTCCTACAGCACGGCAATACACCCTCTGATAGCAGGACCGTTGCTCCAGGGAACTGTCCAGAGCATCTTCTCGCGTGCTGCCAACCTTCAGTTTGATCGTCGCCTGGTCACACTTCACGCTCACCTGACGCCTTGTGCCCCCAATGGCATCACCCTCTCTGTTGAGGCCACCAACTCTCTCCTTCTTGATCTTCAGGCTGGCATGTCCGTGACGATTGAACACGAAACCCTCTCTTTCCCTGCCATATCTGCCTGCCTGAGCCTTCAAGGAAGCCAACCCTGGAACCCTCGCCCAGTTATTTCTTACGCAGCAGATATGGCGGGCCTGCTAGAACGCAGCCTGGCGTTCCTTCTTCCCTTGCTGATGAACACAGGCCAATCAGATCCATCAGCAGGCCTGGCCCAACTCGCCCTACTCGCAGATTGCCCCGCTTCGAGCATGCCCCCTCATGCCTCGCCGCTTCTGCAAAAAGCCTGGAGCAGCAGTCGCCAACTCATACAAGCCATCGGCCAGCAGCAAATCACAAGAGCAGCCCGCGCCGCTGAAACATTGATTGGCCTCGGTCCTGGGTTGACCCCTTCTGGAGATGACCTTCTGACTGGCTTAATTGCTACGACCATCCTGCTCAGCGAAGCGCTGGCCTTGCCCGGCGACTTCTACCGACAATTCGGCAGCGCCGTTCTGGCACTGGCTAAAGACAAAACAACGCACTTGAGCTTACATTGGATAGAATATGCCACGCGCGGCGCGGTTTCTGAACCGCTGGGGCGGCTCCTGCAAGCCCTGGTAGTCTCTGATCAGCCACAACAACTGGAGGCAAGAGCCAATGAGGTGCTCTCTACTGGAGCTACCTCTGGCGGGGATTTGTTGGCAGGCGTCATGCTCGGCAGCCATTGCCTGCTCACACAGCACAAACGAGAGGGGTATACGCATGGCCTTCACAGTCAGTGACGCCCTCAAAATTGGGCCACTCAGTCGTGCCCGTGTCCTGGCTGGCATGGAAGGACTCCAGCGCCCTTTGTCCTATGTCAATGTCATGGAGGTTCCCGACATCTTAAAATGGGTTCGGTCTGATGAATTACTGCTGACGACCTTGTATCCAATGCGCGACATGACCATCTCGCCACGCGAACTGGTCCGCGAACTCTCGCGCCGTAATCTGGCTGGTATCGCCGTCAAGATCGGGCGCTATGTTGATACCGTTCCCGACGAAATGATTGAAGCCGCCCAGAGCGAGCGGCTTCCCCTGCTGGAGCTTCAGCCCGACATCTCCTTTAACGATGTTATCAATTCCCTGCTTGGTGAAATCTTAAACGCGCAGGCGCGCACGCTTCAGCTTTCACAAGAGATTCACCAGCGTTTCACCGAAATTGTCCTGGCCGGGGGCGGCCTGAATGAGATAGCCGAAAACCTGGCGATCCTGGTCCACAGCCCCATCGTCATCATCGCCCCAGACCGCCGGGTGCTTGCATCTTCCGAGCCGAGTAATTCAGATGGTTTGCTATCGCGGCTCATCACCCAAAAAGGCGAGCGTCAGCATTTGGAAAGCAGCGAACTGGCCGAGAACGGCAGAGTCACCAAAACGGCCACAACCACGCGGCGCATCTTGCGCGTGGGCGCAGAGAGTATAAACTGCGCAGTCCGACCTATTCGCGTTGGCGCAACCCTCTATGGCTCCATCATTGTCATTCTGCGCGAGCAGGAACCGGATGCCGGTATCAGCATGGCAATTGACCATGCCGCCACCGTTGCCGCGCTCGACATCATGAAGCAGCAGGCGGTCTTGAATGTCGAGCGGCGCTTCCAGGCCGATTTCCTGGATGATCTGCTCTCTGGGCGACTCCACTCACGCGAAGCCATCTTTACCCGCGCCAGCGCGCTTGCCTGGAATCTCGATCAGCCCGCCCTGGTGCTGGTCATTGAGGTTCAACGGACAGGGAACGATTCACCCCAGCGCTGGCGCAATCATGCCTCCTACCGACGCGATGGAATGCGCCTGATAGATGTTGCTGGGGCCTCACTGCTCAAATATGATCGCAGCGCCATTCTCTGGGAACGCTCAGATAGCCTTGTCGCAGTGCTCACCGAGCCTTGTGCCCCGCATCAACCCCAATCTGCTCACCTAGCCAGCATGCAAATCGCTCAACAGGTCGGCCAGGAGTTACGCGCGCTTGGTGGCGATGCCTGTGCCAGCATCGGCGTGGGGCGGCCCTGCAATGACCCGCTCAAGCTCTACATCAGCTACGAAGAGGCGCGGCAGGCGCTGATCATTGGCACAAAAGTCTGGGGCCAGGGAGCAATCACCCACTTTGAAGACCTGGGCGTCTATCGCATCTTGCATCATCACCACGATAAAGCCGAACTGGATGCTTTTGCCGAGGAAATGCTCGGCAAGCTAATTGAATACGACAGAAAGCGCAATACCGACCTCGTGGAGACGCTGGATGTCCTGATGGACTGCAACCTCAACATCTCTGTTGCTGCGCGGCGACTGTATCTTCATTACAACAGCCTGCGCTATCGCCTGCAAAAAATTGAGGAGTTGATCGGCCCATTTGTAGATGACGCGCAACAGCGCTTTAACCTCCAGTTCGCCCTGCGCATCCGCAAAGCACGCAAGCTCTAACCTGGGCGCTCAACTCAAACTTTGCAGATATGACCTGTGTAGAATTGTTTCATCACCAGGGGGTGCTGGCAAGCGAGGATGCTGGCAAGAATCGCAAATCCTGGGGAGTCCTTTCGTGAGAATTCGCTGTAGACATCACTCCTCTTCTTTGGTAGAAAAGAGAAGGAGAAGAAGTAAAGAACAAAAGCCCTCTGACCAGCTCGCATACCCACACAAGGCACGTAAAGGGCAGCCATGATTACAAAAACGCTCGTTCGTCGCAACCTATATGCTGATTCAGTCGCCTTAATGCAGCTCTCTCGCGCGCTGACGGCGCTCCCAGAGGTGGAAGACGCCGCTGCCGTCATGTCCACCGCAGCCAACCGGGAACTACTCCAGCAGGCGGGGCTGTTGGGGGCAGATGCTGATCCTGGGGAATTTGGCGGGCCTAATGATCTACTCATCATTATCCGCGCCGCCACCGACGCAGCCATCGAAGCGGCACTGCTGGCGGCTGAACAAGGTCTAAGCCATCGAGCAGGTGGAGAGACAGGAACAGTCGCGCAGCAACGCCCGCGCTCACTGGAGCAAGCAGCACGTCAGCAGCCCGCGCTCAATCTCGCGCTGATCTCGGTGCCAGGCGCGTATGCCGCCGTTGAGGCTCATCAGGCGCTGCTGGCTGGTCTACACGTCCTGCTCTTTAGCGATAATGTCTCGCTGGAGCAAGAAGTTGCCTTGAAAATGCTGGCCGCCGAACGCGGTTTGCTGCTCATGGGTCCAGATTGCGGTACCGCCATTATCAACGGCATTGGCCTGGGGTTCGCCAACGCCGTCCCGCGTGGCTCCATCGGGATTGCCAGCGCCTCTGGCACCGGATTACAGCAAGTTTCCTGTCTCATCGCCCATGCCGGACTGGGCATTTCCCAGGCCATCGGAACGGGTGGGCGCGACCTCTCTCAAGCCGTTGGAGGCCGCACGATGCTCGCTGGGCTGGACCTCCTCCAACAAGACCCGGAAACCAGCGTGATCATACTGCTTTCCAAGCCACCCGCGCCAGAGATCGCCCAGCGCGTCCTGGAACGGGCAGCGCAAGGCAGCAAACCAACGGTGGTCGCCTTTCTGGGGAGCCATCTGGACAGGAGCGTAGGGCCTTCCGCTGCCCATCTCCATCTCGCCAACACCCTCAGCAGCGCCGCTCGTCTTGCGGTGCAACTTGCAGGCGGGAGGGTGGTTTTGGAAAACGAATCGCTCACTGAGGAAATTCGCGCAGCAGCGCAAGCGGCCAAAGCAGCGCTCAGTCCAGAGCAACGCTACGTGCGCGGCCTCTTTTCGGGCGGCACCTTATGCGATGAAGCCATGCTGGTGCTGAGCCAGCGGCTTGGCCCAATTGCCTCCAACATCCCTCTGCGTCCCGAATGGGCGCTCACCAACCCCAACCAGAGCCAGGGCCACACCGCCATTGATCTTGGCAGCGATGAATTCACCGTAGGCCGCCCACACCCGATGATTGACGCCGGGCTACGCCTGCGCCGCCTGGCCCAGGAAGCACGCGACCCAACCACTGCCGTTCTTCTGCTGGACATCGTGCTTGGCTACGGCGCGCATCCCGACCCAGCCGCCGAGATTGCACCGGCCATACAAGAGGCCAGAAAAGAGGCCGCGCAAGCAGGCCGCAACCTGGCTTGCATCGTATCGCTGTGTGGCACTGAACAAGACCCACAGAGTTTAAGCAGGCAGCGCGAAGAGTTACAACGGGCTGGCGCGCTGGTCTTCACCGAAAACGCGCTGGCGGCCCAGGTCGCCGCAGAAAGTGCGCCAGCCAAGCGGAGCCAGTAACAAGCAGGGCTGGTAAAAAGAGCAAAGCAGCAAGGAGAATATCTTATGGCAGAAAGGGGCTTTCTTGGCAGCCGATTAGAGGTGGTCAACGTTGGGGTTGATCTGTTTGCCGACGCGCTGACCGCGCAGGGACTGGAGCCGGTTCGGGTCGAATGGCAACCGCCCGCCCAGGGCATGGGCACTGAACTCTGGGCCACGCTGAGCGACCCGCGCATAGATGCCGCCAATGAACGCGCCGTCCAGCGCATGTTGTCAGCACGGCCAAAGCTGGTGGATGTTTGCCCGGCCAGCGAGGTTGTCCCAGGCATGTCGCGCCAGACCATCTTGCATGCTGGCCCACCGATCACCTGGGAGCACATGTGCGGGCCGCTGCGTGGGGCGGTGATTGGCGCCCTGTTGTACGAAGGACTTGCTCAAAATGAAGTAGAGGCAGTTGCGCGTATTGAACGCGGCGAAATTGACTTCTCGTCCTGCCATCATCATCAGGCGGTTGGCCCAATGGCTGGCGTAATGTCCTCCTCCATGCCTGTCTACATCCTTGAGGATGAGGTACATGGTCGTCAGTCCTTTTCCACCTTAAACGAAGGGCTGGGAAAAGTCCTGCGCTATGGTGCCAACAGCCCGGAAGTCTTGCAGCGCCTGCGCTGGATGCGCGATGTGCTCGGCCCGGCCCTGGGGCGGGCCATTCGCAAGGCCGGTGGCCTGGATGTCAAGCCCTTGACTGCCCAGGCGCTTCAGATGGGCGACGAATGCCATAACCGCAACCGCGCTGCCAGTGCCATTCTCATCCGCGCCCTCGCGCCATTCCTGGTAGAAACCAGCCAATCGCCCGAAGAGACGGCCAGTGTCCTCCGCTTCATGGCTGGCAATGAGCATTTTTACTTGAATATCTCGATGGCTTGCTGCAAAGCCTCAGCCGATGCTGCCGCCGGAGAACCATTCAGCAGCCTCGTTACCGCAATGGCCCGCAACGGCACCGAGTTTGGCGTGCGCGTCAGCGGACTGGGCGAGCGCTGGTACACCGGCCCGGCCCAAAACGTGCGCGGCCTCTATTTTAGCGGCTTCAGCGATGCCGATGCCAACCCCGATATTGGCGATAGCACAATCTCTGAAACGGTGGGCATTGGGGGATTTTCAATGGCTGCCGCCCCAGCCATTGCGCAGTTTATTGGTGGTACTCCGGCTGATGCCTTGCGCGCCACCCTGGAGATGTACGACATCACCCTGGCCGAAGACAGCGCGATGGCCCTGCCGCCTCTTGATTTTCGTGGGGCACCCACCGGCATAGACCTGCGCAAAGTCGTGCACCTGAACCGCTTGCCTGTTATTAACACTGGCATTGCGCATCGCCTGCCAGGAGTGGGACAGGTTGGTGCCGGGCTGGTCGAACCCCCTCTGGCGTGCTTCACCCAGTCACTTGTAGACCTGGCAGCGCTGGTACAAAAAAATCCTTAGCCAGCCTTAGCTAACCGGTTGTCTTGTACCAGTGGGGTAAAGGCTTGTTGACGCTTTTAACGCGCTTGCGGTGGAGGCGGTGAGGATGCATCAGATGAAAAAGTCTGGGGAGCAGACGCCTGCCGCTCCAGGCTAGTAAGATGCTTTCGCAAATTACGCGCAGCCGCAGTTGCATCAAATTCTGCCTGATCGCTCAGCACCTGATCAGCCGCTACCCCCTCAAACTGCGCAATAATACGCCTGATCGTTGAGCTATCCGTAATTTGCTGCTGCACAATATCGTTATAAAACTGTTCAAGCTGGCGCAGGCTGAGCAGCGGAGGAGCCGGGTTCGCTCCTGAAAACCTCACACCCATCCCGCTGGGAGGAACGAGCGACAAACTCTTTCCCGTCCCTTGCTCTGAAAAGAGCGAGGTCCGCTCTTCTGGCGCATTCGCCTGCCTGCCATCCGTATAGGAGGTCGCCATTCCAGCGACATGCGTAATCATGGGCGGGGGTGCGATGAGATGGGGAAGCGCCTGTCCGCTCCCTTCAACAACCCGACCAACTCCTGTCTGGTCAGCAGGGAGCAGGAGCGTGGGGTGAGGCCCCTCTGCTGAAGAAACTATACGGGTGGTCAGCGAAGCCGGACGCCCTCCTGCCTGCGAGCGCGGGCCATCAACGAGATGCACCCTGACTGTCTGGATTTCAACTCCTCGCCCAGCTACCCGTGCATGCAACGCATTCCTCACCTGGTTATCCAGGTCCGAAAGCGACATATCCATTGCGCCCGTATCCAGGGTGTGGGAAAGCGATGGGCCAACCTGAACCCCCGCTGATGCAGCGATAAAATCATCAGCGGTCAGCCTGCTGATGACCTCTTCCACCGCTCTCGCCAGGCTCTGCTGAATCGGCGTATTCCAATTCTTTGTGTTGCGTATTGCCAGGTACTCCTGACCAGGAATGACCTCATACAGCACCGACACGCGCAGCTTCACCTGCTCACCAGAGCGCAAACGAAGAAGCACCAGGGGGATTTCATACCGCTTTGGGCCGGTGTCAACATACCCCAGCACACGCTCACCTGGAGAGCGCAGATTAAAACCGGCATGCAGCGCCCGCGTGGGCTTTCCAAATCGTCCCATGACCGCAGCCGTTCCAGCCTTGACCACACAGGAGTATCTGCGCAGCAGCAGGCATCCCACGAGCAGCAGCAAAATGGTCAAAAAAAAGGCAAACGAAGTTGAGAAAAGGACAAAGCAGATCGTTGCCAGAAATGCGATGATCCCCCCGGCAACTGCCAGAACCCACGCCGTATCATTGGCATTCGCATCAGCGTAATAAAGCGCGCCAGACTGGAGAATCCCAATGGCGGTAAAGATAAGGAACATTGGACCAATGGCTTGTGGAGGGAGGCGCGTTCCCCCATCCAGGCTCGCAAAAGACACCCAGATAAACGAGAGCAGCACCAGCACCGTTGGGAGAAACCAGCGCGAATGGCGACGGATATTTGCCCAATTATTTAAGCGTTCTGCTGAGAAATTGCCGGATGGAGTGCTCTCCGGCAAAAAGTGTGTCTGCGCAGAAAGCGAGCGACGTTGAGAAAGATTTCTCCCTGTCCGAGACACCTCTGGAGCAGCGAATTGAGGGAAAGTATCCTCATCAGGAGGCAGCGAAGCCGAATAAGAGAGGGCATTCCGTCGCGCCCGGAGCGAGGAAGGGGTAGGAGGCGGTGAAGATACTGGTGGAAAGGCATCCGCTTCTTGAGCAGGCGAAGAACTTCGAGGCTCATCCATCGCTGAGGGCATCAGGGGCGTAGCTATTCCCTGCCCGCCACGAACGGAGCGCCACAAGTCGCGCAACTCCTCTGCCGTCACATGCAAATCTTCTTGCTCATACTCATCGTCAGAGTCTTTGTCAGCGTTGGAGTTATCTGGCACGGCTTCCCTCCTGGAAGACGGCTTGAAGCGAAAGCTCCCGCTCCCGGTTTCCTACAACAATCCTCCGTCTACAAAAAATTTGTTTCGATGGGCTGATCTTAATTCAACACGTCATCCCCATTTGCAGGAACCAGACCACCTTTTCCCTCTTCATCCCCGCTTCGCTTTGTTTTGCAGCAGTTCCCACTCCCCACGCTGCATCCAACGCCACCAGAGCGCTTTGGCGCCTCCAGTTCATTCACCGGCACCTGAACTGTTGCCCCACTCTCCAGCATCACCTCAACCGTTCGTTTCAACACATTGACCCCAACCACTTTGCCCATGCCGCTCGCGCTGTTCACAAAAGCCCCGATCACTGGCATACCCTGCTTGGCCTCCAGGTACTGATCGTTCTCATAGGAGAGACAGCACATCAGCCGCCCACAGACTCCTGAAATCTTGGCAGGGTTCAAGGGCAACCCTTGCTCCTTTGCCATCTTAATCGAAACCACTCCAAATTCGGTCAGCCAGGAACTACAACAGAGCGTCTTCCCACAGGGGCCAACGCCTCCCAGCATCTTTGCCTGGTCACGCGCGCCAATCTGACGCAGTTCGATGCGCGTGCGAAACTGCGCGGCCAGGTCACGCACCAGCGCCCGGAAATCCACCCGTTCTTCTGACGTAAAATAGAACGTCAGGCGGCTGCCATCATAGGTATATTCAGCTTCCACTAGTTTCATCGGCAGCTTGTGGAACTCCACGCGCTGGGCGCAGCGCGTCAAGGCGTTTTTTTCTTTACTTTTAAAAGCCAGCAACTGGCGCAGGTCATCCTCAGTTGCCAGCCGCAAAATGGGCTTGAGCGTCTCCGCGATCTCTGACGCGGCGATCTGCTTGGGCGCGATCACCACCCGCCCGGCCTCAATACCACGCGCCGTCTCCACAATCACAAAGTTCCCGGTGGAGAGGTCTTTTCCCGCCGGATCAAAGTGATAAATGCGGCCAGCCGGTCGGAAACGAATACCGACAACCATTGGCATACGTGCCGCTCCTCTAGGAAATCTCGCTGGTCAGGAGGATTGCCTCAGCCACCTCGCGCATGGATTTACGATTGTTCATGCTCAGTTTTTGAATGCGCCGGAACGCCTCTTGTTCGGTCAGCCCCTGCTTCTCCATCAACAAGCCCTTGGCTCGCTCCACCACTTTGCGCGTGGCAAGTTGATCTTGCAGGTCTTTGGCCTGTTTCTCCATCGCCCGGAATTCGGCAAAGCGGGCCAGCGCAATCTCAATCGCCGGGCGAATATCGCCCTGGCGCCAGGGTTTGACAATATAATTGACCACCCCGGCGCCCTTGGCCCGGTCAATCAAATCCTGATCATTGAACGCTGTTACCAGGACAACTGGCGCGATCTTCTCCTGCGTTAACGTCTCGGCAGCCTTGATGCCATCCAATTCAGGCATGCGAATATCCATGACCACCAGGTCGGGCCGCAATTCGCGTGCCAGGTTGACAGCGCTCACGCCATCCACCGCTTCACCAACGACCAGATAGCCCTGCTTGGTCAACTCCTCTTTTAAGTCAATACGCATGACTGGCTCGTCATCCGCAATAATGATTCTCGTGGGCATACCAGTTCCCCCAACACGCTCTGGGAGGTACCGAGCACCAGGCGTACTCTGCACCCCAACGAATAAAGGACGGAAAAACGAGAACGAACGCAACTACTATCCACAGGAGTATAACACATATGCTTTCCACGACTCACATCCAATGTTTCCAGCGGAAGTAGAGAATTTGTGACATACTCACCAGGAGCATAAAACCAAGTACCACCCAGAAGAAGTAGCCGTTGTCATGGTCCACCTGCGGCGAATGCCCAAAGTTTTGCCCAAATATCCCGGTGATAAAGGTGATCGGCAAAAAGATTGTGGCAATAATCGTCAGGCGCTTCATCACATCATTCAGCCGGTTGGAAACCGTCGAGAGATAGGCATCCAGCATCCCACTCATCAGATCGCGGTAGGAATCTACCACCTCAAAGACGCGCACCAGATGGTCATGCACATCGCGGAAATACAGCGACGCCTCATCGGAAACAATATGGAAGACACGGCCACCCAGCCGATTAAAATGCTCAATTTGTGGGCTGACCACGCGGCGAAACTGTCCCAGCCCGCGCTTCAGCTTAAAAATGCGTACTTGCAGGTCCGGTGTTGGATTATCAATCACACTATCTTCCAATTGATCCAGCACATCATCCAGTTCGTCCAGCACCGGAAAATAGCTATCCACCACCGCATCAGCCACCGCGTGCAACAAAAAATCTATCCCCCGGCGCAATGGGCGAAGCTCATTTGGATCATGGGGAATCAATTTGGTGATAAAAGGCATGGGCGCATCATGGACCGTCAGCAGAAAATGTTCATTAAAGACCACATCCAATTCGGGGAGCTTCACCACATCGGTCTTCGGGTCATAGTGAATTGTGTGCATCACCAGATAATAATACCCTTCCCCCTCCTCAAACTTGGCACGCTGCTCCTGTTCGATAATGTCCTCTACCGTCAGATGCCCAATGCCAAACCACCCTGCAATTTCGGAAACTTGCTTGTCGTCTGCCCCCTCCAGGTCTATCCAGATACGCGCCTTGGGGTCGCTCGTCAACCTGGAAAGGTCTGGGAGCGGCAAATCGCACAACAACTGATCACCCTGATACACCCGCGAATGAATCATACGACTACCCCTCCAAAATCAGCTATGGCGCTGCCAGAGATGTGCTTCCTCTCCCCGGCAATGCTCACAAGAGGCTGCCCATCGAGCCAGCCGCAAGCGTCCTCCAGTCAAGATGCGCGTATTTGGTCGCCGCCAACTCCTGCGCCAGCCACCATTCCTCAGCGCTTAACGACCCAGCCTTAAATGGCACCCCCAACGCCTGGATAAAACCCTGCTGAAACGCCTGGCGCATCTCGTCCCATGTAACACCTGGCGCGAAGCGATGGATGCTCGCTGTTGCTTCCTGATAGGCCATTAAAGCCGCCTGACGCTGTTCTTCGGTCGGGTACCGTAAGAGAGAGAAGAGCAGCGGTCCACCATCCTCTAAGGGGATCGTCCCCTGTTGCAAGACACTGTTCTCCTTCCAGACCTGCGCGCTCCCTACCAGCTTGCGACCATTGCTTGTCAGATCGGCCTGGGTGGAAAAAGCAAAACACGCTGCTGTCTGCTGCTTACTCACCCGATTGGTGCTGACCTCTGAATAAATCCCAAACGGCTCAAGCGCAGCAATAATCCCCTGCGCGAGCCAGGAATAGGCAGCTACCACACCCGTTGGCACGCCATACTCGGTAGAAACCGTCATGCTGTAGGTAAACTCATTGACGTGTAATACCGCTCGCCCACCAGTCGGGCGGCGCACCAGATCAATCCCACGCTCAGCGCATTGCTCCACAAGAATTTCGCGCTCAATATCTTGAAAACGCCCCAGCGAAATTGCCGGGTGTTCCCAGGCAAACGCGCGGAGCGTTGGAGGCGTCTCGCCCCGCAGATGAAACGTTAAGATCGCCTCGTCAATTGCCATATTCAACGCAGCGCTCCTCGCGCCGGTATCAAGAAAACGATACGTCGAAAAAAGAGACATGAGACCTTCTTTCAGCAGCCGCAAACCAGGAAACAAGACATCGCGCCAACACCTCGGCAACTGCTGCCTTCAGGGTAATCCGCTCACCCTTCTTTGTCAAGACGCGCAAGGAGACGCACAGGGCATTTGCATGCCAGGGCTTCTCTCCTGCCTGGCACCGCCGGTTCTGTGCTACAATAGCCGCAGAAACTCCGCTACGACGGCATCACCGTTGATGCTGCCAAAACCATTGAGGGGTGTCTACATGAAAGTCTTCATCTCCACTGATTTTGAAGGCGTGGCTGGTATCGTTGATTGGGACCAGATTCTTGCTACCGGACGTGATTACGACCTGGGGCAGCGCCTGCTCCTGAAAGAAACCAACGCCGTGATTGATGGCGCTCTGGAGGCAGGAGCCACCGAAATTGTCGTCAACGACTCCCACTCCTTCATGCGCAACCTGCCTCCTGATGAACTGCATGGCCGCGCGACTTACATCTCTGGCAAACATAAACCGCTCTATATGATGGAGGGGCTGGACACGTCTTTTGATGCCATCTTCTTTGTTGGCTATCACGGCTCAATTGGGGCCAGCCACGCCATCCTGAGCCACAGCTATAATCCCCGCGCCATCTGGGAAGCCAGAATCAATGGGCGCATCGTTGGCGAAACCGCGTTGAACGCGCTAGTCGCCGCCCATTATGGCGTCCCCATCGTTCTCGTTACTGGAGATCAAGTCACCGCTTCCGAGGCCCGCGAGGTGCTTCCCGAAGTGGAATGCGTGGTCGTCAAAGAATCCATCACCCGCACCGCCGCCGCCAGCCTGCACCCCCAGGTGGCTTGCGAACGACTGCGCGAGGGTGCGCTCCGCGCCCTGCAAGGGCTGCGCCAGCACAAGCCACCCCAATTTGCCGCTCCGGTGCGCGTAGAGATCACCTTCTTGACCGCCGATATGGCCGAATCCGCCACCTGGCTGCGCAGCGTTGAATTAGTGCCGGAACAGACGCGCACCATCGTCTTTGAGGGCACCGACACACTCACCTTGTTTCGCACCTTTGTGACGATCATTCAACTGACCCGCGCACTCGTCGAATAGCTCGTCGAGTAGAGCAGCGGCTCCGGCTCAAGCTCGCGCAAATCAGGTTCGGTCTAGTTGCCTGCTCTTGCGCAGTTTGCTATACTTGTCCCAGAGAAAACCACTGTTCTCTTGTTCTGCCAGCCAAACCAGGAACGCGCGTTCCCATCTGGCAGACAGCAGCCAGGAGGAGAAAGAGCATGAGCCAGGGCCGATTTATCGTCCCACCCATCTATCAAGACCACAGCGACCAGGGTCGGGGCTACTTCCAGTTTAGCTTTCACTGCCCCGAATGTGACTACTCCGTGATGACCAACACCCAGCGCTCGAACACAGCAACCGCCACCCGCGTCATGGACCTGGGCGTTGGGCTGATTGGTGGCTTCTGGGGCCGTGCAGCGGAGCAAGGCGAGCAAATGTTTGGCTCGCGCTATGAACAAGAACACGATCAAGCCCTTGTCAAAGCCTGGGACGAGATTAAAAAAGACTTCCGCTACTGCAATAAATGCAAGCAAACCGTCTGTTTTCGCTGCTGGAATCCTCAGATCAACATGTGCAACACCTGCGCGCCCGATCTCAAGGCCGATGCTGTGCAGTACCAGCATGGCCTGAACATCGAAGCGCAGCGCCAACAAATAGAACAGAACTATCACGCCCCGCAGTTCAATACAGGCGCGGTGGTTTCAGCGGTCACGCCAGATATGGTCATGCCCCCACAAGGACACTCCGGGCCAATGCAGCAGATGCCAGCAGGACAGATGGCCCCTCAGATTTCCGGCGGTCAGCCAATGGCACAGATTCCTCCACAAGCCCCTTCAGCCGCCAGCATTGCCGGTTTTTCGACCCCTGGCTACCCCAAACAAGTCGCTTGCCCAAGCTGCAACACCGCCGGACTCCCCGGCAAGTTTTGCCAGAACTGCGGCACAAAATTACCCATGCCAGACCTGTTTTGTCCCAAGTGTTCCACCCAGGTAGCGGCCACCTCCCATTTCTGCCCGGAGTGTGGCGAACGGCTCGCCCAGTAACTGCTTCACACAACAAGTAGCCCCTGGCGATGTGGTCATCACCAGAGACTACTTGTTTTATAGCACATCAGCCTGGGGAGAGCCTCGCCCTTTCCGGCGGCTAATTCTCTATCTCAACGGGGTGATGTCCATTCTGCTTTGGGCAGGCATGTGGCTCTGGACCCAACGGCGCGCCACAGAACGGGCAGCGCGGGCGCCCGGAAGCCAAAATCCCCTGAATATGTCGGCTCAGCGCGTTGGCCTGATCCCGTGAGAAGCGTGCAGCAAACTCCGGGTCGCGGAGTTCTCCCTGCTCACCTGGCTCATCTTCATCAATGATTCTAATGGGGGCAGCCAGCATGATCAGCAAATTATCGCGGTCATCATATCCCAGCGAAAGCTGACCAACCTGAAACTCAACATCTGGATGCTCAGGGAAATCTGCTGGAGCGCCGGGCGCCTCCAGGGCAGATGCCTGCGCCAGCGGGCGCAACACCTCCTCGCCAGAAATCTGCGCCAGCGCCTGATCAAGCGCATCACCCAGGGCTGCCAACTGCTCACGTTCCACCCAGAGCACAGCCGTGCGCCCATGCCCGCGTGCAAATAGGCGGAAGCGCCGCTGTCCTGGCTTGCCAATTGCTTCGGCATCCAGCAACTCTACTCGCCCAAAATCATAGCGTTCTCTACTCATTACAGCATCCTTTCGGCGCCTGGAATGCACAAGCAAGCCTCAGAGGGGTAGTCACCCACACCATTCCCCAAAATCCGTCAATTCAAGAGCTAGAGCAGCCCCAACGTTCAGGCACAGTGTAACACGTCGCTCTCTCCAGGCGCAAACAAGGATTCGCTCAAAAACGGCCTCAGAAAGATTGACAAAACCAGCACAGCATTGTATACTTCTTAGTGCAGCATGGCACAAGCCAGGTATGTACACAACAAGCCCCCGTGGCGGAATGGTATACGCAGCAGGTTGAGGGCCTGTGCTCGAAAGGGCGTGGTGGTTCGAGTCCACTCGGGGGCACCTATTCCTTGACTTTTGGTCCAGCATCTGGTATGCTGTGAAATACAAACATCATTTGCGGGCTTGGTGTAGTGGTAACATGCGACCTTCCCAAGGTTGAGACCGTGGGTTCGAATCCCATAGCCCGCTCCTCATTTTCATCTGAGCCATGAAAATCCATAAATCAGCGACCTGGCCGGGAGAATGCCCGGCTTCTTTTTTACTCCAAACGTCGCCTTCCAAATGATGAATGGTATGGTGAACGGTTGACTTCCCTTTCCCCAAAATGGTAAACTATCCAAATAATACCCGGCCATTGTAGATTCAGCCGCTGTAGGCCCGCTGTTTGAGCTTGCAAGGGGTACAGTTCACATGACCACACACATTGATTGGGAAGAAAAGTTTGGCACCCAGGGATATACCTTTGACGATGTTCTGCTCATCCCGGCTGCCTCCTCAGTGCTTCCCTCCGAAGTCTCCACACGCACGCGCCTGACCAACACCATTGAACTCCAGATTCCTGTGCTCTCCGCCGCAATGGACACCGTTACCGAGGCGCGGTTAGCGATTGCGATGGCCCGCGAAGGCGGCATTGGCATCATCCATCGCAATCTCTCGATTGAAGACCAGGCCACAGAAGTAGACAAGGTGAAACGCTCGGAGGCGGGAATGATCACCGATCCCATCACCCTCGCCCCCCACGATTCGCTGCGCGCTGCCCTGGCTGCAATGGCAAGTTACCATATCTCTGGTATTCCCATCACCGAGCAGGGACGGCTTGTCGGCATTCTGACGAACCGCGACCTGCGCTTTGAAACCAACCTTGACCGCCCAATTGACGAGGTTATGACCAGAGAGCACCTGATTACTGCCCCAGTGGGAACCTCACTAGAAGAAGCCCGCAGCATCCTGCACCACCACAAAATAGAGAAACTTCCTGTGGTGGATGAACACGGCATGCTCAAAGGCTTGATTACCGTGAAAGACATCCAAAAGAAGACGCAATACCCATCGGCAGCGAAAGACGCGCAGGGGCGGCTGCGGGTTGGCGCGGCGGTTGGCGTTGGGCCAGACTGTGAAGAACGCTGCGCCGCCTTGATCGCAGAGCATGTAGACGTGCTGGTCGTAGACACCTCACACGGGCACTCGCGTATGGTACTGGAGGCAATTAGCCGCGTCAAGCGTCGCTTTGGTAAGCAGGTCCAGATCATCGCTGGCAACGTCGCCACTGCTGAAGGCACCGAGGCGCTGATCGAAGCAGGAGCCGATGCCGTCAAGGTAGGCATTGGGGCCGGAGCTATCTGCACTACCCGCGTCGTCGCAGGTGTGGGTGTCCCGCAGATCAGCGCCATTTATGACTGCGCGCGGGCAGCCGCTCGCCACCACATCCCCATCATTGGCGACGGAGGCATCCAATATTCCGGCGACATCGCCAAGGCTATCGCCGCTGGAGCCGATACCGTCATGCTCGGCGGATTGCTGGCAGGGGTAGATGAAAGCCCCGGCGAACTGGTCATCTCGCAGGGCGAACGCTATAAAAACTATCGAGGCATGGGGTCTATCGGCGCCATGAAACGCCGCAGCTACAGCAAGGACCGCTACTTCCAGCAAGGAACTACCGACGAATCACAGCTTATTGCCGAGGGCATCGAGGGCCGGGTACCCTACAAGGGACCGCTGGGCAACATGATCTATCAACTCGTTGGGGGATTGCGCCAGGCAATGGGCTACTGCGGGGCAGCAACGATACAAGAGATGCAAAGCAAGACGCGCTTCACGCGCATGACGGGCGCGGGCCTGCGAGAAAGCCACCCACACGACATCTTCATCACCAAAGAAGCACCCAACTACAATACGTCCGGCTCGCGTTAAAGCCGCTTCTCGTTACCTGCACAACAGGAAGCGCCGCTCGTACTGTACAAGCGGCGCTTCCTGTTGTTTTGTTTTCCTATACCCGCAAACGCGAAGGCAAAATCCGCAGGGATTCACGATATTTTGCCACCGTGCGACGCGCCACAACCAACCCGCGCTCAGCCAACTCAGCAGCCAGTTCTTCATCGCTCAGCGGATGCCTGGGGTCTTCGCTTGCAATCAATTCGCGCAGGGTATCTTTTGCGCGTAGCGAACCATCAAAAAACTCATCAAAGGGAATGGTTCGCCCTTCGGGAAGCAGCACAAACTTATTGGCTGTTGCCCGGCTAATCGTAGACTCGTGCAGCCCCACCTTTTGCGCCAATTCCCCGCGCGTGAGCGGGACCAAATAGCGCACGCCCTTTTCCAGAAACTCACATTGATACTCCACCAGCGCATCGGAAATCTTCTTCAGCGTCTCCCAGCGTTGATGAATACAATCAATAAAAAACTGCGCGCGTGACGTGTAATGGCGAATATGCTGGCGTTCTTCCTCGCTGCTCTGCTGGCGGTCCAGATGCTTTGCCAGATGGTTATAGGTGGGATTCAGCCGGAACAGGTATTTCTTATTCTCGACTACCTCCGCCTCAAAGCCCGTTTCCACCCGGCGTATAACGACATCTGGGCGCACCAGCGTGGTGTGCGCGCGAGCGCCTGCACCGGCGCTTGCAGACGCATCATAAACGTGCGCAGGGAAAGGCGTCAGGTTTGTGCGGATAAATTGCCATGCCTGGCGCACATGCGAGCCAGGCGCGTGCACCTCCCGCGCAATCTCCGCAAAGCGATGCTCGCCAAGCTGGTTCAAATACTTGTCAACCAATTTCTCAGCCAGCGGCTGTGGGCTGCCCAGCTCTCGAAACCAGCGCAGTTGAATCAGCAGGCATTCGCGCAGATCGCGTGCCCCAATCCCAACTGGCTCCTGCATCTGCAAAATGTCCAGAACATGCAGCACCTGTTCGAGAGCCACCCGCAATGTCCAGGCAGCCTCCTCAACCGAAACCTGCAAATACCCGTGACTATCCAGATTCCAGATCAAATACTCAGCAATGGGGAAATCGTCGGGGGAAACCATCGTGCGCATATGGGAAAGCAGCGACTCCTCCAAAGACTCCAGCGATTCTACACGCGCCAGCGGATCATAGTCATCTTCTTCGCTACTCGACACCCCCGGCTCGTTGTAATCCTCCCATTCAGGGGTGTTCTCCGCCCTGCTGCCAGCCGTCGTACCACAGTTCGGACAGATTCCATCCTTCATCTGCGTCCCACAGCACTGGCACTGGCTCACTTCTTCCATCTCAAATGCCGGGTTATCTCGCACCTCCACAGCAGCCAATTGCTCCAATTCCTCAGCAGAAAGCTGCAAAATCTTAATCGAGGCTATCAACTTTGCAGAAATATTTAGTGAGGTCTGTGGTACGATTGACGGGTCTTGCTTTAAAAACATCTGCGTCTTCCTTCTCGTGTCATAGACGGAGCCTCGCTGAGGCAGAAGCCTACAGCCAGCCGCTGGCTTCCAACGCCAGCCGTGCCGCTTCTTGCTCTGCGCTTTGCTTGTTGCGCCCCTGGCCGCGACCTGCGACCTGTTCCCCTAAAAGTACCTCGACACTAAAGAGACGATGATGAGATGGGCCTTCCTCCTTCACCACCCGATAGGTTGGTGTCAGCCCTACCTCGGCCTGGGCCAGCTCTTGAAATAGCGACTTATCATCTTTGAAGTGGGGCTGAGAAACGATGCGCTTTGCCGCAGCCTCCAGTATAGGCAGCAAAAATCTTCGCACTTCCTCCAGCCCGCCATCCAAATAGATTGCAGCGAGAAGCGCCTCAAACGCGGCTGCTAGAATCGGATCGCGTTCACGCCCGCCCGTCCGTTCCTCGCCTTTGCCCAGACGCAAGAAGGTACCTAGTTCCAGGCTGCGTGCAAAGCCCGCCAGCGTCTGTGTCTTCACCAGCGCCGCGCGCGCATCGGTTAGCTCCCCTTCACTCAGCACAGGGTAACTGCGAAAGAGCGATTCAGCACTCAGAAACGCCAGAATCGCGTCTCCCAGAAACTCCAGGCGCTCGTTGTAGCGCTCACCCGACACTGGTGTCTCATAAACATAGGAGCGATGCGTCAGCGCCTCCAACAAGAGGCTACGCTCCTGAAAATGAACCCCCAAACGCTGCTCAGCGTGCTGCACCAAAAGCGCAGCGTCGCTGCTTTTGGTGCTCATAGAACCATTCTTCCGTCCCGAATGCCTGCGCATTGGCCTCGCTTCTCTTTATTCTCAAGATTGCGCCAGCATACTAAGAGGCAGCTCAGGCCACTTTGATGCCCCTATTAGCAATTACCTCGCCAATTTGCCAACAAGCAAGATTTTCTTCCAAAAATTTGCTCTGCACCACCGGCCAGAGTTCCGGCCTCACCGCTGCCAGGAGGCCACCGGAAGTCTGCGGATCAAAAAGCAAATCGCGTTCAGTTGGCCCAAAATTTGCTGGCAATGTGACAAACTCATTGAGAAATTCCTCGTTGCGTCCCGTCCCGCCAGGCACACACCCGGCTGCCGCGTAGTGCTGCGCCCCAGGAAGCCAGGGCAGCTGCTCCCACCAGAAGCGTATCCCTCCCTCGCTTTGCAGCGCCATTTCCCAGGCATGCCCCAGCAGCCCAAAGCCGGTCACATCGGTGCAGGTGCGTACCCCGGCCTGCACCAGCACCTGCGCGGCTTTGCAGTTGAGCGTAGACATGCTGGCTATCGCAGCTTCAAGATCACCTTCATCCACCTGTTCGCGTTTATGTGCCGTCGTAATCACGCCAGTGCCCAACGGTTTAGTCAACACCAGCACATCCCCAACCTGGGCCTGGCCTTTGGTCAAAATCCGTTCAGGATGCACGATGCCCGTCACCGCCAGCCCGTATTTCGGCTCTTTATCGGTGACAGTATGGCCGCCAGCAATCACCCCCCCGCCTTCCATCACCTTATCGCGCCCGCCCCGTAATATTTCGATGAGAATTTCCGGCTCCAGGTTATCGGGGAATGCCACCAGATTTAACGCAAAGAGCACCTCGCCCCCCATCGCGTAAACATCGCTCATGGCATTGGCCGCCGCAATAGCGCCAAACGCATAGGGATCATCTACCACCGGAGGAAAAAAGTCAGCCGTACTCACAACGGCCTGCTCGCCATTTAGCCGATAGACCGCCGCATCATCAATGCTATTCAGCCCCACCAGCAAATCTGGGTGATTATGCTCCGGCAAGGGAGTAAGTGGACGCAGCACGTGCGCCAGGGCCGCTGGACCCATCTTTGACGCTCAACCAGCGCAACTGGCAAGCGAGGTCAGACGGATTTTTCTGCCTGTGCTCATGTGGTTCTCCTCCCTCCTTTCAGTGGAGTCAGTGTAGCTGGTGGTCCGCGCTTGTTGTATCCAGGCTTTTGCTGTTATTATAGACCGCACACAGCGAGCACGACAATCCAGCAACCTGTTCCATGCTCCTTTCTGGGTGCTCGTTACACGTGTTCCAGCCTATTTGTTTCAGCCTATTTTCAACAGCAAAAACTCATACAGACAACTTGAGAGGGGGAGGCAACAGGCATGCGTCAAATCGCAATTCTGGCAGAGGGGCATTTCACCTGGCAGGGGGCAAAAACAGCCGTTGGCGTCATCCGCTACGGACAAGACAAGGTTGTCGCAGTGATTGACAGCACCAGAGCCGGGCAGGATGTCGGACAGCTATTAGGGGGCGTGGGCGCGGGCATCCCCATTGTGCGCGATGTCTCCGAGGCGTTTCAGCATCACCCCGATACGCTGCTGATTGGCATTGCTCCGGTAGGTGGCCGCCTGCCTGACCCCTGGCGGGCGCAAGTCAGGCAGGCATTGGATCACGGTCTGTTCATCATTAGCGGCCTACACGAATTTCTGGACGACGACCCTGACCTTCACGCGGCAGCCGAACGCCACCATACCTCCATCTGGGATGTGCGCCGCCCTCCAGCAGAGCGAGCCATGCTCATCGCCAAATATACGCCCCACCGCCCCGGCAGCCACACCGTCTATCTGGCCGGAAGCGATTGCAACGTCGGAAAAATGACCGTCGCCCTGGAACTTGATCGAGAAGCGCAGCAGTGTGGCCTGTCTTCGGGCTTTGCGGCCACCGGACAAACGGGCATCATGATCTCCGGGCGCGGGATGCCGGTAGATCGGCTGATCAGCGACTTCACTGCCGGGGGCGTCGAGGCGCTGGTGTTGGAATTCACCGCAGAATATGACTGGGTTTTTGTGGAGGGCCAGGGGTCGCTCATTCATCCAGCGTATTCGCCCGTAACGCTGGGGCTGCTGCATGGCGCCATGCCAGATGTTATGCTGCTCTGCCATCAGGCACGCCAGACCAACATCAAGGGCTATCCTGCCGTGCCGATTCCGCCGCTGCGCCGGATGATCGAAATCTACGAGCAAGCAATGGGTTGGCTGCGTCCAGCACCAATCGTTGGTATCGCCCTGAACACCTTTGAACTCAGCGAGGCTGAAGCAGACGACGAAATTCGCCGCGCCGAGGACGAAACGGGCCTACCCGCCACCGATTGCGTGCGTTTTGGCGCGGGCAAGCTGATTGACGCGCTCCTGGCCCATGCTGCGCAATAGTCTCGCTTCGTAGTCATCAGACAGGCGTATCTCACCGCAACCGATAGAACAAGAGATCAGAATGGACCGAGGAACACGCTATGCTCACACTGGAAGCCTCACCCATGAACCTCAAACTGCACGAACCGTTTCGCATCTCGCGCGGCGTGCAGCACTATGCTCATTGCGTGGTCGCAAAAATTAGTGCAGAAGGCGCAACTGGCCTTGGCGAAGCGGCGCCAACCACCTACTACGGCGAAACCCAGGAAAGCGTTCTCTCCTGCCTGTCGGTGTACGCCGGGCATCTGGGCGACGACCCCTTTGCCCTGGAAGACATCCTGGACGAAGTGGAGCACACCATCGGGCGCAACGGCGCGGCCAGAGCCGCTGTAGACCTTGCCCTCCATGATCTGGCGGGCAAGCTGCTAGGCATCCCACTGTATCAACTCCTGGGACTGAACCCGGCCAAAACTCCAAAGACCTCTTTTACTCTTGGCATTGATACGCCCGCCGAGATGCGACGCAAAGCCCTGGAAGCTCAAGGCTATCCTATCCTCAAAGTCAAAGTTGGCACCAGAAATGATCTGGAGAACCTGAAAGCCATCCGCGAGGTATCCGATGCCGTCATTCGTGTGGACGCCAACGCCGGCTGGACCGCCAAAGAAGCCATCAGAATGATTGAAGCCCTGGAGCCATACAATATTGAGTTCGTAGAGCAGCCCGTCCCCTCGCACGACCTGGAAGGGCTG
>DATBGS010000115.1:0-41911 GCA_036557885.1 Ktedonobacterales bacterium
GAAGCCAAAGACGAAGGGCGAAATCGCCAGCACGACGCAGGCCACAAAGTCAAAGATGAGATGATAGGCCATCGGGATAAACTTGATGCCAGGGATGCCCAGTTCGTAATTGGTCAGCAGGCTATACAGAAGCAAGCCAGCGCCCAACACCATCGGAACGATTTGCGCCGCGCCGCCGTTAGCAAACCCAAACACATACGGGGCAGCGATCAACCCCACGCCCCCGATATAATCAAAGTAGGCGTGGATGCCGGTAGGAACAAAGCGAATTGCGTTCATTGCGACCCTTTCTGCTGGAAAACCAGCAAATGATTCATCTGGGAGACGTGCCTCTCTGTGCTCCCATCTTGGAAGACCCCCGTTTGATCTTCCTGCATGGGTATACACGCACCCAGGTGATTTAGATGAATCACGGCCCCACCGCCCCATCGCGTCTAAAGCGCGCCTGTCAAAACGTCAGGGTTACTTTAGGCACACGCCTTGACGCCTGCTCCCCCTTTCCCTATAATTGAGGCAACTTGTGATTGACTGACTCCGTTGCAGCCCCTTTGGATGGACTCATAACCTGGACCGGCGGGAATGTCAGCAACAAATTCTCCACGCTAGGGCCGCCCAATGTCAGGAAAAAGAGCACCAAAGGAGTTTTCGGTAGCCTGGCAAAAGGCTATCAACTATGATATATTATAGTCATGGAGAATACATACAGCCCCAAGCAATTTGGGCAGTTAATCGGCAAATCGGTGCTGACACTGCAACGCTGGGACCGGGCGGGCGTCTTGAAAGCCCACCGCACCCCCACGAACCGGCGCTATTACACTCATGACCAGTATCTCGAATATCGGGGCCTGAAAGCGAAGGGAGCAGGCCAAACCATCGTGTATGCGCGGGTGTCCAGCAATAGCCAGAAACCCGACCTACAGAACCAACTGGCAGCATTGCGGGCTTACTGCCAGGCTAAAGATGTGAAAGTAGATGAGTGGATAGAAGAGATTGGCAGTGGCCTCAACTACCAGCGCAAGCACTTCAACCGGGTCTTGGAAGAGATTGAGTTGGGACGTGTGCAGCGGCTGATCCTCGCGCATAAAGACCGGCTGGTGCGCTTTGGGTTTGAGTGGTTCGCTGCCTTCTGTGAGCGACATGGGACTGATTTGGTGATCGTCAATGGCGACACGCTTTCTCCAGAACAAGAACTGGTGCAAGACCTGTTATCGGTAGTCCATGTCTTTTCTGCACGATTGTATGGGTTGCGCTCGTACAAGAAAGTGATACGCGATGCGGCTTTGCAAAAAGATCAGAATCGAAGTCAGTGAGCAGGACGCGGCCACCCTAGAGTTCATGCAGGGCAAATGTCGTGGCCTCTACAATTGGCTGGTGATGCGCCTGCGGAACGGAGAACGCTGGCACTTCAAGCAAGAGAAGGCCAGACTGAAAGAATGCCGCGCCTATGACCCGGAACTGAATGCCGTCTATGGCAAGCTCCTGGCAGAAGTGTACTGGCGTCTGGACGCGGCCATGCAGGGCTTCTTTCGACGGCTAGCCGAGGGCGAGAAGCCGGGGTTTCCTCGTGTCCGGCCCCGTCATCAGTTCTTCACCCTCTGCTATCCTGCCGACTATCTCTTGTTTGAGGGCAAGCACCTGATTCTGCCGACGGGGGGCAAAGGCCGGAGCAAGCGGTTTCCCAACGTGCTAGCTACGCTCTGCGAAGTGCCGCCTTGTGGCTTTCGTGAAGTTGCCATCTCTCAGGACGTGCGCGGCCATTACTTTGCTTCCTTTGTCTATGAGATGCCAGAACCGGAGGAAAAGACGGGGCAGGTTGTGGCCTTTGATCTGGGCCTCAAAACGCTGGCAGTGGGCGCGAATCCGCAGGGGCGGGTCTACACCATTGGCGGCATGAAGGGCACGCGATGGTACAACCGTCAACTCGACAAACTGGACGCGAAGCGAGCGAAGTGCAAGAAGAAATCGAAGCGGTATCTTCGCTTGACAAAGGTCCGTGCTCGCATCTCACAGAAGAAGCGAAACAAGTGCCGTGATTGTCTGCATAAAGCAAGTCACTTGATAGCTCACCGACTGGTTGAAAGCACTGTGGTGATTGGTGATTTGTCCCAGCGGCAGATGGTCATGAAAGAACACCAGGAGCATCTGAAACGCCTCCATCGGGCGGTCTATAACGATTGGGGCCTCTATGACTTTGTGCAGATGCTCGTCTATAAGTGCGCACTTGCTGGGAAAACCCTGATCCAGATAGATGAACGCGATACCAGCAAAACCTGTAGCGGTTGTGGGCAGATGCAGCCCATGCCACTCTGGAAGCGGGTGTATCGCTGTGAAACCTGTGGCTTGGTGATGGACCGAGACGAAAACTCGGCTTGGAATATCCTAAGACGGTTTCTTGCCCGGCTCGGGCCACACACGGCTGATGCCGTGCGGTGTGCGGATGTTTTCACCGCAACTGATAACGTTTGATTACGTTTAGGAAGGCAGATAGAGATAGATGATGAACAGGCCATACCAACACCCTATCCCGCAAGCAGATTACGTTGAACAAGACGCGCGGCTGAGCAAACAGCAAGAGCGCCCCTCTGGTCCCCTGCGCAGGCTGTGGAAGTTCTGGCTCCGGCTGACCACTGCGCGCCCTGAACACTACGGCAACGACCTGGCGGGGCAAGAGGACCAGCGCCGCAGCAGGATGCTGAGCGTCCTTTTGCTTTTGGTGCTGGCAACGCTGGTCTTACTGGTGCCCGACGTGCTGATTCAGCCTAATTTGTGGTTCACGTTCTCTGTCAACGTCGCGCTTGGGCTGCTGGCCGCGTTCTTGAACCGCTCCGGGCACGTCACCCTGGCTGGTCTGGCGCTCGTCGCCCTGGTAGATGTAGGGGTTACTTCCAACATCCTCTACAACCCATCCGGCCTAAATGGGCTGGCGCCCTCCATCTTTGCCATCTACCTGATTGCTGTGCTCAATGCAGCCACCGTGCTTTCGCGCCCCTGGATTGCGGTTACCGGGGTCGTCCAGATGGGCCTCATCGTGGCCCTCTTCACCCTGGTTCGCCACGACGCCTCGTTAGACCTGATCATCCAGACCAACTATAACGGCCAGGGCTATCCGATACTGGTGCCTGCTATTCTGCTTGTCATGACTACCACCGCCGTCGCCTGGCTCTACTCCGCCAGCGTCGAGCGTTCGCTGCGGCGCGCCAGCCGCGCAGAAGAACTGGCCGATGCTCAGGCGCGCATTGCCGAGCAAGCGCACCAGATAGCCGAGCAGCATCAACGCCTGGAGCAGGGCATCAACACGCTGCAAGAGGTGCACGCGCGCCTCTCCAACGGTGATTACGCGGCGCGGGTCAACTTGCATGGCAATGAACTGCTGCCCCTGGCTGTCAGCCTGAATCTGTTGGCCGAGCGCCTGGGGCGAGTGGGGCGTGTCCAGCACGATCAGCAGCGCCTGGAGCAGGCCATCAAGCAACTGCTCAAGACCTGCGCCGCCATCGAGCGCCGCGACACCTCTGCCGCGTGGACAACAACGGGCACCTCAATTGATCAACTCGCGCCGTTCCTGTTGTGGGTGCAGCAAGTGGTGCAGCATCTCATGCAAGGCGGCACACTGGCGGATGAGTTACGGGCCGCCCTGGACTATGTGGCAGGCAACATGAGCCATATGGAATCAACCATCATCGGGCTAAGCTCACTCACCAGCAGCGAAATAAGCGAAGCCAGCGAACTGCGCTCTCCGTACAGAAGCAGCGCCCAGAGTAGCAGCGGCGCGTTGAGAGAGAGCAACCCGATCAGTGGTGGACTGAGCCAGGAGCCAAGGGTTGCGCGGCTGCGCAATCTGTTGGAACAGCAGCGCGCCCTGTGCGAGCAAATACAAAAAGAATGCGCGCAGGCGCACCAGATGAGCAAACGCTGCGCCATCGCCTCGCGCACCTTACAGCGCCAACTGAACGAGGGGCTGACCGTAAAACTGCATCACAGCCCAGGCGGCACCGGCCCCTTTTAGGGCTATAAAATCAGCATCGCATCCCCAAAGCTAAAGAAGCGATAGCGCTGCGCGACGGCCTCGGCATAGGCGCGGCGAATCAGGTCGTAGCCCGCAAACGCGCTCACCAGCATCATCAAGCTGGAGCGCGGCAAGTGAAAATTGGTAATCATCGCGTCCACCAGCTTGAAGCGCGTGCCCGGCGTGATAAACAGCGATGTGCGCCCCTGGAAGGGGTGAACGGGGTCGGTTTCCGGCAGGCTTTCCAGCACGCGCACGCTCGTCGTGCCAACCGCGACGATGCGCCCGCCCCGCTTGCGGGCCGCGTTGATCTGCGCGGCAGTGGCCTCGTCAAGCTCAATCGCCTCGCTGTGCATCTTATGCTCGCTCACGTCCTCCACCTCCACCGGGCGAAACGTATCCAGCCCCACGTGCAGCAGCACAAAGGCCGTCTCAACGCCCTGCTCGCCAAGCCGCGCCAAAAGTTCCGGCGTAAAGTGCAGCCCGGCGGTGGGGGCGGCAGCCGAACCCGGCTCGCGTGCATAGACCGTCTGGTAGCGTTCGGGGTTTGCCAGCGGCGTGTGGATGTACGGCGGCAGGGGCATCGTCCCCAGCCGCGAAAGCGTCACCTCCAGCGGCTCTCCAGAGGCCGCTGGCAAAAATTGGATGAGGCGCCCGCCCGCCTCGGTGCGCGCCAGCACGCGGGCCGTGAGCAGGGGCGCCGACGCATCCGCGCCCGTCTCCCCAAAGACAATTTCCTGCCCCTCGCGGATGCGACGGCCTGGGCGCACCAGCGCCTCCCAGCACTCCGCTCCTGGCTCTGGGCGCCGCGCCAGCAGCAGCACCTCCACCGCGCCGCCCGTTTCAGGCTTACGCCCAATCAGCCGCGCCGGAATCACCCGGCTGCGGTTGGCAACCAGCAAATCGCCGGGGCGCAGATAGTCGCCAATCTCGTAAAAATGCCGATGCTCCAGTGAGCCAGTGGCGCGATTCACCACCAGCAGGCGCGAGGCGTCGCGCGGCTCGATAGGCGTCTGGGCAATCAGTTCAGGAGGCAGGTCGTAGTCAAAATCACTGGTCTGCATGAGAAACTATTGTATCATTTCAGGCTGTGCCAATTTGCCGATTGACAGCTCGACGAACAGGGAGTAATCTTTCAGGGAGGCACGATCATCCCCCGCGTTCTTAATTATTTGCCTATGTCCTGCAACTGGTGCCAAAGATGCGGGGCAGCTCCCGCCCCTGGAGAGGTATTTTATGGAAACGTTTAAGTGTCCGTATTGTGGCAAAGCGCACCCCGACACCACCATCTTTTGCGTACAAAAGCAAAAAGCCCTGGTGAAATATCCCACGCTCCTGCTGGTCACGCTGTTGCTGCTGGCTCTGGCGGCTGAACTGGTGACAGCGTTTACCCAGCCCGACCACAAGGACGATGGCAGCAACCCGCTGACAACCGTCTTCATCTACAAGCCCTGGCTGCTCTACAGCTTTCTGGGCATCCTGCTGCTGGTCTGGGAAGGCTCGTTTCTGCGCAAGCGCCCGGTGCAGCGCTCAATTGCCTGGGGCGTCACGATTGCAGCGCTCATCATCATTGGCTTGTTTACCGCAGAACCTCAACTCCTGACCGCCCTCCAAAACTCGCAACTGCTCAAAGACTTCTTTAAGAACCCCTGGACCTACATCATCGCCAACCTGATATTCGTGTTCTTCTGGCTGTATCAAACCATCCGCCGCAGGTTGCGCCGTGATAAGAGCGGGCGAGTGCAGACCATCTTTAGCGATACCGATGAGGAAGAGGAAAGCCCGGTCATTGCCGAAACCGAATACACCTCTGGCGACCTGCTGGCAGGCGCGTTGATCTTCCTGTTTAGCGCCTTCATGTTTCCTTTTCTGTATCTGGTCATCGCCCGCTACGCGCTGGAGGCTGTCCCGGCGGCGCAGGCTGCTGGGCAGCAAACACTCCAACTCACCTGGCTGTTGGATCATTTTGACAAGATGACCAGCCTGCGCATTGGCGGTGATGCCCCGCTGCATCCCGATGACGGAGTGGGCGCGTCGCTGGCGCTGCTTGATCTGGCGATTGCCGCCCTGCTCTTTGCCATCAGCACCATCTCGCTCCTGATCGTCACCTATAACGAGGGCTTGCAAGAGATCAGCGCCGTCACCTCCGAAGAACAAGGGCTGCTGCCGCGCCACACCTCAGAACTGCCCGTCATCAAAGCCAGCGACCTCGCCCAGGCGAGCGCCAGCAGCGCAGAGGGGAGTGTAGCAGGCGAGCATGTCGGCCTGGAGGAAGCGCCAGCCGAATCGTTAGGCGAAATCACCATGCCCAGCCTGACCGCCATTGGCTCGCCAGAAGCCGAGTCCACCGAAGAAGATGTGGAACTGGCGGTAGGCAAAACCGTTGCTCGGACGGCTATCGCTGGCCTGACACGTGCTTTGCTCTCGCTGCGCGTCGTGGCGGGCAGCGCGGCGCTTTCCCTGCGCAGCCTGCTCTGGCCGTTCTCCATCTTTGTGGGCGTGGCGTTTGTTGCCGCCGCCAGCGGCGTCGTCTACACCTATCTCCACGACCCCAACAAGTTCCCACGCTATTCAACCGGCTGGGACAGCTTTAGCGCAGTGCTAAGCGCCTTCCTGAACTGGCTGGTAAGCTGGCTGGAGATTTGTATCTTTGGTCTGGTGGCGCTGGCGCTGGTCACGATTGCCATTGCGGTCTTCACCCGCGCGCGCTATGTCCTCTCGGATGCCGTCAACTTCCTGCGCTGGTTTGGGTTGCTGGTCGTGCTGACCTATTGGATTCTCGCTATTGCGCTCCTGGCGATCAACGCAACCATGCGCTTGCAAGAGTTCGTGTCTATCAAGGGGCTGGAAAACCCCTGGCCGCTGGCCCTTGATCTGACCGGGATTCTCTCGTTTGCGCTCTTCCTCTTCCTGGCGATTCCGCCATTGATTCAGGAACGGCGCAGCCAGAAACCCAAAAATCCCAAGGCAGCCGCCTGACCATTCAATAATGAGGAGGCAGGCGCGGTGCAGATGCACCGCGCCTGCCTCCTCATCTCATTTCGCTTCTACTTCGCTGGAGGCAAGCGACGTTTTCAGCGTGGCGCGAGTCGTTCGCCCGCTCCAGTGGGCCGCCAGCAGCAGCGCCACTACCAGCAGCACCAGCGCCCAGGGAATGCCGATGTTATCCGCCAGCACGCCAACGACCAGCAGCACCGGCACCGAGGCCAGGTTAAACAGCGATTGCTGAAAGGCCAGCACCTGCCCGCGCAGCGCCGGGCGCACGCGCTCCTGCACCACCGCCTGACAGGGGATGCTGATGAGGTTCAGCATAAACCCCAGCAGCGACGCCCCCACAATCCCCAGCGCCACCACCGCGTCATCGGGCAGTCGCAGCACATCCCCAATGGGGCGCACCAGGGCCAGCAGCAGAATCGCCACCGCCGTCCCATTGACGCCCAGCGCGGCGGCGGGCAGGCGGCCCAGCCGCACCGCCAGGCGCGGCGCCAGCAGCGCGCCAAACAGCAGCGCCAGACCCGCAGGCGCGAAGACGATGGAGGTTTGATCTGGCGGGCGGCGCAGCGATTGCACTACAAAATTTGGCGCGACCTCGCCCACCAGCATCATCACCACCCCCGCCAGCGAGAGCCGGATCACCGCCGTCAGCACGTCGGCATCCTGCACCATCGCCAGCCAGCCCAGCCGCAGGCTTTGCCGCAGGCTCTGTGGTTTGGACTCCGGGGCAAGCTCCATCAGCCGCGCTTCGCTCTGCTCCTGGTTCTCATCTGCCCCGGCAGTCTCTTGCCAGAAGTCATAGGCACTCAAGCGACGCCTGGGCAGGAAGATGGTCAGCAGCGTCGCCAGCACAAAGGTGGCCGCGCCAAAAAAGAAGACCGCCGGCCAGTCAAACAACGCGTGAAACAGCGGCCCCAGCGCAATCAGCCCCAACGCCTGCCCAACCACAAAGGTGATACCAAAAAGCGCCAGCCCATAGGTTAGCCCGCTGAGGCCCACCAGCCGGGGAATGGCGGTGGCCTCGGCTGGCACCGAAAAGCGAATGGTGCAGGAGAACGCCAGCGAGAACGCATAGATCAGGGCCACCACGCCCAGATGGTTGCGGCTGTCGGTGCCGCCGCCAAAGGCCAGCAGCAGCACCAGCCCGGTGCCCAGCATCAGCAGCAGCCGCAGCGCGTTGCTGACCCACAGCACCGACCACCGCCCCACGCGATCAACCACAATACCGGGCAGCGGTCCCATCACAATCGCGGGCAGGCTAAACAGGATAGAAATAAAACCACCAGCCAGCGTGGAGCCAGTCTGGAGGTTGACCAGGACGATTAAGGCGAAGTTTACCGCATTCTGGCCGCTAAACCCAATAAATTGCGAGGCCCACAGTTGCAGAAAGCGACGATTAGCCAGCACATCTCTATAACTACTTGCAGACAAGGAAGGCTCCTTAGCAGGGGGGATGTAGTCTCTCTTCTCACCATACCACACCCATGCAACGCCGATATTGTGTAGCGCCGCCGGGTCGGCGGCGCTACAAGCTTGACATCATCCCCCTTTGCGAGCGACAATATCAGGAGAAGAAATCATTTTTTATCATGTAAGGAGCCTATCCGTGTCCTCGTTCTGGGAAACCCTGCCACACCCTATCATCGCGCTGGCGCCAATGGATGGCGTCACCGACGCGCCCTACCGCAAGATTCACGCGGAGATTGGCCGTCCGGCTATCACCTTCACCGAGTTTACCAACGTGCAGGGACTCTGGCGTGGCGATATTCGTCTGCTCGACGCCTTCCTCTACGACGACGCAGAGCGCCCAGCAGTGGCGCAGTTGTTTGGGTCCACCCCGGAGGATTTTTACCGCGCAACGATTATGGTCTGCGAACTGGGCTTCGATGGCGTGGACATCAATATGGGCTGCCCCTCCCGGTGTGTCGCGGGCAAAGGCGGCGGCGCCGGGCTGATTCGCACGCCGCTGCTGGCGCAGGACATTATTCGCCAGACCAAACGCGCCACCGAAGACTGGGCCAACGGCCAGACGCTGGAAGGCATCGGCCTCGCGCCGGAGCGCATTGCGCGCATCCGCCAGATGAACCAGGCGCGCACGCGCCCCATTGAGCGGCGGCTGATCCCCGTCTCGGTGAAGACGCGCCTGGGCTTTGATTCCATCATCATCGAGGACTGGGTGCAGGTGCTGCTGGAGACGGAGCCAGTCAACATCTCGCTGCATGGCCGCACGCTGCGCCAGATGTACACCGGACAGGCCAACTGGGACGCCATCGGACGCGCCGCCGCCATTGTACGCCAGACCAGAACCACCATCCTGGGCAACGGCGACCTGCACAGCGCCGCAGAGGTGAAGCGCCGCGTGGCGGAAACAGGCGTGCATGGCGTGCTGATTGGACGGGGCAGCATGGGCAACCCCTGGATTTTTCAGGAGACGCAAGGTCATCCGGCAGCCCACCGGCCCACCCCGCGCGAGCGCCTGACTATCGCGCTCAATCACTCCCGGCTGTTTGAGCGCCTGCTGCCGGGGCATCGCTTTGTGGAACTGCGCAAGCACCTGTCCTGGTATTGCCGCGACTTCTACGACGCCTCTACGCTGCGCCGCCAGTTGGTGCAATCCAACGCCGTCAGCGAGGTGGAGCGGTTGATTGAGGCAAAGCTGGCCGAGCCAGACTTCGATGAGCGGGCCGTTGGCGAATCAGCCCCCGTTGAAGCCTTCGAGGAGTTGGCCCAGGCGGTTTGAGTTCATCCAGACCCCGACTTGCGCAATCTGGTCGCCCCGAAAACGAAGCAGCGTGGTGGCAGTGAGCTGCCGCTGCGTGCCATCTTCGGCACTCCAGCGGCAGACATAGCGAGCGGCTAGACCTTTCGGGCGGCCATAGACCAGCAAGCCTTCAAAGCGCAGGTTGGGAAGTACCTCAAAAACCTGCTCAAGGCGGGCGCGAAACGCCGTCCGGCCCTGGAGCTTTTTCACTCCGCTGAGCAGGAAATAGCGAACGGGGTAATAGACAACATCCTCGCTGAAGAAACTCACCGCAGTATCCAGATCGCTGTTGTTGAGCGCGGCAAATACGCGCTCCAACACAGCCACCTGCCGCGCCTGGTCTTCCGTAAAAGAGCGGTGCATGCTGGCCGCAATCAATCCCAATAGCTCACCCAGATCAAAGGGCATCTGTACCAGAAACACAAACCCCTGCGCCTGGGCCTCCTCTGCGGAAAGCTTTTGCGTGGTCAGCAGCCCTACCGGAGTAGGTTCGGCGCGGCGCTGCAACTTGCAAGCCTGCTCCGTGCCTGGCTGAACAGCACCAACAAAAAGATCAGCCAACACAAACTCAAAGGTATGTGTGTCGAGCAGATCGTGCGCTGCCTCAAACGAAGCAACCGCGAAGGGCAGGTAGCCTTCTTCGCTCAGCGCGATAGTCAGCGTTTCCCGTAGTTCCTCAGCGGGTTCGACGATCAGCACGCGCGGTTCTGGAACGCCAGACGTTTCCATTGACACGACCTCCGAGAGCCAGGGCGACTCCCAAGAGCGACGCTTTCCTTCTACGGCTTGTATCCCTACACTGCTGTCAATTTTCGCGCTACCTCTTTAATTCTTCGCAAGTCTATCATATAAAGCGCAAATTACAAGAGCCGGGCGGCATTTGCTGGTGCTTGATGAAGAGCTGGCGGTTAAAACCGCGCCTAAAGGCGTGCCGCCACCAAGTCCGCCTGCGCGGACTCCCCACCCCAGGGACGCCAGCCTTCGTCCTAACCCGCGCAGGCGGGTTTTGCCGTGCCCCTGCTTTGAGGGGTGGCCGTAGGCCCTTAGGCGCGATCTTTAGTCGCCAGCTCTCCTGGCCCACGTAATCAGTAAAACTTCATCAACCGCGCCTTTGGGGGTTTTAATCGCCAGCTTGCGCCCGCCAGCAGGCCGTTGTACAATAGCCCCACTCTGGCTTACAAAGCGCTCATTGCGCCCGAATGAATCTGCTCGCCCATTCTCCGCTGAAGGATACAAAACAACATCTGAGGAGCCATCCATGCCCACCAGTTTTCGCACCATTGAGGGCGGCGTCACCGCCGCGCCTGGATTCCGCGCCGGTTCCATTGCTGCTGGCATCAAATCTGATCCTGGCGCCCGCGATGTGGCGCTGCTCGTTGCCGACCAGCTTTGCGCCGTCGCTGGCACCTTCACCACCAGCCGCGCGCCCGCCGCGCCGGTCTTGCTGTGCAAAGAACACCTGCTGGCGACCAGCGGCCACGCCCAGGCGCTCATTATGAACAGCGGCAACGCCAACTGCTCCAACGGCGAGCGCGGCATGCGCGACGCCCGGCACATGGCTGATCTGGCCGCAAAACGGCTGGGCCTCAAGCCAGAGCAGGTGCTGGTCAGTTCCACCGGCATCATTGGCCGCCCGCTGCCAATGGACAAGATCGAATACGGCATCGCCAACGTGGAAGTGGCCCCCGATGGCGGCCACCTCTTCACGCTGGGCATCATGACCACCGACACGCGCCCGAAAGAGATTGCCATCGAGTTTGAGCTTGAGGGCAAGACTATTCGGCTGGGCGGCACGACTAAGGGCGCGGGCATGATCTATCCCAATATGGCAACCATGCTCTGCTACCTCACCACCAACGTGGCCCTGGACCCTGCCTTTCAGCAAGCCGCGCTGCGCCGCGCCGTCAACGACTCGTTCAATATGATCTGCGTGGATGGCGATATGTCCACCAACGACACGGTGTTGCTCTTTGCCAATGGGCAGGCGGGCAATGCCCCGCTGACCGCAGACGCGCCCGGCGCCTCGGTATTTGAGGCCGCGCTGCGGCATGTCACACGCTACCTGGCCCGCGAGATGGCCCGCGACGGCGAGGGCGCCACAAAACTGATGGAAGTGGTGGTGCGCGGCGCCCGCACCGATGCCGACGCCCGCAAAGCCGCACGCGCCCTGACCATCTCCCCCATCTGGCGCTGCGCCGTCTATGGCGAAGACCCCAACTGGGGCCGCGTCATCTCTACGGTGGGCGCATGCGGCGCGGATATGGCGCATGATCGCCTGGTAATCTCCTTTGGCGATGTCCAGGTCGTGAAGAACGGCATGGCGACGGACTACAAGAAAGAGGATGCCAAGGCGGTGCTGGCACAGGCCGAATTCACCTTGACGGTGGACTTGCATGTCGGCTTTTACAGCGCCACCGCCTGGGGCTGCGACATGACACACGGCTACGTGGACGAAAACGCCACCTACACGCGCTAAACTCAACTCTTTGGCGGCCCCTGGCGCGGGCGGTGTATCTGCTCCAGGGGCCAGTCGCTCCACTTGCCCTGAAAGCACTGGGGCGTCAGGTTTTCCAGCCACCACGTCACGCCCGCGTCGGCATACTCCCTGCTACCCAGATAGGGATCAGGCAACGCGACGAGTCACCCGCAGCAGATACACCGCCCGCGCCAGTAGGAAGCCAAAAAGAGCGCGTCCACCTGCACACAGTACCCTAGCTCCACGAGCAGCGCCAGCGCCGAAAGCGCCACGATCATCCCCAACATCAGGCGCGGCGAGAACAGACGCCGGGAGAACAGCGAGGCCAGGGCCAGCAGCGCCACCGCCACCAACAGCACCAGCCAGAGATGCACAAACAGCGGAATACTTCGCTGCCCAAAGTCTAATCCTTGCGCGATGCGCAAGCCCGTGTAGCTGTGAGAAAACGGGGCGTCCCCTGGCCCGCCTCCACCAAGCTGAGGGAAGAAGAACCAGGGCAGCAGCAAAAAACAGAAAAGCAGCGCCGCGCCCTCGGCCAGCGCCAGCGCCGCTGGCGACTCCAGCCTCCCCTGCGTGTTGGGCGGGCGCGGCCAGTTTTTGGGCGGCGCGGGCGAACCATCAAGCTGCGTCTCTGGCTCAACCACAAACGGTTCATCATTTGGTTCAGTGCCTTCAGTCATTCGCGTGCTCCTTCCGCTTCTGTCGCAGATAGCCCACAGACGAGAGATAGCGTAAATGGGAATGGATGGCAAAACGCTTGACAAGCCCACGAGCCTCAGTGTATCATAGCAGCCAGCAATAACATCAGGCTCCCGCTTTGGGAGCGTTCATGTGTGAGGAGGAGTGTCCAGACTGCACGACTGACGTGGCAGTGCTCACTAGCACGCGCCACGCCATTAACCCATCCCTGGCATTAGCAGGAACGAGCCGATTGGATACTACGTTCACGTTTTGTACCTCTTTCGACTCCCCTCCTGACAAAGCACACGAAAGCGAACGCTTGCAGCACCCCTGCTTTGCGGGGCAGCGCGGACCACCTGGAGCACCTGTAGCGCCAGCAACCTGCTGGCGAACCGTTGGCCCAGGCGAACGGCTGGCACACGCGCCAGACCCCGCCCCACCCGCCGGCAGGGATGCCGGCGCTACAAGGGGGACCAGGACGCGCTTCCCTTGTAGCACCGGCTTCCCCCTCAAAGCAGGGGCACGGCGGCGGCAGCCGGTCAGCGCGTGGCATACCGGCTGCCAGGGATGAGATGATGGCGACGCGGTAGCTCTCTCGCCTGCCGATGTCTGGCGTGGGCGGACTGGATGGTCCCTCGCTCCACATCAGGAGGCGTTCTGCCATGTCTACTCCGCTGCCCGCGCTGCCCCTGTGCAACTTCGACTATGTGCTCGAAGTGTATCGCTCGCTCCCGGACCAGACCCGCGCTCGCGTGCCCCTCTGCGAGTACCTGCCCTTCCTGCCGCCGCCCCTGCCCGATTTCGATGCGCTCGGCAGGTATGTCGAATCGCCGTCTGCCTTTGGCTATGCTGAAGCCGGTCAGACGCTGGTGGGCTATATGCTGCTCGCGTTCCTCTTAACGAGCGAACGACGACAACACCAGCACCACCGCGCCAACGGAGGACGCAAGCGGCGGCGGCTGACCCAGCACAATCTGACTCCCTGGACCTATGAGGCGGGAGATTTTCGTTCGATGGGGCGGCTCTCGCTGCGCATCACGTTTGCGCATGACCTGACCTGGGCGATCAAGCTCGGACTGGCGGCACGGCGGGCACGACGCGCCGCCAACACCGAACTGGAGGAGCAATGCCACGCTGCCTTTGCCAGCGCGGTGGTATGCCTGTATCAGGCGATGCAGGCGATGTCCAGCCGCACCGGAGGGGGCTGGTGGATGCGCGAGCAGCTCAAGGGGGTGTTAGCTGAGGGGTGGCTGGAGCGGCTAGGGACGGGGGTGCGCTTGCCGCCAGATGTGTATGAGCTGCTGCGACCCGCCATCCACACCGACAGAGAGGCGGAGTTTGCCGCGCTGCTGCTGTTGGATGAGGCGCTGCATCATCGGGAGCCGCCGCCGCTGCGCTTGGGGATGGATGACCTGACCGACCCGCCCACCCAGCCGCAGCCGCCACAGCCGCCAGAGGGAGACGAAGGCGACGCGGGAGGCACGCCTGCCGTGCTGGTCTAAGGGACGCCGGGCCGTCCCCAATCGTGTGGCGCGGGCTTCCACCTGAAGGTGGCAGGTAGACGCGACTGGAACTTCTCCCCTTTCCAGGTCATCTATACTAGAAAGACCAGGGAAGCCTGGAGCAAAAGGGAGACTTCGCAGTGCAAAGGGAGCGAAAACATGGAAGACCTCTCTCAACCAACCCCGTCAGGTAACGAGCCATCCACACTGGCTGCCACTTCTCAAAACAGCGCGGCAAGCCAGTCATCCCCTCCGCCACATGCCCGTTCACGAATGGCAACCCATGCTGGGGCCAGAATCAGCGCAATTGGCGTGGTGGTGATCTGCGTGACAGTATTTCTGCCCTGGTTTTCTTATCTGGCCGGATTCTTCTATTCCTCCGGGTCCACCTCCTCATACGGATGGGACATCCTGACGGAGCCGCTGGCCTACAGCTTTTATGGGGTAAGATCTTCCCCCATCTTTTGTGGGACTGGGCTACTTACTCTCATTGTGGAAGGGCTGGTGGGCTATGTCCTGCTCGCCAACGTCACTGCCGCCTCTCAGCCAGACATCCCCAGGCCCAAATGGTGGCATATTGGGGTGCTGGCCTTCCCCATTATCTCGCTGCTTGTGGCCCTGGTGTTCACAGGATTTTACGTCACCGAGATTGGCTACTGGCTCAATCTGGCGGGCTTCATCCTGGTCTACGTGGGCAACCTTTTCCAGATCAGAATTGCCAGGCAAGCCTGAAGGCAGGCGTAACGTTGGCGTTACCGTTAGTTTTTTCGGTATGATATGGGTGAGTTTCCATTATTTTCTTCATCAACTTTCAGCGGCAAGGCCCTTTTGCCGCTGAAAGACGAAAGGCATCATCCATCGTGACCGTCGCAACCACCTCTTCCACCGTTTCTTCTCCGCGCTTACGTCTGCTGTCTCTCGTACTCTCCACCTTGTGCAGTTCTCCAGCCGCGCTCTTTGCCAAGTACGCCGAAACCAGCTTTTCGCCCCTGACCATGACCCTGCTGCGGGTCTGGATTGCCACGCTAATCCTCATCCCCATCGCGCTGCGCATGGTGCCCGCTGGCCTGCACTGGCGGCGCTTTTTGCGCAGTTTGCCGGTCAGCCTGGGCTACTGCGGCAACATCATCTTTTTCGGCATCGGCATCGCCTCCACAACAGCCATGTCCTCGCAGTTGCTCTATCTGCTCGTGCCTGTGCTGGCGCTGATTGGCTCGCGTATTTTCTTTGCCGAGGCGTTCACCTCTTATAAGCTGCTGGGCACCGCGCTGGGGATTTCGGGCGCCCTGCTCGTGGTTCTCGGCTCGCTCAAGGGCAATGTGGCCGACTCGCTAGGCACGCCCTTTGGCAACGCTATGATTATCGTGGCAGTCTTCTCGTGGTCGGGCTTTCTGCTCTTTTCCCGCTCGAAAAGCCAGTCATTTCACCCGCTGGAGCTTACCTGCTACGCGCTGCTCACCGCGTCGCTGATCGTGCCCTTCCTGACGCTGCCAGATGTGCTGCATCATCACGCGCTCCAGGGGCCGCTGACGTGGTTGGGCATCTTTGGGGCGCTCTCAATGGCGCTGTTTGTCTCCGTTGCCCGCGACATCACCTTTCAGTGGGGCATCAAAGGTTCCAGCGCTTTCATTGCCAGCGCGCTTGGCTTTGCCGGGCCATTCCTGACCGTTGCCTACGCCATTCCGCTGTTGGGCGAACAACTGACCACCAGCCTGATTATCAGCGGCATGCTCACCATGCTGGGCATCCTGTTCGCTGTCATTCTCCCCACCTGGCAAACGCACCGCAAGGAGCGTCTGGCCGTCGCTGCCCTTGCCGATGGGTCGTCGGCGCAGCAAGCTGTCCCTGTTGCTGAGGAAGAAAGAGTGGTATAGGTCGTGACGAGCATTGGTGTCGAGAGGATGAAGGCGGGCAGGAATCCCTTATTCTGGCGGCTGGCGGCGCTGTTTATTTCGGTGGTGCTTTCCACTTCGGCGTCCCTTTTTGCCAAATACGCCCTGGTCAGTTTTACGCCGTTTGCGCTGGCGGCGCTGCGCTTCTGGATTGCCACGCTGGTGGCGGTGCCGCTGGCGGCGCTCGTCGTCCCCAAAGGGTTAAGCCTGCGGCGCTACGTGCGCGCCCTGCCCATGAGCCTGTGCTATAGCGTAAACAGCGCCCTCTTCTTGCTGGGCATTGACCACACCACCGCCATTACCGCGCAACTGCTCTATATGCTGGTGCCGGTGCTGGTGCTGCTTGGCTCGCGCTTCTTCTTCACTGAAAAACTGACGCCCGCCAAACTCTTTGGCACCGCGCTGGGCATTGCGGGCGCGGTAGTCGTGCTGATCGGCTCGCTGGAGGGCACGCTGGGCAACTCGCTGGGCACGCCGTTTGGGAACGGCATTATCTTGATTTCGGTGGTGTTGTGGTCGTCGTTCACGCTGCTGGCGCGGCGCCAGAGCCAATCGCAGCATCCCATCGAACTCTCATGCTATACACAGATCACCGCTTCGCTCGTTACGCCGCTGTTCCTGGTGCCAGACATCGCCCTGCATCACCCGCTGTACGGCAGCATCACCTGGCTGGCAATCATTTCGGTCCTGGCGCTGGCGCTGCTCATCTCGGTTTTCCGTGATATTTTGTTTCAATGGGGGCTGCAAGGCACGAGCGCCTTTACCACCAGCGTGATGGGCTTTTTCGCGCCCTTCCTGACGGTGGCCTATGCCATCCCGCTCTTGGGCGAACAACTCAGCCTGAACCTGCTCATCAGCGGCGCGTTGATCATCGTAGGCATCTTCTTTGCCGTGATCATCCCGGCACGCCAGAACCGCGCCAAATCACCAGCGCCAGAGCCGGTGCTGGTGGGCGTGGCAACACAGGAGCAAGGCAAGCCATGAAACTTGGCCTCAATCTCTCCAATGACGAGCGACTGATAGACGGCAAAAAGCCGCGCTTCAGCGACTTCAAGGAGATTGTGCAAACCGCCGAGCAGATGGGCTTTGACTCATTCTGGTTGGCCGATCACCTGCTCTGGCGCACCCCTGACACAGAGGAGCGCGGCTTCTGGGAAAGCCTGACGTTCTTGAGCGGGCTGGCCGCCGTTACCTCGCGCATCCAGCTTGGGCCGTCGGTGGCCTGCGCCTCCTTTCGCAATCCGGCATTGCTCGCGAAAATGGCCGCCAGCCTGGACGAGATCAGCCAGGGGCGCTTCGTCCTGGGGCTGGGCGCGGGCTGGTATGAGCCAGAGTATCAGGCGTTTGGCTATCCCTTTGATCACCTCGCCAGCCGCTTTGAAGAAGCGCTCCAGATCATCCTGCCGCTGCTGCGCGACGGGCACATGGATTTTACGGGCAAGTATTATCAGGCGCGGAACGCCGTCTTACGCCCGCGTGGGCCATCGGCGGGGCGCATCCCCATCTGGATTGGCGCCACAGGTCCGCGCATACTGCAACTGACGGCGCGCTATGCCGACGCATGGGTGTTCACGGGCTGGGGCAAGCGCTTTAAGGCTGATCGCATTGCTGGCGAATATACGAAACTGCTTGCGGCGTGCGAGCAGGTTGGGCGCGACCCGGCCACCATCGAACTCACTGCCATCACCGAAGTGGAGTTCCTGGCGCCCGGCCAGGCACGCGACCCAGACGACGGGGGCATCAGCGGGGATGCAGAGGAGATTGCGCAAGAACTGCGCGCCTTTGCCGAGGCGGGCGTGCAGCACCTCACCGTGATCATTCAGCCAGAGGGTTTGAGCGGGCTGAGCCAGTTTGCGCGGGTGATGGAGTTGCTCAAGCACTGGTAGGGCTTGTAGCGCGGGCTGCTAGCCCGCCGGGGCTGGGTGTGGCTCGTATGGCAGCGTTGGCTTACAGAGGATACGCGCGGGCTGCCGTGCCCCTGCTTTGAGGGGGCAGCCCCGCCACAGAGGGACATCCACCGCTAGGGATGCGCCGCCCGGCGGTTTCGCCAACGATAGAAGGGACAGGAGACAAGAGAAAAGTTAAAGATGCAATCCAACATACTCGAGAACAGCCATACCAACACCGAAGCAGATCATCATTAACCCGAAAAGCACGTTGGAAGCTCCATCAGAAGAAGATTTGAGATGAAGCTGCCAGCGCAGGACAGAAATCTTTGCAGTAATCAGTTGTGAAATGCCTACAAGCAGGAAATTAACCGGCACCATGACGAACACGAATGAAGTCAGGGTTCTTGGTTCCACCACGTTTCTGGCCCAGATCAAACCCACAATATACGCCAGCATGATGCCCAAGATCACTCCCTGCATCAGCTCAAACCAGCTTAAGCGATTGATGAGCCGGCGCTGCGTTGGGTCCGCTTCCATCGGATGATTGTCCTTTCTTCACGCGAAAGGTTAAGGATGAAGAGCACCAGAGGAATTAGGGATGCGCCGCCCGGCGGTTTCTCCGATAATATCCAACAGCTAGAAAGCAGCAAATCACAATACCCAACTGAATAGTAATACCAGGATCAACGTAAAAACACGAGAATGATCAACATGAAGGAGCTTATACTGAGCATGAACAACCCAACGATAATAAACAAGAGGGGAAGCCCCTCAACCGAGGGTCTGGGATGAAGTTGCTGACGCAAGGCAACAACTTTCGCATTCATCAAGAAAACAATGCCTAGAAGCAATGGGTTTACCGTCGGAAGGAACTGCGCCAAGGAAGCGACTGAGGCTGTGGCTTCTGTGTGATTGGCCCAGATCATCCCTACGCTCAATGTCAGCTCGATTCCAATCACTACACCCTGCATCATGGTAAGCATGATTAAGCGATTCATGAGGTGCCGCGTTGGGTCCGTCACCATTGGGTCATCTTCCTTTCCCCCCATTTGGGCATGCTGCTAGTAGACAGTATAGCCCAGCGCAAAAGATTCCCTGGTGTGGTACACTGGCAGCGGTCAAGAGTCGGTGCGTCTTGCTTGCGCATGCAGATAAACACGTGCTGCGCCCCTTGCGGGAGGCAGCGGAAGCTGGCCTGGCAGCCCCTACAGATTCCCACTTGTTGGCAGACCGTTTCGGTCTTCCACTGGTGGCACCGTACAGCGGCCTGGCCTGTTTCCCTCTGGCGAGTTTGCCACCTGTGTGTGCCGCTGGCACGCCTGGCTCTTGTTCCCCAAAAAGCGCCTTCCTGCTCAGTTGGCGCAGAGAACACTTGCGCGCTGCACCGGCAACCCAAACAACCTGAGAGAGCAGAAAGGCAGCATCCCATGCCACAGACACCCCCGGCACACCGCCGCATGAAACTTGGCCTGATTCCCTCCATTAGCGAAGGCGGAATGGGCAACGGCAAGACCGTCACCTTCAGCGAACTCAAAGACACCGCGCAGATGGCCGAAGAACTGGGCTTTGATTCGCTCTGGCTGGACGATCATCTCATCTTTCGCGCCCCCAATGAGGAGAGCGGCTGCTGGGAATGCTTCACGTTCTTGAGCGGGCTGGCCGCCGTCACCTCGCATGTGCAGCTTGGGCCGCTGGTGGCCTGCACCTCGTTTCGCAACCCGGCGCTGATTGCGAAGATGACCGCCAGCCTGGACGAGATCAGCCAGGGGCGCTTTATTCTGGGGCTGGGCGCTGGCTGGCACGAGCCTGAGTATCTGGCCTATGGCTACCCCTTCGATCACCTTGCCAGCCGCTTTGAGGAAGCGCTCCAGATCATCGTGCCGCTGCTGCGCGAGGGGCAGGTAGATTTCGAGGGCAAATACTATCAGGCGAAAAATTGCGTCTTGCGTCCGCGTGGGCCATCGGCGGGGCGCATCCCCCTGATGATTGGCTCCAGCAAGCCGCGCATGCTGGAGATAACCGCGCGCTACGCCGACTCGTGGAACCGCACCGCCTGGCGCGCTAAAGCTGACCGCATCACCGGCGAATATCCCAAGCTCTTAGAGGCGTGCAAGACGGTGGGGCGCGACCCGGCCAGCATCGAGCTATCCGCTGGCGTGGAGGTGCATTTCCTGGCAGAAGGGAAGCAGAGCGACCCCAACGACAAAGGCATCACCGGCAACGCAGAGCAGATTGCCCAGGAACTGCGCGCCTTTGCCGACGCGGGCGTGCAGCATCTCATCGTTGCCGTTGAGCCGCAAGGGATTGATGGCCTCAAGCAATTTGCGCGGGTCATCGAACTGTTAGATCAAGGCTGATTGTGTCTGGGCTGGCCGCGCCTTCAGTCGGCTGGCCGAGCCGCCAGGCTGGTAATGCCCAGTTCCCGATACAGATACTCGGCGGTCTTGCGCTCCAGATGCTCCGGCCAGGGCACCTGAAGCCGCAGCGCCAGCGCTTTTGCGGCGGGCATGAATGCCTGCACCACTGCCACATGTCCTTCGATAATCGCCTGTCGGTTGGGAGCGCCCAGCGGCAGGCGTTCCAGAAGCTCGCGCTGCTCCTGGCTCAGCCTGCTGCTCCATTGCTTCACGCCCATCGGCGGCTGGGGCGCGTTCCCTTCCACAAAAAGCTGATAGAGCAGCGTGCGCAGCGTATGCACGCCCTCCACGCCCAGCAACCAATCCTGTCGAGCCAGCACCGCCGGAAGCAGCCCATGAATCCTGAAGGCTTCCTCAATCAGACGCCCGACGCGCTCAGCCGATGGCCCCTGCTGGTTATAGGCGGGAAGCTGCTGGGTCAGATCATCACGGTCAAAGACATTGATTCTGATGCGGTAAGGCGTCGTGGGGAGAGCAGAAACCCGCTCGCAGACGACATCCAGCCGTTCCCACGTTTCGGTCACAGCGTAGAAGCTGCCAGGACTGCCAGGAAGTTCGCGGGCAATGATCGTCGGGGCAATCTGCGCCAGCCAATCTCGCCAGGACGCGGCAAACGCAGCAAAGGCGTCATCCTGCACCGTCACCATCAGATCAAGATCAGAGCCTGCATCCGCCGCGCCCCTGGCAACGGAACCGCTCAGCCAGAGGGCGCGCACCCGCTCATCAGCCTGGCAAACCTGACAAGCGCGATCAAACAGTACGCCATAGGCTGGGGGCAGTGGGGCCAGTTGGGGTGGATGTTCTGGGGTATACTCGCTCATACTCGTGATGCTTCCTTCCCTGCGCTGATGGAGAGACTGGCAGCGGCCTAGAGGCCACTGCCAGTCTACCACACGTGTCAGAGGAAACACACGCCAGAACAGATCAGTCTCACACAGCGAGCAGCCCCAGCTACAGATCGGGATACCCATACTGCGCCGGGTTCTGCTCGAACAACATCTTGCAGAGGGCCGAACAGAAGTACAGCGTCTCCTGCCCAGACACATTGACCGGCGCGGCAATCGTATCGTCTGCGACGCGCTTATCCACCAGCATCCCGCACACCGGGTCGCGGGCCACATGGGGGTCGTCTGCGGAGAGGTTGTTTGGGTTCGGATTCAACGCGCCCTGAACCTCCGGGTTCTGGGGCATAGTGAACTCTTGCCCTGAAGTGTCTTGGAATTGCATAGCGTCTCCTTTCGCAAAATCACTACAGCGATCCGCTCAGGAGATGGTGCTCGCAGGTGTTATGCCGTCAACACGCGGACAAGTGTTTGATAGAACGCGCCAACATCGGCCCGCTCTGGCAGGCCCGCCACCTGCCCATCGCCAGGTTCTACAATCAGCCAGTCGCCATCCTGCCGCTTTGCCACGTCCAGTGTAAAAAAGCGGCTCTGGATGGAGCGCGCAAGCGGCAAAAAGCGCTCAATGGGCGGCTGAAGCGTGCCATAGGCACCCTCTTCCCAATAGGGCGCGGCCAGCAGCAGCGTCCCATCCAGAAAGAACAGCCGAAACTCTTTGCTGAGCGGCATGCCGCTTCTGGCGTGGGTCGCCAGCGGCTCAAAAGGCACAAACTCCCGAAAGACCAGCCCTTCGTTCAGGTCCGGCCCTTGCAGCGCCAGAAAGCGCCCGACGACACGCTCCACCGCCGCCCGGTCAGCGGCAGAAGGGATGTAGCACGCCTCGGCCCAGTGGTGCTTCTGCGACTTGACGTAATCTTTGACGATGACCGGCGCATCCCCAAACGGGCGCAGTGCTGCCATCACACGCTCAATTGCCAGCCCCGATGCGGCATCCAGCCAGACCGAGCGCGGCGTCTGGCCTGCAAGCAGTGGGTAGGATTCGGGGAGATAATGGCAATGGCGATATGCCGCAGGCGTGTTGAGCAGGGTGAGATTGCGTACCGCCAGCGCCTCATAGAGCCGTTGATACTGCTCCAGGCGCAGCATCCAGCCGCGATAGATGGCAGGCGTCGGCGCCTCAGCGGGCGCGACGCGGCGCAGCGCCTCGGCAGTGTCCCGCGCGTCTACCAGCGCCTCAAAGTTCAGCAGCGAACAGGCAAAGCCTGCTGCCTGAGCAGCAGCCATCTCGCCCGCATACAACGCATCGGGCTGCTTCGAGACGAGCGGGTCGGCAGGAAAGATCAGGCGTGTGCGATGTTGCACTGAAGGCGGCCCAGGCAGATTCAGCGATAGCGGGCCATCAGCCATTCGTCTTTTAACTCTCCTTGCGAGACAATGCTCAGCTTGCGCCGCCCCTCGACCTCAAAGCCCAGCCGCTCATACAGCCGTTTGGCGTGGTCATTGCCAACAATAACCGTCAGCTCGACTCGCCGCAGCAAGAGCCAGTTATCGGCAACATCCAGCAGCGCCTCCAGCAGCCGCCTGCCAATCCCCTGACGCTGGTACTCGCGCGCCACAAAGAGAAAGACATGCCCGCTGTGGCGCAGGCGTCCCCGGCCCACATTCATACCGGCCAGCCCAACCACCTCGCCATTCACCTCCGCCACAAACCAGTGATCATCAGGGCCAAGCTGGGCCAGCCGTTCTGTGCGTTGATGGAGACGATCACTCGGCAGGCCCATCGTCGTCTCAATCACGCCCTCTTGCCGGGCAATCCGCCAGAGCGCCTCACCATCCTCCAGGCGCAGCGGGCGGATAAGCGTTGTTGGTTGTGGGTCGGTCATCGGCTTTCATCCTTTCCAGCAGGGATTGGCAGCGATGCAGGCTCATTCTGGCTGAGCAGCATGGTGGCCTGCCTCCTGAATCGCTGCCCAGACGCGCTCTGCCCGCAGCGGCATATCCACCGACGTGACGCCCAGCGGGGCCAGGGCGTCCAGCACCGCGTTGACGATGGCCGGGGGCGCGCCAATCGTGCCCGCCTCGCCAACGCCTTTGGCGCCCAGCGGGTTCAGCGGCGAAGGCGTTTCCAGCAGCCCGGTGGTAAACCCCGGAAGTTGCTGCGCCGTTGGCAGGGCATAATCCAGCAGCGTGCCGCTGAGCGGCTGGCCGTTGTCGTCGTAGCGCGCCTCTTCATAGAGCGCCTGCCCAATGCCCTGCGCCAGCCCGCCATGTATCTGCCCTTCCGCCAGCGTATGATGCAGCACGCGCCCGCAATCATCCACCGCCACATACTGAAGCACGCGCACCTCGCCCGTCTCGGCATCCACCTCCACGATGGCGATATGCGCGCCAGCGGAGATGGCTGGCCCAGTGGAGGCAAAGTCGCGCCAGGCCGCCAAGCCTTCGATAGGCGCGCCATTGGCCGGATTGGGGCTTTCGCGCTCAATCAGCGTGGGCTGCTCCTCCACCAGCCGGGCCAGATCGCCCAGCGCCACCACACGCGACGGCACGCCGCGCACCTGCACCTGCCCATCGGCCAACTCAAGATCAGCCGGGGCCGCCTCCAGCGTGTGCGCCGCGACCTGCATCGTTTTCTCTCGCGCTGCCTGCGCCGCCAGCAGCACCGCCGAGCCGCCCACCTGCGCCACGCGGCTGCCAAACGTGCCAAAGCTAAACGCAGGCAGGGCACTGTCGTTTAAGCGCACCTCCACCCGCTCGGCGGGCAGCCCAAAGACGTCCGCCGCAATGCGCGCAAAGGTGCTCATATGTCCCTGGCCCGTTGTGGACACGCCGCTCTGCACCAGCACCGTTCCATCCGGGCGCACGCGCACCGTCGCTGCCTCCTGCACCGGACCGGGGAAACTGCCGCCAGTCGTCTCTACAAACGTTGCCAGGCCAATGCCCAGCAGCGGCGCTTCGCCTTTGGCGCGGCGCTCGCGCTGTTTTGCGCGCCAGCCCTGGTAATCGCAGAGCTTCAGCGCTTCCTCAAGCAAGCCCGGATAGTTACCGCTATCGTAGTTCAGGCCAGTGACAGCGCGATACGGGAAGGCATCTGGCGCGATAAAATTGCGCCGCCGCACCTCTGCGGGGTCAAGCCGCACTTCCTGGGCAACGCGGTCCATCACGCGCTCAATGATATAGGCGGCTTCGGGGCGGCCCGCGCCGCGATAGGGCGCGGTGGGCACTTTATTGGTAAAGACGCCCACAACCTGATGCTCAAACGCCCCCAGCGTATACGCGCCGCTCAGCAGCGAGGTCGTGCCGCCGCTGGCGATCATGGCCGAGATGCCAAAGAGAAACCCGCCCAGATCGGCCACTGTTTTCACTCGCAAGCCCAGCAGACGCCCATCCGATTGAAATGCCGCCTCCACCTGGTTGATCTGGCCGCGCCCCTGCATCTGCGTTTGCAGGTTTTCGCTGCGGCTCTCAATCCACTTGACCGGACGGCCCAGCCGGACGGCCAGCGCCGCCGCGATAATCTCCTCGCCGGGAAAGTTGGTCTTGGAGCCAAAGCCGCCGCCCACTTCGGCATTTTGCACATGTACGCGGCTGCGATCAATGCCCAGAAACGTCGCCAGTGTCTCTCTGGCGCGATAGACCGCCTGCGAGGAGAGCCAGGCCGCAAGCTGGCCGGTGGCCGGGTCAAAGTCGAAAAGGCAGGCGCGTGGCTCCAGCGAGGCCGGGGCCAATCGCTGATTTACCAGGCGCAGCGTGACAGTGTGTTCGGCCTGAGCAAACGCAGCTTCTACATCGCCCCCGCTGGCCTGGGTGCGAATCGCCACATTGCTGCCAAACTGCTCATAGAGCAGCGGCGCATCTGGCGCCAGCGCCGCCTCCGGGTCCGCCACCGCAGGCAGCGGAGTGTAATCCACCTCCACCAGATCAAGCGCGTCGGCGGCAATCGCCCGGCTTTCGGCCAGCACCACCGCGAGCGGATCACCCACATAACGCGCCCGCTCCACCGCTAGCGGGCGGCGCTCCGGTGCCTTCAGGCCAGGCGCGGGCACAGCAGCGATGGTGGGCAGACCGCTTGCCAGTTCTTCGCCCGTAAATGCGGCCACCACACCGGGCAAGGCACGCGCCGCCTCCAGGTTGATGCCGTTGATTGCGGCGTGGGCGTAGAGGCTGCGCACTACCGCCAGATGCAGCGGGGCAGGCCGCCCCGCCGGAAGCCGAATATCATCCACGTAGTGCCCGGCGCCGGTGATCAGCCGCTCGTCTTCGCGGCGGCGCTCAGAGTGTACTTGCGAGGCCATCTTTCCTCCAGATCACTATCCTACAAAGCTGTTTGCATAAGAAAAGGCGAAAAAATCACGCTATCAATGAGCAGGCGCGTGTCCGAGTGCTGCTCGGACCTGCTGGAGCAGGGTGGCATACTCAAAACTGTGCGGCGTGGTGGTATCAATTTCCACGATCTGACCACCAAGGGCAAGAGGCGAAAGCTGCCCTTGCAGGAGCAGCGCTTTGTTTTGCTCAACCCACTCCTGATCTTGATGGCTGGCGTGGCGTTCTTCTGCCTCCCTGCGTGCCAGGAAACGCTCCAGAAGAACTCTTCCCTCTGCCCTGCACAGAATTTGGAATGGCTCAAAATCGTGAATCCGCTGCAAGTGGAGCAATTCAGCAGTACGCAATGCAGGGCGACCAAAAAATTGCTCGATAATCACCGATTGGCCTGCGGCCAACACGGAGCCGACGACGGAATAGAGCAGGGCAAAGGCGGCAGAGCCAAGCAGCGGGGGAATCTCCTTGCTGGAGCAGGCCAGCGTATCATAGAGGGTCTCATAGAGGCTATCCCTGGAGAAGACCGGCAACGCCACATCTGCTGCAAGCCGTCTTGCCAGGGTCGTCTTTCCCGTTCCAGGCAAGCCGTTCACCAGAATTACCACAGGCTTGCGCATGCTGATCTGTTCGCCTTCCTCTTGAAACGTGTAGTCTGCACTTACAGCGTCACACGGCCATCGCCGCCGGGCATGGTAAAGCGCATAAACCCGCCATTTGCCAGGCGTGTGCAGACGACGGCGATCACATAATAGATGAGCAAAAAGAAAAACGTGGGCACCTCACCCAGCGCGAAGGCGCCCCAGGAGAGCGGATGCGCCGCGCCCGGCTGGAGGCGTGCCCAGACCGGCCCATAGCCATCTGGCCCGGCGGGAAAAGTCGGCTCGCCCAGGCCCAGCGCAACGGCCACATCCACCAGCAGGCACAACGCCGCCAGAATCGGCCCCATCTTCCAGAAGCGTTTGCTCATCTTTTCGCGTTTCGTGGAGACAACGCGCGAGGCCGCCCAGACCGGCGGCAGGAAGCGCAGGACCAGCAGCAGCAAAATCAGGACAATCACCGCCGCGTCCGATAACCAGTTAAGCGGCACCATTTGCAGCAGACGAAAGGCCGTGTAGATCAGCGCGCCCTCAATCAGCGCGCGCCGATAGCTGGTCCGGCGAAAGATGCGCCCCTGGGCCGATTTTTTGGGGTGTGGCCGGGGAACAGGCGCGGGCGCCGCTGGCTCTGCGGCTGGGGTGGCTTCGGGGGTCGGGGGTAGCTGGGTTTCACTCATAGGTACATACGCCTCTATCTCTTGGACAGGCGGCACGCGCCTGCCCTGTCTGGTCAGGCAGGGATTGGTCGGCCCGGCATGAGAGGACCGACGCCTCTATTATAGCGCAAAGCCCGATGAGGAAGAGATAGGCGCTCATTTTGCTGGAAGAACGTTGGAACAATATGGTATACTGCCTTTTAGATAGAGGCGCGATGCGCACGCGGTTTGTGCCGTCACGATGCCAGGGTGGCACCTGTCTCAACGCAGTTCAACCTATTATCGGGGTAATCAGCGAGCAGAGGGCGGCGCTTTTTTCCTTCTTGACACATATGCTTGACTGAGCTATGCTATCCTTACCAACGGGGCGAGCAACCCGGCACGTATCTTGCTTTTTACGCGAGTATAAAGGATGGGAGTGCTTAGCAGGCCAGTTGCCAAAAGCGTACTTTTTTTCCCCTTTGTCCCCTTAGAGTTCAACGACCAGGCGAGAACAGAGTGTTGTAGCCGCGGACGCTGGAAGGGCTGGTTTCACCTCGACGGGCGTTGAGAGAAAAGCCAGCCCTTTTTGGCAAGTTGCCGGATTCAAGAAGCGAGGTATCACATGGACCTGGTTAAGCGGCTAGGTGAGTATCGAGATCGAGAGCGAGAACTGGCCTGGGAGGGCACGTTCGCTCAATACTTTGAAATTGCAACCAAACAGCCCTCTATTGCGCAGTTGTCCCACGAGCGCATCTACAATATGATGATGGCGGCTGGCGTTGAGACAACGCGCAGCGGCGACCCCCGTTATAAATTCTTTGGACAAGACATCTTTGGCCTGGATAAACCTCTCCAGCAAATTGTCGAATATTTCCACTCGGCGGCGCAGCGCCTGGAAGTGCGCAAGCGTATCCTGCTGTTGATGGGTCCAGTGGGCGGCGGTAAATCCACCATTGTCTATTTGCTCAAGCGCGGCCTGGAGCAGTACACCCGCTCGCAAGAAGGGGCCACCTACGCTATCAAAGAGTGCCCCATGCACGAGGAACCGCTGCACCTCATTCCGCTGGAACTGCGGGAGGAAGTGGAGCGCGAATTCGGCCTGTACATTGAGGGCGACCTGTGCCCCGCCTGCCGCTGGATGCTGGAAGACAAGTATGGCGGCAAGATCGAAGAGATACCCGTCAAGCGCATTTCCTTTAGCGAGAAGAACCGTAATGGCATCGGCACCTTCACCCCATCCGACCCCAAATGCGTCACAGGCGATACGCTGGTGCTGACCGACGAAGGGCTGCGCTCAATGGAGGACATCTACCTCTCGCTGGAGCATAAGCCCCGCGAGGATGAGTTTGTGCCCTTCGAGACAACAGTGTTGGGCGTGAATGGCCCGGAGCAATCGGCAAAGTTCTACTGCGGCGGCTTCCAACCCATCTACGAAGTAGAGACGAACCTGGGCTACACCATTCGCGGCACCGCCAACCACCCGCTGCTGACACTGCTCCCCGGCGGCGAGACGGCCTGGAAAAAGATAGGTGAACTGCAACCAGGCGACTATGTGGCCCTGGCACGCGGCAGCCGCGTCTTCGGGCAGAGCACAACGTTGCCGGAAAGTTTCTATCCGCTGCCAGCCGACCTTCAGGCCATTCCTGCCTGTGTTCTTGCTGGGAGCGAAGCAGACATCCTGATCTTTTTGGAGGAACTCTTCAAGAGCAACGTGACCATCCGCGACAATCGGGCTGGTTCTCATATGCTCGAATACACTTGCAAATCGCGCAAGCTTGTACGCCAGCTCCAGGCGGTGCTGCTGAATCTGGGCATCATCAGCGGACTCCTTTGCTGCGAGGATAACGGCGAGCCGCATTACAAGTTGGTCTTGCGCAGCGATCAGATGCTTGATCTGATGACATTGCTCCCACCGCTGCTCCAAATGGCGCCTGGCACTCTGCGCGACACGCGCCCTTCCTCTCAGCGCGCACAGACAGTGCTGGCGACACAGCCCGCGCTGGCAGCAACCACGCTGGCAACGAAAGTTCAACAGCAGTATCTCTGGGCAACGGTGTATGAAGTGCGGCAGGCAGGAATTGAGCTAGTCTATGATCTGCTGGTGCCAGGAACCCATTCGTTTGTGGCTGATGGCTTTGTGCAGCATAACAGCCAGGACATCTCAGAACTTGTCGGCGGCATTGACCTCTCCACAATTGGCGAGGTGGGCGTAGAAAGTGACCCACGCGCCTACAGGTTTGACGGAGAATTGAACATTGCCAATCGAGGTGTCGCCGAATTTGTAGAGATGCTCAAAGTTGATGAGAAGTTTCTGTATGTTCTACTCACACTCTCCCAAGAGCAGAACATCAAAACAGGGCGATTCAGCATGATCTATGCTGATGAGGTCGTCATCAGCCACACCAATGAATCGGAGTATCAAGCATTTGTTGGCAACCGCAAATCTGAGGCGTTGCAGGACCGCATCATTCTGGTCAAGGTGCCCTATAACCTGCGCGTCTCGGATGAAATGAAGATTTACGATAAGCTGCTCAAGCAGAGTTCCCTTCAGGGCGTACATATTGCTCCAAACACGCTGCGCATCGCCAGCACCTTTGCCGTCCTCACCCGGCTGGAGCCATCCAAGAAGGCCGGCATGAGCCTGATGAAGAAACTCAAGCTCTACGAAGGCGAAGACCTGGAGGACTTCAAGCAAAAGGACATCAAAGAGTTACAGGAAGAGGCCCAGCGCGAGGGCATGGACGGCATCTCGCCGCGCTATGTCATCAACCGGCTTTCTAGCGCGCTGGTGCGCGAAAACACCACCTGCATCAACCCGATTGATGCCCTGCGGGCGCTCCGCGATGGCATGGACCAGCATACCGGCCTCTCCCGCGAGCAGCGCGAACGTTACCTCAACTTCATCTCTGAGGCGCGCAAAGAGTTTGATCAACTGGCGCAAAAAGAGGTCCAGCGCGCGTTTGTCTATTCGTATGAGGAGTCGGCGCGCACGCTGCTCAATAACTACCTGGATAACGTCGAGGCGTATTGCAACAAAACCAAGGTCCGCGACCCCATCACCGATGAGGACATGGAGCCGGATGAGCAACTGATGCGCTCGATTGAGGAGCAGATCGGCATCTCGGACAACGCCAAAAAAGCGTTCCGTGAAGAAATCCTGATTCGCATCTCTTCGCTTGCCCGGCGCGGCCAGACCTTTGACTATACCAGCCACGAGCGGCTGAAGGAAGCCATCGAAAAGAAACTGTTTGCCGACCTGCGCGACGTGGTGAAGATCACCACCTCCTCGCGCACGCCGGATGCCGAGCAGTTGAAGAAGATCAATGAGGTGGTCAACCGCCTGATCAAAGAGCATGGCTACTGCCACGTCTGCGCCAACGAATTGCTCAAGTACGCTGGCAGCCTCCTGAACCGCTAGCTAGTTGGGCTGGAGGTGACTGCTGCAACCCTGCGTGGGGCGGGAAGTCCGCGCAGGCGGACTTGGCGGCGGAACGCCTCTAGCCGCGACTTTAGTCGCCAGGCAAATTTCTGTTGGAGGGTGGAACGCGAAGAAAGCTCCCATCCTCCAACGGTCCAGTCTTCCTCCAAAGGAGGCTCTCCAATGCCGGTCACTCGCCCCGACTGGTCGCTCCACCGCAAAGGCAGCATTGACCAGGAACGCCATAAAGAGAAAATCAAAGAAGCCATCAAGAAGAATCTGCCGGAGATCGTCAGCGAAGAGAATATCATCCTCTCCGATGGCAAGCGCATGATCAAAGTGCCCATTCGCTCGCTGGATGAATATCGCTTTCGCTACGACCCTGGCCGCCAGGAACAGGCCGGGGAGGGCGACGGGGATAGCCAGGTGGGAGACATCATTGCCCAGGAACCGCGCCCTGGCCGGGGCAGACGCGGCGACGCGGGGCAAGACCCCGGCTATGATTACTACGAGGCCGAGGTGAGTATTGACGAATTGGCCGCGCTGATCTTTGAAGACCTGGGGCTGCCCTTCCTGGAAGAGAAGAAGCTGGCCGAGATGGAAACCCAGTCGGTGCGCTTCACCGATGTGCGCAAAAAGGGGCCAATGGCAAACCTGGATAAAAAGCGCACCATCCTGGAGAACATCAAGCGCAACGCGGCCAAAGGCGACCCCACGTTCCACGACCTGAAGAACGAAGACCTGCGCTTCAAGGTCTGGGAGCCAACGATTAAATATCAATCCAATGCGGTCATTCTCAGTATGATGGACGTGTCAGGATCGATGGGGGACTTCGAGAAGTATATCGCCCGCAGCTTCTACTTCTGGATGGTGCGCTTCCTGCGCACGAAGTACAACAACGTGCAGATCGTCTTCATCAGCCATCACACAGAAGCCCATGAAGTCACCGAAGAGGAGTTCTTCCACAAGGGCGAGAGCGGCGGCACACAGGTGTCCTCGGCCTATGAACTGGCCCTCCAGATCATTGCCGAGCGCTACAACCCCAACGACTGGAATATCTACCCCTTCCACTTCTCCGATGGCGATAACCTGCCCTGGGATAACGAGCGCTGTGTGCAACTGGTGCAGAAGCTGATGGAGCAGTGCAACCTCTTTGGCTATGGCGAGATTCGAGAGGGGCATTACCGCTCGCCCAGCACGCTGATGTCGGCCTTCAACAAGATCACCAACCGCAAATTTATCGCCGTGACCATCTCCGATAAAAAAGAGGTCTATCCCGCGCTGCAAAAGTTCTTTTCCCTGCGGGATGGCGTGGCGGCGGCAGGCAACGGCACCAGGGGCAAGTCGTAAACACGGGACGCAGAGCAGAAACGAGGACCATGCATGACCTACGATAAAGACCTGGACACGCTTGTCAACGCTGAAGAACAGATTGTGGAGATTGCCAGGCGCTTTGGGCTGGACCCCTTTCCGGTGTTTTTTGAGCTGGTCACGTCCTATAAGATGTATGAAGACGCGGCCTATGGCCTGCCGGGGCGCTTCAACCACTGGACACGCGGCAAAGCCTTCTATCGCATGAAGACCCAGTACGATTATGGGCTGAGCAAAATCTACGAGGTGGTCTTTAACACCAACCCCGCCGTTGCCTATCTGATGGAGCAAAACGACCTGCTGCAAAACAAGGTCGTCATCGCGCATGTGATGGGCCACAGCGACTTCTTCAAGAACAACACCTACTTCCAGCATACCTCGCGGCGCATGATTGATAAGGTGGGTATCCACGCTGACCGCATCCGCAAATATGAGTTTGATCACGGCCCGGACGCGGTGGAACGGTTTCTGGACGCGGTGCTCTCCATTGAGGAACACCTTGACCCCAACGCCTTCTCGCGCCGGACACGCGGCAAGAAAGACGAGGAAACAAAGGCGGCTGGCCCTGGCCCCTATGACGACCTGTGGGATTTGGAGGAGCGCAAGAAGCGCCGCGAGGAAGAAGAACAGTCCGAGCGCAAGCCGCGCAAGTTCCCCGCCCACCCGGAGAAAGACATCCTGCTTTTCCTGGCCGAGCACGCCCCCGATCTGGAAGAGTGGCAGCGCGACATCATCCTCATGGTACATGAGGAGATGCTGTATTTCTTGCCGCAAATGCAGACAAAAGTGTGCAATGAGGGACACGCATCATACTGGCACGCGCGTATTATGCGCGAAATGGACTTGAACGACAGCGAAGCCATGCAGTTTGCCCAGATGCACTCGAATGTGCTGGCGCCTTCGCGCATGCATCTCAACCCCTACCACATCGGGTATAAGATTCTGGAGGATATTGAGCGGCGCTGGGACCACCCCACCAAAGAGGAGCAGGAGCGGCTGGGCCGCAAGCCCGGCCAGGGCCGCGCCAAGCTCTTTGAGGTGCGCGAACTGGAAAACGATGTCTCGTTGATTCGCAACTACCTGACGAAAGAGCTGGTGCAGGAGCTTGATCTGTACCTCTACAAGAAAGAGGGCGATCAATGGGTCATCGTGGAAAAGGATTGGGAAAAGGTGCGCGACTCCATCGTTGCCAGCATGACTAACTTTGGGTATCCGTATCTGGTGATCGAGGATGCCGACTATCACCGCAACTCCGAACTCTTGATTAAGCATCATTTCGAGGGACAAGAGCTTGACCTGACCTACGCCGAAAAGACCCTCGAATACGTGTATGAACTCTGGGGGCGCCCGGTGCATCTGGAAACCATCTACGAAGAACACCGCACGCTTATCTCGTATGATGGGGACCGGGCGTATCGCACGCCACTGGAGAAAGAAAGAGGCTGAGGCAGCGATAAGCTCGCCTGATGACGGAAGTGACGGATCGCTGTGACACGCTCCTCTGATGATCTGAAAGAGCACGTTGCCGAACTGGGACGGGAAGCCCGCGCCAGCGTAAACTTGCGGGCGCTCACCGCCATCAGCCGCCTGATCAACTCTCAGCTTGACCCCCAGGAACTCTGCAACACCATCATCACGCTGCTTCAGCAGCGTTTTGCCTATGATTACGTCTCGGTGTTCACCATCGAAGCCCTCGCGCCTGGGAAAGACTTCGACGAAGCAGGTGCTGATGAGAGCAGAGCCGGGCGCTCCTGGCTCACCAGCAACACCCCGTTTCGCGCCCCACGACCAGAGGCGCCGCTCCCGCCTGACGCCCCCGAACTGGACCGCTGGCGTCTGATTCAGCGCGCCACCACGACCGTCCCCGGAGCCAGGCGTGTCTTGCCGCTGACACGTGGAGTGGTGGCGCGCACCGCGCGGCATGGGCTGGCCGCATTTGTCGAAGATGTGACCAAAGACCCCGATTACTTCACCTATGTCACCGATGTGCTCTCCGAAATCGCCATTCCGCTGATTCACCGCCACGAATTGTTGGGCGTGCTCAATGTGGAATCGGCGCAGCGACGCCTGGATGAGAGCGACCTGGCGCTGCTAGAGGCGGTGGGAGATTTGCTGACGGTGGCGCTGCACAACGCCCGGCTCTACTGGCAGGCGCAGCACGAGCGCGATGCTGCACAGCGTTCTACGATGCAGTTGGTGGCGCTCCATAAGGTTGGGCATCATCTGCTGAGCGAGCAACACCTGAGCGCCATTCTGGAGCAGATCACCAGCGCCGCTCTGGAACTTTCCGATGGGGTCTACGCGGCGTTGCACCTGCCCGATGCCGCGCAAAAAGAACTGGCGCTGGTCGCGCCCCGCTCAATTCGCCCGCTTGACGCGGAGATGCTGGAGCCATACACAAGACAGAAGACAGATAGAGGCGTGGTGGGGCGGTGCTTTGCCGAGGCCATCGCCATATACGTCGAAGATACCCAACAGGACGAGCGCCTGGAGAACCGGCAAAACGCCTTGGGGTTTGGCATCAACTGCCTGCTGGCGCTGCCGCTTGTAGTGGAAGACGAGGTGATTGGCGTCCTCAGCGTGGGCCACAGCGAGCAAGATGCCTTCCCGCCCCAACTTCAGCAGGTGCTGGTCATCCTGGCGGATACAGCCGCCATCGCCATTCAGCGCGCCCGGCTGGATGAAGCCCTGGAAGCAGCGCTGGCGCAGGCCCAGGAACTGGGGCAGTTGAAAGATCACGTGCTGCTCATGGCCTCGCACGAATTACGCACGCCGCTCACGGCGGTGCTGGGCTTTCTGGAATTGCTCTCGGACTATCCTGGCAGCTTTTCCGAAGAACGCGCGCGCGCTTTCCTCAGCCGCGCCCGCAGCGCCAGCGAGGAAATGGTGCTGCTGCTGGGCAATATTCTGGACGCCACGCGCGGCGAGCTTGACCGCGCCAGCCTGGTGTTTCAGCAGATCGAAGTGGCCCCGCTGGTGCAGCAGGTCTTGACGTTGATTTCCGCGCGCGCGCGTCAACGCCTGATCAGCACAGTTCCCGATGGATTATTGATCTGGGCAGACGAAGTGAAGACCCAGCAAGTGCTGCTCAACCTGCTCTCCAACGCGGTGAAATATTCCCCGCCGCGCAGCCAGATTTACATTGAGGTCAGCCAGGAAGAGGTGTCCGGCCTGGTGACGATCAGCGTGCGCGATGAGGGTCCAGGCATCGCGCTGGAAGAGCAGCCCCGGCTGTTTCAGAAGTTTGTGCGCCTGAACGACGCCATCAATATGACGGTGCGCGGCACCGGGCTGGGCCTGTATATCAGCCGCATACTCGTCGAGGGCATGGGCGGCCAGATTGGGCTAAGGAGCGCGCCCGGCGAAGGAAGCACCTTCTGGTTCAGCCTGCCCGCTCCTCCCGCGCAGCACCCTGCACAAGAAACAGCGGACGAGGCAGCGCCTCGCGCGCAAACTCCCCCAGCGAAGAGGCGGGAGGGATAGAGCAAAAGTCTGGTGAATACAGGAAAGAGCGCGGGGCGAAACAAGTTCGCCCCGCGTTTGTTTAGTGGGCGATGGGACGGGCATTGCGGGCGACGCGGGCCTCGCGCTGCGCCTGGCAGGAGACGCACAACGTGGCCGTTGGGCGCACCTCAAGTCGTTTGGGAGGGATGGGCTGATGGCAATCTTCGCACAATCCATAGCGGCCCTCAGCCACGCGATCAAGCGCGCGGTCAACCTGCACCATGTCTTCGCGCAGCACCCGCGCAATGGCATCGCGGCCAGCGCGGTCCAACAGCGCTACCGCCTCATCTGCCGGATGATTGCTATAGCGCGGGCGGCTATCCTCGTCTTCGTCCCGGCCTTCCCCTTCCAGCCGCTCCAGCTTTGCCAGCAATTCTGCCTGGCGCTCGCGCAGTTGGTCCACCAAACCCGGTGGAATCAACACCGCCCGGTCTTCTTTTACGGCTGCTGGCGCCGCCTGGATGGTTCGTTCTTCACCGCGCACAGGCGCCATGCGTGCTGGGCCAACTGCGGTATCCGTTGGCCGTTGAAGTGGCTTGGAGCTAGACTTATGCCCCCGATTCACCAGACGTTGCTGTCCTACAGAAAGCGAACGTACAGACGTCACACGCGCTCCCCTTGCTTTACTTTGTTGATTGGCAGGTTCCCCATCTTCTGCACGATCATTCCACGAAGACCTGTTGCGAGCCTCCATCAATCGTTTCTCCCATCTAGGCGAAAGCCGCCGACTCCTTTGTCAGCCTGCTGCCCATCTACCATTGTGCTATCGGCTAAGTAGCACCCGGCATGCCAACTTTTACTCCTGAGGCGCGCTCTCCCTCAAAAAGCCAATATGAGGAAAAGTCACGTTGTTTCCAAGAACTATGCCAGGACAAACACAGTTCGCTCGCTGATGCAAGTCCCCCGGAGAACACGAACGGCACGCCGCAGGCGCACCGCTCTGCCCGGCTGCCAGCGTTTGGCTGGCAGCTCACTTCTTTTCATGCTTCACCCTGTCAACTGGTCGAAGCGCAAGCACAGCTAGCGCCGCTTCTTGTCGCCAAAGAAGACCAGATCAGGCAGGAAGAAGGCCATCACCATCAAAAGCACCCAGATGATGATCCCAATCCATTTGACCAGCCCATCTATCGGGTCAAGCAGGTAATGAAGCAATCCAACGATTGGAATAACACCAATCAGACCTGAAAGAAGGGCCAACAATCCCCAGACCAGGAAAATGGGCGTAAACACAATCACAGACTGCTTAGCATGCCGCCTGACGGTTGGGTTTTTCTCCACTGCCCATAAGACAAGACCCGATACAATCGGGATAGCATACGCCAACACTCGTTCCGCCCGCTCAGAAAGCCCCAGAGTGGTGCGCTCTCCGACATGCGGATCAAATCGCTGCACTTTATTCATACATGTAACCCCTTTCGCGTCTCTGCGCGTCTCTGGGCGGCAAGCTCACCACGAGCCTGCTCAGCATCAGCATGGTAGGGGCGTCATTGCTCCCCTCCAAGCACTCCTGCCCTTTATACGCTCACAGGAGTGAAGGGGTTGCAAATCTGTCTAAAGCGCAACGGCTTCACGGCTTCCACCGTTAACGCAATTATAACCTAGAACATATGTTCTTGTCAAGAGAAAAAGAGGGGATTTTCCAAGAGCCGTTCAGGGATGCCCAAAGAGCAGCCCCAGCCCAAAGGTAATGGCGCCCTCAATGGCGCCCACCACCGTCATTTCGGTGCCGCTGTAGAGCCACGAGCGGCCCGTTACCAGCGTCTTGGCCGCGCCCACGACAAAGTGCGCCACCAGGCTGATCCCTGCGGCAACCAGAATAGCAAGATAGCCGCTCATGAAGAAGAACGGGATGATGGGGATAAACGCGCCCAGACCGGTAGAGATGGTGGCCGAGAGCGCCTCCAGCACCGGATTGGGGAAGGTTTCCTCGGAAAGACCCAGCTCCTCATGCGCCAGCGTGCGCAAAAACTGCTCTGGCCGCTCCGAAAGGCGACTGGCGAGCGTCTCTGCTTCCTGCTCATTGAAGCCCTTGAGTTGGTAGAAGAGAGCCAGTTCCTCGCGCTCCTCTTCGGGGTTGGCCTCAATCTCGCTGCGCTCGCGGTGGATTTCGGCCTCGTAGACCTCGCGCTGGCTTTTGGTCGCCAGATACGCGCCCGACCCCATCGAGAGCGCGCTGGCAAGCATCCCTGCCAGCCCTGCCACCAGCACCGCGCTGCTGCCGCCCGTATAGCCTGCTACGCCGCTGACAATCCCAAAGACCGCGCCCAGCCCGTCGTTGGCGCCGTAAATCGCCTGGCCCAGCCAGCCACCGCCACGCTTGTGCCAGCTTTCGCGGTGCAGCAAAATATCCAGGCGGCCCTGCGGCCCGGCTGGTTTCACCATCTGGCTAATGATGCGGCTGTGCGTCTGCTCCTCGCGCTTCATCTGGCGCAGCATATCCGTTGCTGTTTGATCATCAAACCGGCGCGCCTGGGCTTCGTAGCGTGCCTCGGCAGCATCTTCTTCCGCTTCCATGCGCCGCAGCGTGGCATCGGTGCCGACCTGCCGGTGCAGCCAGTCGCGCAGCTTCTGCAAGCGTCCCTGGCGCAGCACTGGCACTGGAGCGCCAATCTCCTTCAGTTTTTCTTCCCAGCGCGTGGCGTGGCGTTCTTCCGTCTCAGCCAGCTTCTCCAGCACATTGCGTCGCCCCTGGTCGCGCTCATGCGCCGCCAGTTCGCGATAGACGCGCGCGCTCTCTTTCTCGCGGCGCCAGCTTTCCTGAAGAAACTTGACCAATTCCTGGGTGGCTGGAGTCGGGGTGCTTTCAACGGACATGGGGATAGCTCCTGATCTCTGGCTTTTCGCAAAATTGACTGGCGGAGTCGTCTCAACTAAGCGCTTGAAGGGAATACTGCGGACACATGCTTTGAATACCCTAGAGCAACAGTTCTATTGTACCCAAGGAGGAGCGAAAACGCCAGCAAGCCCAAAAGAAAAAACTCGTGGGAAAAATGCTTGACAAAGCGCAAAATGTTGGGTATACTGACAAATAGAAGTGATCAGACGCGCCCATACAGCAAAGGCGTACAAACGGCTCTTAACCGGGGGGTTATGGGTGCAAGTCCCATCAGCGGCTCCATTCCTGCCGCTGTAGCTCAAGAGTAGAGCACCAAAAACACTCGCTTTTGGAACTTGCGCGTCTGATCACTTCCAACGCCACAACGGTGCGCGTACCCAGACAGATCAGAAGCGTACATGCAAGCTCATTTAGCTGAGCAATGGATTGAAGCTCCATAGGTGCAGGTGCAAATCCTGCGCATGACCCGCAAGGGTCGGGGGTTACCCCCGCTTCTGGGACTTGTGCGTGCATCCCTTGTGGTGTTTTTGCTTTTGTGGGGCTGTTCTCTTCTTCAATGCCCGCCACCATCGTCACCACCGCCGGAGCCGCCTGAGCCACCACCCGAACCGCCTGAACCACTGCCAGACCCACTGCCTGAGCCGCTGCCACTACCTGAGCCACCACCATCATCGCCCCCATGATCATCGCCGCTTTCAGGCGTGCCGGTAGCGCCGGGCGTGCCGCCGGAGTTATCATCGCCCCCATGCCCATCATCGTCGTTAAACGTGCCCTGGGCAGCCGTTCCATCGGCATTTTGGACGCCAAGCGCGCTATGGCTGCCAGACCACTCGTTCCGGCTGAGCGCGACCACAAGCTGCGTGGCCGTCTGGCTCTGCACCGTTCCCCTGGGCACGCTGTTGATCACCAGGCGCGTTTGCGGCGTGAAGTTGGTGCCGGTGACGGTCACCACGCGGGTGTCGTCGCTCTGTTCTTGAACGCTGATCGCTGTGATGGTGGGCACTGCATCGCCCAGCGCGCCAAGCTGTGTGGTAAAGGCGACGCGCACCGCCCAATCCACACGCGAAAGCGCCTGACGCAGCGCTTGATCTTCACCGGCAAGCGCGCTGTTGAGGTCTTGCTGGGCCGCATCGCGGTCAGCGCCAGCGGGCATGGCCGCTACCGCCGCCTGGCTGTCGCGGGCGGTGTTGGCAACAATCGTCAATGCCTGCAAAATATCGGCATCGCTGCGGCCATCAGCAATTTCATTGCTGAGGTCAGCCACCGCGCTGCGCAAATTGCTGATGGTGACTTGCGCCTTCCCCTGCGAATCGCCTGCAAAAGCCAGGGCCACCTGCTGTCTGATCTGCTTCAGGCCATAGAGCGGGTCGCCGGGGAGACTGTTGGCGGCAGCAGTGAAGGTACCAACGCAGGCCAGCACCAGCGTGGCTGCTATTGCCAGCGCTGTGATCCAGGCGCGGCGCAAGAGGAGTGGGCGCGCTTTGTCTCGCCTGGAGTCACGCGGCACAAACGCGAGGTGGTTGTCTGGCGGGTTCAGGCTGCGCGCCCGCTGGCGCACTCGCGCCTCCAGGCGAGCCGCAAATGCTTCGGGCACCTCGATCTGGTTGAGGCTGGCAAGCGCCTCCGCAGCATTCAGCCGCGCGGAGATGTCGTCATTGCCGGTAGGACGGCGTGAGCCGTTGTAGTTTGGCGCTTCGATCAGATGATCTAGCTGCTCTTCAGGGGTCATGCCCGTCCTCCTTTGCTGCGGCTTCTCTCACTGCGTCCCAGGCCCAGCCGCTCGGCCAGCGCCCCCAACGCGCGAAATTGCAGGGCGCGCACCGCGCCGGGCTGTTTGCCGAGTGCGCGCGCCAGGTCTTCAATACTTTGTCCTGCCAGAAATCGGCCAATCACCACGACTTGCTGTTCGGCGCTCAGGCTGCCAAGCGCCAGTCCTAATTCTTGCAAGGTTTCGCGCCATTCCTGAAGGGCCGCCGGATCGCTGAGGAGGTCGTTTGCCATTGGCTCCGCGAGGAACTGGCCCTCATCAGCGGGCGAGCCAGGAAATGAGGCGTGGTAGGTTGCCTGCCGTTTCAGGTGCCGTATCGCTCTGGAAATCTTGCCCTGCGCAATTTGTATCATCCAGGCGAAGAATCCCGCCTCGTGCTCGGCGCGAAGGTCGGTAATGGATTCGACCATCACCAGGAAGACCTCCGAGACGACATCTTCCACCAGATCAGGCCGCCCCAGCCGCGCCAGCACATACCGATAGATGACAGGGAGGGCGCGCTGGTAGAGGGTCGCAAGTGCTTCCTCGTCCCGGCGGCGCGCCTTCCTGATCAAGGTGGCAAAGCTGGTGGCGGAGACTGGCTCCTGGCTGGCCGTAGGCACCCTCCCTGTCATCGCTAGAACTTCTGTCGTTTAATGGCCTGAGCCGTCATCACCACCGGAGCCACTGCCACCATGACCGCTGCCACCAGAGCCACTGCCGCTGCCACCGTCGTCATCACCGCCGCCGTTGCCATCGTGTCCGTCGCCGTCGTCTTGCCCACTCTTGATCTCTTTGGCGTAGAGCGAGCCATCCGCGCGCTTCACAACTTCCACAACAACGTGCTGTCCGGCTGCCAGTTGCGAGAGTTTTAGCCCATCTTCCGTGTTCGTGTTCCTGTCAAACGCAATAGTCATTGTAGCAGTTTGACCATCAGGCAGGAAGACAAAGGTCTGGGCGGTGGTATCAATGGACTGGATGACGCCAGAGATTTTCTGATCTTCCTGATCGTTGTCGTTGTCGTTGTTGTCCTTGGCTACGGCAGCATCGTCTTGAATCTCTTTTGCCAGCACCGAGCCATTGCTCTGCTTCGTGCCTTCAATCCGCGCGGCCACGTTCGTCTGAAGGCCACCTGTTACCTCGACATGCGTCTGGGCGGTGAAATCAACGGTGATTGGTGCTTGCTGCCCATCGGGAAGGAAGTCCAGATTGCCGCTGCTGGTGGTGCCTTGATCAAACGTGATCGTCTGAATCATTCCGTGCGCTTTGAACTCGTTTTGGTCGTTTTGATCGTGCTGCTCGGTGGCCTGCGCCGAGTGGGAGTCGCCGCTGTTGCTCGCCAAGGGGACGATGTTGCCGCTGCGCGCTGCCATCACCACGCCTGCCCCAATCACCAGAACTGCCACCACGACGACCAGATTGGTCAGCAGCCGTGTTTTTGACCAGTTGCCCATTGTTATTTTTGCTCCTTAGTGCAAAATCACTTGACCTATTCGGTATGCTCTGCTATCCTCTCCCCAGGGCAGATGCGACTGGAGACACACAGGATAACGACCCGTATGAGGGTATTGAAATTAAGAAGTTCTGCGCAGCAACTTTCGGATAAGTAGTGCCAGAGGGGGATGATTTGTTACGCGCATATTGAGAAAGTTACGAAGAAAGAAGAAAGTGCGGGCGCCATTTCTGCGCGGCGCCCGCACAAGCTGCTGCTCTTATACCAGCCTGGGGAGAAAACCCTCACCAGCGCTATACGAAATGGACGGACGCGCTGCCCGGCTCCTCGCTCCCCTGGGCACGCAGCACCGGCACAAAGGGCAGGGGCACCTTCCCACCTGCCTCCTGCTCCGCTTGTAGGATGGGGACAATCAGCGCTCGCTGCTCTGCTGGCAGCGCTACCGACGCGATGAAGGGTGCCAACTCGTCTGGATAGGGCACCCTCGTGACAAACTGCTCCTGCCACAGATCACGGAACGCGCGCCGCAGACACACTTCCGCCAACCACTCCCCTCCGATTTTGGCGAGGT
>DATBGS010000116.1:0-3989 GCA_036557885.1 Ktedonobacterales bacterium
CCAGGTCGTGGGTCGCTGCCCATCCTGCAACGTCGGCGGCATTTCCTCCCATTGCACATGAGGGAACAGGCGAAAGCGCGAAAGCAGCAGGCGCTGTGGGAAGTAGATGCCTGATTGACCGGGCTGGTGGGGGGCAATGCCCAGGTCCAGGCGCAGCTCCTCCTCCTGCCGAAGCTCAGACCAGAGGTGCTCAACAAGCGCCTGCCATTCCTCCTGGCTGGGGGGCACGGGCGGGTCAATCGTCACGCCATAGGTGCCGTCTGTCGTCTTGATGCGTAATTCGCAGGGCGGCGCCTCGCGTAAGCGCATGTGCGCCAGCGCTTCATACGCCACCCGCACATCTACCGCACCCTCGCGTACTCGCGCCTTATACAAGCGCTCCATATTCCCCAGGACGTGGGCCTCAAGAATCGTTGGCATGATGGGGCCGTTGCCAGAGACACGCACAGTGGCAACGGCAAAGAGTTGCCAGGTGAGGTGATCGTGCCAGCCGGGTTCCAACGCTTTTGTTTGCACCATTGTCTGCCACTGAAACTGCGCCTGCTTTGTAGTGCTTCTCGGCTGGCGAAATGGAGGTGTCATCATGCCTCTCCTCAGAAAAGCGATCATAGCCCTGAATATCAGGGATCAGCAAGGGAAGTGCCAGATTTCTGCTGCTGCTGCCTGAAAAACTGGCCTCATCAGTTATAACGGGCGATGGTACACAAGAGCGGTTGAGTTCCTGACCTTTTTGTGGGCTTGTCAGGCCGACTGTTCAGTCGTATAATCCTCCCAGGCTTGCTCTCACTGAAAAACGAGTAATACTGGGGGAATGTAAAAGAAATGGGCGACCAGCAAGGACAGGGAACAGGTCAGCCGGTCAATGAGGCCGCCATCGCGGCAGAACTGCTCTCGTTACGCGGAAAACTCTATCCTTTTGTCACCCAGGAACAGCGCCTGGAGATTCAGCGCGCCCAGATTCAGGAGCATATTGCGCGCTATGAGACACAGATCAGCGCGGCACGCGCCGCCAACAACGAGAGCCTGGCACGCGCGGGCGAAGAACGCCGCGACAGGCTCAAGACGCACCTCCCCATCATCCAGCAGCAGCTTGAGGCGGTGCGGCAGCAAACCGCGCCGCTGCTGCAACGCCAAAGAGAGCTTCAGGCATCCTTGCGGACGCTCCAGTCGCAGCAGCAAAGCGCGGTTGCCCCGCTCAGCCGCAACTGGCCGGGCCAGCCGCGCCGCAAAAGACGAGCGCGCCGCCTGGTCTTGTATGCCTCTATCCTCATAGCCTCTACCCTGCTCACCGTGCTGGTGCTGGGGCGCGTCACGCGCGCGCCGCTAGGCGGCGGGGCTGCCGCCGCCCACCCCACGCAGCAGGGCACGGCGCAGCTTCCCACAGCCACGCCGACCCCGCCCCCGCTGGATGCGTTTCGCCCCAACGGGACCGCGCCCACCACCCAGAACTGCCTCAACGCTGGCTATGTGTGTTATAGCCCGGAGCAAATCCAGCAAGCCTTTGGCCTGACTGCGCTGTATAAGTCGGGCTACAGCGGGCGCGGGCAGACGATTGTCATTCTGGGGACGGGCAAAACCACGACCCTCCAACAAGACCTGCACCAGTTCGATGTCGCCTGGGGGTTGCCCGACCCGCCCAGCTTCCAGATTCTCAAGCCCAAAGGCGAGCCAATTCCGTATACCTGCCCCGATGGGGATGATTCGTTGCAGATAGAAAATACGCTGGATGTCGAATGGTCGCATGCCCTGGCGCCCGGCGCAAATATCGTGATGCTCATCTGGTCCAACGGCCCGCCAGGGACGCCCAAGGATGAGGCATGCTACATGTATGACATTACGGGCGGCGTGGCCTATGCCCTGAGCAACCATCTGGGCCAGGTGATCTCGATCAGCTATGGAGGCAGTGAATTAGGCGATGTCTCCGAAACCACCGCCGATCACAACAGCGACTTTGTGTACTACCGCAACCACGCCGATCTGGTCTTTAAGCGCGCGGCAGCCGAGCGCGTGACTGTGCTGGCTGCTACCGGAGACGATGGCGTGACCAACCCCAGCGATTTTACGAAAGACAATGTCTACTGGCCCAAGCCCAATGTGGACTGGCCTGCCTCGGACCCCTATGTGCTGGCGGTGGGCGGCACGACGCTGCAAACGTTTGGCAATGGCACCTACAACGGCGAATCGGTCTGGAAGGTTTCCAATGGCGCAGCCGGGGGCGGCCTGAGCGCCGTCTTCTCTGAACCTGATTACCAGAAGGGGCTGCCAGATCAGTCCATGCTGCAAGGCAAACGCGCCATCCCCGATGTGTCGTTCCCCGCCGCAGCAGAATACAGTCTGTACGGTTCTTTTCAGCAGGGCGAGATGGGCCGGGTGAGCGGGCGCTGGAATCACTGGGGGGTGATCGGCGGCACGAGCGCCAGCGCGCCGTGCTGGGCGGGCCTGGTGGCGCTGGGCAATCAAATCCTGGGGGTGGCGCTGGGGGATTTCCATGATCTGCTCTACAAGTTGCACGGACGCGGATTGCATGATATTACTCGTGGGAATAATTCCTTTGGCGGCGTGCCGGGTTATACTGCTGGACCTGGCTATGATCTTGCTACGGGCTGGGGGACGCCCATTGCCGACGAGTTTTTCCAGGCGCTTTACGACGAGATCAACCCAATTCAGCAGATACAATGTGGAGTCACCATCGTTTGTACTTAAGAGCGTTGTATGCAGAGCGTCGTAAGCTGACAGGAAGCGGCTGTTTGAGGGAATGAGAGGGAATGCTGTATGGCTAGTGCTGCACAGAGCCTGCTTGGTGCAACTTCCGTCACCATGCTGGGAATGCCCGTCTTTTTCTGGGAAGTCTTGCTGGACCTCGTTGGTCTGGGCGCTGCAATCTGGTCTATGTGGGTGCTGGCCTGGCTCGATCTGGAAGGCGCCTTGCGCAGCGCCTTTCGCTGGATTGTGGCGGGGGGCATGGTCTTCGCGCTCTTGCATATGCAAGATTCGCTGCTGCGCCTGGGGCAGGTCTTCAGCGCAAGTCTCATCAATCTGATCCACATCGGCTCGATGGTGGTCGTGATGGTCTTTCTGGTGCTGGGTCTGGCGCGGCTGGCCGACGCCGCTACTGCCTGGCAGGTGCGGGCGGAAGGAGGCGTGCCGATGCGCTTGTGGCCGCTGGCTGTTGGCGTTGCCGCAACAGTGGAGGCGCTGAGTTTTATTCTTTATGGGTTCAGCGCGCTGGCGGCGGCCTGGGCGAACTGGGCGCTCCAGGGGAGTCTGGTGATTCTGACTATTGCGTGCGTGGCGCAGGTGACGCGCGCCCGGCTGGGCGGCTCGGTGGGCCGGGCGCTGCGCTGGGCGTTGTTGGCGCTGCTCGTCTTCAGCCTGGTCCATCCGATGCAATCCTGGCTCTTTTCCATCCAGGTGCTGGTGGCCTCACCCTATACCTCGCTGTTCCATCGCGTCTTTGTGATTCCGGCGTTCCTGCTCTTTAGCTTCAGCATCTCTGCCCTCTCGCGGGCCTGGGCGCCAAAGGAGCCGCTGTATGGAGCCAAAGCCGACACCCTAACCCACCAGGCCATACAGCAAAGCTATTTCCGCTAACAGCCAGACGGGTATCATAAGCGTCGCACCCCGCCGCCCCACCCGCGCGGGCAGCTTGCTCGCCGGGGCGGAGCGGAGTGCGGCGCGTACCACACCCGCTCGCTCCTGGCGCACGCCCTGCCCGGCTTGCCCGCGCTACACCCGGCACTCCTGTTCGCTCCCCTGGGCACGCAGCACCGGCACAAAAGGCAGGGGCACCTTCCCACCTGCCTCCTGCTCCGCTTGTAGGATGGGGACAATCAGCGCTCGCTGCTCCTCTGGCAGCGCTACCGACGCGATGAAGGGTGCCAACTCGTCTGGATAGGGCACCCTCGTGACAAACTGCTCCTGCCACAGATCACGGAACGCGCGCCGCAGACACACTTCCGCCAACCACTCCCCTCCGATTTTGGCGAGGT
>DATBGS010000117.1:0-12347 GCA_036557885.1 Ktedonobacterales bacterium
GCAACGTATCGCCCTGGCTCAACGCCTCCTGGAAACCACAGACGATCCCATCGAGCACATCGCCCGCTGTTGTGGCTTCCACTCGGCAGCGACGTTGCGCTTGCACTTTCGGCGCTTCCTCCGGGTCTCGCCACAGGTCTATCGTACCTCCTTTCCTACGGCATCGACCGACTGCACCAGGGCATCCAAGCGGCACATGTGTCTCACTCCCCCAGCGTCTTAGGGATGGCCTGGTGCCGTCGGTCGGTTCTGCGCATGGAGCGCTTCACTCGCCGCCACACCTGGCTCACCATCGCCTGCTGGAGATGCGTGGTGCGAGCGTTGTGGGGAGGCTGCAGAGGCAAGGACCGTTGCGAGAGGCAAACGTCTTTCCAGCCAGGCGACTGCAGCCACCGCGACGAGCAGCACCACGGTCAGGATCAGCCAGAACGCTGAGGGAACGGTGACCAGCAACGCGGTTGCCACCAGCGGCGTGATGGCTTGGGCCATGCCGAGCGACAGACTTATCAGGGCAAGGTATCGCCCGCGCAGATGCAGAGGTGCCATCGCGGCGGCAAGGGCTATCATGGTCGCAATCACGATGATCTCTGCTATCGTCGCGAGCAGCATCAGTGCGCCCAGGGTGACCACGAGCGTGTGTGCGGGGAGGAGTGGCGTCGCTGCCAGACCGAGAAACGCCACCATATAGCCGATCCCGCCCACCATCAAGGTGCGGGTCCGCCGACGGGATGCGAGGAGTCCCATGATTGGTATCTGCGCACCGACGATGAGCCCGGTATTGAGCGCAAAGAGCGCTCCTGGTACCCAGAGAGGAACGCGGAGCACGCTCACACTGTACGGGGCCAATACGATGTCGACGCTATAGTTGCTCATCCAGAACACCATACTGACGAGCACGAGGACCAGGAAGGGATGATCGCGCAGGATCGCGCGATAGCCGCTCACCCCGCCTCTGGCGGCACGGGATTCGCCCGCGCTCGCCTCAAGGGATGCGGAAGGAGTGCTCGGTGTTGCAGGAGAGCCTGTGGAGTTGGTGCTCCTCGTCGTCTGCAGCGGGACCCGGGTCAGCATGAGCGCGGCAGCCACAAAACTGACGGCGTTGAGGACCACGATCACCTGATAGCCTCCTCTCCCACCTGTGGCCACAGCCACGCCCCCGAACACCCCACCCACACCCAGTCCCGCGTTGCCCATCACGCGTCTCAGGCCGATCCAGCGATCCCGCTCGTCCGGCGCGGCGAGGTCTGCCAACAGCGCGAGTCCAGCGGGCGTGGTATCTCCCAGTGCGACGAGCGTGGCGAGGAGGAGGAAGACGGGAAAGGAGTGGGCCAGGAGAAAGCCGAGAAACCCCACTGCCTGTACCAGGTAGGCCGCGATCTGCAGCGCGCGGGCGCCGAAGCGGTCCACGAGCGCACCTTGCAGGGGGCCGGTAGCCAGACTCACTCCAAAGGCGACAGAGAGTCCCAGGCCGACCAGGGGGAACGAGAGGCCGACGACCTGATGACCGTAGAGCACGACGAATGGGAGGTAGAGACCGGATCCCAGGGAATTGATGACACTGGCCACGACATACCAGTGCTGACCGGGCAGCAGATGCGGCAGTCCGCGCTGGAAGGAGTGGAACAGGAGCCTGACGTGTTTGCTGGCGTGGAACCGATGCATGGAGCGACACCTTCTGTGCTTGGGGAGTATTCAGACAGAGCACCCACAACGCCCCTCCGTGGCAGAGGATCGCTCCTCTTTGGTGGGAAACGGTGCTCACGTCAGGATTCTGCCATGAAGGTGGGGACGCTGCCAGATGCAGAACGGACGCAGAGCATCACGAACCTGCCATTCCCCACGAAGCCCCATGTCCTTGACTGACAGAGTAGATGATGAAAATGCGCGAGAATGCCCGCGAGACCGACGTGCGGAGATCGAGCGCAATTGGTGTGTCTCACCCGGACGCGTTGTCTGATCGAGGGGCGTCCGGGAAAGCAGATTGTCGCCAGATCGCAAGGTCTGAACACGCGTAGGAACGCGCGTGTTGCTTGCGCACCTCTCGTTGGTCTCATCGAAGAACAAGCAGAAGTCTTTGTTCGGAGAGGAGTGCCAAGGGATGCGAGTCGTCGCGGGACGCGGTGCTGTGGCTGAGATGTCCATAAAAAGAGCGTGGTGGCCTGTGTGCTGATCACTCCTGATCATAGCCCATCTATCGGTGAATCCTCTTTTGTCTACCCTCATATTGCTGAGCTATTTACCAACTCGTTTTCATTTCCACAGCAGCGTTATTTACCAAGTAATTTCAATGGTTGAGCTTTACGCTTGATATGAATGGCTGAGCTATTTACCAGCTATTTTCTCACTATCAACCTTCCTATATTAGCTTGTTACCTGACCCTATATGGTTGAGCTATTTACACACTTGATTTCACTTCCACAATTCCTCACGATTTGGGAGTATGTTCTATGAGATCACCTCCAAGGAGGGAGGCCAGCAGAAACATTGATATGATATGCTGGTGGCGACAAGACACGTATTTCAAAAGGGAGAGACTCAATGGACGATTCAATTGAGCGCTTCAAACAATCGCGCGAGGCATTAAACGCCGTCATTGCCCGTTTTTCTGACGAAGCCCTCAGCAAACCAGGCAGCGAAGGCGAATGGACTCTCATCGAGGAAATGGCGCATATTGCCGCGTGGGATACCTGGGCCAAAAAGGTGATCGAACTACGCTTTACTCAGGATGAGGTGCCCCAGGAGATGCTTGAGGAAGCCCGCAATCCTGACCCATTCAACGCCCGCGCTGCTGTCGCCTGGAGGGGCTTTACCCCTGGGCAGGCGCGCACCGCGTTCATTGGCGCCTATGAAGACTTGATGCGCTTTGTGGAACAGGCGCCAGAAGAGAAGCTCTATCGCCAGATTCCCAGGCCAAATGGCAAAACCACCACGCCCACTGTCACGCTCAAGGGGCTGGTTGGGCATAACAATGAGCACCGGACCAGGCTGGAAGAGATACTAGCCAGGCAGTAGCATAGGCGTCTATTTGCTTTGAAGATTGCACGAATCACTCTCCCCCTGGCGTTTTTTGCTTTTATCTTGATTGGCGCCAATGATGGAGCAGTCGGCGTACTGCTGCCCAGCATGCGCGGCTTTTATCAGGTGGACAAAGCAACGATTGGTTTCCTGTTTCTGGCAGGAGCCTTGGGGTATCTTCTTGCCTCATTCAACCAGGGGCTGCTGATTGAACAACTGGGCAATCGCCTGTTTCTTGTCGTTGGCGCGAGCGTCTTTATTCTGGGGGCAGGGACGCTCAGCCTCCGCCCCGTCTTCCCCGTCGCGCTTGTGGCTGTGATGCTGATTGGCGGTGGTGGGGCCGCGCTGGATGCTGGCTTAAACGCTTACATTGCCGGGCTGCCGCGCAACGCCAGCTTGCTGAATTATCTGCATGCCTTCTACGGGATTGGCGCGTTGATCGGGCCAGCGCTGGCCTCGCTCATCCTGGCTGCTAGCTGGACCTGGAACAGCGTCTATATCATCTGGGTGAGCGTGGGCATGGTGGCCCTGGTTGGCTTCTGGTTCGTCTTCAGGGAACCGGCTTTCGATGAAAACAAAAAAGCTGCAAAAGAACCAGGGAATGTGCTGGCGCTCGCGCTCAGGCTGCGGGTCGTCTGGATTGGCGCGCTGTTTCTCTTGTTTTATGTGGGCAGCGAGGTGAGCCTGGGAAGCTGGAGCTATACCTTTTTGACCGAGCAGCGCCATCTGCCCACCTTATTTTCTGGGTGGGCAGTGAGCGGCTATTGGTTCGGGCTGACCGTTGGGCGTTTAACGCTTGCCAGGCTTGCCGAGCGCGGAGGTGGTAAGCGCCTGATTCAGGGATGCCTGGTTGGAGTTGCTGTTGGCATTGTCCTCATCTGGTTCGCGCCTGATGGGGCCGTTGCTGCCGCTGGCCTGTGGATAGCGGGCTTTAGCCTGGGGCCAATCTTCCCGACAACGATTGCCATCATGTCCACGCTGGTGCCTTCGCGCCTGCTCCCCAGCGCGATTGGCTTTCTTGCCAGCCTGGGCAGCATGGGCGCAGCGCTCTTTCCCTGGCTGGCCGGCAATCTGGCACAGCAGTTTGGCCTGTGGACGCTGCTCCCCTATATCGTCGTATTATCAGGGGTGATGCTGGTGCTCTGGCTGGCGCTGCGTGGCCGACCAGCGATTGCGCCTTCTCCTGAAGTGAAGGGCAGCTAGGCCAATACCCCAACCAGACCATCTTCCGTTATGCTGGTAAGGCGCACCTGGCTAAATGTGTTACGCAAATCGCCCGCGCCTGCCGCTGAATCGGGGGCAAGCTCCACGCGCAAGTAGTTATCCGTCAGCCCTTCCCAACCAGTGGGGCGCGGCTCCTCCCAGAGCACTTCCACCGTCCGCCCCACAAATTGCTGGCGGAAAGCGCGGCCATCGGCGGCTTGCAAGCCCAGCAATTGCTCGCTGCGTGCCTTCTTGATCTTATCGGGAATCTGGTTGCGCATGCGCGCCGCAGCCGTCCCCTGGCGCGGCGAAAAGCGGAAAACATGGATTTTGGCAAAGCGCATCTCTTGCGCAAAACGATAGCTCAGTTCGGCGTCTTCGTCGGTTTCGCCGGGGAAGCCCGCGATCATATCGGTGGTGATGGCAATCTCCGGCACCAGGCGCCGCGCCGTCTCGATGATCGTGCGATAGCGCGCGCTGAGGTAGCGGCGGGCCATCTTGCGCAAAATCTGATCGGAGCCGCTTTGCAAGGGCAGGTGCAGATGGCGGCACATGCGCGGATTGCGCCAGATCGCCAGCCAATCCAGGTTGAAGTCTTCTGGCTCCAGCGAAGACACGCGAATGCGGCGAATCTCGGTCTTTTCCAGCAGCGCGGCCATCAGGTCGCCCAGGTCGCCGCCTTCCGGGGCATGGTAATCGCCCAGATGAATGCCGGTCAGCACAATTTCTTGATAGCCAGCGGCAGCCTTGCGCCGCGTGTGCTCCACGATAGACGCGATGCTGCGGCTGCGCGAGGCGCCCCGCACAGTGGGCACGATGCAATAGGTGCAGCGATTATCGCAGCCATCCTGCACTTTCATCTGCACGCGCGTCCGGCTAAACGGTGTGGGCGCGAGCGGCGCCAGATCAGTTACTGGCGCGTTTTCGGCCACCGCCTCTGCATCGAGCATGGCATCAGAGCCGGTGTGCATATTCAGCACATCCAGCAACGGGCGCTGCCGTCGTGCTCTGGCAGGCGCAGCAGGCGTCAGAGGGGTGGTTTCTGGCGCTGTGGCTGGCGCGGCACTGGCTGCCGCCTGATCTAAAACCCGCTCAACCAGCGCGTCTTTGCCCGCGTTGCCGATCACCAGATCAACCCCTGGCAGCGCGGCCACTGCCTGGGGCGCAATCTCGGCATAGCAGCCTGTGACCACCAGCAGCGCATCGGGTGCGCGACGTCGCGCCTGGCTGATCATCTGGCGCGAACTGCGGTCCCCTAGATGGGTGACGGTGCAGGTGTTGACGACGTAGACATCAGCCAGGCCCGAAAAGTCGCGCTGCTCGAAGCCAGCAGCGCGGAACTGCTCGCTGATGGCGTCGCTATCCGCCTGATTGACTTTGCAGCCAAGCGTGGCGACGGCAAAGGTGCGCGGGGCAGGTGGTTCTTGTATATTTTGCTGGTTGGATGGTGCTGAATCGCTCATTGGTGTTGTGCTGTTGCTCATTCATTCCTCACCAAGGCATTATAGCACGCCACTCGCCCATCCAGAAAACTCAGCAGCAGGGCTGCATTTACTGCCAGGTGCGTGTCAGAGCACAGCACGATGCGCAGCTTGTGGCCGCGCTCCAGCGCGGGGTTTTTGGGCTGCTTGAGCAAGAACATGGGCTTGGTGCCCAGCAGATAGAAGATCGTGACGCCATTGTCCTTGGCCGATTGCCAGAACGTCGTGGCCGAAAAGCGCGGCAAACTCACCAGCGGAATGCCTGCGATAAGACAGAGCACCCTATTCCACTGGGGTCCATGTAATGAAGTACCCCACTGCTCAAGCGGGGGGCTTCTACAGGCCCGTGAGCCTGTGGGCCACTTCCTGGCCCCGAAACAAGATGGTTCTTGCCGAGTTGTGGTCGCGGTCCAGTTCTGCCCCGCACTCACAGGAGTGCCAGCGCTGGTCTAGGGTTTTGTGGACCACTGCACCACATTGGCTACAAAGCTGGCTGGTATTGTAGGGGTCCACAAACAGCACGCGGCGTCCGGCGCTCTCAGCCTTGGCGACGCAGAACTGCTGGAATTGTCCCCAACCAGCATCTAAGATGGATTGATTCAAGCCAGCTTTGGCGCTAGCTCCATTGGGCAGATACGCGCCTTCGTGCTCCGGGTCCGGTTTGGGTTCTGGCGCTTTGTTCATGTTCATAATGTGCAAATCTTCAAAGACGATCAGCCCATAGCGGTTCACCAGCGAACGAGCGGCTTTGTGGTGAAAGTCTTTGCGTTGGTTCCGCACCTTGCGGTGGGCTTTTGCCAGCGCAAGCGCCGCACGTCTCCGTCGTCGGCTCCCACGCTTCTTCCGGTCCTTGGCTTGTTGCAGCACCTTCAAGCGCTTTTGTCCTTTGCGATAGAGGCGTGGGTTCTCGATGGTTTCCCCGGTCGAAAGGGTCGCAAAATGGAGCAGGCCCAGATCAATGCCCACCGCCTCTTCGCAGGGGGGCAACGGTTCCTCTTCCACGACGCCTGAAAAGGTGACGTACCAGTGATTGACATCGCGCTTGATGGTGCAGGTTTTCACCTGGCCCACCAGCGGGCGATGCAACCGAACCTTCAAATCACCAATTTTGGAGAGCGAAAGACAAGCATACCGCTCTTTCCCCGGCCCAGGCCAGCCTGCTAGGGCAAAGCCGGACTGCGGATAGGTGAAGCTGTCGTAGCGCCCCTGTCCTTGAAAGCGAGGATAGCCTGGCTTCTCGCCATTCCTCAGACGGCGAAAGAAGGCGGCAAACGCTTTATCCAGGCGGCGCAACACGTCTTGCAAGACCTGGCTGTAGATGTTCTGGTAGGCGGGGAAGGCGGCTTTGATGTCTGCTAGTTCAGCGGCTTGTTGGCTGTATCCCAGGCTCTTGCGGCGCATCTGATAGGAGGCTTTGCGTTCTTCCAATCCGCTGTTGTAGAGGTGACGGCAGCGGCGCAGCACAAAGAGCAGGGTTTGCTCCTGCTTGGGGGTCGGGTACAAGCGATACTTAAAGGCTTTCCTGATCAGCATCGCGCTTCCTCTTCCGCTGTTCTGCTTTGGCATACTGCTCCAAAGCCCAGATCAGTTCACTGTTCAAGGAGCGTTTATGCAGAGTCGCCAATTGCCGAAACTGTTCAATCAGCGTTGGGTCAGCATAAAGGGTCCAGCGCTTCGGTTTGGGGGCCGAGGTATTCATACACATATTATACCCTAAATAATACGCGTATGTCAACCGCGAGCCGCGCCGCTTCTCTCCACATAGCTAAAGCTTAGTTTTTACGCGGCTCTCGATAAAGGCCACAGCAAAAAGAGAAAAGCCAGGGCTTGCGATCTTAGCATCGGTAAGCCCTGGCTTCCTCATCAAGACAGAAGCGCGTTAAAACTGCAAGATCGTCACCGGGTCGGGCGCGCAAATCGGCGCGACCTGGACGACGTTCTGCGGCTGTCCAGAGGCCCGGCTGACCGTAATCGTTTCCTGGCCGTTGGTGCCAACGTAGGAGATCAGGTACTTGGTGTCGCCGGGGGTGATGCTCTTGAAGGTAAAGTTGCCATTCGCATCGCTGGTTGTGCTGGTGTCATCTGAGGCACTAAAGACGCCGTTTTGCACCTGCCACCGCGATGAGAGGAACAGCCGGACATTGGGGGATGGCTGACTGGTGTTGACGTTGATCACCCGTCCGCTGATGTCTTGCGGCTTCTTCAACTCCGTCTGCGCCTGCTGTGACTCTGGCGTATCGCTGAAGTCCTTGACGATGGTGTTATAACTTGCCGCAGCGTCGGTGCAATCACCGTTGCTTTCTTGTGACTTGCCAAGCCCAAAATATGCTTTGGCCGCCTGCTGATGAATCTTGACATAATCTGGCGTAGTGCCAAACGTTTTCTGGTCTTGCAGTATCTTGTTGTATTTGTCTACGGCGTTCTGGTAATCCGATTGGTTGAAATACTGATCACCCCAACCCAGATAGGCGTTGGCCTCGTCGCGTTGGGCGCGGGCAATCTCCTCACTAATTCCGGGGAAGTCATGCAGCACCGTATCAAACTTGTCAATGGCTGCCTGGAAATTCTTTTGAGCTTTTAGCTGCTCGCCCCAATCATTGTAGGTGCGGGCCAGGTCTACTCCATTGGGCTTTGACTCCCCACTGAGTTGAAACTGGTTAATGGCTGCTTGAAAATTCTGCTGACCTTCCAAAGACCGGCCCTGAAGCTGGTGGAAGGTGCTTTGCAACCCAATTCCGGCACCGCCAAGAATGATGAGCACCAGCACCGAGGCAACTACCAGCCCGATGGCGCGGGTAGCGCGATTGCCTTTAACATAGCGATAGAAAAAGACCCCAAGCACAATGGCAGCAACCACAAAAGCGGCAACGCCCGCGCGTTTCCCGCCATCGGCCCAGTCGCTGCCCGTCAGCCAGACAAGGAACAATCCCAAAGCGACCAGAACTACCGCCCCTGCGGTAAACCAGCGCGGCAATGGTGGTTTTGCTGGCGGAATAGCAGCAGGCACCATAATGCCGGGCTGCATATCGTAGCCAGGGACATACATGCCGGTGGGCACGCCCCCCGATGGGAACGACTGACCGGGAACGGCACCTTGCCCTGGCATCACGCCAGGAGGCCAGCCGGGCTGTGCTGGTGCGCCTGGAAATTCCGGCGCAGGTGTGCCTTTTGACAGGCTGTCTTGCTGCCAGACTGGGATGCCTCCAGACGGAGGCATGCCACCTGAAGCGGCATCAGGAGTTCCTGGCATGACCTGACCAGAGGGACCAGCGGGCGGCTGAGCCAGGGAGCCAGATGAGGCCGACTGGGCAGGAGGCAGCGTCCCGGATGGCGTGCCAGGAAGCGGAGATGGTTGCCCCCAACCAGGGAACGGACCCTCGTGGACGATGGTGGCCGCTTCATTTACGTCATATTGAAAGTTGGGGAAAAACTCAGAAGCCGGGCCAGAGGGTGTTGGGGAGGCCGAAGGTGGCGCTGCTGAAACAGGCGCGCCGCAGCGTGGGCAAGTAGTGCTGCCAGGAGCAAGCGGCAAGCCACAGTTTCCACAATGCTGTTCAAGTTGACTGGACATCGCCAGGTCCGCCTTTCTACGACCAGAATGCGATGATGGCAAGAAAGAAAAGAGGGTGCTTCTTGCATGGATGCCACAATTATAACGCTCAGCCACAAAAAGCGTCAATCAAATATACTACTGCGCGCTACAGCACACAAAAACGCCCCCGCGCTCATAAACGAGCGCGGGGGCATGGTTGAAGCTGATTGCGAGGCGCTAACCTACTTCTCCGGCTATCTCTCGCGGAGCCATCGCTCGCGTGGGGCTGCTGCGCCGGATGAGGCGACCAATGCCCCCACCCACTGCACCAAAAGGTACTGCGCTCACCAGTTCAATGATCGTCATGATGATCACGGCAATAAACGTCGCGGTATCCAACGGATGAAAAACAAGCGCCTGGCTGAGAGTGCCAATCGTCCCAGAAATCACCGCAGCAATCAGCGCGTCCAGAATGCCCAGCCGAACATAGCCCGTCAGACGCGCTGCCACAACGCCCGCAATCACATAAAACAGCACATTAATACAATAGGCATACTCAAAGACCTGCGTTTCATCGGCGGCATGCAGCCTGGTCCAGATGATCGTGTCAATCAGCGCCAGTGTGACCGAGATCAGACCAAGAATGCCTCCCCATTTCAGAGATCGCAGCACACGACCCTCCTCAGCAATTCAGCAAAAGTACCAGCATGTTCTTGCTGGCAATAACCAACAGAGGCTCAAGCTAGCTGATTCCAAAGCCAGTTTGCCTCATGCTGACTATAGCTAAAGAGGGTGAACAGGGGCAGAAAGAAAGTGAAGCGCGGGTAAAAAAGCAAGCAGGATGACGTAGGTGCTCTATTAAGCTTTACGAGGCCAATGCGCCGCGAACATCGCGCTGGCCTGTGCTACTTCCGCGCCAAGCGCGTGCAAGCGTTGCGAAAAAGCAGCGTTGAGAAGCTGGCCGTCATCACCAAAGGCAGCGCGCGAGCCGGGAATAGCCAGCATGGTTGGCGCAACCCAGGCACGCATGGCACGCGCCGCCAGGAGCATGGTCGTTAAGGTGTTGTGGGCCGTCCCCGATGTTCCCTCCTGCACCGTCACCAGCCCCACAACCTTGCCCTCCAGCCTGGGTGATGGGTCATCGCGCAGCAGCTCCAGATAATCCAGCATATTTTTGACTGCTCCGCTGATGATGTTGTGGTAGGTGGGCGAACAAAAGATGAACCCATCGGCCCGGCGCGTTGCGTCCAGAAGCGTCGTGATGGCGTGGCGCTCGTCGGTACTGTAGCCATCCAGGGTATAGGTGCCATCAAAGATGGGCAGATGGAGCGAGGCGGGCGTCAGCATTTCTACCTCAGCCCCCGCTTTTTGCGCCCCCTCAAGCGCGATCTGCAACACTTTCTCCGAGACAGAACCTGGGCGCAGGCTCCCACCAATCCCCAATAGAAGCGTCATCTGGTCCCTCTTTTCAGCGTGTTTCTGCTACCAAAGAGGTAGCATAGCGCTCAGTTCTTTTGCAAGCTTGCTTTGCTGCGCGTTCCTGCTCTACACTCTTAGAGCGTGTTTTGTAGGGCAGAGTAGGTGCAGCATAGGCTAAACTGCGAGGCATGAGCAAGATCTATCCAAGCAACCTCTCTGACGCAGAGTGGGAGTGTCTGCAGCGCTTCCTGCCGCCCAGATCATCGCAAGGGAGACTCCGCCGCCACTCCCTCCGCAGCGTTTTTGACGCGATCTTCTACCTCCTGCGCACCGGCTGTCCCTGGCGCTACCTGCCGAGTAATTTTCCACCTTGGCAGACGGTCTACTACCATCTGCGGCAATTTTGTCGCAGTGGTCTCTGGACGCACCTCTGGAGGGAACTGCGGGCCGCTGAACGGCAGCGCGTTGGGAAGGATCCTGATCCCTCTGCGGCGATCATGGACTCCCAAAGCGTGAAAACGGTGGAGGAATCCGCGCGCATCAGAGGCTATGATGCTCACAAATGTGTGAAAGGACGCAAGCGGCATCTGCTCGTCGATACGCTCGGGTTGCCAATCTCGTTCTATGTGACGCCCGCAGACATGCATGACACCCAGGGTGCCCGGCGACTCCTAGCCGGACTGAAATTCTTTGTCCCCCGGCTGAAGAAGATTTGGGCTGATGCGGCCTACCGAGGCAAGGAGTTGGCAGACTGGTGCCAAGCCGAAGGCGATTGGGAACTGGAGGTGGTCGAGCGAATCCCTGGCGTACGCGGTTTCAGCGTGCTTCCCAAACGCTGGATCGTGGAACGCACCTTCGGATGGCTCTCGCGCAACCGCCGCATGAGCAAAGATTATGAACGGAAGGTTCAGACGAGTGAGACGCTCATCGAGGTGGCCATGATCCGGTTGCTCGTGGCTCGCCTTGGGAGGACATGACCATTGTACAAACACGCTCTCAGCCCACTTGGGATATCTCCTGTCCCGGTTGTACGTGCTCTGGGGCAGCTTCTCGCTCCACTGCACTTCGCCTGCCCCACTCCAGCGCCACGATGGCCGGCAGGAACGCCCCGATCAGCCCCACCGCGAGAACCCCTGCGGTCACCTTGGGGTCGGTGGGAAACGACTGGGTAGCAATCAGCAGGGCTGGACCTACGGCCCGCGAGCCAGTCACGGTGCCGGTGACGCGCCGCGACGCCTGATCAGTGCCACCCAGAAAGTAGCCCAGCACGAAGGCGAGCAGCACCAGCAGGATCCCGGCCAGAATGGCGAACGAGGCGATGAGCGTCAGGAGGGTCGAGAAGTCGATGACGATACTCGACACCAGCACAATGAGCAGCGCCAGAGTCGAGAGCTTGTTCAATGGGGGCGCCCATTCCCTGGCTTGTTCCGCGTAGCGCGCTTTGATGAAGAGGCCAATACAGAGCGGGAGCAGCACGTTGATCAGCAGCGTCGAGGCCACCTCGAGCGGGTTGATGCTGACGCTGCCGGGCATAAGCAAGGCTGACCAGAGGGGGATGGCGGCAATGTTGAGGACGGAGAGGAGCACTACCAACGAGACGGCATAGGGCAGGTCGCCCCGGGCGATCTGGGCCAGTTTCAAGGCCGCCGGGGCCGCAGAAGCAAACCCCACCAGCAAAATCCCTGTGGCGTAACCC
>DATBGS010000118.1:0-8214 GCA_036557885.1 Ktedonobacterales bacterium
TCCCGTTGCTGCAATTAAAGGTGACGCTATCCGCCGAGAACGTCCCGTTGATCTTGGAGGCATCCGTAAAGGCGCCTTTCAGGTCTTGGAACGTGAACGGCGTCTGGGCGGTGCAGAGGACGCCGTTGGAGAAGGCGCGGCGCCAACTGGTGACGCTCTCTTTATACTCCAGTTGCCCGCCTTTATAGGTGCCGGTGCAGTTGAAGATGATCGTGTCCTGGTAGGTGACGCCGCCGCCCGCATCGCCTCCGCCGGTTTGGGGCTGGCCGGTGTCGTATTTCATATCGCAGACAACAGCATTATTCGGATTGCCCGGCGAGTTGACGCTCAGGCCGTCCTGAAAGGTGTTAAACGTCTCGCCCGTCGTGGCGTCTTTGGGGCTGACGGTAATCGCCAGGCTGAAAGTGGCGCTGTCCGTTGGCGCACCGTTCGGGCCGGGGGTGCCCGCGTCGCCCTGAGCCACAATCTGGAGCAGAATCCCCGCCAGCGTCGCGTAATCGCTGGCGTCTCTGGCGGTCAGCGTGTGCGAGCCAAGGTTCCAGTCGGCGGTGACGGTCAAGGTCGCCTGCACGTTGCCATCACTATCGCTCTGCACCAGCGATGCGCCTGGCGCGGGCTGGCTATCCAGCAGGAAGGTGATGGAGGAGTTGGAGGAGAATTTTTGCCCGCTGACATGGAAGGCGGTGCTGGTGGAACCCACGAGGGTTGAGCCAACTTTAAAGTCGCTGGTGACGGTAATCACCGGCTTGGGGCGGCTGAGCAGGTAATAGGCGATGCCACCGCCCACAGCCGCCACCAGCACGACTGCCGCGACGACGATCAGTGCCACCTTTGACCCTCCTGAACGCTGCTGCGTGGGAGGGGTCATCACCCCTGGAGGCGCAAAGCCTCCTCCGGTGAAGCCGATCTGGGGCTGGCTGCCCGGAAAGCCGGGCTGGGGCTGGCTGCCAGGGAACCCTATGGGCGGCGTGCTCCCCGGATAGGCAGGCTGAGAGGGGCTGCCTGGATAGGCGGCCTGCATCGTCGGCGGATACCCCGCTGCTGGCTGACTGCCGGGATACGCTGGCTGCGAACTGGAATATCCTGGCGGAGTGCTTCCGGGATAGCCCGGCGCTGGGGTTGGGTCGGAAGGATAGAGGGAACCCGCGACGGTGGGCGCGTTTCCGATTCCAGGCGTGTTGCTATAGTACGTCTGCGGCTGGCTTCCCGCGCCATAGCCGCCCCCTGGCACGCCAAAAGATTCTGCGGCAGCGGGGGCGCCCGGTTGCGGGCCTGCGTTGGTGAGCGTCAGTCCGCAGTTGCCGCAGGTGGCGGCGCCGGGGGCCACCGGGTTCTGGCAGCGCGGACAACGTTGATATGATGGATACATAGCAATCAATCTCCTTGAAATCCGCTGGCAGGGCGGCACAAACGAAAACATCCCTGACCAGCATCATGCTGGTCAAGGATAACATAGCCTTGTTCTTCAGGCAAGAGAGAGCATCGGCTCATCTCTCAGACAAACTGACAGACGAGCCGAGCACCTGCTAACCAGCAAGCGTACCAGTCCAGGTGGCGCTATCAGCCTTGAAGACCAGTGTATCGCCCTGGTAGGTGCAATCAGGGAAGGTGATAGAATCCGCCGTCCAGGTGCCGCTCGCCGTCGTTGCGTCGCTGAAGTCACCCACATACACTTCCTCATTGTAGGGGGTGGTGGCGTGGCACTTGGTGCCGTTGTCGAAGTCAAACTCCGCCTGAGTAGCGATCTCCTGGTAGTTGATGTGCCCGTTCGCGTAGGTGCCCTTGCACTGATACATCACCAGTTCGGTATACTGCGTGTCCTGGTTAAACGTTCCGGTGAGGCTGTGCTGTGCCCCGTCATCGCGCGGCTGGCAGATTGTGCCGCCGTTGTCGTCCTTGGGGGTAAAGACCAGCGTCCTGCTCAGTGTGAAGCCGCCTGAGAAGGTGACGGTCGCGTTGATGGTGAAGGTTTGCGACGAATTGGTTGGCGCTCCGTTTGGCCCAGGCGTTTTGCTAAATCCAGGCTTGACAATTTCGATAGGGATGTTGGCCTGGGTCACATAATCCTTGGCATCCTTAGCGGTCAGCTTGTGCGAGCCTACAGACCAGTCTTTGGAGACTTTCAGCTCGGTGGTGACATTGCCGTTGCTATCGCTCTGCACCACTGCGGACCCTGGGGCGGTCTGCCCATCCAGCAGGAAGGTGATGCTGGAGTTGGCAGAGAATTTTTGCCCTTTGACCTGGAGCGAGGTGCCATCGGCGCCCACCGGGGTCGAGCCATCATTGTAGGTGCTGGTGACGGTGATGGTGGGCTTGGGACGCGACAGCAAGTAATAGGCCACGCCTCCGCCACCGGCGGCCAGCACCACCAGAACCGCGACGATGATCAACGCGATTTTTTTCCCGCCGCCCCCTGATGGTGGCTGCTGCGGGGTCGTGAAGGATGGCCCAAAGCCTCCGCCGGGGAAGCCGCCCTGTGGCTGGCTGCCAGGATAGGCGGGCGCGCTCCCAGGGTACGCCGGTGGCGGTGGCATGCTGCCTGGGTAGGCTGATGGGCCAGACGACGGATAGGCCGCCTGCATCGTCTGGGGATAATTCCCCTGTGGCTGGCTGCCGGGATAGCCTGCGCCTGGCGGCGGTGGCGGTGGCTCTGGCGAATAGGCTGAGCCGATGGACGTTGGCGCGCTGCCCATCCCGCCGGGCGAATTGTAGTACGTTGGCGGTGGGTTGGCGTTGTAGTTTCCTGCCCCGCCCGCGTAGGGATCAGACGACGGGAGTGTTCCATATGACGCGCCCGGCGGTGGCCCGTAGGGAGAGGATGACGCTGTTAGCGACTGCCCACAGTTTCCGCAGGTGGTGGCGCCAGGGGCAACCGGACTCTGGCAGCGTGGGCAAGTCTGAGTGGATGGATACATGGCTGAATGTGCCCTCCTTAGTATGGGCAGAGTAATGTCAAAAATACCGTCTGGTATGGCGAACACGCGCTCTAGTTCAGCATAGCATGCTTTGCCTTCGCATACAAGATAATTGCTTCACATTTTTCGGTTCTTTGACACTCCCCCGCCTAAAGGCAGGGGGATTCTTCGTTCATCCAGCCCGCTTGCGACGTGCCCTGGCGAACACGTTCGTAGAGGCGGTCTGTCCCGAAGCGTTCTGTTCTGGCGTCCCAGAACCCGTTTCCGTCTGCCCGGCGGTACGGCTGTGCCCTGCGCTCGCAGGGTGGGAGGCTAGCCACGTCAGGCCAGCCATGAGAATGTTCAGCGCAGCGTTCCAATCCCGATCTAGCATCAACCCACAGGAAGGACAGATATGGGTTCGCATCGAAAGCGACTTCTTCACCCGGAAGCCACAACCCGAACAATCCTGCGTGGTGAACCGAGGCGAGACGGCCACCACTGGAATGCCATGCAGCGCCCCATAGTAGCGCAGCCAGGAAAGGAACAGCCCCCAACTGGCATCGCTGATGGACTTTGCCAGATGGTGATTTTTGACCAGATGGGCCATCTTCAAGTCTTCGTAGGCAATGAAATCGCTAGATTTCACCAACGCACTTGCCGTCTTTGCGGCAAAGTCTTTACGCTGCCTGCTGACTTTCAGATACCCTTTTGCCAGGCGTTTGATCGCCTTCTTGCGATTCTTGCTCCCCTTCTTTTTCCGGTCCTTGCGCCGATGGAGGCGCTTGAGCTGCTTTTCCGCCTTGCGCAGATAGCGGGGGTTGGCAACGGTGGCACCCTCGGAGTCCGTGTAGAAGGACTTCAAGCCCACGTCAATGCCCACCTGTTTGCCAGTGGGCGCATGGGGTAGACTCCGCTCCGCTTTCACCGCAAACTGGACGTAGTACCCATCGGCTCGTTTCACCAAACGCACCCGCTTGATCTGCCCAATGGGGAAGGTAGCAATGGGGCGTGCCTTCTTGCGCGTGGGGTTGGCCCCAATCAAGCGCACCGTGCCAATGCCCATCCCATCGGTGAAGGTGAGTCGCTGCCCATCCGGTTCCATCCGCCAGCCGGTTTGCTTATACTCCACGCTGCGGTTATTATGCTGAAACTGGGGATAGCCCTTCTTACCGGGTTTCTTCTCCCGGCAGTTCTTGTAGAAGCGGGCAATGGAGAGCCAGGCGCGATCAGCACTGGTCTGCCGAGCCTGGGAGTTGAGACGGGCGGCAAAGGGATGCTCGCGGGCTACCTGAGCGCAGTAGACTTGCAAGGTGTTATCGCCAATCCCGCGCCCATCCATCCAGAGGCGCAGACACTTATTGCGAATGAATTGCGTGGTCCGAATCGCCTCATCTATCGCGGTCTGTTGTGCTTTATTGGCTCTCAGCTTGTAGTCCAGAATCAGCATGTCTGCCTCTATGCCTTGGATTGCTGCTCAATGTACTTTTGGATGATTTCCTGGCTCACATTGCCCGCAGTGGATACGAATATCGAGCGCGTCCAGAGCGAGGGCATTTTCTTCAGATGAGGAAACTCTTCTCTGAGCAGGTACGAACTGCGCCCCTTCATCAGCCGGGGAATATCGGTAGGCAGGGTATAGGGATTGGAGCGAATGAAGAGATGCACATGATCGGGTTGAATAGCCAGGCGAATGATGGTCCAGTCGTGTTCCTCTGCGACCTGCTCCATGATCGTTTTGAGGCGGTCATGGAGAGGGCCAACCAACAACTTCCGGCGCCGCTTGGGACACCAGACGAAGTGGTACACGACCAGATGGACGCTGTGATGTTCATGTGCATAATCCATGTTGATAGTATAGCACAACGATACGGAAGAAGCCAAGCGGTAGGCAGCCAGTTGAGCGACCATTTGTGGTACTTTAGTCCTAACCGGCCCCTGAAGTTGTGGCACGCCAGGGTAAGAGAAAGCCCGCGATTACGAAGAAAGAAGAAAGGTTTCGCGGGCGCGAACAGCAAGCGGGGACTATGCCTCTGGCGTACTCCCCCGTTCTGGCTAGCAAGCCGGAAAATCCTTGCGGTCTTTTGGGAGCACAGCTATAATCCAGACGCGGTGATGTCATACAACGATACCTTGCACACCAAAAGATGTGCTATTGTTAAGAGGACACACATCGCACACAACAATGTTTGCCACCCATGTGGCCTAGCGGAGGAAAGCGAATGGCAAGGCGCAGCAGTGCTAAGGGCCAATCACGGAACGCGCAGCAGAGCAAGGCGCGCCGTGTCCTGGGTTTTCTGCTCGGACTCATTAATCCTTTACATGACCCCAGCCTGACGGTGGCAATCATCCTTACCTTTATTGAGGAAGTTGGCTCAGGTCATTCGGTTCCGCGTATGGGGCTGGTGCTGGCCCTGAACTGGATTGCGGTGAAGGCCGTTGTCTGGTTGGCAGTGAACTTTGCCTTTGCTTCGGCGTTTCTGATGCGCAAGGGCTGGTGGGCGCTGCATAATCCGAAGCTGGCCTGGCGCGTGCTGGACGCGCTGGGAACCGAGGATATTATCGTTGGGCCAATCCGCGAACTGCTCAGCCAGGAAGCGATGGAGCAGGGTGGGATGATGGGCGCGCTGCCCGCGCTGGGCAGTTTGACCGGCGCCATGCCCAGGCTGCCGCAGCCACAGCAGCAGTATATTGATCAGCCGATGTATGATGACCGGCGGGATGCCCGCGCAACGGAAGAGATCAATCGCCTGCGCGAGGCGGTGGCGACCTATGCCCGCCTGATGGCCGATTGGTCGGCTTTTACCGATGAGAAATGGCGCACGATCAGCGATAGCCAGCTTGGATGGAAGGCGCTGCGCGGACGCTGGGGCAGTTGGGACGAGATTTACGGGGAGAACTACGCGGCGCGTACCTCCGACCCGCTGGCGGCGCAGGCCGCGCAAGCCGCTGCGGAGGCGACACAGCGCCGCTTTGAGAATGCCCGCGAGCGTGGCTCGGCGGCCTCGGCGGTGGCCTGTTTCTTGCGCGATCTGGATACGCTGCGCCATAGCCTGGAGATGCTGGAGCTTCCTGAAGACCTGCAACTCAATAACTTTGCCAGCAGCGGCATTCTCTCCGGGTCTGGGATACGTGGCAACACGAATGGCCGCACGCCGCTGATTCGTCGGCCCGCGCAGATGTTTGTGGATGCCGAGTAAGACGCCTGCCGTGCCCCTGTGGGGTAGCCCCGGCAGGGGCACGGCAGGCGGTTTTGTGAGCCGCTCTAGAAAAGGAGCCGTCTACGAACCCTTCCCCCATTCCGGTGCGCCCGGAGATCGAGCGTCTGGCCCCCTATGTGGGTGGCGAATCGCTGGATGCCTTTAGCGCGCGCACCGGCATTCCGGTTGAGCGGCTGATTAAGCTCAATAGCAACGAAAACCCCTACGGCCCGTCGCCGCGTGTGCAGGCCGCGCTGGGCGACTACGCGCGCTATCACCGCTACCCAGACCCAACCTCGCCCGCGCTGCGCGCTGCCCTGGCCGCCTATACCGGGGCGCCCGCTGAAACGATCTTCCTGAGCAATGGCAGCAATGAACTGATTCAACTGCTCTGGCGCGTGTTTCTTGGCCCCGGCGAAAGCGTGGCGCTCTGCCCGCCCACGTTCACGCTCTATACGACGGTGACGGCGCTCTGCGCGGGTGAGGTGGTTGAGGTGCCGCGCGCCGCCGATGGAGGCGTGGACGCGCAGGCCGTTCGCGCCGCACTGCGCCCACAGACGCGCGTGATTATGCTCTGCTCGCCCAATAATCCAACGGGCGAATGGATGCCGCTGGAAATTGTGGAAGACCTGCTGGATACCGGGCGGCTGATAGTGGTGGATGAGGCATATATCGAGTTTGCCGGGCTGCACAAGAGCGCGGCGCGGCTGGTGGCTGAGCATAACAATCTGGCCGTCCTGCGCACGTTTAGCAAATGGGCGGGGTTGGCCGGGCTGCGCCTGGGCTATGGCATTTTGCCACAGTGGATTATCGCGCACCTGCGCAAGGTGCAGCCGCCTTTTGAGGTGAACGCGGCGGCGCATATCGCCGCGCTAGAATCACTGGCGGACCTGGAGCATTTGCAGCAGAACATCAAGCTGCTGGTGGCCGAGCGCGAGCGTCTGTATCAGTTGCTCAGCGCGCTGCCCTTCCTGTCGGTGCGCCCGTCCGAAACGAACTTCCTGCTGGCGACGCTGACCGACGCGCGCATTCAGGCGCGCGACCTGCGCGCCACGTTGGAGGCCGCCGGGATTCTGGTGCGCTTCTATAACTTGCCCGGCCTGGAGCGGTCCTGCCGCATCAGTGTGGGCACGCCGTCTCATACCGACGCGCTGCTGGGCGCCCTGGCAACCCTTCAGCCCGCTCGCGTGTAGCCCTGGTGTCCCTGCCGGGCATCCCTGCTTGTAGCGCCGCCATCCCTGGCAGCGGGGGTGGGGAAGGGTCTGGCGCTACGACATCGTTTCCGCTCAACGCCAAAAAGTGTCGGGGAAAGAGGGGCTGTTCCCCCAGAAGAAGCGCTGCAATGGATGAGCATACTCACCAGTCATAAAATTACTCACGAGTCATAAAATGACCGGCGAGTATACTCAGCAATTGCAGCGCCTCCTTGACTTTTCCCAACCTTTCGATTATACTTTCACCAAGCCAACGTTTTCCGTTCTTTCCCACAATCAAATATGGAACGGCTGACGCAGGCGAGTAGTTACTCGCCCCGCGCCACAGCACTCCCCGCTCCGGTTGCATTCCAGAGCGAAAAGCGGGTGCATTGTAGCGGCATCTGCTGCTTTGCACCCACCCTGCTTTCCCTCCCCTCTGGACCGGGCACAAAGAGGCGCTGTGGCGCTGTGGGCCATCTTTGACGAAAAGAGGCTCCCCTTATGGCAAACGACCCCTTTGATGACTTCAACCTGGACAAAACGCTCAGAAACGACGAATGGCCCCTGGCTCGCTTCCTCGCGTACTATTTGCTTGGCTTCGTGGAGGGCTGGCTCTCGCCCTGGGACTTGCTCCTGCTGCTCAAATACAGCTTGCAGCACCTCCCGTTGCGCCTGTTTTGGGAACCCACCGCTGGCGCGGAACTGCTCTGCTACGCCTTCGACCTGATCTTGAAAACGGCCCAGGAACGCCAGAAGAAGTGCCTGCTCTCCTGGGGCGACAAGGAGCATCGGCGCTTCAGCCAGAAGCGTGATCTCATCCAGAAACCCGTCCGCTTCGAAGACCTGCCGCCCAGCCCGTCTGCGCTCTGCGAGCGGCTGCTGCAAGAAGCGCTGGTGGTCATTCACCTCTTACGCGGAGCACGC
>DATBGS010000119.1:0-26087 GCA_036557885.1 Ktedonobacterales bacterium
GGCATGTCGGCGCGGGCGTCTGGCGGTTGGCTTCTGGTGCGGGCGCGGTCCACCTTGTAAAAACGCTCAAAGATGCGCGGCAAATCATCCTCGCTGATGCCCACGCCCGTATCGCGCACCCAGACCGTGACGCTCTGCCCGTCGTCTTCGGGGGTGCGTTCTGCGCCAACCGTGATCGCCCCCTTGGGCGGGGTAAACTTGATGGCGTTGTGCAGCAGGTTCAAGAGCACCTGCCCAATCCGCCCGCCATCTGCCAGCACCAGCGGCAGGTCGTCTGCGGGCGTCTGCTCGGAGGCATCCCAGGTCGTCTGCACCTGCACGCCCTGAAGCCCGGCCAGATTTTGCACCCGCCCCACGCTTTCCTGTATCACCTCGCGCAGATCGGTTGGCTTCAGGCGCAGCGGCACGCGCCCCGATTCGATGCGCGAAAGCTCCAGCAGTTCGTTCACCAACTGCGTAATGGCGCTGACTTCAATTTCGATGCGCTGGGCAAAGAGACGCGCAGCAGTGGGGTCGCGCTCAATGGCATCCTGAAGCGTTTCGGCCAGCAGCTTGACCGAGGCCAGCGGCGTGCGCAGTTCGTGCGAGACATTGGCGACAAAATCGCGGCGCACCGTCTCCAACTGGCGCAGGCGTGTCAGGTCTTCGATGGTGAGCACCAGATGCGTTGGTGGCTGGTCGCCGTTTGATGGCTCGGATGCAGGGCTATCAGACTTTTGCCGGGCGAAAATGCCGCCAGCCGCGCCCAGCCGCAGCGGGGTGATGCTCACGCGCCAGGTTTGATCGGTGGCTGCCCGCTGGATGACGCGCTGCTGCTCCTGGCCGGTTTTGGCGCTTTCCATGAGCATCTGTGTGGTGTCGTAATCCTGAATGACCGACGCCACGATGCGCCCGATGACCTGATGATGGTGCAGGCGGGTTAGCTCAATGGCGGCGCGGTTGGCCTGGAGAATCACCCGGTCCCGGCTGGTGACAAACACCGGGCGCGGCACCGCGTCCAGCATCCCAGAAAAAAGCTGCTCCAGCGCGTGCATCTCGGCTTCGCTTTCGCGCTGGCGGCGGCGGGCACGCTCCTGCTCCTCGCGCGCCTCTTCGCGCTCTCCATAGGCACGGCGCAGCAGCAGCAGCCAGCCGACAGAGGCGACAAGAACGCCAGCCAGCGCTCCTAATAAGACCTCAATTGGCATGGCGTTCCTCGTATTCAGGCATTGCTGAAGATAGGCAGATTGACCCCATTTAGATGACGGGCCTCATCGCTGGCAAGAAAAAGCAGGATGCGCGCCAGGTCGTCGGGCGTCATGCCGGGCTTCAGGTCTGGCGCGGCCTGGCGCAGCATTGCGGTATCCACCGCGCCGGGGCTGACCGCCAACGCCCGAATATTGTAGGGGCGCCCTTCCACCGCCAGAATCTCGCTGAGTCCCGCGACGGCATATTTCGAGACGTTATAGGCGCTTAGTCCAGGGAACTTTTCGACATTGGGAAAGCCAGAGAGCGAGGAGATATTGATGATCACGCCGCCACCCTGGTGCATCATCGTGGTGAAGGCGCGGCGACAGCAGAGCACCGTCCCGCGCAGATTGGTTGCCATCACCTCATCCCAGACCTCCATTGTCATCTCGGCAAAGGGCTGCTTGACCAGAATCGCGGCGGCATTGATGAGCACATCCACGCGCCCAAAGCGGCGCAGCGCGGTATCAAACAGCCGGGCGACGTGCTGCTCGTTGCTAATATCGCAGCGCAGCCCCAGCACGTCTCCGCCCAGGGCTGCGGCAGCCTGGGCGGTGGCCTGCACTTCGCTTTCGGTGCGGGCACAGACCACGACGCGATAGCCGTTCGCGGCAAACAGTTTGGCGGTGGCTTGCCCAACGCCGCGCCCGCTGCCGGTGATCACTGCGGCGCGCTGGTTATTGGTTGGTAGTTTATTCATGCACTCCCTCTACTGAACTCAGCCAGCTATTCTACCGCATTTCTCGCGCTCCCTGCATTCTTGCAGCGCTTGCCGGGGCACGGCCCGGCACCCTAAGATAGAAGGGCACGGGGGATGCCGGGGGTACGAGTGAGCGTTTCCTTGCCGTGCCCCTGCTTTGAGGGGTACCCCGGCATCCTGCCGGGGAACACAGGTTACGCGCTCAACTCCGCAGCCCACAGCTCGAATCGTCCCACAAACGGCGCGGGGATGGGGCGCCCTGCCACCTGCTCGTGCCGCAGATGATAGGCGATGCGCCTCTGCTCATGCGGCTTGATCTCCAACGGCTCCAGCCACTCCCGCTCTCCTTCTGGCGCACTCGCTCCGCCAAAGAACTCGTTCCAGACGAGGCGCGCCTGATAGCGCACGCATTCCTCTGGCAGCACCGACGTGCTCGCCTTGCGCCGCAGCGCCGCGCTGATCTGCGCGATGCGCAAGAGCACGATCATGGCCGCCCGGTGAATGGGCTGCCAGCCCACCTCTGTGGTGATGCCCAGCCGGTAGGCCACCTGCGCCGCTCGTAAGAGCCGAAACAGCAGGCGCAGTTCTTCTTTGAGCAGGTGAAAGAGCGCGTCGCTCCCTTGCAGCCGCAGTGCCTCGCGGTTGGCTGGCTCCTGCTTCAGATCGGCCACCGTGAAATAGTTGGCAAACAGCTTGCCGCCATAGGCGCGCTTCTTGCGGGCTAACTGGCGGTCTATCATCAGCAGGAACATGGGGATGAGGAAGCACATCAGGGTGGAGACATAGCCTTCTTGAACGAAGTAGTTGGCGTAGCGCACCAGATGCGCCAGCGGGACGAAATCGAGCGGGACGCTCAGCCAGGCCGGGCCACCCAGCGGCAGATAGCCAAAGAGCACGTACTTGAGGGCGAGCAAGGGATGTTTCAGCGGGTTGGGCCGGGACGGGTCCGCAACCGGGGTCGCGTAGGTCGTTGCCATACTTCGGGCCTCCTGGTCCCTTCACAGGACCACGTGGATTGGCCCGCGTCGCACTGTCTGCTGCCTGCTTCTTTCGTTGCGCTGCGCTTGTAGCCCCGGCCACCGCGCCGGGGAACGCCGCGAAAAGAAACAGGCCCCCGTCGCCTGGTCAGGCGCGGGGGCCATTGCGTAATTTTTCCGTGACCTCTAAAATCACGCAACGGCCCCGCGCTTGACTAGTTGCAGGCTTGGGGTGACAAGGCGCGGGCGAGTTCTCACTCATTCGCGTCCGTCTTCCAACAGGGTTTGCCTGGGGCTATGTAATTGTGTGCTGTGGCTGCCACCGGGCGCACCCATCAACGGCTGTTACAAGTATACAGTCTAGTTGCGCTGCTGTCAAGCGTTTTTGGGACCAATTTTGCGGCGTCTTTTCTAGAGCGCCAATTGCTCACGAGAAGGAGGCAAGGAATGCACACCTCTTCCAAAGGACCGCCAGGCATCCGCCATTCCGGCCCGCTCGCGCCGCTGCCCGCGCCGGTCAAGACATCCGCGCTCCGGCAGATGGTGAGCGACCTGGCCCGGCATCCCCGGCAGCAGTTTCTGTTGGGTTTGCTGTTGGGGTTTTTTCCCAGCCCGGCGCTGCTCGTGCTGGCGACCCATGTCGGCTGGTTTGGGACGCTGCTGCTGGTCTTCTGCCTGCTTGGGGTATTTGCGCCTCTGCCTCTGGCGACCAGGAGAGCCTGGCGACTGCTGGGCTACGGGCTGATGTGGGGCTGGGTCGTTGGCGTGTTCCTGGCCTGCGCGCTCGTGGTCATCCTGACGCACTCGTCCTGTTTAGAGAATTGTAATCTCCATCCTGTTGCCATACCTTGAACACGCGATGACTCTCAGGAGAGACGCTGAGCAGAAGCTATGGGCGCTGGGGTGGCATCCAGGTTGTCGTTTTTTTATACGCCGTCTTTCCAACCGCAGGCAGCAGGAACCACCTGCCTTTATATGCCTGGACCGCCGCGTAGATGGCGCCAAACAGCCAGAGCAGGTTGAAGAGTGCGCCAATCAGGTCCAGATGCCAGATAGAGTTCAGCAGGATGGAAACAGCAAAGCTTGCCAGGCCATACAGGACCGATTGCAAGGCGTGGAAATGCACAAAGCGGTTGCGCTTTTCCACAAAGAAGATGAGCACGCCAAAAAACCAGAAGTAGCTCAGGGCGCTGGCAATCTTGGCGCCGATGCTGGCGGGGGCGGCGGGCTGCTTTGCGAGCTTCTCTGGCAGCGGCGCCATCATCGGCTGTTTCTGATAGGCTGTCGGCAGATAGCCAGCTTGTCTAGCCAGGTCTGGTTGGGAATATCTGGGCGGCGTCTGGTACGTTGGAAGGGGCGCGGCTTCTGCCGCGCGCTGAGCGGGCTGGGATTGCCTGGGCGCGAGCGGGGCTGTGATGGGTGCCAGGCCGCTGCGCCGGACATCAGGCTTCTGGGTGAGCAGGTCTTGCAGTCTGTTCCTGACCTCGCGCATGCTGGCGGGCCTGGCATCTATGTTCATCTGCACCATCTGCATGATGAGCGCCTTCAGGCCAGCGGGGGCCGAAACATCCAGGGGCACAAACTCCCACAAGAATGGCTGATTATTTCTGGGGTGCTGGCCGCTGAGCAGATGATGCAGCGTGGCCCCCAGGCTATAAATATCGGAGCGCGTCTCGGTCTGGGCCAGGCCGTACTGTTCCGGGGCAGCGTAGCCCTGCGAGAGGGCCACAAACGTATCTTGCCCTTTCCCCGGCGTAAAGAGGCGCGCAATGCCAAAATCAATCAGATAGACCTCGCCTTGGGGGGTCAGCATCACATTGGCGGGCTTCAGATCGCGGAAGATGATGGGCGGGCGCTGCGTGTGGAGGTAATCCAGCACGGTGGCAAGTTGCAGGCCAATCAGGAGGGTTTCTTGCACCGGCAAGCGCCCGCCGCGCTGCTTGAGGTGCTTTTCCAGCGTTTCCCCTTCGATGAACTCCATGACCAGGAACCACTGCCCGGCTTCTTCAAAGTATTCGTAGATATGTGGGATGCTTGGATGCTTCAGGCTTGCCAGGCGGAGCGCCTCGGCCTGAAACATCTGGGCAAAGTGTTGGAGGTCGCCAGTGGAGAACGCCCCTTTCAGGCTCATCACCTTGACGGCCACAGGACGATTCAGGCGCGTGTCTCTGGCTTGATAGACATCGCCCATGCCCCCGCCACCCAGCAACTCGCCTAACTGGAACTTGCCATTGATCATCTGGCCGGAGAGCGGACCCTGCTTTGCCATACCGGACACTCCTCTGCTTGATCAAGGCTTCCGATGCCCGCTAGCAAACCGCACCTCGTACTTAATAGTATAGCAAACCGGAAAGGCATGTCGTCCAATGAGCAGGGCTGGCGGCTTATGGAGTTTTACCGATGAGGGAGTCCGCGCAGGCTGGCGACTAAAGATCGCGCCTATGGGCCTGCGGCCACCAAGTCCGCCTGCGCGGACTCCCCACCCCAGGGACGCCAGCCTTCGTCCTAACCCGCGCAGGCGGGTTTTGTGGCAGCTTTGCTGCCCATAGGCGCGGTTTTAACCGCCTGCTCTGGTGCTCAAGGCGCGAGGGTGAGGGAGTTAGAGAACCCGCCTCCGCCTAGCGTAAAGCCCCAGAGCAGGCTTTGATCTTGAGCGCCCAGGACATAGAAGAAGCCAAACGATAGGCCAAAGTAGACGTAGCCATTTGCCACCACCGGCTGCATGGCAACGTTTGCGCCGGGCTGGAGCTTCCAGACCTGGTTTCCGGTGGCGGCATCCAGAGCCAGGAAATCCTGGTTGGAATCCCCGACGTAGATTTTGCCATCGCCCAGACCGACGTAGAAGGGATAGGTTCCCAGGGGATGGTTCCAGATGGTGCTGCCGGTGCTGGCGTCAAACGCATACACCGAGCCATCATTCGCCGCGATATAGACTACGCCATTCGAGACGACGGGCAGGCTACAGAAATCCACGCCGGTACGCACCACGTTGGCGGAATGGAAATGCCAGATAGTGCTGCCGTCGCTCGTCTTCAGCGCGAAGAGGTCGTTGCCAGAGCAGAAGAACACTGTGCTGCCAGCCACCGCCGGGGACGTGGTGCCATTTCCGGCCTGGGACGTGCTCCAGATCAGCATGCCAGTCGTGGCGTCAATGGCGTAGATGGCCGTTGGATCGGTGACATAGACCACGCCATTGGAGACGGCTGGAGAAGAGGAACTGCTGCCGTTCAACTGGAAGTGCCACACCAGCGTGCCAGTTGTCGCGTTCAGCGCGTAGAGGAACCCATCCGTTGAGGCAAAGTAGACGATGCCATTCGCTACCTGCGGGGAAGAGTTATTCGCGCCGCCCGTCTGGAACTTCCAGGCTTGCGACCCATCGCTGGTATGCAGCGCGTAGAGGTGGCTATCAACGGAGCCAACATAGAGCAGGCCGTTGGAAACCGCTGGCGAATCCTGCACTCCTCCGCCGAGCTTGTGCGTCCAGCGCACGTTGCCGGTGCCAGCATCCAGGGCCAGCATGTTGCCGCCCAGGTCTCCGGTATAGACGGTTAATCCAGTGGGAGGCAGCACTCCTGGCGGCTGGTAGCCGATCACATCGCTGCCGCCCGTCTGTCCTCCAGTGAACGTGAAGTACATCGGGCGCTCAGCCACAATGGGGATATTCGACTCCACCCGCATGGCGAACGACTGGTTGGGCATCACCAGATTGGTGAGGAGCGTAAACCGCGTGCCGGGCGCGATGGCAAAGGAGAGCGTTGTTGGCTGCCCGCCTGGGATGTCGGGCAGAAAGGTCACTTGCGTCAGCGCGGAGGTCGTGGCGCTGGGGTTTTCGATGGTCAGGTATTCGGCAAAGGTCGGGCCAGTGTACCCTTCCGCGAAGTAGAACAGATTCGAGGGCGCGGCAGTGCCAAGCACATCAGACGCGCCAGGGATGAAAGCCTGTGTGCCGCTGCCCACCGCGCCCGTATACGTAAAGCTGATAAAGCGCTCGGCCAGGATGGGCACATCGGCCTGCACATGCGCGCTGTTGTTGACGTTATTGCTGCCCAGGATCGCGTTGGCGCTAATGATCTTCTGCTGCCCTGGAGACAGGACTACCTTCGTGGGAGGGGTCGGTCCCGTATCAAGGAAGAAGGTAATGGTCACATTGGCGGTGTTAGTGGTGCTGGGGTTCGAGACGATATAGCGCTCAGCGAAGGTGCTGCCGGTAAACCCTTCGGCAAAGTACCAGTCCGTTTGCAGCGTGGCGACGCCCACCACGTCAGCCGAGCCGGTGGTGCCGGTGCTGTCTATCAGATACATCGGGCGTTCCACCAGCCCCGGCTGATCCAGGCTGACCAGGGCGCTGTAGGTGCCTGGGGCCAGCCCATCGTTATTGACGAAGATGGTGCCCCGGCTGTTCGCTATAAATTGATGGGTGGTCTGGATGGGGGGGCCGCCTGCCTGCGGGAAGTAATTGATCGTGACGTGCATCGTCGTGTTGTTCTGGTTCAGGATAGTCAGGTAGGTGGCGTGGCCTGCGGTGGTATCCAGATAGCCAAAATCAAAGTTCTGGCTCAAGCTGGTAGCGCCCAGTACATCACTGCCGCCAGGGATGAGGCCAGCAAAGGTAAAGTACATCGGGCGCTCGGCCACAATGGGCTGGTTAGACGTGACCACCATCGAGACATTCTGGCTGTTGCCAACCTCATTATTCACCTTGATGGTGGAGCGGGAGTTGCCAGCCACTATATACTGTTTGGTCACTGGGGTGCCGCTCCCCAGGAGATAGCGCACCTGGACGGTTGCCTGGCCTGGGTTGGGGTTCTCCAGCGTCAGAAACTCGCTGAAGCTGCTGCCAGTGAAACCCTCGGCAAAGTACCACTGCCGGGAGACATTTTGCTGCACGATGGTGATAGGCACAGTATAGGGCGAGTTGATGGCATTCGGGTCATTGAAGATCAGATTGGCCGTGAAGGTGAGCGTGGAGGGGCTGGCGGGCAGATTGAACGTTAAAATGAGTTGCTGGCTCAGTCCAGCCCCGATGGCCCCCGAAGTCTGGCTGAGGCTCACCCAGGTGGGGAGGCTGCTGGAAGACCAGTTCATCTGGGCCGTTCCCCGGTTCGTCAGAAAGAAGGCGTAGGGCTGCGGGCTGACGGTGGGCAGCGTGGTCAGATAGACCGGCGTGGCTACCAGAAAGCGCGATGCCGGGGTATAGCTGTTCTCGCAGTCGCTGGTCAGGTTGCTGTATTCCGTCTGCACCTCAAAGGAGGTGCCGTTGTTGAGATGGGTGGGGCTGGCCGGAAAAATCCAGGCGCACTTATTCTCAATCTCAAACCCGACGCTATCCACCCAGCCCGTGCCGTAGATGGGATCGGTAATCACCGCGAACTGCGCCTGCGAACTGAGATTGACCAGACTCTCCCCAGCAAGGTTGCCGTTGGGTGAGGTGGGCACGCCGCAGTTCGCGAGGTTGTTGGGATAGGGGATGGCCGAGTAAGGCGCGGCAACTCCGAATTGCCCATTGCTGGCCCCAAAAGCGTGATAGGCGCAGAAGTCGCTCTCGGAGCAATCGCCTGCCCCATCATTGACCGAATAGCCGCTGGGGGTATAGACGTAGTAGGCGTCATCATAGCTGCTGTTCGGCCAACCGGCGGCTTTCACCACATTGGCAACTTCCGCAGCAATGGCCTGGGGCTGAATGGTGTGCGCGCCGCAGGTAGTATCGGTGCGCGGGTTGGAGACATCCAGCCAGACGCCAGCCAGTTGCATTGAACCGGAGATGTTGTTCTGGTTATTGAAATACTGGCTCACGATGTTTTCAAACGGGGTGAGGTTGAGGTTGGAGAAGTAGCTTTCCACAAATTGCCCATTGGCATTGACGTTGCCCCCGCTGCTCCAGCTTGCCCCCCAGAAGATCAGGTAGGCTCTGGGAGTGGTGGCCGTATTCCCTTGATTCCAGAGGAGGTCGCCGGAGCCAAAGGCCGCTGGCGTCGCTTGCGCCGCGCGCTGTTGGAGCGCCTGGGTGCGCGTGGGGAAGAGTTTCGCGTGACTCTGCTGCGCAGAGGTTGTGCTGCTTGCCGCGTGGGTTTCCCTGACAGACGCGAGAGAAGCGGAAAAAAGAAACAGAAGAACGAGCGTTCCCAGGAGAAAAGAAGAAAGGCGCTTCATGCTAAAACTCCTTGTGCCTGACCCGCACGTAAAAAAGAGGCTGCCGGTAGGGGAAAAAGGTACAAACCACCAGGCTCACTGCTGATACTAGCGCGCGGAGAAACAGCGTGCAAGCAGCATGGTACTTTCGGGGGTGCTTGCGCGGGGGCGGGTTTTCAGGAGAAAGAGCTAAAACAGCCGCAAGCTCACCCCGTTGGGCGAGCCTGCTGCTTAGAAAGCCGTGTGTGAAGTAAGCCTTCTGACCGCTTACTGCTGGGGATACTGCGGTGGATACTGGTTCGGCGGCGGGTACTGGCCGGGCTGCTGCGGGTACTGCGTGCCGGGCTGTGGCGGATAACCGGGCTGCTGTGGGGGGTAGCCGGGCTGCTGTGGCGGGTAGCCACCGCCCATTGGCGGCTGGTTCATGCCCATGCCATCGGCCATTGGTACCCAGTTATTGGCGTTCTTCTCGGCCATATCGCCAACGACAGGCAGCTTAAACATCTTGCCGTTGTAGGCTTGAACGGCAGCATAGATCGCGCCGACCAGCCAGGCAATATGGAGCAGCGAGCCAACAAAGAACACATAGGGCAGGTAGTCAAGAATGATCGCCACAACAAAGATCGCGATGCCCCATGCCAGCGCCTGGAACGCATGGAAGCGCACAAATCGGTTCTTCTTCTCTATAAAGAAGAAGATCAGGCCGATGATCCAGAAGTAGCTCAGCGCGCCTGCAATGTTCGCATCCAAACCGATGGAGGTGGGACCAAGCTGCTGGGCAAGCGGCGTGCCCTGCATGGGCATGGGCGGCTGACCATATTGGCCTGGAGGGGGCTGGTATCCCGGCTGCTGATAACCAGGTTGCTGCTGCTGCCCATATGGGTTGGGCTGGGAATACTGAGGAGGCTGCTGATTTGGGTTGTACGCCATTGAGTGGTTCCTCACAATCTTTAGGATGAGCTTTTCCCCCAAACGGGGGAGTAAATCCTTTTCTAGCATACCTGATAATCAGGCTTCTGTCCATATCTTGTTTACGCAACAACAAGGCCAAGGGTTGTGTACGCAACCTTTGGCCTTGTACGGCTAGTTTTCCGAAACAGGTTACATGTCCAGGCCAGGCGTATCTGCTGAATCCGCCTGCTGGAACTTCAGCGCTGATTCTTCCGGCAGCATGTTCGCGTCGGTTGGCAGCGGCATATGCTCCGGCTCAACCTCGCCCAGTTCCGGGGTCAGCAGCGGCTCCGGCTCTATTGGCGCGCGTATCGCCTGATCGGTGAGCGGCTGCGCCACCTGCGGTTCTTGCGGCTCGCCTTCGGGCGGCTGCTCCAGCTCGTCTTCGGGTTCGGGGAGCAGCCCTTCGTGCACCACTTCATCCATCGAGCGCACAAAACGGAAGTGCATCTCGCTGCGGATTTTGGCCGGAATATCGGGGATGTCCTTGCGGTTCTCCTCCGGCACCAGCACATCGCGGATGCCGACGCGGTGCGCCGCCAGCACTTTCTCCTTCAGCCCGCCAATGGGCAGCACGCGCCCGCGCAGGGTGATCTCGCCGGTCATTGCCAGGTCGTTGCGCACCGGGCGCCGCGTCAGGGCGGAGATAATCGCCAGGGCAATCGTGATGCCCGCCGAGGGACCATCCTTGGGAATGGCGCCTTCGGGCAGATGGATGTGCAGGTCCAACTGCTCGCTGAAATCGGGTGGGACTTTTAGTTCTTCGGAACGCGAGCGAATATAGGAGAGCGCGGCGCGGGCCGACTCTTGCATGATTTCGCCAAGCTGCCCTGTCACCTGGAGCGAACCCTTGCCGGGCATCGTGACCACTTCCACCGGCAGCAGCGTGCCGCCGTGTTCGGTCCAGGCCAGGCCGGTTGCCACGCCCACCTGTCCGCGCTCCGTCGCGCGGTCCGAGGAGTAGCGGGGGATGCCCAAAAACTGCTCGGTGTTTTGTGGAGTCAGGCGAATGTGAGTGTTGGGCTTCTGGATGATGCGCAGCGCCGCTTTGCGGCTGACGGCGGCAAGCTGGCGTTCCAGGCTGCGCACGCCCGCCTCGCGGGTGTAGCGCGAGATGATAAAGCGCATGGCTTTGGGGCTGATCTGCACCTGATCTTCACCCAGCCCGTGCTCGCGCAGCACCTTGGGCAGCAGGTGGTTGCGCCCAATCGCCACTTTTTCTTCCTCGGTATAGCCGGGAATCTCAACAATATCCATGCGGTCCGCCAGCGGGCGCGGAATCTGGTAGCGTATGTTGCCGGTGCAGATGAAGAAGACCTCGGAGAGGTCGTAGGGCACCTCTAAATAATGATCGGTGAAGGTGTTGTTTTGTTCGGGGTCCAGCACCTCCAGCAGCGCCGCCGCCGGGTCGCCGCGATAGTCGGCGGCCATCTTGTCAATCTCATCCAGCAAGAAGACGGGGTTGCGCACGCCAACCGTTTTCATGCCCTGGATGATGCGCCCTGGCAGAGCGCCCACATAGGTGCGGCGGTGGCCGCGAATCTCGGCCTCGTCATGCACCCCGCCCAGCGAGATACGCGCAAACTTGCGCCCCAACGCGCGGGCAATCGAATGGCCCAGCGAGGTCTTGCCCACGCCTGGCGGCCCGATCAGGCAGAGGATGGGGCCTTTATGCCCGTTGCTGTTGGCGCCATTCCCTAGCTTTTTTTCGCGCATCATGCGCAGTTGGCGCACCGCCAGAAACTCAATGATGCGCTCTTTCACCTTGTCCAGCCCGTAGTGGTCTTCGTCCAGCACGCGATGGGCATAGTTGGCATCCAGGCGGTCTTCGGTGCGCTCGCTCCAGGGGAGCGCCAGCATCCAATCAATATAGTTGCGTAAGACGACCAGTTCGGCGGAATGCTGGGGCATGCGCTCCAGGCGGTCAATTTCCTTGCGCACCTTGGTTTCGGCTTCCTGCGACATGCCCTTCTTGGCAACGCGATCACGCAATTCCTGCACTTCGCTGGCGGTGTCGTGGCCCAGTTCTTCCTGAATGGCGCGCAGTTGCTCTTTCAGGTAGTATTCTTTCTGATTTTTGTCTACCTGCTGGCGCACGCGCTGGCGGATTTTCGACTCCAGTTCCAGAATCTCAATCTCATTGCCCAGCGTCACGCAGATTTTTTCCAGCCGGTCTGAGGGGTCAAGCGTTTCCAAGAGGTCCATCTGGGCCATGTGGTCGGTGACGACATGCGCCGCCAGCACATCGGCCAGACGCGACGGGTTCTTGAGCGCGATGACCGAGGAGATGTCCTCATTGGAGAAGCGCCGGTTCAGTTGGGCGTATTTCTCAAAGAGGCTGGTGGCATGGCGCACCAGCGCTTCCGACTGGACGCCGACTGCCGTTGGCTCGATGGGGTTGACGGCCACCGCTTTCAGATAAGGATCAGTTTCGGCATACTCAACAATCTTCACTCGCCGGGCGCCTTCCACCACTAACTGGATGGTCCCATCCTGGCGCTGATGGCTCACGATGTCTACTAAGGTGGCGGTGGGAAAGATGTCTTCGGGCTGGGGGTCGTCTAGCTCAGCCTTACATTGCGTGCCAGCAATAAATTGGCGATCTTCAACCAGCGCCTCCTCCACCGCCCGGATGGATTTCTCGCGTCCAATGGTCAGGGTCACGCGCGTGCGGGGGAAGACAACCGTATTCTTAAGCGGCACAAGCGGATAGCTCCGCGTGCTACTGGCTCCTTCAGTGTGTTCTGGCTGGAGAAGCTGCTCTTGTTCCGCCATATGGCATCCTCGCTAGCCTGTTCAGGGGTTCTTTCTATGGAGAGCCTTGAGGGAGGAGCCGGGCAAAAATAAGAGATGATTGCAATAGCTCAACTTCCTGGCTCATGCTGCTTTCTTTACTCCTCAAAAACGCGCGTTTCGCGCACATGGCGAACTACGCTTACTCTGTGTAACGAGTTTGTGGGCCAGAAGTCTCTTGGGGGACTGGCGAGATGGGAGGGTGGTCCTATCTCCGCCACTCTGCCCCAGACCTCTACGCGCAGCATGCCTTTTCAGGCCGACTCGTCTTCCAACAGTTCGGTGGACCGCTGCTCGCTTCCTCGCGTGATCATGGCCGGTTTATGGCTGTTGCTGATCACATCGCCATTGATGACGACCTTCTTCACATCAGTGCGCGAAGGAATCTCATACATGACATCCAGCAGCACCTCTTCAATGATGGTGCGGAGTCCTCGCGCGCCCGTCTTGTGCTTGAGCGCGCTCTCGGCTGCGGCATCCAGGGCATCGGCGGTGAAGACCAGCTCCACGCGATCAAGCTGAAGGGACTTCTGGTACTGTTTGATGACCGCATTTTTGGGTTCGGTCAAGATGCGTACCAGTGTCGCCTTGTCCAGATTCTCCAGAGAGACGACAACGGGCAGGCGGCCAACGAACTCTGGGATCAGCCCAAACTTCAGCAAGTCCTCTGGGATAAGCTGAGCAAGGGCTTCGTTGGCGATCTCAGGCGACTGTTCGAGATTGGCCTTAAACCCCATTGTTTTGTGGCTGCCCAGACGTTGCTCGACGATTTTATCCAGCCCCTCAAATGCGCCGCCGCAAATAAAGAGAATGTTGGCTGTGTTGATCTGGATAAAATCCTGGTGGGGGTGTTTTCTGCCGCCCTGCGGTGGGACATTGGCAACGGTGCCTTCGATGATCTTCAGGAGCGCCTGCTGGACCCCCTCGCCAGAGACATCGCGCGTAATTGAAGGGTTATCCGACTTGCGCGCAATCTTATCTATTTCATCAATGTAGACTATACCACGCTCTGCGCGGGCGATGTCAAAGTCGGCCATCTGGATCAGGCGCAGCAGGATATTTTCGACATCCTCGCCCACGTAGCCAGCCTCGGTGAGGGCCGTCGCATCGGCAATGCAGAAGGGCACATCCAGAATTTTGGCGAGCGTCTGCGCCAGCAGGGTCTTGCCGCATCCGGTGGGGCCGATCATTAAGATGTTGCTCTTGCCCAGTTCCACGTCGTCAATCTGCATACCCGCGTTGATGCGCTTGTAATGGTTATAGACGGCCACCGCCAGGGTCTTCTTGGCTTTTTCCTGGCCGATGACGTAGTTGTTCAACTGCTCAAAGATCTTCTTGGGCGTGGGCACTTTGCCTGCGGACGCGCGCGCCTTATGGGGCAGGGCGGAGGACTGTTCTTCCTCGATGATTTCGCGGCACAGGTCAATGCACTCATCGCAGATATAGACGCCGCCTGGCCCGGCAATCAGCCGCTGCACCTGATCTTGACTTTTGCCGCAAAACGAGCAGCGATAAGTCATGCGGGTACTTTTTGTATTCGCCATATGCTCCCTCTTTTAGCTACTTGCCTGGCTTGTTTCGGGTTCTTCAACCGGCAGAGATTCGCTCGCCTCGATTGCGGCCTCGGCAGCGGGACTGTCGTCGTCTTTCTGCTCTGGGGTGCTGGTCGCGTGTTCAATCAAGAACTTGCGCGCCTTGTCGCGCTTGATACTGTTTTCCAGCCGTTTGCGCACCGTCGTGGAAAGCTGGTTGAGGCGCGGGGTTTTGGCCGCGCCAATCTGATTATACAGGTCGAGCAGTTCCTGGAGTTCGCGGTCACTGGCGGCCAGCCCCTCCTCGTCGGCAATCGCTTCCAGCAGGAGATCAACCTTGACGTGCCGCGTGGCCTCTGGCTCCATCTCCTTTTTATATTCGGCTTCGGTCTTCTGGCTGAGCATCAGGAACTGCTCCATGCTCATGCCTTGCTGCCCCAGCATACGCTTCATCTGCTCAAAGAGATGTTCGGCCTCTTCTTCAACCAATACGCGGTGAATTTCAAGAGAGGTCTGCTCCAGGGCGGCGTCAATCACCTTGTCTTCCATGTCGCGCTGCGATTGGCTGGCGCGGCTCTTGAGCAGTTGGTCCTCGATGCTCTGGCGCAGTTCGGCCAGCGTCTCGTACTTGCCCGCGCCCTTTGCCAGTTCATCGTCCAGGTCGGGCAGTTCTTTGTGCTTGATGGCGCGAATGCTGACGGTGTATTCGGCCTCTTTGCCCGCCAGTTCTTTATTGAGGTAATCCTCTGGAATGGTCAGCGTAAACGCTTTGGTTTCGCCTTCGATGGTGCCCGCCAGTTGCGCATCCAGCCCGGCAAAGAGTCCAGGCCGCTCCTCCACCAGTTCAAATTCGTTCTCTTTCAGATCACTGATGGCTTTCTCGCCCACCTTGAGCAGCAGATTGACCGTGACCCGATCACCCAGTTGGGCCGGGCGCTCCACCGGCACCCAGATGGCCTGCTGGTTCTGGTAATCCGCCAGCACCTTGTTCACATCTTCCTCGCTGACGGTGGGTTCGGGGTTCTCAATGTGAATGGAGCGGTAATCACCGAGAGTCACAGGGGAGAGGATGGGGACGGTTGCCTTGAAGTGGTAGGGCTGGCCTGGGTCAACGGGTTGGGCATCGAGATCGGCCTCGCCTACCGGAGTAAGTTTATGCTCGGCGATGGCCTTTTTGTAGCTTTCGTTGATCAGGTCGTCCAGCCCTTCTTGATAAATGGCGTCTTTCCCGATCATACGTTCGAGCATGGTACGTGGCGCGTGCCCGCGCCGGAAGCCAGGCACAGTGTATTTCTGGGCGAGCTTGCGATAGGCGCGGTCAGAAGCTTTTTCCACTTCCTCCCATTCAAGCTCCACATCCAGAACGGCTTCGCTGTTTGGAGTCTTTTCGACAGTGATCTTCACGCTTCATCTCCACAAATACATTGGAGGGCATCCAACAGGCAACAGTGGTTCTCTTTACAGAATTATAACATCCACGAGAGCGCGCCAATAGTGACAGCCATTGTTTTGCCAAATGCACAGGCCAGTTGGTCCAGGGCAGAATCCTCCCGCTGATGGGTGGCTCTGAATCCAGAGCCGGGCAGATGGGAGACGCGGGAAGCTGATGCCGGACGAAGGCCACAGATGCGCGTGCTCTGAGGAAAAAAAACCTGCACAGAACAGAACGCCGCCAGACGGCGGCGCTCGGAGCGGGAGACGGGGATTGAACCCGCGACCTTCTCCTTGGCAAGGAGACGCTCTACCACTGAGCCACTCCCGCGAGTGGAGTCTGTAGAATCGGTGGGCGGTGAGGGAGTCGAACCCTCACGGCTTGCGCCAATGGATCCTAAGTCCATCCTGTCTGCCAGTTTCAGCAACCGCCCAAAAACCTGTGTGTCTCTCAGCAAGGAACAAATAATTCTTGTTACAGCCCTACTTCTAATATTACCTCAATCTGCGGGCAGTTGTCAAGCCTTGCGAAGAGATTAGCGCCCCTTCTTTGCCTGGCATGGACAAGCTTGTGATATGCTACAATAGTCATCATCTGATCAGGACTTCTTTCCTATCCATATGCCCAGGTTTTGCTGGCGAGGAGGCGTTTGCAATGGCGGATCAGTCCTTTAACGAGGGACTTGGCTTTGAGGTGTTGGCATCGTCGCTGCGGGCGGACGCGGGGGATGCGAAGACCTTTCTGGAGGCGCTGGCAACCAAGCTGGGCGGCGCGCTGCCCTCGCGCACACTCGTTCAGCGCGAATCGCATCTCTTCTCCTCGCACAAGCCGGTCAAGCAGATTGCCCTGGACGTGGGCGAGTTTCACTATCAGATCGGGCATCAACATGGCGCGCTCGTTGCCCAGCGCACGCGCGTGGTGCGCGGCATCGCGCTAAAAACAGAAGCGCTCAGCGTAGATCAGTGGCTGGGTGAGTTGACCCAGGCACTGCTGGACCTGGCCCAGCAAAGCGCCCAGGACCGCGCCGCTTTGCAGCGCATGCTGCTGTAAGGCTTGCTCTCTGCTGGAGTACAAAGGGATGACTTCACGCATCGGCTTAACCGTTCCCGGCATGCGCACAGAGGTTCTCACCATTGACGCGACGGTGGAACGCCTTTTGCCCAGCCATTGCAGTACACCGGATGGGTTAAAGCCGGTTGCTGACCTCACGGAAAGCCAGGCGCGTCAGAGCTATCACATTTATATACCCCTGGTCTTTTCGCGCATGCAGGTGCTGGTAGACCACCGAGAGGAGCCTACAGATGCCTTTGTCGTGGCGACGGGACGGCTAACAAACGGTGGGTTTACATCGGAGGGTTCTCGGCTCCTCACTCCTGGCCTGCGTTATCTCCTGGTGTTCATCCCAGGGCTGAACGCGCTCGCCAAAGGGTATACGCAGCAGTGGCTCATCGTCTATGAAGCCTACCGAATTGATGATCAAGCTATGGTTTTTCTTAAAGAGCAAACTGTTGAGCAAGGAGTTGTCTCGCAGCAAGAAGAGAAGGTTCCTCTCTCAAAACTCATCCGTTATCTCTCAAGCGACCCTCAAGAACCCTGGCCGTAAGCTGTGATGTTTGTTCCCCTCCAAGCCCCAACCCCTGGCAAGTCGTCGTGAAATCGCTCTGGGTGCCGCGCTGCATGGTCAGCGTGACGGGCGTGGTGCCGGAGTCTCCAGCCAGCGTGAATATCTGGTTTTTGAAGCTGCCCTCAAGCGTGAAGCTGGCTTTGCTGGTGGGGTTGGTAAACGTCATGCTGATGGTGGCCGCGTCGAAATTACTGGCGGTGCCCGTCACCTGATAGCTGTCCTGGCCGCCCTTGGCCTTGCACGCTTGCGCAGTGGTGGTGTTGAACGTGGCCGCCACGCCGTTTGGCTCATGCGAGAGCAGCGAGGGCACCGTCACCCCCAACGTCATGTAGACGCCCTCTTGAGCGCCCCCAACGGTCAGCGTGCCGGACCAGCTTCCGGTGTAGAGGTGGGTGTAATAGAACGGCAGGCCAAAGTAGAGACCTGCGGCAGCCGCCAGCAGCAGGAAGAAGAAGCCAAAATGCGAGGGATGCGGTCTGGCCGCCTCAACCGGGCGCCTGCGCTGCTGGGGATAGCGCTGCGCGGTTGGGCCGCCGCCAAACTGCGCCTGGAAATGCCGCCGGACGACGTGCCAGATGAAGTTGAAGGTCAGGAAGACCAGCGCGATGCCCGCCAGCCCGATAGCGATATAGACGATCTGGCGGTTGGTGATGCCATAGACCAGCGCGCCGATCACCCCGGCAACAAAAGCCACAAAGAGAAACAGGCAGCCTCCGGCGCAGCCCACCAGCCATTTGTTGCCCTGGCCGCTTTTGGCGGGCGCTGGCGGAGCGGCAACGGGCGTGGCTGGCACCGATGGCCCGCTGTATTGGGTGGACGGCCCAAAGCTGCCGGGCACCTGGCTATACTGTGGGGCAGAGGGCGCCGTTGGATAGGGCGCCTGGGGCGTGGCGTCTCCCTGGCGCGCGCCGCAATTTCCGCAAAAAGCTGACCCAGCAGCGAGGGGCTGGCCGCAGTTGGTGCAAAAAGTTTGTTGCATGTAGTGATTATCCTCCGAACAGGCCGCCCAGGAGCATCTCAAGACAGCCCTCCGCGCAGCCCTCTGCGACAACTTCTCCTGCCGCCTCTCGTCCACGTCTGGTAAACGCCGCTGCTATCAGCAGCACAAGCACCACCAGAACCCCCACACCAACCGCTGCATAGATAAAGAGCATTTGTAGCTGCCCATGCGTGAGCGCGATGCCCACAAATGGGGCAGCCAGCACCGCCAGAATAAGCAGCACGATCAGACAGCCGGGCAAGCGATAGGGAGCGCGTTGGCTCTGCGCGCCAGCATTCCGCCGCAAACGACGCTGCCTGGTCCCGGCCACTGCTCCGGCGGCCACCTGCGGCGTATTGGGGATGGGTGGCGGAGGAGAGGGCACGTAGGGCGGCGGATACGCGGCACCTGGCTGCCCGGAGCCGCCCACTGATGGCGCACCCATCGCGACGCCGCACCTGGGGCATTGGGCGGCCCCGACTGGCAAATACTGGCCGCAATTGGTGCAAAACGGCTGCGCTGATTGGTTATACATAGCTGGACTTCAACTCTCCCCGCGCTTTTCTTCTCGTTCGTTTCCCATATGCTATTCTACAGGAAAATGGCTCGGTTTGCAGCAAGGAAGATCACAGCGGAGCATGGGCATTAAAAAACTATGGACAAAACAGGCTTCTTGGAAAATTGATACAGCAAGTTCTGGACAATCTACTCTAGTTCGGTTATAACTGGCTCAGATAACGACCCTCTAGCTGGATTTGTGGTGTATTTCTGGAAGGAGAAGGAACCGTGAGGCCAGAGCGTTCGGGAGATCATTTGGTAGGATCAACATGGAACAGCCACGCGACCACCTATCTTGCAGCCCATGCTACTCCTGATGAGCACATTGACATCACTCCATTGTTTTTGGCCGCTGAAGCAGCGCTGCGGCAAGAGCCTGGCAGAGACGCCCTCCAGCGTCTCTGCCAGGCTCTTGCCGCATTTACACATGAAAAAGCGGTGCTTCGCCTGCACGCCTCGTCTCATCCGCGTATGAATCGCCCATCGCTGCCGCCAGGCGCGCGCTCGCTTCCAGTTCAGTATCACCATCGGGCCTATGGCACCCTCATTATTCACCCCACTGATGCACAACCCGACCAGCCTGCACTATCTGATTCATTCGCGCAACGCCTAGCCCACCTCTGCGGAATGCTCCTCTTTCTGCTTGAACAGGCAGCGCTTATCGAGATGCTTTCCCGACATCTCGCTGAAGAAGTGGTTGAACCTCTAACTCCGCGCCAGCAAGAGGTGCTGGCCCTAATCGCCCAAGGCCGAAACGATGAGGAGATTGTCGAATCCTTGTGCATTTCATCGGAGACGCTGCCCAAGCATCGGCTGGAGATTTACCAGCGTTTGGGCGTGCATAAGGCTGAGGATGTGCTGCTGGCGGCTTATCACGCGCAGCTTTTCTCGTTTCTTGCACCCTCGCCCAAAAAGCAAGCAAAATAAGTGGATGACTCTTCGCCTGCTCAGGTGCTTCTCCAAACGCCAGAGCAGGCGGTAAGCCGTATGCCATAGCAGCTTACCCTGTGGAGGGTAGATGAGCTACCCTCCACAGGGTAGAAAAAATAGGCCACGCGGGGCATGGAAAAGAACAAGGAGTAAGGTACAGTCTCGAATGCTTAGAGAAGTCCGCATAGAAGAAAGGCGAACAGATAATGGTGAAAAGCATTCTCAAACTGTCCCTCCTTTCAGCAGTAGTGCTCACTCTCGCTGCTTTCTCAGCAGCACCCAGTACAGTCTTTGCGGCTACCGCTCATCAAACGCGCGAAGCGCAACCTCTCATCTGTGCCCCTGTGCCTGCTGGTAGCCATAAGCAGATGGGGCCTCTTAGCCGGATGTGATTCTCCTTGCCTTGTAGTCACAGCCTACCTCACTGCGCTTGATACGAACACAGCAAGAGCTACCGGTACAGTCACAAACAATTGCGGAGAAGTTATTCACCGAGGCAAACTTACTCTGACTTTTGGTGAACGGTGCACATACCTGGCAACTCCACCATTCTCCCAGATCGACAACCTTCCCGATCCCTGGAACCCTGGTGTCATAATCCCATATAGCTTCACCGTAGATGGCTATTGTGAACATTGCACAGATCATGTACCTGACGGGTGGCCGGCCTTTACAATAACCTTGCAGGCTAACGCGCAAGGCTACGACTCACGGAACAATTTTGTCTATAACCAGAACCCAGCTAAGGATAGTGAGGCTATGACAAATAGTCCGGCCTATAGTTTCCCTTGTTAGCCATCTTTTAGGGTGGAAGGTTTTCATCGGACCCCACAAGTGAGTATGCCCTGATGCTATAATAGCATCAGGGCGTTTAGATAACTGAAGCATATAGATGTTGGGAGGGAGTCAATGCAACACAAATCAGCACTTGAAGAGTTGGAAAAAATACGAGATACCCTCAACACTCTGCTTACACAGGATGAAGAGTCACTAAAAAAGGCATTGCAGGGAGAGCAACAGCCTGTAGGAGCGCCTCTACCGGAGGCGGCAGGGAAACATACTCGTACCCTGCTTGGCGAAATCATCAACAACTGTGTCCGTATCAGTCGGCTCTTGAGGCCAGAGAAGGTGTACAGCGTTACTACAATAGCTTCTATGGAGTTTTCTGGAGAGATTGAACTTGGCCCTCCAGTGATTGGGGAGGGAGAGAAATAAACAGAGCAGGGGCGGCTGGCATGCCAGCCGCCCCTCTCTCTTCCTCCAAAAGCCTACAGCGTGTAATCACCGTTGTGCGCGTCTTCCAGGTAGCGTGCCAGCAGCGTGATGCTGGCTTCCAGATCAGCCTGGTGAATCATCTCGTTGACGGTGTGGACATAGCGCGAGGGCGTGGAAAGCGTGATGGAGTAGGAGCCTTCGCGCGCGCGCTGCATCGCGCCGCCGTCGGTGCCACCGCGCGGCAAAATCTCAAGTTGATACTTGATGTTGTGCTTCTGCGCCACATCGCGGAAATGGCGCACCAGCTTATAGTTGGAGATTTGCGACGAATCGAAAATCTTGATGGCGGTGCCGTTGCCCAGGCGCGTCACGCTGTCCTGCTCGCTGCCGCCGGGGATGTCCACCGCCAGCGTCGTATCCAGCGCCACGCTGACATCGGGCTGCACATGGTACGCAGCAGTGGTCGCGCCGCGCAGCCCCACCTCTTCCTGCACCGTCGCAACGGCCAGGATGTTGACCTCGTGATGCTTCAAGGCACGCAGCGCCTCAATCATCACAAACAGGCTGGCGCGGTCATCCAGCGACTTGCTGATGACGGTATCGCCAATCACTTCCAATGTGCGGTCCATCGTCACAAAGTCGCCCACTTCCACCTTCGCCCGTACCTGCTCGTTGGGCATGCCCAGGTCAATAAAGAGGTCGTCCAGCTTGGGGGCAGCGGGCTTCTCATCGCCCATCAGGTGAATGGGCTTGCTGGAGGGCATCAGCACCCCGCGCAGGCTCTCGCCCGCGTAGCCATGCACCAGCACGCGCTGCGCAAAGAGCACGCGCGCATCAAAGCCGCCAACGGGCTGAAGGCGGATAAAACCCTTGTCGTCAATATGCTTGACCAGGAAGCCAATTTCGTCCATATGCGCGGCCAGCATCACGCGCCGGTCATTTTTGCCGCGCTTCCAGGCGACGACGTTGCCCAGGCGGTCCACGTTCACTTCGTCAACCAGCGGGCGCAGTTCCTCGATCACCAGCGCGCGCACGCGCTCCTCGCGGCCCGCGATGCCTGGCATTTCAGCAAGTTTTTTCAGGAGGGGGATATTCAGCGCCATTGCTTCCTTCCTTTGTAGAGAGGCGTAAGAGTCAGGGCTGGCGTCGGAGGCCAGCCGGTTTCAGCAGAAATCTTTGGCGATTATAGCATGTTTTTGTCTCTGGCTCTCACACCGCATCATAGCACATTGCCCGGCCCTGGTGAAATTGCCCACTTGCCGCTATAATAGCTGCTGCCCGATGCTGAGATTTTGGAGGAAGACGATGGCCGTATCTTTTGGCACGCCGACGCGATGGCAACCGCGCAACCCATCGCTTCGTATTGGTTGTTCGGTGGGCATACTCATTCTATTAGTCGTTCTGGCGGTGGTGGCGCTGTTCTTTCTAGTTCCGGGATGGCATGCGCGCCTGGCCGGAGTCTCCACGCAGGGCACAGCGCATCTCGCGGGCAACTGCGCCCCCACAGATGTGGAGGATACGACTCCTACGTATCGGGTGCTCATTGAGTTTTCTGACGCGCAGGGGGTCCAGCACCGCGATGAGAGCCATTGGGCCTGCAATAACCTCTACGACGAGGGCGAGCACATCTCGCTCTGGTATCTTCCCGATGACCCCAGCAGCTTCCTGACGACTGGCGAATTTTTATGGCTGGCGATCTTTAGCGCGGTATGGCTGCTGCTGACGATTCCGCTGGGGCTGGCAGTGGTGATGATGATGGGTCGCACGCTGCTGGGCAGGTAAATCACTGGTGCTTCTGGCGAGTGCAGCCAGGGCTGTTACCAGCCTGCGCCTATGCCGTCATATCTGACGATGAGCGTTTTCAGAACATACCTGACCTTCAGCGAAGAGTGGCGAGGTAGCATCAGTGACCAGGAACCCTCGACAGTATCCTATCAATCCCAATCCAGCTTCTTCTGGGAGGCCCATCACGCTGGAGACACCTGGGCAGTTGAGTATGCTGGCGCGCTCCCCCTGGGTAGTTGCTGGCCTGGTTTTCGTGGTCTATGGCCTGTATCTGCTGGCTTTTTTATTCACGCACCATGACCCGCGTGATTTCATCCATATTGAACGCTATTATGTGGAGCGCAGCCAGATCAGCAGCGCCATTCAGATAGACCCAAACTACACAGGCTATACTCTGCATGGCTACGATGGGCAGTTCTATTATTTCATCGCGCTGGACCCCGCCAATGCCGCGCCGTATGTGGATGCGCCCGCCTATCGCTATACCCGCATCCTGTACCCTTTAACCGCTCGTGTTCTGGCGCTGGGCATGCCCGCCCTCATCCCCTACACCCTCATCCTGGTTAATTTGCTTGCAGTGGCCGGGGGCACACTGGCCCTGGCTGCCTGGCTAAAACGCAAGCGAGTTTCCCCCTGGTTTGCGTTGGCTTATGGCTTCTATCCGGGAATATTTATTGCCTTTCAAAACGACCTGACCGAGCCACTGGCCTACGCGCTGGTCGCCCTGGCGATCTATTTGTACGATTTTGGTGGGCGGCGCCGCGTGCTCTGGGCCAGCCTCAGCTTTGCACTGGCCGCGCTGACCCGCGAAACCACCGTTGTCTTCCCGCTCGTGTATGGGCTGGTGGCGCTGTGGGGGTCAAGGAACGAGGGCACCTGGAAAACACGCCTGGCAGCGCATTGGCGCCAGGCCGCGCTGCTCCTGGGGATAGGCGTCGGCGTCTTGCTGCTGTATAAAGGCTTCCTGACGCTCTGGCTGGGAGAGGTCGGCTTCTCGCACGCGCAATCGGGCGTCGTTTACTCGGAAATTGGCGCTTCGCGTGAGGTCGCGCTGGGTGTCTTCCCGTTTCAGGGGATGTATTATCTGTGGCCCTGGACCGCAGAAGTGGTGGCCGAAATCGTCAGCATTATCCTGCCCGCCCTGCTGTGCGCTGGCCTGGCGCTCTGGGCGCTGAGACAGGGTGCCAGGCCGGTGCTGCTGTGGGCGCTGCTGATCAACGTGGCTGCGTTTGTGATCTTCCTGGGTTCCAAAGCGTATGACAATTTCGCGGCCTCGGAGCCGGTGACAACTGGCGTGGTGCTGGCGGCGCTCTGCTGCTTCCCCGTGTTTGATCGGGTGGTTGGCAGGTCGCGGTGGTGGTTCTGGTGCTGCCTGCTGCTCTGGCAGACGGCGCTGCTTCTGAAAATCACGCACAGCCTCTTTGGTATCCCGCACGCGGCCCTTTAAGCCGCTCTCTCGTCAAGCACCTGCGTGCGCGCATCCGGTCATCTAGCGTGTAGACTTCAGCAAGCGCTGTCGTGTATGCTGGCAGAAAGACTAGGTATGCCCAGGAGAACACGCCATGCAAACGACGCTTGAAAGCTATACCGAACAAATCCGCGCGGCACACGACAGCCCGGAGCAACTGGAGCAGGTCTATCAGGCGGCGCGCCGCGCGCACCGCGCCGGACAATTCGCCCAGGACATCCACGCGCTGCACCAGGAAGCGGCAGAAGATGTGCTCTATGCCGCCTGGCACTATCGCTTGCAGCAGCCCGCCCACGAAGACTGGCTGGCGCGGGTCAGCGGCAACTGGCGCCTGGCAATCGCGCTCAGCGTGGCGCTGGGGCTGATCTTGTGGGGGCTTTCCGATCCCAGCCTCGCGATTCAAGGCCAGGTGCCTTCCCTGACATTTTTGGGGGCGCCCCTTGTGGCGCTGGCGCTCACCGGCTTCTTCTTTGCCGTCACCCGCGCGCACCGCAACCGCCTGCTGATCGCGCTGCTGGCGCTCGTCGTGGGCACCGCCTATGTGCTGGTGACGGTCTATCAGCTTGACGCCAACAACGAATATCTGCCGCTGGCCGCGCTGCACCTGCTCTTGCTGGCCTGGGGCGCGATTGCGATCTATCTGGCGGGCTGGCGGTTCCCCGCGCAAGACCTCTTCGCTTTTTTGCTGAAAACGCTGGAAACGCTGGGGACGGCGGGCGTGTACGCCATCGTTGGCGGCATCTTTGTTTACCTGACCTATTTCATGTTCGAGGTCATCGGCGCCGACCTCAGCAGCACGGTGGTGCGCCTGCTCGTTCTGGGCGGCGGCGGGCTGATTCCGCTGGTGGCGGTGCTCAGCGTCTACGACCCCCAGGTCAGTCTGCGACAACAAGAGTTCCGGCGCGGCTTTGCGCGCATCCTGATGATTGGCCTGCATGCCATCTTCCCGCTGACGCTGCTGATTCTGGTTGTGTTCCTGGTCGTGCTGCCCTTTAATTTCTTTGCGGCGTATGACAACCGCCAGACGCTGATTGTCTTTAACGTGCTGCTCTTTGCCATCGTGGGGCTGGTGGTGGGCGTTATCCCGCTGACAGCCAGCGAGTTTTCGCCCCGCTATCAGCAATGGCTGCGCGTGGGGACCGGCGCGCTGGCCGCGCTGGTGATTCTGGTGAGTGTCTACGCGCTTTCGGCCATCCTCTACCGCACCGCGCAAGACCAACTGACCATGAACCGGCTGACCGTGATTGGCTGGAACTGCATCAACATCGCCCTGCTGGGGCTGCTGCTCTATCGCGTGCTGCGCCCTGGCGAGCGCTTCTGGGGCGAGGCGGCGCAGGCCATCTTCCGCCCCGGCGCGTATGCGTACCTGACCTGGGGCAGCTTCCTGCTGCTCGCGCTGCCGGTGCTGTTTTAGAGAGCGCTCATCCGGCTGGCTCGCTGCTTTTTGTCTGATGCGCTTGCAGCGCCAGCCGGACCTTCCTGGCAACCTCATTCCAGAGCGCGCCCCGATCTGGCTCTGGCAGGCCAATCAACGGCCTGTTTGGGGAATTGATGGATTGGATATGCGCCAGGTCTTCTCGATCTTCAAAGGCGCAGTGGCTCAAAATAACGGGAATAAGCAGCGTCTTTCCTTGCCGGGCAGCCTCCAGCAGCCAGGGAAGCTCATATTGATCTATGAAGTCGGAGGCCAGGAAATTCTCGCTGACCAGCAGCACTGCCACCACCGCCGATTCGACGGCCTGCTTGATCTTGGCGAACCAGTCTGAGCCAACCGCAATTTGTGTATC
>DATBGS010000120.1:0-51619 GCA_036557885.1 Ktedonobacterales bacterium
AAGGCAGCCAACAAAGGAGATTGACTCAGGGAGCTGGGCCACAAGCACATCTACGCGTCAAGAATGAGAGAGCAGAAGCGAGTCCGTTCGGCTTTTGAGGGCGACGCTCATTTTTAATGCGCAGACGCGGGCACTGATCCACCTCTCTGCTTGCTATTTACCCCTGGTATTCTTCCGCCCGAATCTCCACATACTTGAGGAACCACTCCACCATCTTTTCCCAATACGCGAGGTACTGGCTTGGCTTGCTTGTTCCCATGTGCCAGGAGCCGGGCGCGCGCACCAACTCAACCGGGACATTGCCCATCATCTTGAGCGCCATGTAGAACTGCTCCGACTGTTCGATGGGGCAGCGCAGGTCGTTCTCAGGGTGGATGAAGCGGGTGGGAGAGGTGACGCGAGCAGCATAGGTGAGCGGTGAACGCTCCCGGTAATAGGCCGCTCGTTCGGAGTCCCAAGGATAGCCTTTAGCCTGGAGCACTTGCCAGAAGCCAATGTCAGAAGTTCCCACGAAACTTGCCAGGTTAGAAACGCCGGCCATAGGGACAGCGGCCTTAAAACGGGTGGTCTGGCCGATGAGAAACATGGACATGTAGCCACCATAGCTGTAGCCGGATACGACCAGTCGTTCGGGATCAGCAATTCCTCGCGCGATGCACGCATCAACGCCAGCCATGATGTCCTGGTAGTCCCAGCCGCCCCAGTCACCTTCGACTTCCCGCAGAAATGCCCGGCCATGCCCCGTGCTTCCATGCGGGTTGCAGTAAAAGACCGCGAATCCTTGCGCAGCAAGATACTGGTGATAGGGGTTCATGCCTACCCCGAAGGCCGATTGCGGGCCGCCATGAATTCTGATGGCAAGCGGGTAACGCACTCCGTCTCGTGCACCAACAGGGCGGATGATCCAGGCTTCGATTTCATCGCCGTTGGCGCCCTGGTAGTGCATACGTTCTGGTTCGCTCCAGGCAAACCCAGCAAGCTCACGATCAGCAAGCTGCGTGAGGCGCACTGGCTCGTCTGCTCCGCTCGCAGTGAGCGGCAGCAGGTAGAGGTCCCACAGGCTCAGTGGCCGTGCTTGCGCGAGCAGCACACCCTTTTCATCTGGCAGAAGCGCCAGAAAGTGGGTGAGTTGCTCGCCGGTGGTCAAGGCGGTGGATGTCTTGCGGGCGACATCCAGGCGATAGACATGGACGCACCCATGCTCAGTAACGAGGTAGTAGACGTGTGTTCCCTCTGCGTTCCATTGGGGAATGTAGGGACTCACCTGACCAAAGCCTGCAAAGGCGGCGATAGCGGTATGGTTATCTATCTCAGGGGTTACATCCTCGATGCTTCCACCCTGGCGAGAGACGAGATAGAGATGGGCGTTTTCACTTCCGTCGAGGCGTTCATCCTTCGCGGCTGCCAGGATCACCTGGCTGCCATCTGGTGACCAGGAGTAGGCGCCTATTTCCAGGGTGCCATTGCTGATGCGGCGCGCCTCGCCGGTTTCCCGCGCAATGGCCCACAGGTCTTTGATAAACGAGCGGTCCCGGTCGTCAGCGCGATTGCACAGGACGCCAATCTCGCTGCTCTCTGGCGTCCAACGTGGTTGATCGTGATCAAAATCGCCAGAGGTCAGTTGGATAATGGCGGCAGGATCAATCTCACCATCGCCTGGAGCAGGCATGACAAACAGTTGGGTGAATTGCTCGAAGAGGCCGCGCCCATCGAGGCGATAACAGATGGTCGAGACTGTGCGCAAACGGATGCGGGCTTCCTCGTCGCGTTTTTTCTTGTCGGTTTCGTCCAGAGGCTTGCGCCCTGTGAGCGCCTCGCTATCATCGGCAAGTCAGACCGGAGCGGTGAAGGCGATCCATCCTCCATCGGGTGACCATGCCGCCTCGCTGACGCCGTTGAGCATCGTGGTCAGTTTGCGCGCTTCGCCACCCTCAGTATCTATGAGCCAGAGCTGGCTTTTCTCTCCCTCACGATCAGAGACGAACAGCAAATGTCTGCTATCTGGTGCCCACGCCGGTTGCGAATCATGTTTCACTCCGCTGGTTAGCTGGCGCGGCGCTCCCACAGCAAGCCCTTGCTCGTCAAGGTGAAGAAGCCAGATAGCACTGTGTTGCTCATTCTTTGCCTTCTCATTGCTCTGCACGACGAAGGCGACACGCCTTCCATTGGGGGAAAGGGTGATAGCACCCAGTATTTTGAAGGCCCAAAGGTCATCAAGGGTGAGTTTCCGCAGTGTTGGCATGAAAACAATCCTCTCTTGCAGATGCTTTTCTTTGCAAAATGGCTGGAATGATAAAAAGGGAGATTCTTTTGAGTAACTCGTCTTTTCATCTCCGCGACTGTTGCGAGGTTCTGCCGATCTTCCTTTTTCGCTCCTGGTGAATCATAGCGTCATTCGGTTCAGTCAGCAAGAGATTGCGTTGTCTAGCAGGCGGAATGTGTCACCAGGCACGCCAGCGCTGGGAAGCGGCGCTGGTCATGCTCAATCAGGTGGGCGAGCGGCTGTATGTGGAGCAGATCGAGCGAATTCTCACTACCTGGAGGCATCAGGAAGAGCTTGCCCGGTGAAATGTGGTAGGACTTCCTGGGCAATGAGTCGCATTGAGCGCAAGACGAGTTCTGGCCGTATGCTGCCAAAGTCTAACCAGAACACGATGTGGCGCGGATCTATGGCTTCCTGGAACCGCGCAAGAACAGCGACCAGATCCCCTGGCGTGCCAAACCAGAGGAGATTTTGCTCTTTCAGGTGATGGATGATGTGCATAATGTCCGCATGACTGCCAGGATGTTGATGCTCCAGATAACGGCGCAGCGCCTCGACAGCCACGTGCAGCGCTTCTGCGCGCGTAGGAGCCACAAAAGTGTAGAGGATGAGAGGCAACTCGTAGTGCTCACCATTCCCGCCTGCTGCCAGGAAATGGCTGCGATGGCTCTCGACGAGTTTCCCAACGTCAGCAAAGCTCTTTGCGCTGAGGTGGGGCAGGCTGATGACTGGCTGAGCCGCTTGACCACGCGCGGCGAATGAATCCGCCTTGATGGCGGAGAACCAATGACGCGGGATTGGCTGTTGCACTGGCACGACGTTGAGCCTCGCCTGCTCCAAATGATAATAGCGCCCCTTGAAGGTCACGCTTTCTCCGCGCCAGAGTTGCTGGATGATCTCCCAACACTCCTCAAAACGGCCAAAACTCGAAGCTGCATCCTGTCCAAAGGCAGCATACTCATGCGCGAAACTTCCGCGCCCTATGCCTAGACCCAGGCGCCCTTGACTGAGCAAATCAACCAGGGCATAATCTTCGGCGATCTGAAGCGGATGGCGCAGGGAGAGGTTGGCAACAGCAGTGTTCAAGCCGATGCGGTGGGTACGGCTTGCTGCCGCAGCGAGCAGGATAGCAGGATTGGGGCAGGCAAGCAGTTGATTTGGTGAGAGATAGCCATGATGCTCACCGATCCAGTACGCATCGAAGCCAAGCTCGTCGGCAAGGACAATCTGCTCTAAGGTTTGCTGGTAGATGGCAGCGGATGTGCGAGCCTCGGTGTCATAGACATCGAGGAGTGAGAACAAGCTAAAGCGCATTATTGTTGTTCCTCTTTTGGCTGTATCTCAGTCAGGCGATGGCTGACCTCAGAGCCGTAGTTCATTCCGTAGACTTCTTTTAACTGAGCGATTTTGCGCAGCGACTCCTCTCGAAAGGGAGAGCGTCCCTCAAAAGCATGGAGGACAATGCCCTCCAGCAAATCGCCCAAGGCCAGATCGTGGTACTCAGCAAGACCTTTGAGAACCTTGACCATGCGCTTCTCTATCCTCGCTCCAATCTGGACCCGCTCAATGGGAGCGGAATGAGCAGTGTCTCCGTGTTTGTCCATGAGCTTCCCCCAGCTAAATCAACGCAATGATTACATAGACAAATTTATAACTTGGTAATAATATAACAAAACCAAACAAAAATGTCAACGGATGTCTTTCTAGGGCAAGGCTTGTAAACGCCGAAGAGGAGCGGTGGATCTGGCAGTATGCTCTACTCAAGAGCCAGAGAACGCAAGAAAAAGCTATGATTCGCTGAAAATCCTGCGAACGGTTATACTATCTGTTCAATGCGGCTGGCATACAGCCGCTCGCCCAGTTGACGAAGGCTTGCAAGCGCCATATCCAGCCTCAGGCGGGCTTCCTGTGTTCTTCCATGCTTGAACGCGACCAGTCCAGAGACATACTGTGTTTTTGCCTCTATATATGGAGTGGACATATCGCGGCAGAGGGCCAGGGCTTCCTCCAGTGCTGCTTCGGCCTCAGCCCACAGCCCCTGCCTGCTCAAAAGCAGCGCCTGCACACGTAGTGCGCCCACAAGCGTTGGACGCATGGCTGCTGTACGAGCGGTGTTTAGCACCTCTTCCAGACGCGCTTGCGCCTGGGCCACCTCACCTGACTCCAGTTCTGCCCAGGCAAGGAGAATCAAAGATTCCTTGATATAGCCAACCGTCGGGCTGACCAGCTTTAAGAGCGGGGTAAGCCGTGCGCAGGCAGCCTCTGGACGCCCCATCAGGAGGTCTTGCTCGGCCAGTGCTCCCTCTATCCAGCACAATGCTCGCAGGTCATGGTTCCGCTCGGCTAGTGCCTTTGCCTCTGTCAGATAGCTTATAGCCTCCTCCTTACTTTCAGCAAGAGCGAGCAGGCCCAGCCCATAGGCGGGATAGGCGGTACTCCAGGAACGACCGACCGAAGCTGCCAGGCTCGCGGCCCGCGTGAAATCGTCGTGAGCCTGCTTCCACTCGCCCTGGCAGAACGCATTCATACCATGCCCAAAGATCAGATGCGCCATTTGTGCTCGTCCACCCAGACGCTCAGCCAGAGCAACTGCTCGCTCCTGAAAGGTCCGTCCCTGTGGGTACTCGCCCAGGGCTTCATAAGCAGCCCCCAAATTTCCGAGCGCGTCAATGAGTAACCACTGGTTGCCGGTGGCTTCGCCTGCTGGAATGACTTCGTTGGCGAGCACCTGCCGCGCCTCCTCCAGCCTCCCCAACATGAAGAGCGCTGAGCCAATGCGCTCCTGGGCTAGCAGGTGCATCTGGTCATCCCCCATCGCTCGCGCGAGCTTTGCGGCTTGCTCTGCTGCTGCTAATTGCTCGCTGTACTGGCCGGTGCCGATGTAGAGATAGGCGAGCGCAATATAGAAAGCGGCGGCTCCCTGGGAGGCGTCTATCTTTGGGAGTGCTTTGAGGAGCGGCAGCAGGTACTTCAGCCCTTCTGCGGATGTCCCGCGCCAGCGATGGGTTCGCCCCACCTGTGCAAGCGCGCGTAGTTCGCCCTCCAGATTGCCAGTCTGGCGATATGTTTCGCAGGCTCGCTCCAGAACGTCCAGCGCCTCATCATACTGTGTCAGAAGTACCAGCACGTTCCCCAATTTTTCTCGCCACCGGGCGGCTTCTAGCGTGCGGCCCAATTCCTCCAGGCGAGCGACTACCTCTCGGTAGGCCGCTGCTGCCTCTGCGTTAGCATGACGTGCCAGTGCGGCATCTCCTGAAGATTGCAGGTAGATCACGGCTTTTTGCAGATCACCAGCCTGGGTGTAGTGATAGGCCAGAACAGCCATTGCGGTTGTTGACGTGCCTTGCTCCAGCGCCTCCGCTACACGCCGATGAAGCACTCCCCGGCGTGCTACCCCTAGATCGGCCAGCACGACCTCTCTGATCAGGTCGTGGGCAAACAGGTACGTGTGTTCACCTTCTTCCAGCAGTAAGCGCCCCCGACAGCATGCTTGCAGCCCTGCAAGCAAATCCTCCTCGCTCTGCACGGTGCGAGTTGTGACGGCCAGCAAGATGTCTCGTTCGATACTCCGCCCAACGATAGCGGCGCTGTTCAGAACTTCCTGAGCCGCCACTGGCAAACTCATCACTCGCTGACGGATGGTTTCAGCTACCGTCCAGGGAACTTCACTTGCCAGGCCATCGTCTGGGCTGTCCTTGTGTCCCGCCTGGAGAGCTTGAACACAACTAATGAGGAAAAACGGAACCCCGCCTGCACGTTCGAGAACACGCTGCCGCAGCACGACGGTGCCTGGTGTTTCCGGCAGCAGTTCTTCCAGTAACGTGGTAGCCTCATCGTTTGGTAAAGGGGCCAGCAAGATGCGCCTCGCCAGGTTCTCTCTTGCCAGATCAGCCACCAGATTTGCCAGCGGGTCATGGGCAGCCACGTCCGTATCGCGGTATGCTCCCAGGATGCGCAGCGGGGACTCCGTTGGGACGCGCACCAGCGATTGGAGCAGGTCGAGGGCATCGGGTCCAGCCCAGTGAAGATCATCCAGCACCAGCAGAGTTCCGGCTGGCCCGGCGATATTTCCCAGATAGCGCGCGATGGCGGCAAACATCAGTCGGCGCTCCTGTTCCGGGGGGAGTGTCACGGTGGGCCGGGAGATCAAGGACATCTCTGCCAGTTCGGGGAGCAGGTGGACCAACCAGGTGCAACCCTGTAGCTGCTGGCGCTGCTGGGCTGGGGCCAGGCTTTGGAGCGAACGCTCCAGCGCGCTAACAAACGGGGCGTAGGGTTCCTGGCCGCTGCGCCGATGGCAGCCTCCAGTCAGAATCACCCACCCTTTGTTCCGGGCTTGTTCGATGCCCGCCTGCAACAAGCGCGATTTCCCGATGCCTGGCTCCCCGGCCACCAGCAGCAGGGGTGGGCCGTCCACCAACTGCCGCGTCAGGAACTGCAATTCCCTGGCGCGTCCAACCAGCGATGCTGATCCCCTCTGGGTCAAACTCGAAGAGGGGGAAGTATGTTCTGCTGTGGTTGGTGGAGGCGGCGCCGAGCGCTGGCGGGCCGCCGTCTCCAGCGTTGCCCGTTCAGCAGGAGAAAGATTGAGCGCATCAGCAATCAATTGCACTGTTTCTTTGCGAGGGGCGCGCCGCTCACCACGCTCCAGGTCGCTAATGCCGCGTGGACTCAGCCCGGCCTGGGCCGCAAGTTCTTCCTGGGTCAGCCCTGCGGCAATCCGGTGGCGTTTAAGCAAGGCGCCAAAGGTGAGCGATGGAATGGCGGCCATGTCTGGTCTTTCCTCGGTGCTCCCAACTTCCCTGGCTTTTTTCCCAAGCGCACAGAGAGACAAGGGGGCGCTCTCCGTACGATCATAACATCTGGTCAAGCCGTCTGCAACCTCTTCGGGCGGCAATTGCGTGCAGCATTGCGTGGGGCGTTGCGTACATTGCGCATGGGCATTGTGCTCAAAGTCAGGCATACTTTTCTCAGGCGTTGAGAGGACAGCAATGAAAGCTCCTCTAGCAGCAAAGAAACTGACCTCTCATAGTCAGCAAAAGCTTATGAGATGGAACACAGAGAAAGGTAACAAACACATCATGGCTCGCAAGCACGTAGAATCTTCTCAGGTGATTGGTCAGCATGCAGTGGTTATTGGCGCAAGCATGGCCGGATTGCTGGCGGCGCGCGTGCTTTCTGATCATTTCGAGCGCGTCACTGTTATTGAACGTGATCGGCTGGATGGCATGGATGCACGCAAAGGTGTGCCCCAGGGACGGCAAACGCACGCTATCTTGAGCAAGGGCGCGGCAGTGATTGAGGAACTCTTCCCCGACCTCTTTCCGTCTCTTATCGAGGGCGGGGCCACCCCGGTTGATATGGGTGCCGATCTCCGCTGGTATCAGTTTGGCGTGTGGAAAGTCCAGTTTTCCAGCGGTATTCGTGTCTATTGCGAGAGCCGCCCCTGGCTGGAAGGACAAATTCGCCAACGGGTGGCAAGCAGAACCAATGTGCGCATTCTCGATGGGTATGAAGTGACCCGGCTGTATACCAGTGCTGACACCAAACGCATTACCGGTGTGCAAGCGCGTACTGCCGATGGAGAACGCCGTGAAGAAGCGTTGATGGCCGATTTGGTGGTGGATGCCAGCGGGCGCGGCTCGCAAGCTCCCCAATGGCTCAAGTCGCTGGGCTATCCGCAGGTCGAGGAAAGCGTTGTGAAGGTGGATGTGGGCTATGCCACCCGTATCTATCGCCGCCCAAAAGATGCTCCTGCGGACTGGAAAGTGATGGCGATCTTCTGCACACCTCCCCAGGAGAAGCGGATTGGTTTTGTCCTGCCCATCGAAGGGGACCGCTGGAGCGTTTCAGTGAGCGGGTGGTTGAAAGACTATCCCCCCAGTGATGACGCAGGGTTCCTCGACTATGCGCGCAGTTTGCCCAGCCCGGCGCTTTATGAACTGATCAAGGACGCTGAGCCGCTGTCCCCTGTCTCCATCTATCGGTTCGCAGCCAACCGCAGGCGTTATTACGAGCGCATGTCTGCTCTTCCAGAGGGGTTTCTGGTCATGGGTGACGCCGTGTGCAGCTTTAACCCGATCTATGGGCAAGGGATGACGGTTGCCGCGATAGAGGCAGAGACGCTGCAAGCAGCCTTGCAGCAGTGCCAGGGCCGCCAGGGGGACATGGCCGGGTTTACCCGCCGGTTCCAGAAAGCCATCGCCAAAACTATCAACGTGGCCTGGATGTTTACTACCAGCGAAGATTTCCGCTATCCCGAAACCGAGGGGAAACGCTCGTTTGGGATGGGCTTCTTTCATTGGTATTCGCGGCGCTTGCTTGAAGCGGCGGCAGATAATCCCAGGCTGGCCCAGAGCTTCTATCTTGTGATGCACATGCTCAAGCCGCCGACAGCAATGTTTACGCCGCGTGTCTTGGCAGCGGTGCTGCTCTGGAAAAAGCCCACACAACCTGCGCAGAAGGACCACCTGGCGTTGCCGTCCCAACCAGGCGGCAGAGAGGAACAGGCAGGAGAGCGAGAGACAGTCGTCGCCGCTCATCGCAGATAGCAACATAGCTCAAGGAGCACCTTGATACAACAACCAATCAGTAACTAGTGATCCATAATGAAAGTAGACGAACAATGACCCTTCAAATTGAACTGCTCGAAACCAGTTTTCAGGAAATCGCCCCAAAGGGTGCAGCATTTGTGGCGAAGTTCTACGAAACTCTCTTCGCTGAGTTTCCCCAGACCAAAGGCTTCTTCACCTCAACCGACATGGCCGAGCAGAAGAAGAAGCTGCTGGGGGCGTTGGCGCTGGTCATCCAAAATCTGCGCAAGCCCGACGTGCTGGCGGCTGCTCTCAAAGGGCTGGGGCAGCGCCATGAGACTTATGGCGTTCGGCCTGAGCATTACCCCATCGTGGGAGCGGTTTTGCTGGATACCTTTGCGGGGTTTCTGGGAGAACGCTGGACGCCAGAACTGCGCGCTGCCTGGGCCGAGGCGTATGAGGCTGTCTGTACACTGATGTTGGCAGGGACCGCCGTTCCAGCGCTTGTCTAAGCCTTTCTTGATGTCTCCCCGGTGCTGCTAGCAGTGCCGGGGAGACATCTCTTTGAGAAGAAAATTTATCAGCAATCGAAAAGTGCTGCCTGTGCTCCATGCTGAGGGCCTGGCACAGAGGATGTGCTTCTTTAAGACCAATCCACAGGCCCACATTTGGGGCAAGCCAGCGAGGATACTCGGAGGCAAGCTGCTGTTTTATGCCTGCGTTGGGGAGACTCGCACCACAATGGCAGTGACGTTATCCGGCCCACCCGCTTCAATAGCGCGGGCAATCAGGCGTTGCACACTCTCTTCAGGACCAGAGTGCTCGATGATGGCGCGCATTTCGTCATCCTCCAGCAGCACCCACAGGCCATCTGTGCAGAGCAGAAGCGTGTCACCTTCCTGCACCGGCTCGGTGAAGAGGTCAACCTCGACTTCGGACACGCCAAGCGAGCGATAGATCTGGTCGCGCTTCTCGTGTGTGCGGACCTCGGCGGGAGTAATCTCTCCCCGCTCAACCATCCGCGCAACCAGCGAATGATCGAGCGTAACCTGGCGCAGGTGTCCTTCGTGCAGCACATAGACGCGGCTGTCGCCAATATTGGCGGCATAGAGCATCTGCTCATGCAGCACAGCGGCAACGCAGGTCGCCCCCATATCGAATTCACTGTTTCCTTGAGCGTGTTCCGTCTCATTTGCCCGATAAATCGTTTCGTTTGCTTGTTTGATCGCCTTCCGAAGATTAGAGGGGATGTCGTCCTCGTTATTCTGGTAGTATGCCTCCCTGACATGCCGAATCGTCAGTTCGCTGGCAACGACACCGTGCTCGTGATCTCCCCAGCCATCAGCCACCACAAAAAGCGCACCCTTCTCTTGCAAAAGCTGGTGTTCCTCCGGCACCACAGCGACGAGATTATCTTCATTGCTGGCACGCTTGCGCCCGACATCTGTGCGTTGAGCAACATCTAACCTGAATTGTAGAGCCATTGCGAACTGGTCCTTTCCTGCCAGCGCGTAGTCGCGCCCGCTACGCTCTCTCCAGTGGCGTGCCCACTGAAGACAGGCCGATTTCACAACATCCACAAAAACATCGTTCCAGAGGTGTACTACTCCCAACGTTCCATGTCGCTCTGACGCCTCCCGATAGGCATCAGAGAACACCAATGCCATCTCAGACCCATACTCCTCACGAAAGGCGCGAGGGTAGGCAAGTAGCAAGAGGCGATAGAGGCGGAGCGAAAAGCCTTGCGTGCCATCCAAGGGAGGTGCAGCCATTACGCGCCTCCCGATGGGCCAAAGCCAGGAAGAACCCGCTTGCTCTGTGCAAGATGTACCAGGTCCTCCAGGCGGCGGGCCTCGGCCTGCAAGACGCGCTGACCAAATCCCGTCAGGCGATAGTAACGCCTGCGCTCTTCACCATGAACGGGCTGGGCGCGAGCCTCAGCTTCAACAATCAGGCCATCCTTAAGCATGCGCTGGATCGAGCCATAGAGTGTCCCAGGCCCCATACGCATAGCGCCGCCTGTGCGCGCTTCAACTTCCTGCATAATGGCATAGCCATGCTTCTGGCCGTCAGCGAGGGCCAGAAGGATGTGGAAAACAGGTGGAGTGAGCGGCAGCAGCGTCTCCGGTTCGCGCTCCTCTTTGTTTGACATACGCATCTCTCCTGAAAGAGTGGTTAGTACGATCAGGCACTTTTTACGGGCGACCTATATCACGTTCGGATATATCCATTAATGATATAATAGCCGGGAAAAATAAGTTTGTCAAGGAGCACGAAGTCCAGCATCTTCGCGCTCCTGGTATTGTCATTGGTTGCCTTCCTCTAGTATAGTTTTTGATGTGATCAGCAACACAAGCCACAAAAGAGGCCATGATGACACCCACACAGCGAGCACTGCCAGGTCGTCTGAGAACGACATTTCTTGCGACTGCTTTCACCCTGGCTCGCTGGCGTTTACGCCAGACCTGGCGCCTGCTGCTCGTGATGGAACTGGGTATTCTGTCGGTGGTGGTGCTGCTCTGCGCAATGCCGCTTTTTACGCAAGTGGCTTTAACTGCCGGTGTCCGCGCTCCTCTCACTGCCAGCCCGCAAGACGCAGAGATCGAGTTACAGGCTAATACCTCTGACCTGTCTCATCAGATTCTCGCTCAGGAGAACAGCCTCCTTCGCGGGTTTATGCAGACAGAGCTACGGGCTTACCTGAGCAGCTATACGCAATTTGTTCTGCAAATGCCTGGCTTTGGTCTGACAACCTCAAATCCCACTGAGCTAGGCGATAAACTGCTCCTGACGGGTGTCTCGATAGACCAGGCCAGCACTCACCTGCACGTGCTGCAAGGGCAATTACCGCTTGCATCCAGCTCTGAGATGCAGATTGTGATTACCCAGCTCACTGCCAGTGATCTGCAAGTCGCGGTGGGGTCCACCGTGTACCTGCATTTCTCCTTCTTTATCAAGGGAAACCCTGCATACCCCGCCTCTCAGTATGTCGTGCTGCAACTGCCTCTTCACGTGGTGGGCATCGTTGCCCTTGATGGGAGCGATCCGTTCTGGCACGGCCAGGATTTCGAGCCGGTTCGCTCTGGCTTCTCCAGCACCTACAGAGCGATTATGTCCAGCGATGCCTTTCTCGCGCTTCTGGATCGGTTCATCGCGCAGTATGGCGGAACGATGCTCCAGTTCGACGCCTTCCCTACGGTCCTCTGGTATTTTTTCTTGAACGCCACGCAGGTAACGATGAGCAACCTTGATCCCTTGATCACGCATCTGGACAACGCGCAGGTCCAGCTTGACGAGCGGGCAATCACGATACCCTATCTCCGCAACCCGCAGCTTATCAGCCCCACCATGCCAGCATTTGGAAATCCTGGCACACTGGCACGCTTCCGTGAACGCATCGCCGTTGTCCAGATTCCTATCGTGCTCCTGACGCTTCAGATACTCGCGCTGCTCCTTTTGTTTGTCGGCGTCGCTGCTGGTATGTATGCTGATCGCCAGGCCAGTGCAATGGCCCTGCTGCGCAGTCGGGGCGCCAGCCGCCGCCAGGTCTTCAGCATGCTTGTTGCCCAAACGCTCGTGCCGGGGCTGCTCGCGCTGCTAGCAGGTCCGGCATTGGCCGTGTTGCTTGTGTATGGGCTGGGGCGTCTGCTGCTTGCACCCGCCGATCAGAGCGCTCTTAACATTCTGACGAATCAGCCAATCCAGACACTGCTTGAACTACGCTGGTACGCGCTTATCGCGGTAGCCGGAGCCATCATCACCACGACCGTCGCGCTCTGGCTTTCAGCCCGCAAAGATGCCCTGGCAATCAGGCGCGATCTAGCGCGCGCGAGGCAGCATCCCATCTGGCAGCGTCTGCATCTGGAATGGCTGGCCGCGCTAGTCGCGCTCAGCGGCTACACCATAGCACTGTATTTGACGCGCACCGGCGCCATAGACGCACGCACCAACCAGGTGATCTATCTTCCGGTGTCACTCGTCGGGCCGATTTTCTTGCTGATTGCTGCTGTGCTGCTCTTTCTGCGGCTCTTTCCCTTGCTGCTGCGCTTCTTCGCCAGGCGAACGGCTCGACAACCTTCGGCGCCACCAATGCTGGTGCTGGCACAGATGTCGCGCACGCCGCACTATACCCTGCCGATGATACTGCTGCTCGCGCTCTCGATTTCCCTCGCCATGTTCGCGCTTGTCTTCAGCGACTCAGAAGCGCGGCAAATTGCCAGCGTTGCCGCGCAGCAGGTTGGAGCAGATTTTAGCGGTTCGGTTCCGGTTTCGGTGGGCAGCCATCAAGCGGCAAGTGCTGTTGAAGATGCCTATCGGGCCATTCCTGGCGTCGCCTCGGTTACGGCTGGCTCTACCGCCGATGGAGTTGCCAGTGAGAGCGGGCAGGCAACCTCAATCCAGGTACGGGCGGTAGATACCCGGAACTTTTGGCAGACCGCCATCTGGACCGATCAGGACTCCAGCCAGCCCCTTGCAGAACTGCTGGCAGGCATCTCTACGCCGCCAAAAGACAGCCAGGGAAAGCCGCTTTTGGTCGTCCCGGCGCTGGCTGATGCAGTTGCCTGGAACGCGCTCCAGTTAGCTCCTGGCGCTCAGTTCGTCGTGAATCTCAGCGGGAGCTTCAGCATCACCTTTCAAGCTATCGCTGAGGTCGAACATATTCCCACCATCAACGACAGCCTGCAAACCGGCGGAGGCGACGACTACATCACCCCTGGCGGCCTTCTGGTGGACTTCAATCTCTATGCCCAGGTGTATGCGCAGGAAGTTCAGCTTGAAAATGTGAGCGGCATGATACATCAGCCCCCCACCATTAATTACATCTGGCTCCGCACTGAGGACACGCCTTCGGCAGTGGCGAAGGTGCGGGCAATGCTCACGAACAGCCCACTCTCTCTGGATCAGGTCTTTGACCGCCGGGCGATGCTTGCTCAGATGCAGCGCGACCCGCTCTATCTCGCCATGCGCGGCCTCCTGATCCTGGGGGTAAGCACGACCGCGCTGCTGGCGCTGATCGGGAGCTTCCTGGCCTCCTGGCTGAACGCGAAGCGTCGGCTGACCAGCTTTGCCCTGCTGCGCGCCCTGGGCAGCACACCGCGCCAGATCGCCAGCCTGCTCTCATGGGAGCAGGGCGTTATCTATTGTGTCGCGCTGATGCTTGGCATCCTGTTAGGCACACTCCTTGTGCTCACAACTGTGCCAGCCTTAGTCTTCACCAACCCGACACCACCCGATACAACCATCAGCAGCACTGAGTTTTTTGTGATTCAGCGTGTCCTGCCGGTACAGATCGGGCTATCGTCTTCGTTGGGCATCAGCCTGGCGGTGCTGGTCTTCATCAGTATTGGCGCAATTCTGCTGATGGCGCGCCTGGTTTCCGCACCCGACATCAGCCGGAAATTGCGGCTCAGCGAGGATTAAGCTACTGCTGCCGGAAGAGGTTCCTATGACAGTTTCCAAACAATAGTCACCTATTGCCTGGTTAGTACAATCGCTGGCTCAGCCAGTGCCCATGACTGGACTCACTATGAACCGAGCAACCATGCTGGCAGAACTGCTCACGGCCTCTATCTCCTGCCGATGCCAAGCGCCGGAGTCGGAGAATACTTGTCTTTCCTCTCGCCGCAGGCTGAGCGCTTATCCATTGCTGGACGCTTGCCGAATCTTAGGCAGAGGACGCTCTGATTTTATCCCCTCGGCGCTTTTGGAGGGGAACCTCGCCACGCCCGGATAACAGTCTACCGCCTGGAGGAGTGAAAAGCAAGGGGGAGAAATGGCTCTACCTGACAGCAGATGGCAACAAACTGAGAAACCGATTCCAACACCTGTCACGCAGGCGCTCTCAAAATACAGGAGATGGAGGGTTCAGCCTTCCTTTATCACGCTGGCCCTTTGGGGCGTACGCCAGAACTGGCGGATGCTGCTTGCCACCTGGGCAGGCATCCTGGCAGCAGTGGTCATTGTCTCTGCCGCGCCGCTATTCTCGCAGATCGCTTTAACAGCCGGACTGCATAACGTTCTCTCAGCCTCGCCCGAATCCGCACAGGTGCAGCTTTCGATTTCGACTAATGGCCTCTCAACGACAATCGCCGCTGATGATCAGGCGCAGCTCCTTGCTCTGATGCGCGCCAGGTTGGGGAACTATCTGAGCGCTCAATCACAGTTCACCATGCAAACAGATGGGCTGACGCTGACGCCTTCCACCTCGCTGGCACAAGGCAGCGAGTTAGTCCTGATTGGCGACTTCATGCCGCAAGCCGCACCACATCTCACATTAATCAATGGGCGGCTGCCCTCGGAATCAGGCAGCACGCTTGAGGTCGCGTTGACACAGGCTACCGCTGATGCTCTGCATGTTACTATTGACTCCACTCTGATCCTTTCTGTTCCGCTCACCATCCCCAATGGGACGGGTGCAAGCGGGCAACCTCTCGCTGCGCAGTTGCCACTACATATTGTTGGCATCATTCAGCCTGTTGATACAGAGAGCTACTGGCATGGGAACACGTTCCAGCCAACTCTGGAGGGGCATTTCCCTCGCTACTCCAGCCTGATGTCCACCGCAAATTTTCTCGAAACCCTGACCCAGATTGCCCGGCAGTACGGCGGCAACGAGGTCATCATGCAAGAGCCACCAACCATCCTCTGGTATTTTTCACTCGCCATCTCACAGATAACGAACGAAAATCTGGATGATCTCATCTCGCGCCTCGGCTCAACGGAGATAGAGATAGGAGACAACTTTAGCGCGGCTCAGTATCTCAACCATGTTCAGCTTACTGGCGCGGTTATGCAAACGAGCGATACTCCGAGCACGTTGCAGCAGTTTAGGGATAGGAGAGATGTGGTACAGATTCCCATTGCCGTCCTGACCATCCAAATTCTGGCATTAATCCTCTTCTTTATCAGTCTGGCTGCCAGTCTTTTTGTCGAGCGTCAGCGTGAAGCCATCGCCTTGCTGCGCAGTCGGGGAGCCAGCCGCCGACAGGTTATTGCCTCCTTCATTATTCAAAGTACGGGCATTGGCCTGCTCTCTCTGGTCATTGGGCCGCTGCTCGCGGTAGTTGTTGCGCAACTGCTAAGCAGCCTGGTCTTAAGCGCCCAGGATCAGAGCGCGCTCACCATTGCCACAGGTGAAACCATGCGGACTGTGCTGGGAGTGGGGTGGTATGCTGCTGCGGGCGCAGTTGGAGCCATCATCACGCTGCTGGTGGTCATGAGCAGCGCAACCAGGCAAAACGTGCTTGCCATCCGACAAGAAGCCACCCGCTCAGCGGGGCGACCGCTCTGGCAGCGTCTACAACTGGACCTCGTGGCCGCTGTCTTTGCCCTCGTTGGCTATGTGGCCTCAAACTATATCATCAACACGGGACTTCTTGATGCCCGCACGAATCAACTCATCACAATGCCTCTGGAACTTGTTGGGCCACTCTTCCTGCTGCTTGCCGCAGTGCTGCTCTTCTTGCGGGTCTTTCCCCTGCTGCTGCGTTTTCTTTCCAGACGTGCTTTGCGCTGGCCTGGCGCCCCGCCGATGCTGGCTCTGACTCAGATAGCCCGCGCACCAAACCAATCGGTACGCATGATTCTCCTGCTTTCCCTGGCGGTAGCCTTCGCCCTCTTTACGCTTGTCTTTAGAGCGTCAGAATATCAGCAGATTGCCAACGTTGCCGCTCAGCAGGTTGGCGCCGACTTTGGCGGAAACCTCCAGCAGGAGACAGGGGATCTTCCGTCGGCAGTGCAGTGGGAGCAGACCTACAAACGCATCCCTGGCGTCCTAGCCAGCACGGTCGGCTATGAATACCAGACTACCAGCGATGCGTTGCCAACTCTCCATATACAAGTGATGGCCGTAGATACGCGCACCGTTGCCCAGACGTTCATATGGACGAACCAGGATGCTCTGCGGCCAATTACTGACGCGCTCGCTGCTACGGAAAACGTCCAACCGGTCAACGGCGTGCCCGCGCTCCCGGCTATTGTTGATGCTGTTGCCTGGAATGCGCTGCAACTCTCGGTTGGGACACCCTTCTCCCTTGGCGGCCTCTCCTTCATTGCCCTGACTGAGGTCCAACATCTGCCTACCGTGAATGATAGTCTTGAGACAAGCGGGGCTGATGAATATACGGTTCCTGGCGGCGTGCTGGTTGACTTGACCATTTTCTCTGAAGTGCAGCGGCAAGTTCAGCCAACAACAGCACTGTACGCGCCTGATTATATTTGGCTGCGCACCAGCGACGCTTCGACAACTCTTGCCAGCGTGCGTGCCGCCCTCAGCGCCGGGCCTTTGCAACTGAGCAATTTGAGCGACCGCCGGGCCATGATTGAGCAAATGCAGCAAGACCCACTCTATATCTCGCTGAGCGGTGTGCTGTTACTTGGCACGATTACCACCATCCTCCTGGCACTGGTTGGGAGCCTCCTCACGTCCTGGCTCAATGCGCGCAGCCGCCTGACCAGCTTTGCCGTGCTGCGCGCATTAGGAAGCACTCCCCGCCAGATTGCTGGGGTACTTTCCTGGGAGCAGGGCATCGTTTATACTGTCGCTATCGCGCTGGGCCTCATTTTTGGGGCGGCGCTTGTCCTTACACTCGCGCCCAGATTGATCTTTACTACTCCCCCCACCGGGAGCACTATCGGCAGCGGCGAATTTTATGTCATCCAGCATCTCTTGCCGATTCAGATCGTTGTACCATCAACACTGAATATCGCTTTCGCCATACTGGTCATCATCTGCACCATTGCGCTTGTCATGATGGCACGCATCGTTTCGAAACCATCCATCAGCATGACCTTGCAGTTGAATGAGGACTAGCAACAGGGAATCAGCTATGCTTGAATCATAGATAATGTCAGTGACCCCATCGCTAAAGCGAGGGGCTTGTGTCCAGACTCCACCGCAATTCCGCGTACCTGGAGAGGCGCGCGACTTTGGCTTCACGGTCTGACACATCGGGGCGTACCGACAGGACGCCCGTTCTCATCCAGTCTTGCCGGATAAGAAGCGTTCGCAAGCTGATATTTCTGGCTCCCACCAGATCGGCATGGAGGACAAACAAGCAATGCTGGCAAACAAACAACAAGCCTTTTTCAGGCCGGTTCTTTGGGCTGGTAAAGCCGCAGCGAGGACACATCTGACTAGTGTAGTCTGCATCCACCTTGATGCAGAGCGAAGAGCCGAGCGCAGCTTTGTAGGTCAGGAAGCTGTGCAATTCGGCAAAGGCCCAGTGAGAGGCATGCCGATTCTTGCGCCGTTGCTTCTTACTCGCCTTTTTGCCCTTTTTGCGTTTGGTGCGTTCGCGGATTCCCGCCAAGTCTTCCAGTCCGATGAAAGCCAGAGGGTGGGAGTCAATGATGTGCTTGCTAATCGTATGGTTCGTGTTCAGCTTAAGCCGTCTCTCTCGTCTGCTAAGCAAGATACGTTTTCTGGTTGCAGAGCGAGTGCCTTTTTGCCGAAGTCGTTTCTGGAGCCGAGCCACATGGTCGGCTTGCTGCCTCACTTTCCTGCCAGAATAGAACTGGCTGTGATTGGTAGAGGTGGTGACCGCCGCCAAATAGCGGTTGCCCACGTCAATGCCTACCACCTGCGTGGCTCTTGCGGGGGTGGGGTCAGGGACTTCCACCGAGAGCGACACCAGCAAATAGAAGCGCTTTTTGGCCTGATCGTACCAGAGTTTGGCACCGCCAATGGTGGCCCCCTCGTGAATCAGTGCCACATGGTTCCTGTACCCCTGGTACGGGAGAATCAACCGGCGTTGCAGGGTCAAGATGCTGACCCGGCCTTCCGTCTTGAAGGAATAATCGCGCTGGTGGTTGTAGTACACGGTGGGAGCATCATAGCGGGGTACCTTATCCAGCCCCTTAAAGCGCTTTTTCGTGTACCCTTTAGCCCGCGCCTCCTGATTCTTGCGCCATTTGGTCCACAGTCCTTTGTAGGTAGCGCCGACCTGACGGGGGACATTGCACGCCATTTGTGCGGGCAAGCAAAACTGACGGCGCAACTCGGTATAGGTTTCCTTCTGGAGGCGGATGCTGTTGCTCGTTTTGCCATGCGCAAACGAGTAGGCGCTGACAAAGTTCAGCGCGTCCCGATACGCCAATTGCGTCTGTCGCAGCAGGGCGAACTGCTCTGGCGTCGTGGTCAGTTTCAGTTTGGCGGTCAGTTCTTGTTTCATCAAAAACAATATAAACTATTTTGGAGTAAATGTCAAGCAAAGTGGGACGCTTCCTCCCCATATGTATACGCAGGGGACTCCGCGCCCAAACATATGTTGAAAGAAGACGCACATGCACAACGTAGACAACTTGCTCAGCCAGATGACGCTTCAGGAAAAAGTCTCGATGCTTGCCGGAACCAACATGTGGTATACAGTCCCGGTTGAGCGATTGGGCATTCCTACGCTGAAGATGACCGATGGTCCCAATGGCGCGCGTGGCGCCGGAAGCCTGACCGGTGGCGTGAAGACTACCTGCTTCCCCGCAGAGATTTCCCTGGCCTCCACATGGGACGTAGATTTGGTCAAACGCATTGGGCTGGCGCTGGGACAAGAGACAAGCGCCAAGGGAGCGCAGGTGCTGCTGGGTCCAACCGTCAACATGCAGCGTTCTCCGCTTGGTGGACGCAATTTCGAGACGTTCTCCGAAGACCCCTATCTCTCCGCGCGTCTGGCGGTGGCGTATATCGTCGGCTTGCAGAGCGAAGGGGTGGGCGCCTCGATCAAGCATTATATCTGTAATGATCACGAATTCGAGCGCTTCAGCATGAGTTCAGAAGTACGCGAGCGGGCGCTGCGCGAGGTCTATCTGCTGCCCTTCCAGGCAGCGGTGCAAGAGGCAAAGCCCTGGACGATTATGGCGAGCTATAACCTGGTGAACGGTATTGCTGCCTCCGAAGACCCATATCTGTTGACAGAGGTATTGCGCAATGAGTGGGGATTTGAAGGAGTGGTGGTTTCTGACTGGTTTAATTCGGTCAAGAGCACTGCCGCTTCTCTCAATGCCGGGCTGGATCTGGAGATGCCCGCACCAGTCTGGCGTGGCGAGAAGCTGCTGGCAGCGGTGGAACGTGGCGAGGTAGCGGAAGCAGCCATTGACGCCAGCGTCAGGCGTCTCCTGGCCCTGCTGGTCAAAGCGGGGCGGTTCGAGCAGCCACTGGATACACCAGAGCAAGCTGTTGATTTGCCGGAACGTCGCGCGCTGGCTCGTGAGGCGGCGGCTGAGGGCATTGTCCTGCTCAAGAACGAGCAGCAGACGCTGCCGCTGCAACGCGAGCGGCTTACCTCCATTGCGCTGATTGGTCCCAACGTTAAGGTGGCGCACATTATGGGTGGGGGCAGCGCGCAAGTCAACGCGCACTATGCGGTGACTCCCTTTGACGGCATGCTCGCGAGGCTGGGAGAGGGCGTGCGTGTGGGCTACGAACTGGGCTGCACCAATCATCGCTTGCTGCCACTGCTTGCTATCGAACAGGTTGAGGCTGGCGCACAAGGCAGTGAACATGGCCTGGCCGTTGAGTATTTCAACAGCAGCGATCTGACTGGGGCGATGGTTCACACGGAAATACAAACGGCATCGGAGCGCATGTGGTTCCAGGATGTGCCTGCTGGCGTCAATCACCAGCAGTTTTCCGCTCGCATGAGCGGTCGCTTCATCCCCAAGGAAACAGGCGTATATTCCTTTGGGCTGATCAGCGCTGGATTCAGCCGCCTGTCCATTGATGGGCGCGAGGTGATTGACAACTGGACACACCAGACGCCCAGCAGAGAATTTTTTGGGATGGGTAGTGCCGAGGTCCAGGCAGCAATCCCCCTGGAGGCTGGGCGCACCTATCTGTTGAGTCTCGACTTTGCCAGGAACGCACAGACGCCAATGGCAGCGGTTCGGCTGGAATGCCTCCCCCCAGTTCCAGGTGATAGCATCGAGCGCGCGGCGCGACTGGCGGCAGCCTCAGATGTGGCGATTGTTTGTGCTGGCTTCGGCGGGGACTGGCAGAGCGAAGGCTTTGACCGGCCCGATATGGAACTGCCTGGGCAGCAAAACGCGCTGATCGAGCAGGTGGCAGCGGCCAATCCACGTACCATCGTCGTCCTCAACACCGGCTCACCCATCAGCATGCCCTGGCTCAAGCAGGTGGCAGCGGTCATGCAAGCCTGGTATCCTGGTCAAGAGTGTGGTAATGCGATTGCCGATGTGCTCTTTGGAGATACCAACCCTTCGGGGAAACTGCCGCAAACCTTTCCGTCGCGTCTGGAGGATACCCCGGCCTACCTCAACTTTCCTGGTGAAAACGGCAAGATCTACTACGGGGAAGGGCTGTACGTCGGCTATCGCTACTACGATAAGAAGCGGATCGCCCCCCTGTTTCCCTTTGGCTTTGGCCTTTCCTACACGACATTTAGCTATAGCACGCTGCGGCTGAGTGCTCAACAGATCAATCCAGACGAGACGGTGCAGGTTGCAGTGGATGTCACCAACACAGGGCAGTGCGCGGGCAAAGAGATCGTCCAACTCTATGTGCGAGACGTGAAGTCGCGGCTGGAGCGCCCGGAGAAAGAACTGAAAGCCTTTGCGAAAGTGCAGCTTGCACCTGGGGAGTGCAAGACCCTGACGCTCACCATCGGGCGCGAGGCGCTGGTCTACTACGATGATCTGGCGCGGACCTGGGTGGCTGAAGCGGGAGTGTTTGAAGTGCTGGTTGGCGCGTCGTCACAGGACATTCGAGCAACAGCCTCATTTGTCCTGACCGATGCAAGCCATTGACACAAAGAGCGAGGGCTGCGCCCCGAGGCGCAGCCCTCGCTCTTTGTGTCAGCAGGTGCATTGAACACTGTGCAGACTGAACAACGAGATTTTCTAGCAATCTGAAAAATTCCCCAAAAACCTATTGACAGAAGGCTAGTTTGTGGTTATACTATTCGTAACCGGTTACGAGAGCGGTAACGGACCCGATTGCGTAACCGCTCTCGCAACACTCCCCAACTGGGAGACCTTGGCAGTGGGGATGGGTGCACATCAAAGACAACGGGAGAAAAACCGTATGGCGAGCAAACTCACCATTCAGGACATCGCTCGGCTGGCGAATGTCTCCAAAGCAACGGTTTCACGTGTCTTAAACCACAAGCCCGATGTGGACCCTGCCACTCGTGAGCGCATCTTGCAGATCATGGATGAGCAGGACTTTGTGCCCAGTGTGACGGCTGCTGGACTTGCAGGTGGGCGGCCTCGTATGATTGGTGTTCTGGTTCCCTCGTTAATCTGGCCGTTTATCCCAGAAATTTTGCAGGGTGTGGCTGAGGTGGTGGAACATAGCGCCTATGAAATAGTGCTCTATAGCATCCCCCCAAACAAAGACCGCAGTGCTGCGCTTGATCGCATTCTGGATGCGCGGTTGATTGCCGGCCTGGTAGCTGTGATCCCCGGCCCGGCAGCCGAGCGATTAGAGCAGTTGCACCAGCAGGGCTTTCCCGTCGTGATCATTGATGACCAGGGCTTGCCAAACAGCGCGCCCTGGGTAGGTGCTGACAATCGTACTGGCGCCTATCAAGCCGTTCGCCATTTGATTGACCTGGGCTACCGGCGTATTGCGCATATCAAAGGCCCAGCAAGTTATCAATGCTCGCAAGAGCGCTATCAGGGCTATTGCGAGGCACTGAATGAGGCCAGGCTGCCCCTTGACCCCACGCTGGTCTTTCAGGGCGATTTCGAACTTCCCACTGGACGAGAAGGCGCCCAGGCACTCTTCTCGCTGGCTGAACGGCCTACCGCTATTTTTGCCGCCAATGATCATATGGCCTGGGGGGTTCTTGAGGCTGCCGAAAACCTGGGCCTGCGCGTTCCGGAGGATGTGGCTCTGGTCGGCTTCGACGATATGCCCACTTCGATGCACAAGCGCCCGCCACTGACTACAGTGGTGCAACCCTTCCATGTGATGGGCCAGCGCGCTGCTGATTTGCTTCTGCGGCTGCTGGAATCGCCGCGTCCTCTTCCCGCCTATGCTGGCAAAAACCCCTTTAGAAAATCTTCTCTACTCTCATCCGCCTATGCCCCTGAGCCTATGCGCATTTTGCTGGAAACCCATCTGGTGATCCGCGAATCGTGTGGCATACAACAAGTGGCTTCGATTCCCAAATCTTGAGATCAATGGCGCACGCCCGTTCCGGAAGACAACAGTGCGCGCGTCATGATTCATAACTCAGTCATCGTCATCATCACCCAATGCGCGTTGTGTGACCTGAACTGCGAAGGAAGGGGGGATATAAGGGCAACTCTACCATTGCAGCAACTGGACAGAGTATTGCTGCTTCCGAACCAACGCATGATTCTTCTATCCATTGTGAGGAGGTCTACACCATGAGGTCTAGGTATCGCTACGGTATGGCGATCATTGGCGTACTTGTGGTTCTGACTATGGTCCTGGCTGGTTGTGGCTCCCAGCCGAAAAGTGGCACCCAGTACGGCGGGACATTGACCGATATTCCCAGTCCCTACGGCACCTTTACACAAAACTTCAACCCCTTCCAGCCCAACAGCAATCGCAGCGGCACGCTGGGCATGATCTATGAGACGCTGCTGGTCTTTAACCGATTGAGCGGGCAAATCACGCCCTGGCTGGCTTCGACCTACAGCTTCAACAGCGATGCCACCAGCATCACCTTCAACCTGCGCTCCGGCGTCAAGTGGACGGATGGGAAAGACTTTACCAGCGATGATGTGGTCTTCACGCTCAACGTCCTGAAGCAGTATCCTGCCCTGGACGGCGGCGCCCTGTGGAAGAGCATTTCCTCCGTCAGCAATCCCAACGCGAGTACGGTGGTCGTGAACTTCACCAAGCCATCGGTGCCGCTGCTGTGGTATCTGGGTGGACAGACCTACATTGTGCCCCAGCATATCTGGTCAGGCATTGCTAATGCCCAGACCGAGACGAACCCCAACCCGGTGGGCACCGGACCCTTCACGCTGAAGGACTTCAGCCCGCAGGTGTACACGCTCGCCAAGAACAAGAACTACTGGCAGGCTGGCAAGCCCTACATTGACGCGATCAAGTATCCGTCCCTCGATGCGAACACCAGTGCTGACCTGTTGCTCTCGTCTGGTAGTTTGGACTGGTCCGGCGTCTTCACTCCCAACATTGAGAAGACCTATGTCGCCCGCGACCCGGCCCATAACAAATACTGGTTCCCACCGGGCAACGTCGTCGAACTCTATCTGAACCTGACCAAGACTCCGTTCAACAACCTGGCGGTGCGGCAGGCGATTAGCGATGCCATTGATCGCGATGCGCTTTCCACTCAGGCTGAGGTCGGCTACGAGCCAGTTGCCAGCCCTACCTCTCTGGTACTTCCGGCTAACCAGGCTTTCCTCGATCCAAATTATGCGAACACCAAGTTCACCAAGGATCCAGCCAAGGCGCAATCCACTCTGGAGGCTGCGGGTTATAAGAAGGACAGCAACGGCATCTATGCTGACGCGAGCGGCGCTGAGCTGGCCTTCAATATGAACGTGGTTTCTGGCTGGACCGATTGGGATCAGGCCGTCGAGATCATGGCGACGAACCTGAATGCCATCGGGATGAAAGTGACCGAGAATGCGATCTCGTTTAACGACTACATCGCGGCCCTGGCGAACGGCACGTTCGATACAGCCATCTCCTGGACGAATCCTGGCCCGACACCCTGGTACCTGTACTTCTCGATGCTGGCAAGCAGCAACACGGCCCCGGTAGGACAGCAGGCAGCCTCCAACTATGAGCGCTGGATTGATCCCACTACCGACCAACTGCTGGCTCAGTACGCGGGTTCGACTGACGCCAACGTTCAGAAGCAGGCTATTCTCGGCCTTGAGAAGATCATGGTCGAACAGATGCCAACCATCCCGCTGATGGAAGGCGCAACCTGGTACGAATACTCGACTGCCCGCTTTGTTGGCTGGCCGGATGCGACCAATACCTACGCGAACCCGGCTCCCTGGAACTTCCCGGATGCCGAAGTTGTCGCATTGACCATTCACCAGGCATAACCTGCCCCATCGTTACTCAACGGTTGTTGGTAGCTGACTGGCTTGTTTCCATTTCCTTACCCGGACCGGTCAGCTACCGGCCACCACTTTCTCAAAGGAGCCGCAGATGCGCTACCTACTGCGCCGGAGTGGCTTTTACCTGATTGCTCTCTGGGCCGCCATTACGCTAAACTTCCTGATCCCTCGGCTGATGCCAGGCGATCCGGTATTGTTGCTCGTTGCCAAGCTCCAGGGGCGTCTGGACCCTCGCGCTATCCAGGCTTTACGGCTGGAATTTGGTCTGAATACAAATGAAAGCCTCTTTACCCAATATCTTCGCTATCTTGGTGATCTGGCGCATGGCAATTTTGGTATCTCCATTAATTATTATCCTACGCCTGTTTCTGAGGTAGTCCGCACAGGGCTTTTCTGGACGCTGGGGCTGGTGGGCGTAGCAACTATCATCAGTTTTGTGCTGGGCACCGCCCTGGGCGCGATTGCCGCCTGGAAACGTGGCTCCTGGTTCGACACGACATTCTCGCCTCTCCTGACCTTTTTTCAGGGAATCCCTTATTTCTGGCTGGCTCTGCTGCTCCTCTTTACACTGGGCTTTCTCCTCAAATGGTTCCCGCTCTTTGGGGGGTATTCGATTGATCTTCAGCCAGCCCTTACCCCAGAATTTGTTCTGAGCGTGGCTTATCACGCGGTGCTGCCCGCGCTGACGATTGTGATTAGTTCGGTGGCAGGTTGGATGTTGGGCATGCGCAACCCTATGATTGCCACGCTGTCCGAGGACTATGTGCTGATGGCTCAGGCCAAGGGCCTCTCCGAGCGCCGCGTGCTAATTACCTATGCCGCACGCAATGCCATCTTGCCCAATATTACCGGCTTTGCTATCTCGCTGGGCTTTGTCATCAGCGGCGCGCTGCTGACAGAGATTATCTTCTCCTATCCAGGTGTCGGCTTTATACTGCTCAGTGCTGTGCAGGCAGAGGACTACCCGCTGATGCAGGCCATCTTCCTGATCATTGCTGTGGCTGTGCTGGTTGCCAATTTCTTGGCTGACGTCTTCTATGTTGCTCTTGATCCGCGTGTGCGGCAGGAAGGATGAGCTACGATGGCAGTCAAACAGAGGGGGTTACAATCCTCCAATGCGGAAAAATTGATAGCAGTAGGCGGAGAAAGCCAGCCGGATGCGGGGAAACGACGGACGATTCCGGTCTTGAGCCGACTGAACAATATTGCGGCCCTGCGCTCCTGGAAGATTCGCCTGGGCATGGGCATTCTCCTGTTTTTTGCGCTGGTGGCGATCTTTGGGCCGTTGATCTTTACGCAGAATCCACACGCTTATTCAAATGATTCGCTGGCCCCGCCCTCTGCGGCGCACTGGCTGGGCACGACCCAGGTTGGGCAGGATGTCTTTGCCCAGGTGGTCTATGGCACGCGCGTGACGCTGCTCGTTGGCTTTAGTGTTGGCCTCATTGCCACGGCGCTCGCTGTAGTAATCGGCCTGACTGCTGGCTACTTTGGCGGCCTGATTGATGATGTCCTCTCGCTGCTGATGAACGTCTTTCTGCTTATTCCAGCAGTGCCCCTGGCAATTGTGCTGGGTGGCTATCTTACGGTGCGCGGTCCCATCCCAGTGACGATTGTGCTGGCGATTACCGGCTGGGCATTTGGTGCCCGTGTCTTGCGCGCACAGACACTCTCTATGCGTCAGCGCGACTTTGTTGAGGCCGCGCGCGCCACTGGCGAGACCACCGTCCGTATCATCTTCTCCGAGATCTTGCCAAACGAGCTAGGTATTATCTTCTCTGGACTTATCTTTACGGTACTATATGCCATCCTCGCTGAAATCGGGCTGGAGTTCCTGGGCCTGAGCGATATTACCGTAATTAGTTGGGGCAATATCCTCTTCTGGGCGGGCAATCAAAACGCCTTACTGGTGGATGCCTGGTGGTGGTTTATCCCGCCAGGAGTCTGTATTGCGCTGGTAGGAGCGGGCCTGGCCCTAATGAACTTTGGCATGGATGAGATTATCAATCCACGTCTGCGCGATGCCTCGCGCGGCTAATCTGAGAGGTTGAGAGGATGGTCACACAGAAAACCGAAAAATTGCTGGAGGTCAAGCACATCAGCGTTGACTATGCTATGGCATCAGGCACATTGCATGCTGTCAACGATGTGAGCTTTACGCTGGCGCGCGGACAGATCTTCGGCCTGGCAGGTGAGAGCGGCAGTGGCAAATCCACTCTGGCTTATGCTATTGCTCGCCTGCTGCGCCCGCCCGCTGTTGTGACGCAGGGCGAGGTCATCTATTATCCCCGTCCTCGCCTCGACCAGCCGAGCGACGATGAAGGCACTTTGCCGTTCGACGTTATGGACTTGACGCCGGAAGAGCTGCGCCCCTTTCGCTGGCGCAAGCTCGCTATTGTCTTTCAAAGCGCGATGAACTCGCTTAATCCTGTCCTCAGCATTGGCGCGCAGATCGAAGATGTGCTCAAAGCGCACTATCCTGAGATGCCCACCGGGGCACGTCGGGACCGCGCCGTTGAACTGCTGCGCCTGGTTGGTATTGCGTCTGATCGCCTGAGAAGCTACCCGCATGAACTCAGCGGAGGAATGCGCCAGCGCAGTATTATCGCCATTGCCCTGGCTCTTAATCCTGATGTAATAATAATGGATGAGCCAACAACAGCGCTCGATGTGGTCGTGCAGCGCGAAATCCTGCATAAAGTTATGGCGCTACGCCAGGAGTTTGGCTTCTCTGTTATCTTTATCACCCACGACCTCTCGCTTTTGCTGGAAATCGCCGACACCATTGCCATTATGTATGCTGGTCGCCTGGTTGAAACAGCGCCTGCTGAGCAACTCTATCGCCAGCCGCGCCATCCCTATACCGACGGCCTACTGCATTCCTTCCCCACACTGCATGGGCCTCGCCGCAGCATGACCGGCATCCCTGGCTCGCCACCCGACCTGCGTGCTGTTCCCTCTGGTTGCGCCTTTCATCCGCGCTGCTCCTTTGCCTTTGGCGCGTGCCAGACCGTTGTCCCGGCGCTCGGAACACCCTCCGCCGACGCGCCGGAGCAGCGGGTGGCCTGTCATCTCTATGATGCCAGCCTCAACCCCGCAGGTATCCCAGAGCAATTGCGTTCGCCCGGTGTGATGGAAGAAGCTGATTCCTCACTCTCGGTGCCGAAAGGAGAACCCCGATGAGCGGCCTCTCTCGCCTGGATGGCTCATTCGAGCCAGCGCAGCGCAATGGAAAAAATGGCTCTGCTTTCCTCTCGATGGAGGAGCCTGTGCTAGAAGCGGTCCATATGCGCAAGGTCTTCCCGCTGCGCAAACTGCGCTTCTGGGGGCAGGAGCGTTCGGTTAAGGCCGTTGAAGATACCTCGCTTGTCCTCTACCCCGGACGCGCCATCGCGCTGGTGGGCGAGAGCGGCAGCGGCAAGACAACCGTCGCCAGGCTGCTTGCGCGGCTCTACAGTGTTTCTGGAGGGGAGATTCGCTTTCGGGGTCGGCAGGTTTCAGGCCGGAGCGCGCGAGCGCTGCGCTCGTACCGACGACATGTACAATTGATCTTTCAAGACCCGTTTTCCTCGCTCAATCCCGTCCACACCATTCGCTATCATCTGCGCCGCCCACTGCGCCTGCACGGGCATGCCCATACATCTGAAGAGGAGACAGCACAGATAACCTCGCTGCTGGAGCGTGTCAACCTGACGCCAGCCGAGCAATTTATGGACAAATTTCCGCACCAGTTAAGTGGCGGGCAGCGCCAGCGCGTCGCTATTGCTCGTGCTCTGGCCGCCCGGCCTGATGTGTTGCTGGCCGATGAGCCAGTCTCTATGCTGGATGTCTCCATCCGGCTTGATGTCCTTAACCTGCTCAGTCGCCTCAAAGAAGAAGATCATCTGGCTTTGCTCTATATCACCCATGACATTGCCAGTGCCCGCTACTTTGCTGATGATACTCTGGTCATGTATGCCGGTCAGATGGTCGAGGGTGGACCTAGCGAAGAAGTGACCCAGCAGCCTAAGCATCCCTACACCCAGCTCTTGCTTCAGGCAGCGCCCGACCCTGATCGCCTTGGGTCAGGACAGCGAGTTTTAGGAGGTGCGGAGACAGCGCGCGGCGAACCACCTAGCCTGATCTCTCCGCCCAGCGGGTGTCGCTTTCATCCGCGCTGCCCGTTTGCCATGCCGGTCTGTAAAGAGCGTTTCCCACCGCGCACCGATCTGGGTTCGGGGCACTGGACCCATTGCTTCCTCTATGAAGCGAACGCTGACTCTTCTCCCTCAACTTCCCCGGTACCGATGCAGATGAAGGAGCGTTAATGGAAACCGTTGACCAGCCAACCTCGCAGGCTCTGCCTGATACCGACCTGGGCGTCTCGTTCCCAGAGGATTTTCTCTGGGGCGCGGCGACCTCTTCCTATCAGATCGAAGGCGCCGTCCAGGAGGACGGACGTGGCCCATCAATCTGGGATCTCTTTTCACAAACGCCGGGCAAGGTCTTCCAGGGACAGACCGGCGACCCGGCTGCCGATCACTACCACCGCATGCAAGACGACGTGGAAATGATGGCCGACCTGGGCCTCAATGCCTATCGGTTCTCCATTGCCTGGCCGCGCATCCTGCCCACAGGCAACGGCGCCGTCAATTCACGTGGCCTGGATTTCTATGACCGCCTGGTGGATACGCTGCTGGCCCACCACATCACGCCGTTAGTAACTCTCTACCACTGGGACTTACCACTCTCGTTACATGAACGTGGTGGCTGGCTGAATCGTGATACGGCGTATGCCTTTGCTGACTATGCCGAAATCGTGGCCCGGCGGCTAGGTGATCGCGTGGATTGGTGGGTGACGCATAACGAACCCTGGGTAGCTGCCTTTCTGGGCTATGGTATTGGTGTTCACGCGCCTGGCATCAAAGACCTTAACTCGGCCTGCATAGCGGCGCATCACCTCTTGCTCTCGCATGGCCTGGCGCTGCCGCGCCTGCGTGTCCTCACCCGCCAGACGGCTCAACTGGGCATCGTGCTCAACCTCTATCCCATTTATCCAGGGGATAACCGCCTGGAGACTCCAGCAGCCGTAGAACGGGCCGATGCCTTTTGCAATCGCTGGTTCCTCGATCCGGTCTTTCGAGGCTCTTATCCAGATGGCTTGTTTGCCGCAATGGGTATTGGAGCGCCGCCTATCCAGGAGGGCGATCTGGCGCTCATCTCGACGCCTATAGACTTCCTCGGCGTCAACTACTACTCGCGCAAAGTGGTGCGTGCGCTGACTCCGGTCAGCCAGGACAGCGAGTGGGCGCCTTCCGGCTACGAAGAGATCACAGACCTGCCTGGTGCAACCTATACCCAGATGGGCGTCGGCTGGGAGGTGTATCCTGTTGGCCTTGCCGACCTGCTTGTCCGACTCAAGCACGACTACGCCCCGCGCGCGCTCGCCATCACCGAAAACGGCGCGGCTTTTGAGGATCACTGGAACGGCAATGGTCGAGTCAGTGACCCGCAGCGGCTCCAATATGTGCGCGATCACCTGCGGGCTGTGGGCCAGGCAGTGGGCCAGGGGGTGCCGGTGCGCGGCTACTTCCTCTGGTCACTCATGGATAACTTTGAATGGGGCTATGGTTACAGCAAACGCTTTGGCATGGTCTATATTGACTACGCCACCCAGCGACGCATCATCAAAGACAGCGGGCATTGGTACGCCGCTTTCCTGGCTGTCCAGCGTCGCTAGCAGACAACTCTACAATGCTCTGTGTGAGTGATGCCAGAGACACAAGGCGCCTGGCATACTCACACAGTAGATCCCATCATCTCTCTCAGACGTTTCTGCAAGGAGAAGAAATGGAGGAAAGAGGGGTTAGAGCACTCTTTGCTGGGCAGATAGCGAAAGTAGCCAGCATAGTCCTCCGACAGAGAACCAGCCTCCCGCCGCTTCGGTGCTGTGCTTGCTTAAAGCCAGATACCACCTGACCCTGTGTGTTGATCGTCACTTCTTGCGGAGTTGACCGTCTCGGTTCTGCTTACAAGCCACTCCAGCGGATGAGTTTTCCTCATGATTGAATGAGGACCAGCTTGTTGGAGCCGGAGCCTCACTGCGCCTGAAGACGCCTCTTTGGTCCAGCCGCTGGCGCCAGTGTGGTCCTAAGTGGACTTTAGGGAGAAGGAGGGAGGCGCCTGCCCGTGGAGGTGCTCCAGGGGTTAGGTGACGGTGTAGTGGAGGGTGGCCTCCGTGACACCATTGTACTGGAGCTGGGCCATAAAGCTCCCGGTTTCTCGCATCACAAAGGTGTAGTAGTAACTATGGGTGCCTGGCTGGAGCGTGAGCGGACCGATGGTGGCCGTCAGCGAGCCATCGGAGTGAAGCAAGCGGAGTAATGCCACCGCGCTGCTCTCCTGGGTTGTTGCCAGGTAATCAATGTCAATCGTGTCGGCGAGGGTGAAGGTGGTGGTCTGGGTCGTCAGATGCCCCTGCTGGTCCCCTCTGCCGATGAGCACATTGGAGAGATGGGTCGCTCCGCGCGGGGTTGCGGTGGCTGGAGCGCTTGTCGGCGTGTGTGACGTGCTGGGAGGGAGAGTGAGCAGAGCCACCCCCAGCGCGACCAGCAGCCCCACCACGCCCAGTATCCCGATGAGGCTCACCCACCACCTGGCGTGTCTCGCACGGTCTGGTGGCTGCTCGCGTGGCCGTTGGAATGCAGGTGTCGACCGACCGGGTGGAGAAGACGCCCAGGTCGGTGGTAGTGGCGGCGCCACCGGCACCGGGGAAGGCAGCCCCTGACCGGGCAGCCCTACGCTGCCTGGCACAGCGGCAGCCCAGCCCCCACCCGGAGCGTTCCCCGACGGAGAAGCGAGGAAGGCAGAGGAGGCTGGTAACGCAGGATGCCCGCCCAGCGCTGGGGGCACAGCGCCCAGTGGAGGGAGGGGAGGTGCGCCTGCGCTGGGCTTGGACAGCGGGAGCGAGACAGGCAGCCCAACCCTGGTCACCGCAGGCGGAACCTCAAAGAGCACACCCGTGGAAGAGCGCAGGTAGAGGACGGGCGTGATCCACTCCAGTGTTCTGGTCGCTCCCACGCGGATGGCGGTGCGCGCCTGGGTCAGGGCACTGTCTACAGGCAGTCCAGCGGCCAGGGAGCTATAAAAGCCACGTGTGAAGTCAAGAGCCGCCTGATCGCTGATGTCATACTGCATGGCTAGCACCGCTGGAATGCGCTTGCTGGCGAGGATGGCAGCGGTACTGGAGAAGAGCGTCTGACGATTGCCGGTCGCTCCCTGACAGGAGTTCAGCACCACCAACCGCAGCGCGGGGTGCTGCGCCAGGAGCCGCCCCAAATCGGTAGCACTGAGCAGGTGGCTGTTCCCTTGCTCGTTCGCCAGGGCCAGCACCCCCTCCTGCCGCTGTGGATCGAAGGCTCCATGCCCGATGAAGTGGAAGATATGCCACTCGCGCTGCAAGAGCGCGTGGTGCAGGTCGCGCACACGTTGTCCCTCTACCCAGCGGACCTTCAGCAGCCCCAACTGCTCCAGGGAACGCAGCGCCTCCTGGAAGCGCTGCTGCTCAGCGGCACTGTTCAAGGGAGCCTGGTCGCTGGGAGCAGCCAGCATTGCCAGTACCCGCAGGGGTGGCTCCACTTTGAAGGGGGGAATCGGCTGGGCGACTTCGAGATAGCGCACAAGCACTGTCTCCGGCAGGAAGCACACATAGTCGTGCTGGAGGGGGTCGTAGAGCACCTCCCAAGGCAGCGCGGTCAGTTCTGGCGCTCCAAGGTGCAGCCGCAGCCGCAGCCCCTGTCCTTGCTGGGCAGCACGTGCTGCGCTTGCATCGTAGAGGCGGCGCACGTCGCCCGCCAGGAGGGCCTCAAACAAGCGCTGGCCGAACTGCTGCACAATCTGTTCTGCGGAGGACGGCGCTCCCCGGGAGCCTGGCGTCGAGCGCAGCAGCGTCTGCTGGAGCCGCAGCACCTCCGTCTCGAGGGTGTGTGCTTCGAAGGGCAAACGCATCTGCTGACGCGCATCCCCCGCACTGGAGCGGGCTGCTACCGGATACACGCCCCGCTCTGTGGGGTGATCTCCACATCAAAGTTCAGATACTCCATTATTCCCTCCTCCTTGCCCTTCTGCTTCGAGAGCGCAGGTCAGTTGTCCCTAGATAAACTCGCCTTGCTGGATGCCCACCTTCCCTTTGCCCACAAGATGCGCAACGTGTCCCATCCGTTCAATACACTGGCCCCAAGTCACACTCAGTGGCAGGTGCGTTTGTGGCGCTCCATTTGAGCGCCATGTATCTCATCAACAAGAACGCGAGTCTCTGCGGAAGCGGTGGCGCAGCCTTTCCGCTCAGTAGCGCTCTCTTATCACAATCGCGTTGCGCATCCCTGGTGATGTGAGAATTGCTTTCACATGTGGGGAAAGCTGAACTTATTCCAGCGCTGGCACTTTCCCTCCGCTCTCGGTGAGAATGCGTTGGAGATTGGCTGGCGCGAAGAATTCCGGGATGGAGACGGTACCCACAATGGTCCCGAAAAAGCGGGCCGTCTCGACCGGATTATTCACCAGGGCACCAAAGAGCTGCTGCATCTCGGGTGGGGGCGGCTCCAGGCTCGCTAGCTGGAAGTTCAACTCGTATTTCGGCAGCGCATCCTCATTGCGTTGCTGTTCATAGTCAAAGAGTGCCTCCTCAAGCTTGCGGTGCCCACTCCAGCCAGCATCCAGCGCTTCGCTGAGGAGTTCAGCCCCCAGGAAGGCGTCGCTGATGCCCTGGCCGGTATAGGGGTCTTTATGATAGCCTGCATCACCCACCAGCGCCCACCCTGGCCCGTAGGGCTTGCGGAAGAAATTAGGGATGTCGGCCACTCCAAGGAAGCGTTCCTCGCGCCGCGCCGCATGCACCCGTGCCGCCAACTCTGGCGCTAGCTCAAGCACTTGCAGGAAATTTTCCGCAATGTTAGTGCGGAAGGTTTCAAGCTCTGTGATTGGCAACTGAATCGCCACACAGGTTAGCGTGTCGTTGGTCGGGAACACCCCAATGAAACGATGCTCTCGGACGTAGATTGTGACCCCTTCAACGGGCAAGCCACTGAAATAGCTGAAGTAGGAACACGTCAGGTTTGGTTTGTTGTGATAGGTGGGTGCCTGAACAGTGCGCGCCACCAATGAGTGTAGGCCATCAGCGCCAATCACAACCTTTGCCGTTTCGGTGATCTGTTGGCCGTCTTTCCCCCGACCACGTATGCCGATGATGCGGTTGTCTGCCATGAGCAACTCCTGTACGACAAAGCCCTCGCGCAGCTCAGCCCCGGACTCCACGGCGGCATCCGCAAGTATCTTGTCGAGGATTCCATGACGTGGGCCATAGATGGGAGTCTCCCCATCGGCCAATGGAGGAGTGCTTGTGAGGGCGAAAGGCCCAACGTCTAATGTAACAAAGGGAATAGGAGGGCAGTTGGAGGCAATCACCCGGTCAAGCACCCCCCAGCGTTTGAGCAGGGCTGTGCCGTGTGGTTGAATCACGTGGCCTCTGGGTACGTCGCTGGGGAAGGTGGCTTTCTCCAGCAACAGCACCCGGTAACCCTTGCGAGCCAGCAACATTGCTGTCGGCGATCCCGCGCAGCGGGCGCCAATCACAATTGCATCATACTTTGGGAATGCAGGGACAAGATCAGTGTGGTATGGGTCCATATATGTATCTCCTGTTGCTTCAACTACGCGGGTTGGGAAAGGTCGGAACTGGGATATTGGATACGCTGAACTGAAATATGGTGGCCTGCTGCAAAAGGAGTCAGCGCTGCAAATTCGCTAGTAGTATCCCTTGCTCTCCAACACCCTGGAGGCTACTTATCGGGCAAGGGCAGTCCGTTGGCATCTGTGGGATTGCTGAAAGGATGGTGGGTGCATATACGCTCTCCTTTGGACCAAAGGGACGAGGACTGTCCTCGTCCCTTTGGCCCAAAGGATACCAGCATCTGATTGTTGCCACATCGGGAACGTTCCCTATGTTGGGCGCGGTACTTCCCTATCTTGGGAGAGCAAGCAACCAAAGGGCTGAGGCGGTGGTGATGGCTTGCCTGCGCGAATGTATGTCTAGCTTGGAGAGAATCGCCAAAACCTGATGATTTCTTGAAGGAGGTCGAGAGGTGATGCGCAGTCTGGGCATTGGTTAGTCCCTCAGCCAGCAAGCACAGTACTCCCACTTCGCGGCTGGACAGTTCCCTCCGAGTTGGTCACAGCGGAGCCGCAGAGGCGAGTGCAAAGCTGGCAGGCGAGAGACAAGCCTGATTCCTGCGATGGAACTCACCCACCAACGAATACGCATGCCCGATTGCTCCAGTATCGCACCTCCTGCTACCACCAATCTGAAATCGGGCAGGATCAGAGCCTCTGGTTGCCTCCTGGTCCTGTTGGCTCTGCCAACATGGGGAAGTGCCGCGCCCAACATAGGGAACGCTCCCGATGCGGACACGGCCAGATGCCAGTTATCCTGTGAAGGAAGGAACGAGGATGGCCCTCGTCCCTGTTGCTCTAAAGGAGTCAAAACATGCCACGCTATCTGGTGGAACGCACCTTCCCCGACACCCTCTCGATCCCCATGAATGAAGCAGGTGCCCAGGTGTGTCAGGCTGTGGTGACCACCAATGCTGAAGAGTTGGTCACCTGGGTCCATTCGTATGTTACTTCAGACAAAAAGAAGACCTTTTGCATCTATGATGCGCCCTCCCCGGAAGCCATCCGCAAAGTTGCCCAGAAAAACCGCCTGCCGGTTGATAAGATCACCGAAGTCTCGGTCCTGGACCCCTATTTCTACCGCTAGCCAGACGCTTGCTCGGTTACAACAGCAGAAGCACATACCTCAGCATGAAGCAACCTCAGATTTAAGGATGCAAGGCGGTAGCCAAACAACGAACCCTCTGAAGTAGAGTGTGAGTGATTCTTCAACCTCTGCTTGAGAGGGTTCGCCATGTCTGACCATACCCCATCCTGGTCGCTGCTGCTAGAGGTTGCTTTCGCGGGGCAATTGCGCGGGTTTCTTGAGTCGTTCCTGGCCCGCTTGCATGCCTTTAGGGGGCTTACGGTTTAATACACATAGCACGCTACCATGTCGAGGTGCTCCAGTAGAAACAGCGAAAAAGAGCACCTATTATAATGTGAGGAGCATCTGACGAATGCGAGCACTAAGATCGGAGGTGCTCCTTGCACCGCTCGCATGCTTTTGCGCGCATAATGGAGGAAACGGAGAAAATGGACATCAAAAAAAGTGGCTCACAACCTTCCGGTAAAGGATCAGCCGAGTATTTTACTGGCGCGGTACGCATTGACCCTTTGTTCGAGGCACCCGATCCGGCGCGTATGCGTGGGGCTAGTGTCACGTTTGAGCCTGGTGCTCGGACCGCGTGGCACATCCACCCGCTGGGCCAGACCCTGATTGTGACGGCTGGTTGTGGCCGGGTCCAATGCTGGGGTGGTCGAATCGAAGAGATTCGGTCCGGTGATGTGATCTGGTTCGCGCCGGGGGAGAAACATTGGCACGGTGCCGCGCCAACCACAGCCATGACGCATATCGCCATCCAGGAACAGCTTGACGGCAAGACCGTCAACTGGATGGAACAAGTCAGCGACGAACAGTACCAGGTCTGATCGGTCAGGAAGTTTGAGAAGGGAAGGTGAAGCGCTTCGGCCTGTCAGAAGCCTGAGTGCAAACAATCCACAGCATGTACTCAGTTCAGCTTGTGAGAGATCTCCAGAGCGAGTGTTCGCTGCGGTGGAAAGCACCTGAAGCGGAAGTGTTACCGACCCTCAAGGAACTCGGCATCGGGATCGTTCCATTTAGATCTCTGGGGAAAGGTTTCCTTACGAGAACGTCCAGAGCAGTTATGAGATGGTGATTCCTGCTGAATCATTCGCGCGAGCAGTCGTCTTCGCCCTCCTGCCAGGCAGCATTGAAGTCTATACTCGGTGGCGCAAAACCTGCTGGTGAGAAGCTTCTGCTCCTGGACCCGCTGTACCCGGTTCACAGATCGCCTGATGGAATGGAGGAGCTGCTGGAGGGTGCTCCTCCATTCCATCAGCTTGATAGCCCTCAACACAAGAATCCACCTGCTCTGAAGCTCTTCATTTTGCAGAGCAAGCTGCACTAAACATGCCTTAAAATACCTGCAAGGAGCAGTAAACATGCCTTAAAATACCTGCCTGGCGCGTAAAACGCCTCCTAGAGGAAAGTATGCTCTGTTCGAGAACAAATGTGGGGCCAGTCTCTCCAGCAGAGCTTCTCAATGCCCCTCGTGCGACATCATGTCAATTACCGTAGTGATGGCGAGTATGAGAATGTCATCATGACCCGGCGCGATTTCGACACCATAAGTATCCTTGAGGCGAAACCACTTCTTGGAAACCTCTGCTATTCTCTGGCCCTGTTGTTCAATCACATATTCATGGTCCAGGATGTTGCCGTGTGTCGACAGATCAGCCCCGCCAGGGACATCAATCTGGTAGCGATCACGCAACGGGGAGATGACAGCACTATGAACACGGGCCGCGACCCCATTGCCTCGCTCAATCTCCATCGTCTCCCGTACCCGCACCACCTTTTCCTGAATCTTGAGCAACTCGTGCCCGTGCATATCTTCGAATAAAAGCGTCTTGCGGAGGCGCAGGGCTTTGCCATCCACGCGAAAGATACGCTGCTGGAGCTCATTTTCAATGTAGAAATCGTCTCCAATGGAGAATAGCCGCTGGCGCATCTGATAGCGATGGAGTTCAGCAGGTGCCTCTGGCGCTCCGTGTCTGCGATGGAACATCGGGAGCATCTTCCTTTCTAGAAGAAAGACGGACCGTTGGAAGCTGATGGTGAATGCAGCGAACGAACACAACCACCTCCCAGGTGTTTGCAGATTGTAGGCCAGGGTATGCCTGTGCACAAAATGGAAGCGACCTGCTATCTATGCTAGATGAGGCACTCGTTCGAAAACTGAGGTATACTGGAGCGACCCAGCTTAGCAGCTACCAGCAGGTATATCCAGCACTTTTGTTCCTCGATCCCTACAACTTCTGGATAGAGAGGCTATCATCCAGCCTTGATTTCCCCATCGGTCAGTTGGCTGTGTAAGAGCCTGGCATAATAGCCTCCCTGCCTCAGAAGCTCGTCGTGCGTTCCCCGCTCCACAATAGCGCCCTGGTCAATGACCAGGATCAGGTCAGCGTTGCGAATTGTACTCAAGCGGTGGGCGATAATAATTTGCGTACATCGTAAATCTCGTAATTTTTGCTCGACGAGTTGCTCCGTCACCACATCCAGGGCGCTGGTGGCTTCATCCAGCAAGAGAATCACTGGACTTGTTGCGAGTGCGCGGGCCAGCCCCAGGCGCTGACGTTGGCCCCCAGAAAGTGCGCTGCCTCCCTCGGAGACGATTGTTTCATACTCCATCGGCATCTGTAGGATGTCTTGGTGGATGGCTGCGGCAGCGGCAGCGCTAATGATTTCCTCCACTTTCATGGCCGGGTTGTTAAGTGTGATATTTTCACGGATCGTTCCGTTGAAGATAGTTGAACCCTGGGTCACGACCCCAAACTGGGAACGCACACTCTGGAAATTCAATGTTCGGAGAGGCATGCCGTCATAAAGAATTTCTCCCTGGGTTGGCAGATACAGACCCAGCAACAGATTGCCAAGTGTCGTCTTGCCAGACCCTGTGCGCCCTACGATTGCTACCTTTTGCCCCGGCTTGATAACCACGTTGATGTCGTGCAGCACAACAGGTGATTGCGGATCATACCGAAAACCCACATTCTCTAATTGGATATGCCCTGTCAAGCGCGGAGGTTCCTGAATGGCATGAAGATCCTGCTCTGGCTCAGCCTCCATGACATCAGCCACACGTTCCAGATGGGCACGCACAATTTGCAAGCGTTGCCCACTTGCCACCAGTGATCCCAACGGCGCCAGGAAGGAACTTGCCAGTGTGACCAGCGCCAGCATCGTTCCAGCTTGTAGTGTCCCATTGAGTACCTGGGAGGCTCCAATCATCAATAAGATCAAAGGGGCGACCCAACGTACGTTGCTTACGACCGTATCAATCAGCGAGGAGAGATACAAGCGGCGGATGGATGTATTCATCTGGTCGAAGAAGAGATTGGTCCAGCGTTGCAGCGCACGATATTCGGCGCCAGCAGCTTTGAGCGTGGTAATTCCTACCAGGGCTTCGGCTGCATAACCTTGAAATTTGCCCTGACTGACCAGTTCTTGCTGTGACAGATGCCTGATCGCGCGATTGGCGGCAAGGAGTACGATTACCTGCACCAGCCCACAAGCCAGCGCAATCCACCCGAACAACAGAGATCCTCTGAAGAGTATAATCAGGTATGTCACGACAAAGCTGCCATCGAGCACTGTCGAGATCAACTGATTGCTGATGGTGTCACGGATGATTGCATTGCTGCTCAGGCGCGAGAGAATATCCCCGCTGGAGCGCTGCTGAAAGAAACGCAGTGGCAGAGCAATCAACTGCTCAAAGAAACCGAGCATCATCCGGCTATCCACGCGGGTCTGCAAGAACAGTAAAAGCCAGGTACGCAGGAGCGTAACTACGACTTGAGCGCCTACCAGGATGATCAAGCCAACTGCCAGGATCGTGAGTACATCCCTCGATTTAATTGGGAGAATGTAATTCACTACAATCGCTGTTAAGAGCGGTACGGCGAGGCCGAACAATTGGAGCAGGAGCGAAGCCCCGATGATTTGCACAAAAGACAGCGGCGCGATTTTGAGATAGTTCAAAGCATAGGAGCGCAAGGTGACAGCGCGCACGCTGGCGGTGCGATCAAACTGGACCCCTGGCTCCAGCATGATGACAACGCCGGTGAAACCACTCCAAAACTCCTCGGTGCTCAGACGCCTGCGACCAATCGCTGGGTCCACGACCTCCACCCAGGAAGCGCCGAAGTGTGCGACGACCATGAAGTGGTTAAACTCCCAGTGAATGATGGCAGGCAAGTTGATCAGCGCCAGGCTATTTTCCTGAAGCGAAATAGCCCGCACACGTAGGCCATAGTTCCGCGCGGCCTTGACTATATCGAGCGCGGAGAGGCCGTCGCGCCCAATGTGGCAGCGGTCACGCACCTCGGAGACGCTAGTCTTGCGCCCGTAATAGCTCAGAATCATCGCCAGGCAAGCTGCCCCGCACTCTACCTGCGTCAGCTGTGTCAGGACTGGCACGCGCCGGGGTCGGATCTTTGCCAGCAGCTTCTGCCAGCGCGAGGCTTTTGCGGCTTGAGGCGCTGGGGTCTTCGATGGCTGCACAGCCTGGGTTTTAGGCAACTCTGGCAGTTGCATGCCAGGTGGCGCCTGCACTGGCGTACCGATGGTTCCTGGTGGCGCTGGTGGCTTCAAGTGCGAGGTTGACGCGCGCTCAGCAGCTTCGGCTTCGCGGATATATGCTTCTAATACCAATGTACGCCGGGCCTGAAGCTGCTGGCGGTGTTCGATGAGTTCGGCAACTCCTGGTGCTACTTCTGTCGGCTGCTCTGGAGCGATGAGGCCGCTGAGCAACGCAGACTGCCGCTGATACATCACTCGTTTCTGCTCCGCTGAAAGCACAACCGTTGCATCATTTGGCCCAAATGGTGATTCCTGTCCCATCTTGTCCATTGGTTAGCCCCCTAATAATCCTTTCAGCAGATCAGGCAGCAGCGAGATTACTGGTCGTGTCCCTATTTGGACCTGGGTGGTAAAAGTGCTCCCTACCAACACGTCTTGAGGAAACGCAGGCCCCAGACTGAGTGTGACCGCTACCGAAGGCTGGGTGATCACCAGGGCAAGATCACCTGTCAGCGCGTACTGCTGGCGGGCCTGGTCTGGGGTAATTATGCCTGGTCCCACTGTCATAATTGTTCCAGGAAAGGTTTCACCGGTCAAGGTTATCTGTAAGGTGACCGCTTGCCCGATGTGCAAAGCTGGAGAAGGGTTCGTTGGCACGAAAAGCACCACAGTATTTTCACTCCCTGGCAGAGCACCAGTCTGTCCATTTTGTGCGACGAAGCCTGAAGCAGCAGCATAGACCGGCACCTGCACTTGCCAGGCAAGAACTATCGCAACCAGTAAAAGCCCAAGAAGAACCCAGAAAAAAATGAATACTGGTGGGGCAACGGATCGGGGCAAAATGTCTTTTTCCCTGCTTCGGGCATACTGCTCCAGGGCTTGAGGGCGGAATATTCGCCGTCGTGCCAGCATATCCCCTGCTCCTTTCTTTGGGAATCGCTGCCGCCATGAAAATAAGGAAGCGGGCAAAGCCTGATTTCTCTTCGGCTGTGGAGGCTTCTTCTATGGTGGTGGCTGTGTTCTCCTGCTGGTTCCATTATAGCAAAGGCGCTTCTTCTGCTGCGCAAGCGGAATCGCTAGCAGAGCAAGCCCGTTTCCGTATTTCAGGTGGCTTGTTAGAACGCAACCTGGGATCACGCTAGCCTCCATTGTGTAGGATAAGCTCTATTCACTCTTCTTGGAGTTCCAGGCACGCCTTGGCGCTGACACGATATGACGACATCAACGCCGCTTTGCACGAACCGCATTTCTCATCACAGCTAGAAACCGCCTGGATGTCTGATGCTCAAAAAATCTGGTAGACGACGGATCCGATAACTACATCTGGGGACAACGCCTCTATGCATTTGTGAACGAGAGCCTGGTGTTCTCTGCTCCGCCAAAGAACACGCGACTGCGAGCGCTTATGAGTCAGGCATTCACCCCTCACACAATAGAAGGATCACGCCATCTGCTAGAAACACTGATGTACAGCTTACTTGAGAGCGCAGCCCACCTTGAAACAATGGATGTTGTGCGCGACTTGGCTTAGCGCTTTCCGGGCAGTTACCGGCCATCAGCTAGGTATCTCGCTGAGCGTATCTGATTGCGCTCAAATGAAGCGCTGTTGTGATGATTTCTTCTCCCGTTTGGCCGCGATCCCACAACACTCACAGTAGATAAGCGCCAATGCGCCCAGGAAAGTGGCGCTGCACTGAGCACCTTTGTGCGAGTGCTGGTCAAAGAGGCACGTGCCAAACCGCTGATTCAGGGTCGGCGGGGACGGCTGCGTCGGCGGCCTGGCAAGTGGTACGCCGACAAAGGGTACGATTATGTCAAGTGTCGCTAGGTGTGCCGAGCGCGCGCCGTCGCGCCTCGGGTTGCCCAACGCGGTATGGCCTCCTGTTAGCTTTCTGCTGACACGATCTAATGTGCCAGATAACTAGAGGATCCTCTCCACTGCTTTTCTCATAGCAGTTTAGTTGGTAAAACGGTGGGATGAGAGGGAGGGCGAGGATTCGTGCGTTTTTAGGGAGGAGCGAATGGTATCTGCTCTCAAATACGTGCCTGATTCCTGTTTTACCGGTGGCCGGAAACTTTCATCCTAGCACCATCGGTGCAGATGTGGCTCGAAAAACGCTTCTTGCTCAAATGGCGCGCGTCCTCGTCCTCTCTCAGCACGTGGCGACCGCAACGCGTGTCTGTCGCTGATCCGCGATCAGGTACGCTCCCGCAGCTTCGAGCGAGGAATCTTCTGGCTCACCTTGCCGCAACGATTTGTAGCCAGGAGCGCGGGATGAACGAGAGATTCATCTCGCTGAACACCTGGTCGGCAGCCGCGCGCAGCGCCTGCGCCCCAAGGGGCAGCGGGATGCCTGGCAGCGCACCCTCGATAAACCCGGAGTATGAGCCGATGTCTCGCCAGGCTTGCACGGGCAGATGGCCCTGGTGCACCCCAAAAACGCGCGGCTGGAAGCCCGCTGCTACCAAGAGGTGCCGATAAGCATCAGCAGTGAGCCAGTCCATCGCCTGGGCGCGCTCCTGGCGGGATGGACGCACGTTGGGATGCTCGCGGCGCAGATATTCCAGCGCCCGCCGCACGCACAGTCGATAGTAGCTTTCTGTGCCAGGCACATACGCGCCGTCGAAGAAGGTGGTATTACAGGCCAGCAGTCCCCCTGGGCGAAGCGCCTGAGCGAGCCGGGTGAGCAGGGTTTCTTTCTGGGGGATCAGGTGGATGGCGTTGCAGAAAAAGATTAGATCCGCGTGATCGATGATCGGTGTCAGGTCTGAGAGATTGCTCTGAACGAAGGTCACGGCCGTTCCTGCCAGCCGGAGCGCTGCACGCTCCAACGCTTCGGCTGAGCTATCGATGCCGATCAGGTGAGCGGATCGCCCCAGGCATGCGAGTTCTTGCAGAACGAGTTCGCTAATTGCGCCGGTGCCACAGGCCAGATCAACGATACAGAGCGGTTGGTCAGTCGCCTGGGCAGGTAGATGGGCCAATGCCTGCCGTACCAGCCCCTGGTTCACCTCACGATAAAACGCATGCTGAGTAAACGGCTCATAGGAGTAGGTGTCGAGTATCTGGGTGGTTGCCATTGTCTGTCTTCTCCTCCTGGTCCCCCAGGTGCGACGGAATGAGGTGTGCGGTGATTTTGGTGGTCCCTCTCGACGAGCGCGTCCCTGTCACCGGGCGCCTGCCATGTGTTCCTCAAGGCAGAGCAAGATGCGTGCCATGACGCGCTCTGTGGTATCAGCGCCGCTTTGATCCGTCGGCGTGATTGACCATCTCAGGATGGGGTGGCCCTCCTGCCTGTTCACGGATTATCAGCGCCCGTTGGCTGATCAGCAGCGCTTCAGCCTACCGGCGCTTCCGCCTGGGAGCGTTTGGCCAGGGTGTTCAGACTCCGAGACATAGTGAGGTGGCCTGGTCCCAACACCTGCTCTCGAATCGCTCCTGCCTGCTGGGAGAGAAGCCAGACTGTATGGCCCTGTCCCTGGCGGATCCCGTGGTCGTTTCGGCTACAGACGCTGTGCCAGGGCAGGGGATGCACCCTGTGCGAGAACAAAACTTGCAGGAGAGGAATCAGAACCGTGTGCTACGAGGCGAAGAGGCTCGAGCCTTCACCTTCTGTCCACGCTTATCCAGGGGAGCTACCCTTTGTGCAGAGGAGAAATCGTCATGAGCGGAACCGCCATGCAAGCGCCGGGCGCCGTGGGGCAGATGCGCCCACTGGGGTCCACCGGTATTCAGGTCTCAGCCGTTGGCCTGGGCACCTGGGCTATGGGTGCCCAGTGGGGGCCACAGGAGGACCAGGAATCCCTGCGCACGCTGCACCACGCGCTGGACCTGGGGTGTCAGTTTCTTGACACGGCTCAGGAGTATGGCAATGGGCGTAGCGAGCAATTGATCGGGCGCGTGTTTCAAGAGCGCGGCGCATCTGTTCCGGTGGGGACCAAAGTGCCCCCTATCGATATGAACTGGGAAACCATCCCAGGCGTCACGAAGATTCAGGACAAGTTTCCGGCGCAGTATATCATTGACCGCTGCGAGGGGAGTCTGCGCAATCTGCATGTCGATTGCCTGGATGTGTATTTCTTGCATACCTGGTGCCCAAGCTGGAATGAGGAAACCGAATGGTACGAAGCGATGCTCAAACTGCGCGAGCAGGGCAAGATCAAGGGCATTGGCATCTCAGTCAGCGATGCGCGGCCTGCGGAGGCCAATGGCAGCATTCAGGCGGGTCAGGTGGATGTGGTCCAGGTGATCTATAACATTCTGGATCAATGCGCAGCGACGGAGCTGTTTCCTGTGGCGCGCCAGCACCACACTGGGGTGGTTGCGCGTGTTCCTCTGGCTTCGGGGGCCCTGGCAGGCCAGTGGACCCCTCAGACGACCTTCCCGCCTGATGACTGGCGTCACGACGTCTTTGTGGGCGAAACGCTGGAGCGAACCCTCCACTATGTGAACCAACTGCGCTTTCTGGCACAGGGGTCCAGCAGTTCGCTGGCCGAAGCCGCCGTGCGCTTCAGCTTGAGTAACCTCACCGTGTCCTCGGTCATTCCAGGGGCACGCAGTCAAGAGGATGTGGATGGGAACATGCAGGCCTGGCGGCTGGGGCCGCTCCCAGAAGACGAGCTGCAACAAATACGCGAGCTGTGGCAGCGTGAGTTTCAGCACTTTATTCGGACAAGCTTTTATCCGGTGACGCCATAGCATCACCGCTTTAACGCCATGAACCACCTTCCAAGGAGTAGATGATGGACGTGACGGCCATTCCTCAGGAAGCCTCAGAAGCCACATTCGGACTGCACCAGGTGCTCTCCCGGGCGCGCCATGTGGATGAACTCCCCTCGTATATCGTCCCGGATACGGATCTGGCAATGGGCTCCAGCCTGGGGAACAGCCGGTGCTGGGTCACCACCAAGGGTGCCGGTCTTTAGCACGTGCACCGTCAGCAACATGCCCAGCGAGACATCTCCGCTGACAGCAAACTGCGCCAGCACGGCCATCCCGGCGGCCTCAAAAGTGCCAAGGTTCGGCAAGAAGGAAACCAGCAGGACGGTTGCCAGCGAAAAGGCATAGGTAGTGATGACCGCCTGCCAGGAGAAACCAGGGATGAGGCTGCGCCCGACGATATAGAGCGCGACAACATACGCTCCCAGGTAGAGCGCCGTCAGGGGGAAGCCATAAAGGAAGGTCCGCCAGGTGAAAAGCTGTCGCCCCCCGGCAATAAATTGCCTGACCCCGCCGAGCAGTGCTTGCAGCCAACGCTGGCGCGGCTGCCACTGTTCCAACAGTTGCCGCGCCACCTGCGTTCGGAACAAGAGCCATCCGACCAGCAGCATGCCAGCCAGGAGCGCCACCGCAAGTGGACGCACCCAGGACCAGCCTGGTACCCCAACGATGAGCAAAGTCAGCAAACATAGCTCGATCTCGGTGATAAGTATCCAGGTCGTAGCTACAAAGGAGCGCCCGATCTCTATTTCCTCAACCCCTTTGAGCAGGTAATTCTCCAGATAGACGCCCATAGGCAAGCTGCCGCCAAGCTCGCCCCCCACAAAGGGGATCAGCAGCTTCCGCCAGCCAGGCCGGATATTCAACCTGCTCAGATAGTGGCCCCACTGCACCGCCTTGATAATCAGGTACACCAATGTCAGCAAGCACACCGGAAGCGCCGTGCGGGGAGCAGCCCGCGCTATCTCGACGGCGACATCCCCCGCATGCGCGATATTGAGCAACACAACCAGCAATGCCGCGCTCAGCAGAGTCGGAACAAGCATTCTTGGATTCAGGGCTTTCTTCAGGAAGCTCATCATACTTCTCGTATCTAGCCTGGTGGGCGCGCACTTATTGCTGGCGGGCAAGTGATAAGAAGCGATGAAAAACAGGCGGCTCTACAAGAACACTACACAGCATCTGACTCAACAAGACCAAGACAACAGCAAGAACTCTGCCAGGGAGCTACCAACCAGTATTGAAAAACCAGGCACGGTTGCACCAGACATAGGACAAAATGCCAAAACCTAAGCCAAAGGTCAGCACATTGACAGGGTCTTGGGCCTCCGTAGAGAGCTGCACACGTAGACCGGGACGCGCAGATGTGCTATCCTCTCCAAGCAATCTCTCACCAGGGCTAGGGAGGGGGCGCATCGCGTGTGTGCTGCTTGGTGCTGGTATGAAATGTGGAGTGTGTTGGGGGAGGGAACGTTTACATCTTCTGGAGATGAAGGAAGTTGCTCATGAGTCTGCATCTCGCAGCAACGCCTTCTAGCCGAATCAGCCGATACCAAGGAGACCCCGATGCCATCACGCTCTACAGATCGCTCCGCTTCGCCTGGCCCGCGGGTGCTGGAGCGTCTCTCTAACCATCCCCAACATGCTGCCCTCTTCTTTGAAGAGCGCGTGCTCACCGCTGGTGAGCTGGCACGTCAGAGCGCAGCGTTCGCGGGTGCCTTGCACCAGCGGGGGGTTCAGCCGGGGGAGCGCGTCGCACTCCTCCTGCCCAACGTGCCAGAGTTCGTCTCGGCCTACGTTGGTATCTTGTGTGCTGGCGCCATCGCAGTCCCTCTGGACCCCGCCTCCAGACCACCAGAGATTCGCCAACTCTTGCTCGATGCCAGGGTGACAGCAGCGGTGGTCTGGTCCAAGCGTTGGCCACAGGTTCAGCAAGCCATTGCCAATGACCATGCCCCACGCCTCCTGATCCTGGTGGCTGGGTCGGCTGAGAGGACCTCCCCCAGCCTTCGCCAGCCGGACTCCGGTGAGCAGCCCACTACCCTGGTCCCGTGGGTGCGCTTTCTGGAAGACGCCACCCCTGTTCCTGGGAATCAGTCTTCACCCTGTGTCGAGGTCCATCCAGACGACAGCGCGACGATTCTCTACACGGCCGGGACGACTGGCCGCCCCAAAGGCGTCCTGCTGACGCATCGCAACCTGCTCTCCAATGCAGAAGCGATCCTGGTGGCAGTCGCCTTGCAACCTGACGATGTGCTGCTCACCTTCTTGCCCTTCTTCCACGCCTTTGGCTTAACCGTTTGCATGACGGCTCCGCTCCTGGCAGGCATGCCGCTGGTGCTGCTTCCCCGGCCTGACCCCTCTCGCGTGCTCACGTGCATCCAACAGCGCCGGGTCACGCTGCTGGCGGGCATCCCTTCCCTCTATGCCCTGCTGGTACGGGCCGATCTGGCCGACTATGACTTGACCTCATTGCGGTTGTGTATCTCTGGGGGAGCAGCGCTGCCAGGTGAGATCCGCCGGGCATTTCGGGAGCGGTTTGGTGTCCCCCTCCTCGAAGGCTATGGCTTGACTGAAGCCTCCCCAGCCGTCACCTTGACTTCCCCAGCGGGCGTGCAGAACCCAGGAGCGATTGGGCGCCCGCTGCCGGGTGTGGAGGTGCAGATTCACGATGAGGCGGAGCGGCAGGTGCCACCGGGAGTAGTGGGGGAGATCGTGCTGCGTGGGCCAAATGTTATGCAAGGCTATTACCAGCAGCCGCAGGCCACAGCGGAGGCCCTGCGCAACGGCTGGCTCCATACGGGGGACCTGGGCTACCAGGATGACGAAGGGGGCTTCTATCTGGTGGATCGGGCGAAAGATATCATTATCAAAGGAGGCCAGAACATCTCCCCACAGGAAGTCGAAGAGGCGCTTATGAGCCATCCTGGCGTCGCTGAAGTGGCGGTCGTGGGCGTGCCTGATCCCCTCAAGGGGGAAGCCATCAAGGCGTACGTTCTTCCACACGCTGACCAGCAGGTAGCGCAACACGCCCTGTTAGCACATCTGCGGCAGCGGATCACGCCCTATAAAGTGCCAGACAAGATCGAGCTGGTTTCCTCGTCGGAGCAGCTTCCCAAGAATGTTCTTGGCAAGATCAAGAGGGCGGCCTTGCGCCAGCGGGAACAGCAGGCAGTCCAAAACGAAGCGAGAGGCGAGGGCACGTAGACCAGGTTATGCCACTGCGACGGCATTTTTATCGATGGTGGCATGATGCAGGCAAGGAGCGTCCTCTAGCCCGGACGCTCCTTGATGATTGGAGATTGGATGACCCTGTACAGTGCTACACTCCGTCGGCTTGACGCGGGGGAAAGGGGCGTTTAATGAAAGCCGTTGCGGTCTTCCCTCACGCACGAACGGTCACACTCATCGACCATCCCGAACCACAGATCACCCTCCCAACCCAGGTCAAGCTCAGGATGCTTGAAGTTGGGATCTGTGGCACGGATCGGGAAATCTGCCGCTTTGCCTATGGGACCCCGCCAGTCGGCGCCGAGTATCTGGTGCTTGGACATGAGGCGCTTGGCAAGGTCGTGGAGGTTGGCTCAGCTGTCCACACCCTCCAGGTGGGCGATCTGGTGGTGCCAACCGTTCGTCATCCCTGCCCCGATGCAGACTGTCCTGCCTGCCGTGCCGGGTGGCAGGATTTCTGTGTCACGGGGCATTTTACCGAGCGCGGTATCAAAGAGCAGCATGGCTTTCTCGCAGAGTTCGTGGTAGATGAGGAGCAATACATGCATGCTGTTCCAGAGGAATTGCGCGCGGTCGCGGTGCTGGTGGAACCGCTGACGATTGCAGAGAAAGCGTGGTTTCAGGTCCGACAGGTACAGCAGCGGTTACCCTGGATTGACCCGGCGAGTCCTACGCTCACCGAGCCGAGTGGAAGCACCGAGAAAGCCCTCGTCCTTGGCGCGGGGCCAGTCGGGCTGCTGGGCGCCATGGGACTGGTGGCGATGGGCATCGAGACCTTTGTGTATAACCGCGCGCCTGCCCCTCATCCCAAAGCCCATCTGGTGGAAGCAATTGGAGCTACCTATGTCTCCGCTGAGAGTCGCTCGGCGGAATTTGCTGCGTTAGTGGGGCAGGTTGATTTCATTTATGAAGCGGTCGGTGATTCTAACCTCGCCTTTCAAGCGATGCAGTTGCTCGGAGCCAACAGCGTGTTTGTTTTCACGGGTGTTCCTGATCTCAAAGCCCCCATTCCCATTGAAGCCGACCGCTTCATGCGCGACCTGGTGCTGAAAAATCAGGTCATCCTGGGAACGGTCAACGCGGGGAAAGAGGCGTTTCGTGCCGCCATCCACGATCTGGGCCGCTTCATGCAGCGCTGGCCGGAGTCCGTTCGCGCCCTCGTTACGGGTCGGTATCCGCTCGAAGCCTATCAAGATGTGCTACAAGGAACAGGGGGTGGGATCAAGAGCGTCCTTGCGCTCCAGTCTTGAGTCTGCTTGTCAGATGAGGTGCACGCCTGAAGGCACACCACCAGCTCGTGATCCCGTTCAGCTAACGACCTTCGTGTCGCTCGGCTGGCCTTGCTGTCTGATATGGAACCCCTGGAGAAAATCAGAGAAGCCATGGCAGAGTGCCCAGATTGCGACAAAGATGAGCAGAATAGGGGGTCTGGGGGCGAAGAACCGCCCCCCGTCCAGAAGCCCAGCACGATCAGGATGATGCCGACGAGCACTCCTATACTGATGCCCAGGTGGAAACCACCTGCTAAAATGGAAACACCGCCCTTGGTGGCTTGATGAGATGGGGTCCTGGAGGAGCCGATGTCATGGAAGATGTTTCAGCCTTGCTTGCTCGCTGGGAGATCAGCCCAGCAGATGCCCGCGAGCAGATCTATCGTGCAGCAACCTCACGCGAACGCGAACGCTGGCATGCGCTCTGGTTGCTCTCGCAGGGTTGTTCAGCCGCCCAAGTGGCACGGGCACTGGGGCGCGATCCGCACACGATTGGCGACTGGTTGAGTGCCTTTGCGAAGTCCGGTCCCTCAGCTCTGGTCTTCGAGCAAAGCGGTGGCTCCCCCCCGCCCTTCAGCCAGCGCAGCAAGCCAGGCTCAAAGCCGCGGTAGAAGGCACTCCAGCCCAAGCTGGTATCCCGCTCGCCAACTGGACCTGGCGAGGCGTGCAGCAGTTCCTGCGCGACCAGTTTGGGTTGGAGCTGAGCCGGAGCAGTTGCCTGCGCTGGCTGCATCGGTTGAACTTTACCTGGAAACGCCCCAAGAAGCGGTTGCTCAAAGCCGATGCGAAAAAGCGTGCGGTGTTTGTGCAGCAGTACATCACGCTAACGGCAGAAGCGACTCAGACCAGCGCGAAACACTGGTTCGTAGATGAGGCCCATTTTCGGGCCGAGGGCGACCTACGCGGCAAATGGGTCCAGCGCGGCCAAAGAGCGCTGGTGGACTCCACGAGTCCTCGCCGGGCCGAGAAAGTGACCTATTACTCAGCAGTTTGTTTGGAGACGGGGGAGGTGGAGGCGCTGGCGTTGGATGGCTACAGCAGCACCGAAGCTAGCGTGACGTTTCTCCAACAATTGCGGGCTAACTCCAGAGTCCCCCTGGTCGTCTTCTGGGATAACAGTCCAGCGCATGCAGGCGATGCCTTACGCGCCTATTTGACCACGCCGGATCTCGCCATCCATCTCGTTCGGCAGCCAACCTATAGCCCTGATTACAACGCGGACGAGGCCATCTGGGACTGGGCACGCAAGGAGGCTACGGCCAATGCCTGTCTGGGGACGAAGGTAGCCGTCCGCGAGCGGGTAGACGCCTTCTTTGCGAGCTTGCAAGCGCACAAGGAAGAGGTCAAACGCCGCTGCCGATCAGTGCTTCAAGCTGAGGCAATAGCGCTCGCTGCTATGTAGTTTCCATCTGGGAATCAGTATAGGGAGGTGCGCAGATTGGCAGTGGTAAGGCTTTCTATCGTATGGATGTTGGCTTTGCCCACTGAGAGGATACGCGCTCGTGCTTTGGGCCAGAGCACCGCAGCAGAGGCCGCCACTCATGTAGTGTTCGGCGGCGGGCAGCGTCTCAGTTGGAGCTTGCGAGGTTCCCAGCTGTGGTCCTGACGCACAGCCGGGCCCATGATCAGACCCAAGTAGCGAGCAACAGCCATCACAACGTGGGCAACGTTTTTTCTGCTGTACAGGTCCTTTAGTTCAATCGCCCTGATTAGGGTGGCGTCGGTAATCTGGGCTGGCGGGGCAGAAGCGGCTTGCGTTCTCACGGACGCGACATAGCCTTCGGGCTTGGGGGCAGGCGTGAAATAGCGGCGACAGGACTGACAGCGCTAGCGCTGTGAGCCAGTCTGATTTCAGCTGCTCTTGATGACATAGTAGTCCTGGTGGCAATGCAGACAGGTGGAATGCTTCATGGCCTTCTTCATGGTGCCACTTCCAGCACGACGTTGGTGCTCTTGGGGGAGTTTTCTGTAAATCAGAGGTTGCTATCGGGGCCAAGAGCGATCCCAGTAGGTTGAGGATCACCTCCCCTAGGGGACTGTCTGAGAAGAGCCTCCACCAGGCAGCAGACAACAAGATGTCCGAGAGACGAGTTGTCTGAAAGCCAGAGGGAAACCACCGATGGTGTGACGGCATTACAGCCGTATTGACTCATAAATAATCTTGCCAAGCAAGAAGTTGTTGCCTCATAACTCATCTAACTTTGGTTGGAGGGTTTATGAGGGTGCAAGAAGCGAGTAAGCATGACCTGGCACATGCCTTTAGGAAACCCGCACCCCCTCCGC